>CAVSIA010000001.1:0-141478 GCA_963727575.1 uncultured Alphaproteobacteria bacterium
GATCGGCGATTTGCAGACGAATGCGGTGCAAGAATGCGTGGATATGCGCAAACTACGGCGGCCAGCGCCATCGCGAGACAGAAGAGCCGCGGCGTCAACATGCCCGAAGCCCTCCCCCGCGGTGATGCCAAATGAATGAGCGTGCACGCGCCCCAGCCTGGGCGGATTACACCACCAAGACCTTGCGGCTGAACTACCGCCCGGTGCATACGCGCACGCTGACCAATGAGGTGAAGTATATTGAGCCGAAAGCGCGCGTTTATTAGCCGCATGGCCGCGCTTGAGGGAATAAATTCATAAAGCCCAGTCTTGCCCCGGGACTACCATTGCACCGTAATCCGTTATATTAGTTCTACTTTAGGAGCGTATAATAGATTGGTATGGATGGGCATGGGCGGTCCGCTCAACGTGATCCTCCTCTCGAAGCGGGACAGGCGGAGGCGTCTGCCTTGGGGAAGCGCCTCATGGAATTCACCTACAATTACAGCGCGGTTGCGCTTTCCATTGGTTCATTCACCGGATTGGTGATGACGACCGGCATCCGCCGCGTCTCCAGTTCCGCCCGTGGCCATTTCCATCGCCATTGCCATCACCGCGTCCGGCATCGCCCTATGGTTCGCCTTCCGGCAACGCAGCGTGCTCGACACTCTGATTGGGTCGGTTGCGCTCGGTCTGGCGATTTCGTTGATGCACTATTCGGGTATGGAGGCGACGCGTTTCGTTGCGGCGCCGTCACTGACAGAGTTGCCCGCGCTGCTGCTCTCGGAGCGTTATCTTGCCCTGGCAGTCGCCACAGCCATCTACGCGATCTGCAGCCTTTGCCTCGCGGTTTTTTCGGTGCTGATCTCGCGGAGCCAACGGCGCGCTTGACGCCGCTGGCGCGGTCAGCGGCTAAGCGAACGGGACAGCCGCGCCGACTGATCCTGCCGGGACACAGATCGCGCGTCAATCGACATGATACAACCGGGGCTGAGTTGCGCATGTGGGGAGATGGACTATGGCTTAGGCTGAGTGTTTGAGGGGACACACTGATGCCTTACCGGATCAACGTCAGCAAAATGATTGCCGGCTCACTGATTGTCTTGACGATAACCGCCTGTCAAACGCATGAATACGCACGCGTCGGTATATCCGAAACGCAGCGGGACGCCGATTCCAAGAAATGCTTCGCCGAAGCCCGCGAAGCCATCAAGACCGGGACCCCGCCTCCCGGCGCAACCTCGGACCAGATGATCGCAACCAGCGCCATCAGCGGCTATCAGCGCGGGAAGGCCATGGGCGAATATCATTCGCAATGCATGGCCAAGCTCGGATATGAGCGCGTCAAGATCAACTGACGCCGTTCGATTGCTCCGACCTGCTGTGGGACCCAGCCTGCGCCCCATTCCATCTCCGCTTGGTCGTTTCGCTCCGCGGCGCCGACAGGCACGGCATCTGACCGCCAACGCCATGATGCGCCGAGCCAGAGACTGCGGCTGGAACTACAGAAGCATTTTGTAGATTTTTTATCTATAAATTGTTGACGATATGTCATCGTCGGCGTAATGCTATTGACCTTACCGGATCTGAGCGCCGCATTGCGATCATGGCGTTGTTCGGCCTCCGGCAAGGCATCCTGGACATTGGATGAGCCGCGTTCTCGGAAAGGAGAGTGCCGTGACCAATCCCGTCGCAGACCTTCACTACCGCCAGCATCCTCAAGCCGCCGCGGCGAGCGCTCCGACGCCGAGCGCCGAACAATTCAGCAAACAGATCGATGCGGCGCGGCGGCAATCATCCGCGCTTCGCGAGGCCGAGACCGAACAGCCGGCCGACATCGCCGCCAGCGAGGACAAGTCAGCGGAGCCGGGTTTCACCGCCGACGAGGTGCAATACCAGCTCGACCGCAGGGTGCTCGCCGGGCTCGCCATTGCCGGCGTGCCGACGGACCTGATCGCCAGCCTGGAGGGCCGCCAGCTATGGGGCCGCGACATCCGGAACTGGCGGCTCGCCAATCACGGCAAGCCGTCGCGGACCTATCACAACGCCGACCGGCCCTGGATGCTGAGCTTCAGTCCGGAGCAGTGAAGCCCCTGCCCCGCCGCCCACGCAACGCAGGCGGGCAGCCCGGTTGCGGGTGCGGCCAGAGCCTTTCCACTCCGAACGAATCGGAGTGGGATGCCAGTTCCCTGTTTTGTCGCATTTTCTCGGCGCAAACCGGTATCCACGTTGCCGGGTATGCTCTATTGCGCGCTTTTCTTGATCTGCTCGAGGCCGCCATCGAAGATGCTCTCGATCACCTTCTTCGCCTCGGCCTCGTCGCCCTTGGGATCGAATTTCGCCGACCAGACGACGCTCACCCCGCCATCGGCAGACATGGCGGCGAAGGTGGCGGAATAGTTTTCCACAGGCAGCGGGCTTTCCAGTATCTGGTAGCTGTAGCTGGTGTCGCCGCTCTTGAGCATCGCTTCCTTGATCACGCCGCCATCCTTGGTCGTGAGCGTACGGACCTTCCGGCCGCCCTCGTCGGCTTCCTCGCATTTGGCAACGACCGGATGCCAGTCGGCGATCGCGCACCAGCCGCCGATCTTCGCCCACACCGCCGCGGGATCGCCTTTGACTGCGATTTTCCGTTCGACCTCGGTTGCGCCCGCCGCGCCAGCAAAAACAAAAGTCAGGCCGATAAGACCTGCAATGAGGCGGTAAGACATGGTTCCACTCCCTGTGCCGTTTTTTGCCGGCCGGATCGGCCGATTGATTTGAGCGCCACGAGTGTGACTGACGAAGCGCCATTCTTCAATCGCACTTCGCCCGGCCGGCGCGCCGGCGCAGTCACAAGACGGACGCCCGATAGGCAAAAGTCTCGCGGGGACAACGGCAAAACGCGCAACCCCCCGCGCGCCGTCAGCGGCGCAGAGCGGCCTTGTTCGGTCGATGCCCTATGCGGAGACGGGCTCCGCGCTGCGCAAGGGCCGCTGCCCGATCCGGAGAAAGGCGAGCGCCGCTGCGCAGAGGCCGATGGCGAACAGGCCGAGCATGACGAAAAGCTGGGTGAACCCACCATAGCTGTTGTGGAACCAGGATGCCGCCGGGATCGCCGCCGCGACCGCGCCGAAGGTCAGCGTGTAGCGGATGGCGTAGACGCGGGTGCGGAATTCCGGCGCCGTGTAGCGGGCGATCATGACCTCGTTGATCGGGATCAGGCCGAACACCACGAACATCATCGGCAAGGCGACGAACAAAGTCGCCACGCCGCCGACGAGGCCGGTGAGCAGCAGCGTCGGCACCTGTAGCGCAGCGACGACGAAAAAGATCCGGCCGAGCGAATGCTTGTCGAGCAACGAGCCGATGATCATCTGCGCGGCCGCCGCCAACGCATAGACCAGGAATACGAACAGCCCGATGCCGGAGAGCGTCGTCGTTATCTCCGTGAGCCGCTGCTCGAACAGCTTCGGCATAACCGCGGTGGCGGCGCTGAAGATGAAGCCGCCGATCGCGGTGGACACCGCCAGGACCGCGAACACCCGGATCATTTCGCCTCGCGGAATCGGCTGGTGCCCCTGCTTCTTCGGCGGCGAGCGCAACGGGCCGGGATCGGGCACCAGCACCCAGAACGCCAGCCCCGCGGCCATGCTGATCGCGCCCGGCACGAAGAACGCCGCCCGCCACGAGATCAGATCGGTGAGCACGCCGGTGACCAGCGCGGCAGAGGCAACGCCGAGATTTCCGAACAGCCCGTTCTGGCCCATGATCCGGCCGAGCCGCGCCGCATCGATGACCGACAGCATGGAATTGCCGATCGGGTGATAGATGGCGGCGAAAACGCCCACCAGCGTCAGCGCCAGTCCGATCTGCAGCGGCGTCTTCGCGAACCCGGCAAGGATGCACCCGGCGCCGATGCCGAGGAAGAACAGCGTGATCAGCGTGTGGCCGCTGACCCGCTTGCCGATCCAGCCGAACGGCAGCGAGAAAACGCCGAATGCGACGAAGCCGGCGGTCGAATAGGGCAGCAGCTCGCCGAAGGGCTCATGGAAGGATGCGGACAGCGCCAGCACCGCCGCCGGATAGATCAGCATGACGAAATGATCGAGCGCGTGCCCCAGATTGAGGAATCCGATCAGGCGGCCGGTATCCGATGACGTCATGACGCGAGTCTCCCTGGGCTTTCCAAACAGAATAATCCAAGCCATTATGTCTTGCGAACGCTATTTGGACATTCACTATCGAGATATGGACATGGCAGCATCTCACGCGCTCGAAAAGAGCGCCCGCCACCGCGATTACCAGCAAACTCCGCAGCCGATCGCGGCGATGGCGGTCGACTATCCGGACGGCTTCCGCACCGACCCGCACAGCCATCCGCGCGCGCAACTGCTGTTCGCGGTGAGCGGCGTCATGAAGGTGAGCACGGTCGACGGCACCTGGATCGTGCCGCCGAGCCGCGCCGTGTGGATCCCGCCGGGCAAGCTGCATTCGCTGCGCGCGGTCGGGGCGCTGAAGATCCGCACCGCCTATATCGAGGCGGCGCTGGCGCGCGAGGCCGGGCTGCCCGACGCCTGCTCGATGGCCGAGGTTTCGCCGCTCCTGCGCGAATTGCTGGTCCGGGGGACCGCCATTCCCAACGACTATGACTGGGCGTCGCCCGACGGCTTGATCATGCGGCTGATCGTCAGCGAGATCCGCCCCAAACCCGCGCTGCCGCTTTCGCTGGCCCTGCCCGTCGATCCCCGTGCCCGGCGTGTGTGTGAGCGGATCATGGCGGACCCGGCGGCCGATCTTCCGATGGAAGGCTTCGCCCGTAACGCCGGCATTTCGGGCCGGACGCTGAACCGCATCATGACGCAGGAAACCGGCCTCAGCTTCGGGCGGTGGCGGCAGCGGGCGCGGCTACTCGCGGCGCTGGAGAGCCTGGCCCGCGGCGAGCCGGTGCTCAACGTCGCGCTCGATCTCGGTTATGAAAGCCCCAGCGCGTTCACCGCCATGTTCCGCCGCGAGCTGGGCACCGTTCCGAGCCGCTATTTCAGCTAAGGTTAAGCGCGCGGCTGGCCTTCTTGATCCCGAACGATATTGCGCACGCACTGCGCCTTTTCGGGAGCCTCTCATGGCCACGTCCTTCATCGACAGCATCAGCCGTTTCACCCGTTCGCCCGGCTTCAAATTCTTCCTCGTCGCCGGCCTGATCCTGCTGCTCAGCATCCCGCTGGCCCTGGTCTGGTTCCTGGTCTCGGAACGGGAGTTGCGGTCATCGTCGGTGAAATCGGAGCTGGCTCAGCTTTTCGGCGCGGACCAGCAGATCGTCGGCCCGCTGCTGATCGTGCCCTATTCGGTCAAGGTCACGCGGGTGCAGAACGACAAGACCATCGAGGGCACCGAGGAGCGCTTCGCCGTGTTTCTGCCGGACGACTTCAAGGCCGAGGGCGAGGCGAAATCCGAAGTGCGCCGCCGCTCGATTTACGACGTCACGCTCTACACCGCCAGGATGAAGCTGTCCGGCCGGTTTCCCGCGCCCGACATCCGGCTGGTCGATGCCGACGCGGCGGCAGTGCGCTGGCGCGACGCCTTCCTGTCGGTGGCGATGTCCGACGTTTCGGGCCTTAAGGAAGCCGCGCCGATTCGCCTGGATGGCGGCCGGAGCCTTACCTTCGAGCCGAGCATCGGCATCCCCGGCAACGCGGCGCCCGGCCTGCATGCCCGGCTGTTTCCGGTCGACGCAAGCATCGATCAGGCGCCGGGCGGCTTCACATTCCACACCGAGCTGGTCTTCAACGGGTCATCGACCCTGACGGTCGCCCCGATCGGCCGGGAAACGCGGCTGACGCTCGCCTCGGACTGGCCGCATCCCAGCTTCACCGGCGCGTTCCTGCCCGACACCCGCGAGATCAGCGCAAACGGCTTCACCGCGAGCTGGCGCATCCCGCATCTGGCCCGCAGCATCCCGCAGGCATGGCGGACGCCTGCGACCCAGACCACCTATATCCACAACCAGCTCTATTCCGTGCTGTCCGGCGTCAGTTTCTACGTGCCGATCGATTATTACGACCTCGTCAACCGGGCGGCGAAATACGGCCTGATGTTCCTGGCGGTCGCGTTCTTCGGCGTACTTGTCCTGGAGCTGACCTCGGGCCGGCGCGTCCATGCCGTGCAATATGTGTTCGTCGGCCTGACGATGATCCTGTTTTACATCCTGCTCCTAAGCCTTTCTGAACATATCGGCTTTACCATCGCCTACCTGATTGCATCCGCGGCGACCGGCGGCATGCTGTCGCTTTACGTGGGACGATCGCTGCAAAGCGCCGCACGGGGCTTCATCATGTTATTCGTCTTCCTTATTCTCTATGGCCTGTTATATCTCATCCTGCGCCTTGAGGATTATGCGCTGCTCGCAGGTGCCATCGCCGGTTTCGTCATGCTGACGGTGACCATGTTCGCGACGCTGCGGGTGAACTGGTCGGGCGAGGCGGCGGAGTTGAGCGCGCGATAGGACGGACATTCGAGCCGCTCCACCGCATCGCGCGGACGGGCAAAATGAGGAACGACCATGGTCGCTTCGCTCCGGAGCGGTCATGGCCTGAACGCGCGGCAGAAGCGGAACGGATCATGGTAGAACTCTCACTTCCGAAAAACTCTCAGATCACCAAGGGTAAGGCCTGGAACGAGCCGAAGCGCGACGGCAAGGGCGATTGGAAAGAGTTCCGCATCTATCGCTGGTCGCCCGATGACGGCCAGAACCCGCATATCGACAGCTATTGGATCAACCTCAAAGAAACCGGGCCGATGGTCCTCGACGCGGTCATCAAGATCAAGAACGAGATCGACCCGACGCTGACTTTCCGCCGGTCCTGCCGCGAGGGCATCTGCGGCTCCTGCGCCATGAATATCGACGGCACCAACACGCTCGCCTGCACCAAGGCCCTCGACGAGATCGGCGGCACCATCAACATCTACCCGCTGCCGCATATGCCGGTTATCAAGGATCTTGTGCCCGACCTGTCGCAATTCTACGCCCAGCACCGCTTCATCGAGCCGTGGCTCCAGACCGAGAGCACCACGCCGGAGAAGGAATGGAAGCAGTCGCGCGACGACCGCGAGAAGCTCGACGGGCTTTATGAGTGCATCCTGTGCGCCTGCTGCTCGACGGCGTGCCCGTCCTATTGGTGGAACAGCGAGCGCTATCTCGGCCCGGCGGCGCTGCTGCAGGCTTACCGCTGGGTCGCCGACAGCCGCGACGAAGCGACCGGCGAGCGGCTCGACGATCTGGAAGACCCGTTCCGCACCTATCGCTGCCATACGATTCTGAACTGTACCCGCGTCTGTCCGAAGGGTCTCAACCCGGCCAAGGCGATCGCGGAGCTGAAGAAGAAGATGGTCGAGCGCCGGGTCTGAGACGACCGGCGCCGACGAGCTAACCCGATCTATTCACGGCGGTGAGAATTCGCTGAACGTATCAGCGCTCATGTGCATCTTGGCAGATTACCGGCGCGCGGATGCATCCCGCTTGAGATTGGCGGCCGGCAAGGCGTTTTTTGCGGTTAAAGGGGTGGGCTCGTTCGGGGGCATCGGCGCCCCGGCGTTCAGGTGACGAGCCGCGGCAGCCGGCCAAGGACGGCCCTCAAAATGGGTTGGTAGGGACAGGCGGTCGGCAGGTGCAGCCGGATCTGGGTTTTCATCTCGACCACCCGGGCGGCGACCTTGATCAGACGTAGGCGCAGAGTATCGAACTGCGCAACGCGCCAGATCGAGCGTTTCGGCATCATGGCGCGCAGCCGCCACATCAGCCAATAAGCGCCCGCATGCAGGAACAGGCGGAACTGGTTGGCGGTCGCTTTTGTGCATGACGTGCGATCGGCGGCGAGATGGGTCTTCCAGGATTTGATATGGTTCTCGGCTATGCCGCGTCGGCAGTAGAGGTCTTCGTAGAGCGCCTTGGCCCGGCCGCCGGCGAGATTGGTGACGATGAAGCGGGTATCGGTGCCTTGCTCGCCGGCTTCGACCCGCGCGATGATGCGTTCGACCCGGCTCCAGCTCTTTGCGCCATCGAAGAAGTCCTTGAAGCGGCGCAGCTTGGCCGTCTTCGCTCCGGCCTCGAAACGGGCTTTGGTGCTGGCTTCCAACTCTTCGATATGGCGGCGCAAGGTCGTGGTCGGCGCGACGCCGAGGATGAAGTCAAGCCCCCTCGCCCGGCAGACGTCGATCACCTCGGGACAGCAATAATGGCTGTCGGCCCGGATCAGGATCCGGGTGCTTGGCCAGTTGGCGCGGATCGCACGGAGCAGACGGCGCAGGAACGCGCCGATCTCGGTGCCTTTGGGGCGCTTGGCCGGACGCAGCATGGCGGTCACGAACCGCCCATCACCGTCAAACACGACCATTGGCTGGAAGCCATATTCGTCGTGATGAGCATTGAACAAGCGTAATTGCTGGCCGCCATATGCGGCATCGAACGTATCGTCGATATCCAGCACGATGCTGTTGGGCACCCGCCGGAAGGAGGCGCAGTAGAGATCAACCAGCGCCTGCCCCATGCGCAGCAGCGAACGGCGATCAGGCAGGTTCTCCAGGCGCGAGAGTGTGGGCTGCGAGGCAAGATCTGCGCCGGATGGCAGCGCGCCCTGCGCCAGCTTGAACGCCGGATCGGATCGTAAGCGCGATGCATCGTTGCCGTCCTCATAGCCGGCGGAGATCATCAGCATGCGGAACCGGATCATATCGGCGAGGCCGTGGACGACCTGATTTTGTGCCCGTGGATCCGCGATGCAGCCCGCCAGACGTTCGGCCACGTCAAGGCGTTGCTCGACCTCTCGCAAAACCAAAACGCCTGCGTCCGACGACAAAGCCCCACCGTCAAAACGCGCCACGACCGGTTTGCCAAAAACCGGTGACAGACCAGGCAACGGCAGCATAGGATCGATCATGGCGGGTGGGCTCCCTGCGAAAATGGCGCGGATCGGCTTTAGCAACCAAATCCTAAGCCATCTCAAAGGCTTGAGCTACACCCGCCAAACCACCGTGAATTTTCCGGGCTAAGCATCCATCCTGATCCGGCCGCATGATCCAAAGCGTTGCGGACCGGCGCCACGTGCTGGTAAATTGCGCGAGCGATGAAGGTCGCCAATCGGGTTCAGGCAAAAGGATCGGATGCCCATGCGCGTCATGCATGCAATTTTAGCTGCGCCGATATTGCTCCTATCCACCCAGGCGGCATTGGCCGACCGGATCGATGGAAACTGGTGCTCTGCAGAGGGCAAGAGCATCTCGGTCGACGGGCCCCGCGTCACCACTGCACGCGGCACGCCTGTGGATGCCAACTATAATCGCCACCATGTCGACTATATCATCCCCACCGGCGAGCCGGATGAAGGCAACCATTTTCAGGCCGATCAGCTCAACGACGACCAGATTCGCGTCGTCATCGTCCGGCTACCCGGCGGAGACGCCAAACCAGCCGAAATCTGGACGCCGTGCAAGCCGGTGAGCTGAACGCAACCCGGCCGGGCGCGCCCGCAACCGCTATTGGCGAACGAATTGCGATTTCCTATGTTCGGCTGATGACGGATATGGATCGAGCCGGGGTTTTGACCTCGCAACCGCAGTCGCTTGAGGACTTCGAAGCCGTAGCGCAGACGGTCTGGGACGGCTTGCCGAATGAATTCCGCGAGGTGGTCGGCAATCTCGCCATCCAGATCGAGGACTTCGCCAGGCAGGACACGCTCAGCGCGATGCACATCCGCAGCCGCTATGGACTTCTCGGCCTTTATCACGGCGTCGGCCTGCCGTTCAAAAGCGTCTCGTCCATACCCTACGGCCCCGACATGATCTTCCTCTACCGCATTCCCATCCTCGCCTATGCGCAGGCGGAAAACCTGCCTGTCGCCGAGGTGATCCGCCATGTGCTGATCCATGAGATCGGCCACCATTTCGGCTTCTCCGACGACGATATGGAAGCCATCGAGACGAGCGAGTCATGAGCGGGGCGGAGCGAAGCGGGCCGCAACCGATGTCGTCGCGCCGCACCGCGCTGGCGCTTTTCGCGTTTGCAGCACTGCTCGCCGCTGCGGCCGGCGCCGCTCGCGGGCTGCAATTCGCCTACGCCCATCCCACGGTCGAAGAATATGTCGCCCATCTCGGCGGCGAGGCGAAAGTCGTTCCCGCCGGCGAGCTGTCCTATGAGGGGCAAAGCTTCCGCTGCGGCCGCTTCCCGACCCTGTTCAACGCCGGTCTCGACGATTACGGCGCCGCCTTTTTCGGCTTCGTCATGCTCAACCCGAAGCGTTTCGAGCGATTGCCGCTGACGCTGAAGCGCTACGCCTACGCCCATGAATGCGGCCACCAATATGTCGGCTACGACGAGGGCGAGGCGGATTGCTACGCCATCCGGCGCGGACGGGCGGAAGGCTGGCTGGATGCGAAAGCCATGGACGCGATCTGCGGCTTCATCAGCCACTCCAAAGGCGACGGCGTCCATGCGCTCGGCAAACGCCGCTGCGAAATGATGCGGCAATGCTTTGCAAGGTCGCGGCCGGGACGGGAACTGCTGTAGCGATGCAACTCCTCAAAAAAGCCGAAAGCAGTTGACGGCCATCCTATGTCGCCCCGGCATGCCAGCCGGGGCCCATTCGTGTTTGCGCCGGACCGCCGCCCGCTTCCAACCTAGCCCTGACCGTCGCGCTGCGATGGCGACGAGATGTCGACCAGCAGGCCGTTCGGATCGGTAACCAGCATCCGCCGCTGGCCGTAGAACAGATCGGTGGGCTCTTCCAACACGTCGAGACCGAGCTGCCTGGCGCGCTGGAAAATCCGCCCGACATCGTCGACGACGAAGGTCAGATAGGTGCCGCGCGGCTCGATCCCGGAAGGCTTTCGGCACCACCTCGCTGTTCACATCGATCGATTCCAAGTTCCAGCGGCGATTCCACCGTCGGCTTGAGGACGATGTACCAGTGGCTTTCGTAGATCGGCTGCATGTCGAGCAGCCGCACATAGAATGAGCGTGTCGCTGACAAGTCCTCCGTCATGATATTGTAGATGAGACGATCGATACCCATCGGCTGATCTCCATTGTGGCCTGAAGGGTCAACTCGCCGGAGCCTTTGCGGTTTCCGCAATCCTCATCACGGTTTTCCAGTTCCGGGCCGTGCCACGGGTTCCCAGTGTCTTTTCGATCACCGCGATGGTGAGCTTGGACCGGCCGATGCCGTCGGGATAGGTCAGGTAAAGAGCCCCGCCTTTTGCACGCACCGATTTCGCGCCCCTTGATCGCTGCCTGCAACGCTTTCACGGCGCTTGCCGCCGGCGCGTCCTTGAGCGGCATGACCAGCAGATGGCTGGGGTCGTCGCGCGCCTCGTCGGCAAACGGGTTTGCGGCAATGATCTTCTCCCACTGCGCCAGACTGCGAACCAGAACCTCGGTCTTGTAGCCGAAGCGCTCGGCAATCGCCGTCTCCAGCAGCGCCTCGAGTTTCGCGCCGGCCGTGCCGGGGCTCGCCAGAATCAGATTGCCGCTTTGCAGGACGGTCTTGGCCTCCCCCAATTCGAGTTCGCCGGCGAGCGCGCGCAGACCGGCCATCGGCACCACCGTCCGCCCGCCGACATTGATTGCCCTGATCAGCGCGATCTGTGTGGTCATCCCCCGCCCTCTTCTGCTCACGCCCCCTTTTCGCGCGGGGAGCTGCGCCGCAGGGCATTTCAACAGCGGCAAGGCCGAGTTGCAAGGCGGGGGACATGGAAAGCTATCGACGGCGGCTCGGAAGAGAGCGATTGCGGAAAGCGGTTTGGACCGAGCGGCGGCGCATTGACGCCACCGCTCCCCGCGCGGCTAGAGCTCGGTCAGGAAAAGTGGAAACCGGTTTTCCTGAAAACTTATGCGCGAACAAGACGATCTAGTTCGCCGGTCCCATCACGATCGAGCGGACCCGGTTGCGGAACTCACCGGCAAGGTTCGGATCCGGGCTGCCGCCGACGACCGAAATGAACGCTCTTGGGCCATGCGGAAAACAGGTGACCAGAACGGTCACCTTCGGCCCGCAGCCGGCAACGTCGGACCCGTCGGTGCCGCAAACGTGCAACCCGACTTCGCCCATGGCGAACTTCGCCCGGTTGATGCAGTCGCACAAGTGACATGGCCCGAGTATCCGAGCCCCATTGGAAGGATGGTCCCGCCATGGCCTGGATCGGGGCCATGAGCGACAGCGCTAAAATCGCAGAACCGAAAATCCGTTTCATCTCACCAACTCCACACTTCAAATTGAGGGTGATGAAACTTAAGCCTGAAAACGGGGTGCAGCCTCACCCGGTCAGATGAGGCTGCAATCGTGTGAAGCGGAGAGCGCATGCCCGCGAATATCGGGGCCGCTCTCAGTCGCCGTCCTTCGGGCCGACCAGCTCTGCGTCGATGGTGTAGAGCTTGGTCAGCAGCGCCTCGAAGCCGCCGCCCTGAGCGCCCGTATGCAGATCGATCCGGCCGACCTTCTCGACCAGCTTCTCCAGCGCCTCCAGCTCCTTCAGCCGCAAGCAGCAGCGGATTGTTCTCCATCAGCTTGGCGGTGTTGAGCAGCGAGCGCGTCGCCGCCGTCTCCTCCTGGCGGCGGATCAGGTTCGCCTTGGCGATCCGCTCCGCCTCCACGACCTTGTTGAGCAGGTCGCGGATGTCGCCCGGCAGGATGACATCCTTGACGCCGATTTCGCCGATCTCCGCCCCGAGCGCCTTGACGCGGTGCTCGACATAGTCGCGGACCTCACGGTCGATGGCGTCGCGCGCGGCGAGGATGTCGTCGAGCGTCCGCGTCGCCACGGCCTCGCGGATGGCGAACTGCACCAGCCGGTAGATCGTGTTCGGCCAGATCGCTGGTGCTCGTCGCCGCGACAACGGGATCGACGACCTTGTAGAACGCGGTCAGCGTTACGCGGATCCCCACGCGGTCCTTGGTCAGGATCTCCTGCGCCGTGACCTCCAGCGGCTGCGGGCGCAGATCGATCTTCGGCAGGCGGATCGGTCCGGCCGATGGCCCAGAACGCATGACGGCCCGGCGCGAGCGTCTCGCGCAGCTCGCCGTCGACGATCAGCAGCGCCGCCTCGTGGGCCTCGACGATCGTCGAAGCGATGGCGGTGGTCTCGAAATAGATCCGGTCGAGATGGTCTTTCGAGACGCGCAACACATCGGCGGTTTCGACCAGCTCGACATCGACCTGGGTTATGGTCTTCCAATAGACCCGCGTCGCATTGGGATGCATGAGCTTGGAGAGCACGCCGTCGAAGAAAATCAGCCCGACCTGCGTCGGTCCGGTCCGGGCGATCTGGAAATGCTGCTCCACCAGCTTGGGATGCGTCTTCTGCAGCATGAGCGCGCGCTCCGCCGGAATTTCCGCACGCACCACTTTGACCACCTCGGCGGCCATCTCGCGCTCGAAATCGAAGGCGGAATATTTGCCCGGCCCGACCAGCTTGACGAAGCGGCCGTTGTTGGTGATGAAAGCGCGCTCATCGTCCTTGACGACGACCTCAAAACGAAAAAAACCACCGCGGGGCATCGCGCCCTCCCTCATTAGCGCAATCGACGAAGCGAGGTTCCCGGATTGCGGGACAATCGCAGGCTCTTCGATTAGTCTCGCGAAACCGGAAAAACGTTCACACCGTAATCGCCCGGAGTGACGCTTAACCGCCATTGCCGGTAAATTCCGACATTTAGCAGGCTGACGATGAATGTTCACCAAGATTGGTGGCGGCAGTCATCGGCGGCCGGCCTTGAGCGGGCGAAGATCGCCTCACCGATTATGACGGGTCCGCCGCTTCTCTCGTCGCGATCTCGCGATCGATCCGCGCGGCGAGCGCCTCACTGACCGGCGTCATCGGCAGGCGCAGCTCGCCGCTGTCGATCAGCCCGGCGCGCCAGAGCCAGTATTTGACCGGCGCGGGGCTCGGTTCGGCGAACAACAGCCGCGGCAGGTCGCATAGTCCGCGCCAGGCCGCCAGCGCACCCGCCTGATCACCAGCGAACAGCCGATTGCGGATCGCGGCAAAGGCAGGGGTTCGGATATGGGCCGAGGCGAGAATGCCGCCATCGGCGCCGTCGGTCAGCGCGCCGTAGAACGATGCGTCCTCGCCGGTCAGCACCGCAAAACCCGAGGGGCGGTGGCGCAGCAGCTCGAAGGACTGCGCCGGATCGGCCGAACACTCCTTCACCCCAACGATACTCGCATGCTCGGCCAGCCGCAGCATCGTCTCATTGCCGAGATTGACGCCCGTTCGATAGGGAATGTTGTAGATGAGCACGGGCTTGGCGCTGCTATCGGCGAGCGCCAGAAAATGCTCGTAGAGCCCCTGCTGCGACGGCCTCGTGTAATACGGGCACACGATCAGATAGCCATCGATCGGCCAGCGGGCCGTCCGCGCAAGATCCTTGACGCCGTTGCGCGTATCGCTTCCGGAGAGGCCGAAATAGAGAGGCGTCGGCCGCCCGATATCGGCAAGCTCTGCGGCGGCGACGTCCGCCAGACGCTCGGCCTCGCCGTCATCGAGGGTCAGTCCTTCCCCCGTGGTCGCGCCGAGAATGAAGCCGTCGACCAGCTCGGCGGCGTAATGCCGGAGCAACCGCCGAAGCGATGTCTCGTCGAGCGCGCCGTCGCGAAACGGCGTTACGAGCGGCAGCCAAAGGCCTTGCGGATGTGTTTGGTGGGTCTGCATGTCCGTCCGTCTCCTGTTGATGCCGGTGGCGGGGACGAACACAAAAGACCCCGTCCGAAGCGGCGGGGCCTGAATGATCCTGTGGCGTGGTGGTTTACGGCGCGCGCAGATCGACGGTCCCCGGGTGGGGCCGTTTTTTCGACGTCGTCGCGGTGCGGCGCAGGATCATCATGCGCGTACTCATGGTCGTCGCGACGGGGTGTGTCAAGACAGCTTGAAATGCGCGCCGCCGGAATTCGAGGGATGTTGCGAATTTCCGGCAGAGCCGCCACAGCGGCGAGGGCGTGGAACAGACCTCGAATGGTCACCGGCGGCCGCCCACGCCTAGGCCGCGGGCCGGAGCTTGAGCCGCGCCGCGCCGCCATCCGCGTCAGGTTGCGGCCACGGGCCAGCCCGAAGGCGTGACCGGTGCCGGAGCCTGGGCTCAGGCATTGCGAGCGGGCGGTATCCGCTCCGGCGCAGAGCGCCTTATGCGCTTGCCGCGCCTTCGGCCGAAGCCTTGGGCGAGGCGGGGAAGCCGCCGGCTTCCGGTATGCTTCAGTCGAGTTCTGGGAATCGAACCCAGTGGGCTTTCGCCGCAGGATTAACAGCCCTGTGCTCAACCATCGAGCGTTTGGAGAAGTTGGAGGGCCTCGAACCCCCGACCCCCGGTTACCCGGCGGTTCGCCCGTCAGCTGCAACCTCGGTCTTAAGCGACAAAACGCCGGAACGCGGAGTCCGCAAAGCGGTTCGCGCCAGCCAGGTCTCGGCGAGCCTGGACACATGGACGTGATGCTGCCCGGCTATCATAGGAAATTCGGCGGGAATTGAAAGTCACCATTGCGGGGGGAGAACGGCGCCGCGGACCGGGAACCGCGGGGCCGACCGCCGCCCGACCGGCCGCCGGCAGATCATTGCAGCCGCGGCGGCTCCGCCGTCAGCCTTGCCGAGAGGCAGGCATAAAGATCCGCCGGCCGCATTTCGCCCTTGGCCGTGATCAGGATCCCGATCAGAACTTTGCGCAAATATTCGTAGAAAACCGGGGCGCTCAAGACACGATGCGTCCGGATGGCGATCAGATTGCCTTTGAAATATTTCGGCCGGAGCGAGCTGTTCTTGTCGCGGTGGCCGACGATGTCGAGATCGAGGAACTGCGAGACCCGCGCCCGGCCGTAGGCCCGCAACGCATATTCGATATCTTCGCCGCCATTATTCGGCGTGCCGACGCCCAGCGATTCACAAAAGCCGCCGATCTCGCGCACAAGCGAGCCGCGGAAGAAAACCGTGTTCGAGGAGGCGTTGCGGACCACGTCCCGCGCCTTTGCCGTCGCAATCGACCAGGCGCCGTTCCACTCCTTCGCCGATGAAGAGTAGCGGCAGAAAAAGAAGTCCAGCACCGACTTATGCCGGAATCTCTGCGCGATCGCCGCCAGCGAGCCCATCGGGTACCAGCAATCATCGTCCGGAAAGGCGACCAGATTGTCTTGCGTCAAATGCTCCGCCGCCTCCGCGAGCATGCGGTTGCGCGCCGCGGACAGGGACAGCTTCTGATCGGTGGTCAGCAGCCTGACGAACGGCGGAAAGGCGAAATCGCTTTCCTCCAACGATGCAGCATTCTGCAGAAGAACAAAATGCACGACATCCATGTCAGGGAGAGCAGATTTCTGCCGCTCGATGCTCTTAAGAAGTGCTTTCAGAGAATTGGGAATCTCCCGTCCGATGACGGAAGTCGTAAATAGAACAATCTTCATGAACTCGATCTCTGCTTCCGCATAGTCGCCGCCATGCGCATCTGGGGACGACGGCGGCGCGATACGCAATAACCAATCGCGTCAGCCATATGCGCCCCGTGTGGTCGCACATGGATTGTCGAATGATGTGAATTTAGTTCAAAACGTCCGCCTTCGCCTTGACCTTCGCTCAGCATGGTTTAGACAACAACCACCGGATGCGCAAGATTGCCAACACAACCTATGTGTATGACTGATCGAAGCGCGGATTTGTTCGCCTGTCAAATCAGTCTCGAGGGTACGTGTACAGGGATCTGCTCAGTCGAAGGCTCCAGCGTCGCTGGATCGTACCGGCCATTCTGGCGGCGCTTGCAGCACCGGCCGGAGCGGCCGACGGCCTGCGATCCCGGCCAAAAGGACGACGCCGTCGTCACGCTCTCCAGCCAGCCTCTGCAAGGTGAGTTCGTGTTCCGCGTTCCCTCGGGCGATCGCGGCGGTGCGACGGGTTTTGCGGTCGAGGGCGACTCGCACGGGCTGAGCATCGATCCGGGCGATGGTGTCATTACCGTCGCCGACGGACGGCGTCTCCCGGCGACCGAGCCCTATCGCCGCCTGGCGATCCGGCGGGCATCATCCTGTTTCATGCTCGGGCTCAACATCCGCGCGCGGGACATCGCCGCCTGGCTGAAACGGGGCGCGTTCGCGGTGGCCGATTTTCGCCGCGGCGAATATGCCGTCGACGGACGCCTTTACGTGCGCGAGGAGGATTTCCGCTCGGCCCTCGGCGGCACCTTCGAGCGCGCAACGGCGGCGACGGCGCTCGACGCCGGGCGCGGCCTGATCGAGTTTGCACCCCGCGCGCCGGCCATAACCGACCGGGGATTGCTGCTGCAGGACGCGCGGCGGCAATATCTGAGCGAGCCGGATCGGCCGCGCCGGCAAAGGCTCGAACTCACCGCCGGCACCTATACATTACAGATGTGGGGACGCGGGTCGGTCGGCATATCCGGCGCGCCCGCCTCCGCTGCGACCGAGCTGGAACCGGCAAAATTCACGGTCTTCGAACCCACGCACCTCACGGTAGAGCCGTCGACGCCCGACGGCGCGACACCGGCGGTGCGCCGGTTCCAACTCACCAACGGGCCGACGCCCACCGCGTGGATGGCCTCGGAAGAGCGCGACGCCGATCTCTACGACCTCGATCTGGATCTACGGGATCGCAAATCGCTCGCGGTCGTCGTCGACATCGATATGCCTCCGCGCGGCGCGGCTTATCACCTGTCTCTTACGGACACGACCGACCGGAGCCGATTGATCGTTCGCATCGCCGAGGATGGCGGCGCCTCGGTGGTTTCCATGGACGGCGCCGATCGGCGGTGGACCGTCCCGGCCGGACGCGTGGCCGAACGGCGCGGCTCGCGGCTGGCGCTTTCGCTGATGCCCGGCGTCAAGGATGCCAGCTTCCTCTCCATCAACGGCAAGGTGGCCGCTCGCATGAGCGTCGATGCCGGGGCGTTCCGCTCGCTGGCCCATCTGCGGCTGGGGCGGCAAACCGGCCTTGACGGCAATCCGGGGCACGGTCTGAACGCTTATGTCAAAAAGCTGGTCCTGCTCCCCGACGTTCCGATGGCACGCGCCGGCGCCATGCTCGGATCGCCGGAGGACTGGGCGCTGCCGGCGACGCATAAGCCGCTGGCCGCGCTGGTCCCGGTCGACCCGCTGATCCTGGATCTCGAAAAGCTCGCGCCGGATGCGGTCTTTCCGGCGATCGACCCAAGGACGGAGGAATTTTCGTCGCGGTTGACCTGGACACAGAGCTACCCGACCCCGTCGCGCAATGTCATCATCGTCGGCGCACGGACCAAGCTCCGATCGGTCCGCAACGTACTGGGGGCGCGGGGTAACGAAAACCTGGCGCACGGCCCGGCGCAGGACAGTCAGCGCGTGGATACCGACACCATCCGCACGACCGGCACCGTCTGGGAGATCGGCGGCACGAAAACCACCCGTTCCGTCGTCCACAGCGCCAATTCGGTTCTCCGCGCCGGCATTTACCGCCGGATGAACCCGCGCCTTGGCTATCCCGCCGACTGGGCCTGGGCCACCCGGAACGACCCGCATCAATCCAGACTGGCATGGAACGTCCGCGATCTCGTGCGCGACCCTTATGACTATTATGTCGACCTTCTGACCGTCGATGTGCAGGGCACCGTGGAAGGCTATCATGGCGACGCCGGGATGCAATGGCAGCCCTGGACCACGGATGGCGCCAAAAGCCCGATCGGCGGCATTCCACTGTATTGCGGGCATTACAATGTCGAATGGACCACATATTACGCCGGCTTCTTTCTGCCCGTGCAATATGTCTCCAAAGACCGGCAGCTCAACGAAACCGCTCCGCTGCCCCGCTGGCTGCGCATCCACCGTGTGCATGGCCGGATGCTCGCCGAGTATCGGATTTACGAGCACCCCGAACTCAAGCCGGCAAACATCCTGGTCAGCCCGGGAAACGTGACCTCGGCCTTCTATCACCTCGATCTCAGCCGGGACAACAATTTCGGTTCGTTCCGCCCCTACCCCGTCGACCTCAAAGACTTCTACATCACACCCTTTCCCGGCCGGCCGCTGATCGATCATATCCGGCCGCTGAACGGCAAGCCGATCCGCCAATACATCGATGTCGCCCGCCAGCGCCTGGTGGATGTCGACGGCATGGCGGACCGATCCGGAAACGTCCGGTTCCCCCCCGAGACCCGGATCGACGGCGAGATCAAAGCCGGCGCTCCCAGGACGCCATTCGCAGACGCGGCACAGGAGTACGGGCCGGGCCCCTGGTACTGGCCGCGGTTCGAGGGGATGGTCTATTGATCCCGCGCGGCGGCCCGCCTCTCATTCGCACGTCAACTTTCATTGTTTGAACATTTGCAAAGTCACCATGGAAAACTCCGTCAAACATTTCCTGCTCACACGGTTCAATGTCGCCTCGCCGGGCCGGGAGCAGGCCATTCGCCTGCGGCCGGGATGGCTGGACGAGCGGTTTGCGCTGTTTCAGGAGCTGTGCCTGCCGAGCGTCGCCGGACAGACGCGCCAGGACTTCGAATGGGTGGTGTTTTTCGATGAAGAAACGCCCGCCGAGTATAAGCGGAAGATCGAGGCGCTTCGCGCGGACTATCCGTTTACGCCGCAATTCACGCCGATGTTCGAGATGGACAGGATCGTACCCGAGCTGTTGCGATCGGTCTCCGGCGCACGATGGCTGCTGACGACCCGCCTGGACAGCGACGATATTCTAGCAGCGGATCATATCGAGCGCCTCCGGGGCGCGCTCGCCGTGCCGCGCCAGCAGGTGGTTAACTTCCGGCACGGTGCGATCCTTTCCATCAAGGGCGAGCATCCCGGTCTTTACCGGACCGAGGACGACAGCAATCCGTTCGCCTCGCTGATGGAGCCGCTCGGGCGAAAGTCATGCACGATCTGGGCGGTCAAGCACGTCGATATCGAACGCATCGCCCCGGTTCTGCAGCTTGAGGGGGAAGCGGCGTGGCTTCAGGTCGTTCACGGCAGCAACGTATCCAACCGCGTCAAGGGGCGGCGGGTCAGCCTCAATTCGCTCGAGGCCACCTTCCCCTATCTGGCGACGATCGCCCCGGCATCGAGGGAAACCGAAAGCGAAATCGTATGGGAGAACGCCGTTGTGGCGCCATTGCGGCAGTCCAAGGAACTCATGCGAAAGATGGCCAAGCCGATCTATCACTGGATGACGAGCTAGCCGAACGCGTCTCCCCGCAACAGCATCATGGGCTCAACGACCACATGTTTTCCTTCATCGCAGAAGACTTCCGCCAATACCGCCGCGCAATGATGCAGCAGGGATTTTGGGCGCTGGCCATCCATCGATATGGCGCATCGATCCGCCGGGTGAAGATCCGGCTCGCCTATATTCCGTTGCGTATCCTTCAACATGTGCTGATCAAAGCGTCGGAGATCGTGTTCGGCATCTATATCGGTCCGAACGCAAAGATCGGACGCCGCTTCATCATCGAGCATTTCGGATCGATCATCGTCCACTCGGAAGCCGTCATCGGCGACGACGTCCGCATTCGGCATGAAGTCACGATCGGAAACCGCGACGCCTCGACGCCGACGGCGGTGCCCGTTATCGGCGACCGCGTCGATATCGGAGCCGGCGCAAAGATCCTGGGACCGATCCGGATCGGCAATGACGTCGTCATCGGCGCCAACGCCGTGGTGCTTCGTGACGTACCGGACGGCGCGCTCGCCGTCGGGGTTCCGGCCCGGATCGTGCTGAAGAAGGACCGACGCGACGCGCCCCCGCCCTTTCCGGACCAGCTTGAAAGGGCATGCTGATGGCGGTTGCCCTGCAGGAATTAGGTCGGCGGATGCCGGCATTCGATCGACCAGTCGTCAAGCGCCTCTGCGCGCTGACGGATCAGGCGCTTTTCTCGCTGGCCAATTTCGTGCTGACCATCGTCCTGATCCGGACCTACGACCAGATCACATTCGCCAGTTACGGCATCGCCATGTTCTCCTGTTTGCTTGCCGCGGGCCTGTACAGAACCGCGATCGTCATCCCGGTCCTGCTGTGGCCCGATCAAGTCTTCCGCCGGCGGCTCTCTGCGATCTCCGCTCAGCATCTGGGAATTTTCTTCTGCTTTTCCGGCGCTATCTTCATAACCGATCTGATCATGCACCTGCAGAGCGCGTCCGCATTCTCGCGCATGGTGATCACGTCGTTTTTCGGCATAAGCGCGATTTACATATCGGTCGAAATGGACCGCGCAATCGCAATCCGACGCTTCGGTCCGGTCTATTCGTGCCTGATCTCGTTCATGACGTCGGCCTCGATGGTCGCCCTGGCATGCGCGGTCTTTACGTTTCATCTGCGCTATTCGATTGCAATGAGCCTGCTGTTCCTGATCGGCGCAACGAAAACGATCGGACTGAACGCGGTCTTCGAGCGCCGCGTCTGGCGCCACGCATTGCTGGTCTTGCGGTCGATGTTCTCCACCTCGATCGGGTGGGGCGGCATCGGCAGTCTGGCATCGGCGATGTATATGACCGTGCCGCAGTGGATCCTTGGAATCGTGGCTGCACCGGTCCACATCGCCGGATTTACGGCCGTCCGCACCCCGCTGCAGCCTGCGATGATCATTTTGCGTGGCTTCGATACCATCGATAAGATTGCGTTCGGCCGCGTCGATCAGACCGACCGCATCGCCGTGGCCCGCCAATCGCGACGCACCGTCTCCCTTTACGTCGTCGTATCCGCAAGCTTCGTTCTGCTGGTGTCGCTGTTTGCCCAGCCGATCATCCGGCTGCTCCTCGGCCCCGAATATCTCGACTTCGTTCCGACCTTAAGGCTGACCGGCTTGGCGTTCTTTCTCTTGGCCACTGCCGCGCCGCTCGAGACCATCGTTTTCGGCCACCGCCGCCACCGCGAATATGCGCTGCATCAGCTCGCCGGCGCAGTGCTCTGTGCAATCGGGGTATACCCGCTCGTTCATTTCTTCAAATCGGAAGGCGCCGTCCTTGCCGGGATTCTCGGATGGATCCCGCCCTATATCATGCTGGTTCGGTCGGCTCTGGCGCTCGGTCACAAGCCGTGACGTTGGCTTGCGCAACCGCAGATCGCACGCGGATGGTGGAGTAGATGTCCTACGCCTATCTATTCACGATCGGCTATTTCTTCTTTATACTGAATTTCGAAGAGGTATTCGCGGTCGATCAGGCGGTGGTCATCTCGAAAGCCTTTCTGCTGGCCTCCGCGTTTGCCGCCGTGCTCACCCGGAGACTTCGGTTCGGCGTCTTCCTGCTCTCCTGCACCGCGATTCTCATCCTGGTGGCATCGGCGCTCATGACGTCTTTTCCCGGCTTCAACTGGCTCGTTTGGATCCGGGCATCGAACCAGGTGATCGTGCCGCTGCTCCTGCTGAGCGTAACGCCCGCCCGCGGCGATCGTGACATCATGTTGCGGACGTCGGCGTTTTCGCCCCTGTTCTGCGTGGCTGTCGGCTGCGTATACCAGGTGACGGGGCTCGGCTCGGTGTTCGGCGTGGATTATGAGAATCATGTGCCGCGCCTGCAGGGGTCCCTCGAGCCTGCCTTTCTGGCCAGCATCACGTTGGTGGCAGCGCTTAGCGCGCTGGCGCTGACCCAGCATGTGAACAAGAACTACATGAAGCTGTTCTTCGTGAACTGCTTCATCCTGCTGCTGACGGCCGCCCGCATGCCTCTGGCGCTGACGACGCTGATATGCGGCTATTACTTTGTCTTCGAACTGAAGGTTCAGCCGGTCAAGAAATGGCTTGTCGCCCTGATGAGCGGGCTTGGCGCCGCCATATTCCTGGTCACAGCGGGCCAGGCGATCATCCAGCGGTTTACCACCGCCGGCAGCAGCGGCCGGGATGTGCTTTGGCAATATTACCACCTGATCATCGAAAGATACTGGGATTTCGGCGTCGGATTTGGTCATTCGACGCTGCTGGTCCCGCACCAGATCTCAGCCAAGATCGGCGGCGTGGTGGCTGCGCATAACGAATATTTGCGGTTCGCGGCGGAGCTGGGCGTCATGCCCGCCGTCGCGATGCTCGTGGTGTTCCTCTGGATCGTGGTGCTGATCTGGTTCTCCTCGGGGCCGACCAATTTTCTCTTTCCGATCGCCGCGCTCGGCTTCCTGATCTTCTGCTACACCGACAACGCCGTTTCCTCGCCAACCAACTATCCGCTCCTGATCATTGCGGCCTATGCGCTGGACCGCCGGAGCTCGCGCCGCCGCACACGCCGCCGGGCCGTTGCGATCGTGCACCGGCCTGACGAACCGGCCGCATCTCCAGCGATACAGGGCTGACGGGACGGGTCGACCATGGAGCGAACGCCGGCGCCGGAGCCCGCATCTCGACACCGCGCCGCCCGTTCGGCGCGACGGAACCGTGCGAAACGGTGCCGGCGGCAGTCAAATGCACCCCCCGTGTCCCCCGCCGATCGACACGCGGCCACAGGCAAATCGCCGAACCCGGAGCATTTTCCGGCAAATGGAGCCCGGTTCGCGTCTCAAAAATGGGCCAAAACAATGAGTTTGGGGGCCAAATCCGATTCAATCGGGACGGACAAGGCGCTAATCCCCGGTCGCCTTGCGATCGGAATGCCCCAGGTCGCGGTTCGGCGCGATGCGATCGCGCACTCGCTGCTTCAGCTCCTTCATCTCCGGAAAGCGCCCCTCCGCCTTGCGCGACCAGAGCACGTCCCCGCCGAGCCGCACCTCGAAGATCCCGCCCACGCCGGGCGCCAGCGTCACCCCGCCAAGCTCCTCCTCGAACGTGACCAGCAGTTCCTGCGCCATCCAGGCCGCGCGAAGCAGCCACCGGCACTGACGGCAATATTCGATCTCGATATGCGGCAATCCGGCCATGACATCCAGGAACGGCTTGAACCTCGGTCCGGCCTCGGCGCTGCCATGACCGGTTATCCATGCGCTCTCCACATCCTCGGCAGGATCGTGTTGGATTTCTTGCAAACCCGTTGAAGCCGTGGGTGAGCCGCGCTAGTACTGAGGCCAAGCTATCGAGAATGGCGGCCCGGGGCAATCCGCGACAGCGCGTCCGCGCATTGCGCCTGGCTCATGGGACCTTCGGCCTTGCTTGACATCGTTCGATTTGGAGTGCTCGAAGCCGCGACATTCTCCCTCATGCCGATATTGCCCGGCGGCGCGTTTATATCGCATTGCGCCGGTTGCATCACCGGCGTTGCTCAATCAGATTGGCGAATTGACCCATGTCTCTTCCTGACGTGACCGACCCTGAGCGCTATGCGTTCTTCTTCGATTTCGACGGCACGCTTGCCGACATCGCCGAGCACCCCGAACAGGTCGAGGTCTCCGACCAGACCCGCGACGTGCTTTCGCGGCTGCGCGAGACCTCCGTCGGCGCCATCGCGATCATCACCGGCCGCGACATTGCCAGCATCGACCACTTCCTCAAGCCGGTTACGCTTCCGGTCGCCGGCGTTCACGGGCTGACCAGGCGCGATGTGAACGGTACCCTGCATCATCCCGACTTCGACATGACCGGGCTCGACACCATCGCCGCCCGGCTGCAGCCGCTCGTCGACCGCGAAAAAGGACTTCTGCTGGAGCCGAAGCACGGCGCGATCGCTTTTCACTACCGGCAGCGGCCGGAGCTGGAAGCGGTCTGCGTGCAGGCCATGGAAGAGGCTGCCGAAGCCGCCGGCTCGATCACCTTGCGCCGCGGCAAGATGGTGATCGAAGCGGTCGGCTATCCGAGCGACAAAGGCGCCGCTATCGACAGCTTCCTGCAGGAGCCGCCCTTCGCGGGCCGGGTGCCGATCTTTGCCGGCGACGATCTTACCGATGAAGACGGCTTCGAGCTGGTCAATGCGCGCGCCGGCATTTCCATCAAGGTCGGCCAGGGCGAAACCAAGGCGCAACACCGCGTTGCAGATCGCGAGGCGCTCCTGGCCTGGCTCAATTCCATTATTGATAATTCAGGACATAACGATCGTGAGCACACTTAATCTCGGCATTATCGGAAATTGCTGCATTGCCGCCCTGGTCGACCAGAAGGCGAACGTCGTCTGGTGCTGTCTGCCGCGTTTCGACAAGGACCCGGTCTTCCACTCCCTGCTCGGCACGCCCGAGGATGCGCCCGGCGAAGGCACGTTCGCGGTGGAAATGGACGATCTGGTCTCGACGGAGCAAAGCTACATCCCGAACACCGCCCTGCTCAAGACGACGCTGCACGGCCAGAGCGGATCGGTCCATGTCATCGATTTCGTGC
Organism: uncultured Alphaproteobacteria bacterium; assembly: GCA_963727575.1. GTDB lineage: Bacteria > Pseudomonadota > Alphaproteobacteria > Rhizobiales > Rhodomicrobiaceae > JAHQVI01. The sequence goes on from CAVSIA010000001.1 coordinate 25,179, forward strand.
CGCGATTCCATTGGCGCGACAGGACCTTCCGCCCGCAGATGCTGGTGCGGCGCATCCTGCCGGCCGGCGGCAGCCCGCGCATCCGCATCCGGGTCAAGCCGCGTTTCGACTACGGCAAGACCGAGCCCGCCGTCACCTTCGGCTCCAACCATATCCGCTTCTCCGGCCCCAATTTCGTCCTCCGGCTGACCACCGACGCTCCGATCGACTATCTGCTCGACGATATCGCCTTCAACGTCGCCGAGCCGATCAACCTGATCCTCGGCCCCGACGAGACGCTCACCGACGGCCCGGGCGAGACGGCGGAGAACTTCCAGAAGCGCACCCAGCTCTACTGGAAAACCTGGGTGCATCGCCTGGCCTTGCCGCCGGAGTGGCAGGAGGCGGTGATCCGCGCCTCGATCACCTTGAAGATGTGCAGCTACGAGCCGACCGGCGCCATCGTCGCCGCGCTTACCACCAGCATCCCGGAGGCCGCCGAGACGGAGCGGAACTGGGACTATCGCTATTGCTGGATCAGGGATGCGCTGTTCGTCGTGCGCGCGCTGAACAGCCTCGCCGCCGTCAAGACCATGGAGGATTATGTCCGCTGGATCATGAACATCGTCGCCACGGCGCGGGACAACCATCTGCAGCCGGTCTACGGCGTCGGCCTGGAAAGTCAGCTCACGGAGCGGATCATCCCGCAGCTCGGCGGCTATCGCAATACCGGCCCGGTCCGCGTCGGCAATCAGGCCTATGAGCATTTCCAGCACGACACCTACGGCAATCTGGTGCTCGGCGCCTCGCAGGCGTTCTTCGACCAGCGCCTGCTCGCCCCGCCCGGCGCCGACGATTTTCGCAAGCTGGAATTCGCCGGCGAGCAATCCTTCGCGCTGTACAACCAGCCCGATGCCGGCATGTGGGAGCTGCGCCACCGCGCCCGCGTTCACACCTCGTCGAGCGTGATGTGCTGGGCCGCCTGCGACCGCCTCGCCAAGATCGCCGGCCATCTGGGCCTCGCAGAGCGGCATACCGTGTGGGAGGAGCGCGCCGCCCTGATCAAGAGCACCATCCTTGAGCAGGCATGGTCCGAGAAACGCCAATCTTTCGTCGAAAGTTTCGGCGGCGAGCATCTGGATGCCAGCGTGCTGCTGATGAGCGAGGTCGGCTTCATCGAGCCGACGGACACGCGCTTCGTGTCGACGCTCGATCAGATCGAAAAGACCCTCGGGCGGGGGCCGCACATGATGCGCTACGAAGCGCCGGACGATTTCGGTATGCCGAAAACCGCGTTCAATGTCTGCGCCTTCTGGCGCGTCGACGCGCTTTCGCGGGTGGGCCGGCGTGAGCGTGCGCGCGAGATTTTTGAAGCACTTCTGGAAACGCGCAACCATCTTGGTCTAATGTCGGAGGACACCGAGCCCGCGACGGGAGAGTCGTGGGGCAATTTCCCGCAAACATATTCGATGGTCGGGATCATCAACGGGGCGGTCCGACTGTCGCGCCCTTGGGAAGGGGTGGTATGAGCAGACTCGTCGTCGTCTCGAACCGTGTCGCTTATCTGGAGAACAAAACCAAGTCGGGCGGCCTCGCGGTCGCCCTGGGCGACACGCTGCGGAAGACCGGCGGCATCTGGTTCGGCTGGGACGGCAACGTCGTCGAAGACACCCGCTCGATTTCGGTCAACGTGGCGCAGCAGGGCACGGTGACGATTGCGACCATTCCTCTGACCGACCAGGACTATCAGGACTATTATGTCGGCTTCGCCAATCAGGTGCTCTGGCCCGCCTGCCACTACCGCCTCGACCTGGTGGCCTTCGAAACCGCCTATTTCGACGGCTATCGCCGCGTCAATGCCCGCTTCGCCGATGCGCTGATCAACCTGCTCGAACCCGACGACATCATCTGGGTGCACGATTATCACCTGTTTTCCCTCGCCTCGGAGCTGCGCGCGCGAGGCGCCAAGCAGCGGATCGGGTTCTTCCTGCACATTCCGTTTCCCCCGCCCGGCGTGCTGCTTGCCGTCCCGGTCCACCAATGGCTGGTCAAATCGCTGTTCGCCTATGACGTGATCGGCTTCCAGACCAATGCCGACGTGGTCAATTTCCAGCGCTTCGCCAGCGAGCACATCAGCGGCGAGATCGGGCCGAACCACCGCGTCAAGGCGTTCGGCCGCACCGTGATCGCACGCGCTTTCCCGATCGGCATCGATGTGGACAGCTTTGCCGGCATGGCCCACGGCCCGGCGGCGGACGGCATCATCGAACGGCTCAACCGGCGCAGTCTGGCGCGCTCCCATATCGTCGGCGTCGACCGTCTCGATTATTCGAAAGGCCTGCCGGAGCGGCTGAAGGCCTTCCGGCGCCTCCTGGAGCTTTACCCCGACAAGCAGAAGATGGTGACGCTGATGCAGATCGCGCCGCCGACCCGCGAGGACGTCGCCGCCTATACGGACATCAAGGAAGAGCTGGAACAGCTTTCCGGCTCGATCAACGGCGAGTTCGGCGATTTCGACTGGACGCCGGTGCGCTATATTCACCGCAACGTCCCGCGCGAGCAGCTCGCGGCGCTGTTCCGCGGCTCCGAGGTCGGGCTGGTGACGCCGCTCCGGGATGGCATGAACCTGGTTGCCAAGGAATATGTCGCCGCGCAGGACGCGGACAATCCCGGCGTTCTGGTGTTGTCGCGCTTTGCCGGCGCTGCCGAGGATCTGCGCGAGGCCCTGATCGTCAATCCCTACGACATCGACGACATCGCCCACGCGCTCGAGCAGGCCCTGACCATGCCGGTCGAGGAGCGCCGCGAACGCCATAGGGCGCTGAATGCGCGGGTGCGCGAGCATGATGCGGCGCATTGGCGGAAGGATTTTCTCGCCTGCCTCGCACCCGACGCGCCGGAGGTGGTGGCGTGACGGGCTGGCGGCTGGTTTCCGATGTCGGCGGCTCCAACGTGCGCTTCGCGCGCAGTCCGGGGCACCATGCGCTCGGCGAGCGGCGCGCTTACCCGCTCAAGGATTTTGCCGATTTCCACGACGCGCTGGCCGCCTTTCTCGCCGAGACCGGCGGCGCGGCTGGCTGCGAGGGCGCGGCGATCGGCGTCGCCGGCCCCATCGACGGCAACCGCGCGACGCTAACCAACGCCCCCTGGACCATCGAGACCGGCACGATCGAGGCGCTGCTCGGCGGCGCACCGGCCCGGCTGGTCAACGACCTGCAGGCCGTCGCGCTCGCCCTGCCCCATCTCGGCGCAGGAGACCTCAGCCCGGTCGGCGATGTGCCGCGCCCGGCGACGCAGCGCAGCGCCATGGTCGCGCTCAATGTCGGCACCGGTTTCGGCGCGGCCGCGATCATGCCGAACGGCCAGGGCTGGATCACCAATCCGGGCGAACCCGGCCACATGTCGCTCGGCGCACGCAGTGCGGCCGAACTCGATCTGATCGGCTGGGCGCATAGCGTCGAGGACGTCCTGTCCGGCCGCGGCATCCCGCGCCTCTACCGCCATGTCGCCACCCGGCTGGCCGGGACGGATGGTCCTGACCTCACCGGCGCGGAGGTGTTTGCCGGCGCCAGCGCGGACAAGGCCGCTGCGGAAACCGTGCGCATCGTTTCGGGGCTGCTCGGCCGCGTCGCCGGCGATCTCGTCCTGGCCTCCGCGGCCTGGGGCGGCGTCTATCTCTGCGGCAGCGTCGTCCAGGGCTGGGCCATGGCCGGCGGAGCTGCAGCGGCACCCGATTTCCGCAGCGCTTTCGAGGACAAAGGGCCGATGAGCGAGCGGATGCGCCACGTCTATTCGGGCATCCTCACCCGCGAGGACGTCGCCCTCGTCGGCCTCACCCACCTGCCGGTCGCGGCGGCGCTGTAACGCATCATCAGCGCACAGGGAAACGATCAACCCGCCTAAGTCACCGCCTTCTGTGCACCAAGCGCCGGCTCATCGTCTGTCTCCCCGGCGCCGACGATCTTCAGAGCCAGCGCCCGCAACTCCGGAAATGCGTCGCTGAAACGCACATTGTCATGCGTACCCTCGAAGCCGAGCTTCTTCAGCACCTCGCGCACCTGCGGCCGGATGCCGGAGACGATCACGGTAATCCCTTGTGCCCGGCAACTGCGGACGAATTCGGAGAGCGCGGCCGCACCGGTCGCATCGACCATCGACACGTTGCGCATCCGTACGATGAACACATGCGGCGAGGTCGTCAGCGTGTCGAGCGCATCGCGCAAGTGACGGGCGGCGCCGAAGAACAGCGGCCCGCGCAGGCTGAGCATCTCCACGCCCGCCGGCAGGCTGAGATGGCTGAAATCGAGCGCCGGGCTGAGCGCGTCGTCCATGTCGGCCTGCATGTAGTCGACGCCCTTCTGCACCATCATCGCCTCCGACATCCGGTGCATGAACAGGATCGCGGCGAGCACGACGCCGACTTCGATCGCGACGGTCAGATCGACCAGCACGGTCAGCAGGAAGGTGGCCAGCAGCACCAGCCGGTCGCCGAGCGGGGCTCTCATCAGATGGCGGAACTTATGCGCCTCGCTCATGTTCCAGGCGACGATGACGAGGACGGCGGCAAGGCTCGCCAGCGGCACATAGGCCATCAGCGGGGCGGCGGCGAGCATGAATATCAGCAGGAAGACGGCGTGCATGATCCCGGCGACGGGCGAGCGTGCGCCGGAGCGGATATTGGTCGCCGTCCGGGCGATGGCGCCGGTCGCGGGCAGCCCGCCGAAAAGGGCGGACGCCGTATTGGCCACGCCCTGAGCGACAAGCTCGCAATTGGAGCGGTGACGCGCGCCTGTCATGCCGTCCGCGACCATGGCGGAGAGCAGGCTTTCGATGCCGGCGAGAAAGGCGATGGTGAAAGCGGAGGGCAGCACGTCGCGCATCTTGTCCAGGCTGAACTCCGGCAGCACCGGCATGGACAGGCCGGACGGAATGCCGCCGAAGCGCGACCCGATCGTGTCGACCGACAGATGCGCGAAGGTGACGAGCACCGATGCACCGAGGACGGCGATGAGAAAGCCGGGCCATTTCGGCGCGTACCGGCGCAGGATTAAAATCGTAGCCAGCGCGCCGGCGGCGATGGCGAAGGTCGCCGGATCGATGGTGTCGCGCGCGCTCCAGAACGCCTGCCATTTGCTCAGGAACTCCGCCGGCACCTGAGCCAGAGACAGACCGAACAGATCCTTGATCTGGCTGGAGAAGATGATCACCGCAATGCCCGCGGTGAAGCCGGTGACGACTGGCTCGGGAATATATTTGATCCAGGTGCCGAAGCGGGCGAGCCCCGCGACGATCAACATGCCGCCGGCCATCAGCGTGGCCAGGATCAGCCCGTCATAGCCGTGCTGGGCGATGACGTTGAACACGACGACGACGAACGCCCCGGTCGGGCCGCCGATCTGGAAGCGGCTCCCGCCGAGCGCGGAGATCAGAAAACCCGCAACCACCGCCGTCACCAGTCCCTTGTCCGGCGTCGTGCCCGATGCGATGGCGAGCGCCATGGCCAGCGGCAGCGCCACGATCGCAACGGTCAGTCCGGCAATCGCGTCGCTGCGGAATTTGGAGAAGTCGTAGCCTTCGCGGAGCACCGTGATGAGCTTCGGCTTGAACAACCCCCAGGGGGACCGCGAAGCGCCGGGTTTAAGGTTGAAACTGGTCGTCATCGAGCAAATACTCGCAAATGAAGTGATGCGCCGCGCCGCCGCTCGGGCGGGCCGCATCGGTCGTATCGGCCGAAGTGCAGCAGCGTCGCCGGGATTCGACGCCAATGATACAGGAATAGCGCCAAAAGAATGAATGGATGCGCAAACATGCCTGGCGGATCGGGGTCGGCAGACCCTCAGCACCAAGGGGCAATAGGTGCCCATCCTCCTTGCGTGAAGCTTTTCGCCGGAACAGCCGCCCGCGTCAATGCGACACGACCCCGGACTGGCCACGGCCGCAAAATATGTGCAAATTGCGAGATGATGCGAGCGGTTTCCAGGCACCGGGTTAAAAATGCGGTGCGCCTTTTGTTCAAGCCTTATTCCTGTCCCGGAATGCCGACGGTCCGCAACCGTCCGAAGGGCCCGTTGAGCCGATGATGGAGCGATCCGAAAAAGCCAAGCCGACGGTCGGTTTCGAGCAGCACATGGTGGAGGCTGCGATCGACTCCTCCGTCAATGCGATCATCATCATCGATGAGCACGGCATCATCCAGAAGGCCAATCCCGCCACGGAAAAGATCTTCGCCTTTTCGCAATCCGAACTGGTCGGCGAGAACGTCAGGATGATCATGCCGGCCGCGCACCGGTCTTCGCACGACCGTTATGTGCAGAACTATCTGGAGACCGGCGATAAGAAGATCATCGGCATCGGGCGGGAGGTCGACGGGCGGCGCAAGGACGGCAGCGTATTCCCGATCCATCTGTCCGTCGGCGAGTTCGAGGCCGATGGCAAACGCTATTTCGTCGGCAGCATCCACGACATCTCCGCCCGGGTAACCGCCGAACGGGAGGGCGGCCGGCAGAAGACGTTGTTCGAGGCGATCTTCAAGAACAGCCCGGACGCGATGATCATCTCCAACGGCGCGCGCATGATCACCCTGGGCAATCCCGCCGCCACGCGCATCTTCGGCTATTGTGCAAGCGAGCTTGCCGGGGTCGCCTGCCGGGACATGTTCGCCACCGACGCCGACTACCGTCGTTTCTCCGAAATCGTCTCGGCGCTGATGCCTTCGGGCCATCCGGAAGGGCAGATCATCAACTTCGCCCGAAAGGACGGCCGGCATTTTCCAGGCATTGCGGGCACCGCCGACATCATCGGCGCCGGCGGCAGCTATATGGGGTTCCTGTGCGTTATCCGGGATGTCACGCATGAGCTGGCGCAGGATCAGGCCCTGCGCCAGGTGCAGCGGATGGAGGCGCTCGGCCAGCTCACCGGCGGCATCGCCCACGATTTCAACAACCTGCTGACCATCATCACCGGCAATCTGGAGCTGCTCGATCTGGAGATCGACGACGATTTCCAGCGCGACCTGCTGAAGCGGGCAAGCGATGCGGCGGTCATGGGCGCGCGGCTGACCGACCGGCTTTTGACATTCGCCCGGCGCCGGCCGCTCGACGCCGTGCTGATGAATCTCAACGAGCAGCTTCTGGGGATGATGGACATGCTGCGCCGGAGCCTCGGGGAGACCGTCAGCCTGGCCTCGTCGCTCGCGCCCGACCTGTGGCCCGTGCTCTCCGACGTCAGCGAGATCGAAAACGCGGTGCTCAATCTGGCGATCAACGCCCGCGACGCCATGCCGTCCGGCGGCCAGCTTCTGATCGAGACCAGCAACATGCCGATCGCCGATCTTCAGCTCGCCCAGGAAACCGGCCTGCCGCCCGGCGACTATGTGCGGCTTTCGGTGTCCGACACCGGTCATGGCATCGACCCGGATGTGCTCGCCCGCGTGTTCGAGCCGTTCTTCACCACCAAGGAAGCCGGCCGCGGCACCGGGCTCGGCCTCAGCGTGATCTACGGCTTCGCGCGGCAGTCGGGCGGCCGGATCGCGATCTACAGCGAGGTCGGACACGGGCACCACGGTCAATCTTTACCTGCCGCGCGCCGACACCGAATCGGCCCGCACGGGGAAGACCGAAAACCGCGCCTCGCCTGCGCTGGCGACCGGCGAGTCGATCCTCGTGGTCGAAGACCAGGGGCCGGTTCGCGACGTGACCATGAAGCGCCTCGCCCGGCTCGGCTACAAGGTGCACGAAGCCGAAAGCGCGGTCGAGGCGATAGAGCTGCTCGACGGCGGTCTGAAGGTCGACCTGATCTTTTCCGACGTGGTGATGCCGGGCGGGGTTTCGGGCTTCGATCTCGCCAACTGGGCGAAATCGCATCGTCCCGGAACGCCCGTGGTGCTCACCTCGGGATTCACCGAGAACATCGCGCATGGGCTGACCGGCGCCATCACCGAAATACCGGTTCTGCGCAAGCCTTATAGCGGCGACGATCTGGCCGCCGCGATCCGCGCGGCGCTCGAGCGTGCGAAAATCAACCGCGCCTGACGTCGGGCGTAAACACATAGCCGACGCTGCGCACCGTCTTGATCATGCGCGGCGCATTGGCGTCGGCTTCGATCTTCTTGCGGATGCGGGCGACCAGATTGTCGACGGTCCGGTCGACCGGCGACCAGTCCGACCCCTTCAGAAGATCCATGATATTGTCGCGTGACAGCACCCGCCCCGGACGCTTGACGAAGATCTCCAGCAGATTGAACTCCGCCGTGGTCAGCTCGTGCATGCCGGCCGTCTCGTCGGTCAACTCGCGCCGGACGGTGTCGAGCGTCCAGCCCTCGAAGCGGTAACGGTTGTCGTTGGCCTCGGCGGACGGCTTGCCGCCGGCCTCCAGCGCGGTCGACTCATAGCGCCGCAGGACGGCGCGGATGCGGGCAAGCACTTCGCGCAGGTGAAACGGCTTGCTGATGTAGTCGTCGGCGCCGAGTTCCAGGCCGACGACGCGGTCGATCGTGTCGCCCTTGCCGGAAATCATGATGATCGGAACATTGTGCTGCGCCCGGATCTGGCGCGCCAGGTCCAGCCCGTCCTCGCCGCCCAGGCCCAGATCGAGCGTAATGAGTTGCAGCGGGCCGTTCTGGAGTTGAGCGAACAGCTCCCGCCCGTTCTGCGCTTCCGAGACGATGTAGGATTCGCGCTCCAGGAGGCGGCGAAGCAGAAGCCGCACCTCGGGGTCGTCATCGACGATCAGGATCCTGACGCTGTCCTTGTCACTCTGCGTGCCAGTCATCGGGCAGGGCCTATCTCCAAATCCAGAGCCTCTCAATTACACACATTTACACAAACGAATACAAATCTGTTGAACGCCGCTGACGCGCGGCTGGTTAGCTCTCTTTTAGTTAACCACGCCAGGACGCCACGAGGAACCTTATGGACAGCATTCAGACCGCCAGTGCGACGAGCTACGCAGTCCTTCCCCGCCGCAGCGCCGCGCCCAAATCCGCAACGCGGTGCCGAAGCCTCGACGATTGCCTGTCCCAGGCATCGATTCGCAAGGTGCAGGCGAAGGAGTTCGTCTTCGTCGAAGGCGACCCGGCGAACAACATCTACCGCATCGAATCCGGCGCCGTCTCGCTTTTCAAGGTCCTGCCCGACGGCCGCCGCCAGATTCTCGGCTTTGCCTATCCGGGCGATTTCATCGGGCTGGGCGGTCAGGGCGAGCGCATCATGAACGCTCAGGCGATCAAGGCCGCCCGCATTCGCTCGATGCCGCTGGCGGCGCTGCATCAGATCGCGACCCACGATCCGGATCTGAGCTTCAACCTCTATCGCGCGGTCGCCGAGGAACTCGCCGCCACGCGCGACCTGATGATGACCACGGGCCATCGCAGCGCCTCCGAGCGAGTCGCGGCCTTCCTCGTCGCCCTCTCCCGCCGCAACCAGCGCAATGGCGAGGCGGAGGACGTGATCGACCTGCCGATGACGCGCGCCGACATCGCCGATTTTCTCGGCCTGACCATCGAAACCGTGAGCCGCACGCTCACCAAGCTGAAATCGAAAGGCCTGATTGATCTACCGCAAAGCGCCCGTGTCATATTGCTCGATACCTTAGAGCTGCAAAGGCTGGCCGAAGGAGCCGAGAGCTTGTGACCCTCATCGCGAAAGACACGGCGAGCGTTGCAAAGGAAATGGGCATCACCTTGGGCGGGCTCCCGATAGACGTGAGGCTGCCGACTATGGCCGAAGAGAATGAAAAGCTTCGGTTTGCGATTGCCGTCTTTTACGACGTCGAACGCCTGCTTGGCGCCTTGAGGGACTTCCAAGGGCTGGGCCTCACATCCGACGATCTCTGGCTGGCCGGCGAGCAGCCGGCGCTCCAGACCGGTTCGGCGCTGTACGACGCTTTGGTGGCGGACGACAGCGACATCACCACGCTGGTCGAACGGCTCGCGCCGCTTGACGAAACCGGCGGCAGCCCGGCGCTGCTCGCGACGCAAGGGCCGGCCCTGGAAGTACTGCAGACCTCGATGTGGCAGAGCGGCGTCAGCTGCCTGGACGGTCTGTTGGGGGGTGACATCGGCGGCATCTTACGGGATCATGCGCAAAAGGGTGCGGTGATCACGGGAGCGAAGACGGCGACGGCCGCACTTCAGGACGAGTGCGTCAGGGTGCTGTTGCGTCGCTCCCTGCATATGGTCTATTCCCGCGAATGCAGGTACCGGGCGTCTCCGGGCAGGCGGCCGCGCGCTTAATCCGTACACAAGCTATTTCCGTAAACTTGCGAGGCGAGCCATGTACAAGAACATTTTGATAGCGACGGACGGCTCTGAGCTTTCCGGCAAGGCCATTCGGCAGGGGCTGGCCCTGGCCAAGGCGCTCGGTGCTCAGGCAACGATCGCAACGGCCACCGAGCCGTGGGAAGCGGTCATCGTCGGGGAAGTCGCGATGGTGCTGCCGCCGGACAAATACGAAGAGAGCGCCAGTGCCAACGCCACCAACGTTTTGGAAGCGGCCAAGCGGATCGCCGACAAGGAAGGCGTCCCTTATTCAACGCTGCATATGAAAGACCGCCATCCTGCGGAAGGCATCATCGATGCGGCCAAGGAAAAGGGCTGCGACCTTATCGTGATGGCTTCGCACGGCCGGCGCGGCCTCAGCCGTCTGGTGCTGGGGAGCGAGGCGAATGAGGTCGTGACGCACAGTACAGTTCCTGTGCTCATCATCCGGTAACAAGCCGATTGCGAAGCCTGGACCGAGCCGCCGATAGTCTCCCGGCGGCTCGGCTTTTTGCGGATGCGCGCTCTACGCCAGCGCATGATCGCGTCATGTTGGATCGCTCACGCGCTGGCGGCTTTTGTTTTCGCACGATTTTTCGGGCGGAGCCGGTGTCCGGTTTTCCCGGTCGCGCTCCAGCGTCGCGTAAACGTCTCCGGAATTGGCGCCGTGCGGCAAGGCACGGATGAAGTCCGCCATTTCGCCCGCGCCCACCGTTTCGCCGAATTCGAGCCGGTGGCTTTCGCCCAATGCAACGTTGAAGCGGTAGCTTCCCAGCGATCCGATCCTGTTCAGACAGGCGACGGCGACGTCGCGCTGTATCGTGGTGAATTCGAAGGACAGCGCCGGCAGCGGGCAGGTCAGCCCGTTGAGAACGTGCAGCTCGAACCCCTCGACATCGATCTTCACGAAAGCCGGCATCCCGTAGCTTTCGATGAGCGCATCGAGCGTCATCCCCGGCACGGCGATGGTCTGATCCCAGTGCTGGCCCTCCCAGCCATCGGCGCCCTCGGCCGCGGCAATGAAGCCCGGCGACGCGGTGGAGACGGTCGGGTTGGCGAGGTTGAGATGCAGCATGACCGGTCCCGGCGCGTCGCTCAGCGCGGCGCGAACCAGTGTCACCCCCGCCGTGCGGCCATAGCGTAGCTTCAGCCAGCCATAGGCGGCCGGCTGCGGCTCCACCGCGACGACGCGGGCTCCCATTGCGTGAAAGACGCCAGTCCGGTCGCCGACATGCGCGCCGATATCGAATATCAGATCGCCGGGCGCGATCAGGCCGCCATAGATCGCCATCATCCGGTCGCGATGGCCCCTGGTCCCATAATAGATCCGCAGAGAGCGGGCGATGCCCGCCACTCCGCGGAGAGACCGCCGCATGGTTTCGAGTGAAACGGTCGCGACGGTCATCACTTAGCTACTCATTGCCGGAGCGAGGTCCGGGGCCAGTTGTCCCGACGGTCCGACCGGCGCATCCGGTCCGCCCAGCCGAAGATCGGGTCCCGCAATCCGCTGCAGATCGCGCGGCGGGTTCAACTCCTCCGGAATGACGCACAGTCCGATCCGGACGAAGAACCGGCCCACCCGAGGCGAGGCGGTGAACACGGCGAAGGGGATGGCGAGGACGAGACCGGCCAGCATCGGCGCGGCCCAGAGCAGCACGCCGGGCACCTTCCAGGCGAACAGCGCCAGCAAAGCGATGCCGAACAGCGTCTGCGGCCAGAGCCCGCTCATCGCCGTCGCCCAGCTCAGCCCGTGAACGTCGCGGTCCTGGCCGTTCCAGATCACCGACCGCCCGAAGGCGAGACTGATCATGAAGATCGTCAGGCGCACCGCTTCGATCGGGGCGATCATCATCGAGAACAGGATCTCCGTCAGGCTGCCGGCCAGGAAGCGCGGCAGGCCGCCGTAACGCGCGACGGCCCCCTTCGTCGCCAGCACGTCGAGCATGCCGGCCAGCTTCGGCGAAATACTGAAGAAGAAGGACACGAAGAACAGCCCGATGCCAAGCTCGATCTGCTTCGGGCCGACCTCCACGTCGAACACCTTGAGCGCCGACAGCATGATCATCACGGTCCAGGCGAAGGCCGAGAGATACATGAAGATGCCCATGACGATCTGGAAACGGCTGAGCCTGGTCAGGCCCGGCAGCCCGATCAGCCGCCAATATTGCATATTGCCCTGGCACCAGCGCAGGTCGCGCTTGGTGAAATCCAGCAGGGTCGGCGGGTTCTCCTCCCAGCTCTCGCCCTCGGTCGGCAGCACGCGCACCTCATATCCCGCCGCACGCATCAGCGTCGCCTCGATCTGGTCATGGCTGAGCACATGGCCGCCGAGCGGCGGCCTGCCCGGCAGGATCGGCAGGGCGCAGAACTGCTTGAAAGGCGCGATCCGGGCGACCGCGTTATGGCCCCAGAACGGGCCGCAATCGCCGTTCCACCAGGCATTGCCGATGGTGTAGGAGCGCATGCCGTGGCGCATGCCGAACTGGAAGACCCGGGCGAACGCGCTTGCCGACGGCGCGCCGGTGACCAGGCTTTGCAGAATTCCCAGCCGCGGGTGTGCCTGCATGATGCGGACCAGCTTCACGATCTCGGCGCCCGACATCAGGCTGTCGGCGTCGAGCGGCAGCATCACATCGTAGCCGTCGCCCCAGCGATCGAGGAAATCGCGGACATTGCCGGCCTTGAAGCCGTCATTGCTGGCGCGGCGGCGATAAACGGTCCGGCTGGCGTCGGGAAACTCCCCCTGCCAGTCTGCGAACAGCCGCTCCTCGGCATTGGCGACGTCGGTAATGTCCGTGTCGCTCAGCACGTAGAAATCGAAGCGGCCGGCGTGGCCGGTGCGCTCCAGGCTGTCGCGGATGACGCGCAGCCGCAGAAAGGCGCGCGTCGGATCCTCGTTGCGCAGCGTCATCAGGATCGCGGAGCGCAGCACCAGCGGAGCGCCGGCGTCCGCCAGATCGGCAAAGGGCGCGGCCTCGGCCATCGGATTCTCGACCAGGTGGAGCAGCCAGAAACCGATCACGGCGTTCCAGAAGCCCATGACGGTCCATGGCGCGGAGAAGACGAAGGCGGTGTAGATGCCGATATCGAGCGCTGTCCAGCCATCGCTTCCAAGAACCACGGCGAGGACGTATAACAGCGCTCCAATGGTTGAAAGGGTCAGGGCGGCCATGACCAGGCGGCGCCTCATAAGAACGCGCGTTTCCTGAAATCCACCCGGCGTGAAGCGCGTATCATGCGTGGGAGCATTCAGGCGCAACGGCGTTTGATCGTTCATATATTTGCTTCCCCCGTAAACGTAAGCTGCGATGTCGGTGAAACACGTGAGGCGGAGAGATGAATTGTTCACAAAAAAGTGAGGAGCGATGACACGAGGCGATAAGACGGTCGAGGACGAGCCTTCCGCACGCGCGCTTGTTTATAGCTCTCCCTTTTCCGCAAGCATCCGAAATCTCGACAATCCAATATTAACGGAACATGACGTTGCTAAGGCAAAGGTGCTTGTACGGACTTTGTTTTCCGGAATCAGCCGCGGAACCGAGCGCCTGATTTTCGAGGGCCGCCTGCCGCGAAGCGAATGGCAGCGCATGCGCGCGCCGCATCAGCAGGGCGATTTCCCCTTTCCCGTCAAATATGGATACAGCACGGTCGGCGTCGTCGAGGCGGGACCGGACGCGATGATTGGCCACACGGTCTTCGCGCTCTATCCGCACCAGACCCGATTCGTTCTCCCGGCCAATGCCGCCGTCCCGGTGCCGGCAACCGTCCCGCCCCGGCGCGCGGTGCTGGCGGCGAATATGGAAACCGCGCTCAACGCGGTGTGGGACAGCGAGGCAAAGCAGGGCGCCCGCGTCGCCGTGATCGGCGCCGGCCTCGTCGGCTGCCTGATCGCGCATCTGGCCGCGCGCCTGATCAAGGCCGAGGTCACGCTGATCGATGTCCACCCTGAGCGCCAGGCCATTGCCGATGCGCTAGGCATCGGCTTCGCCCTCCCCGACGAGGCGCCTCGCGGCGCCGGCATCGTCTTCCACACCAGCGCCTCGGAAGCCGGCCTACGGCTGGCGCTCGCCATCGCCGGCTTCGAGGCGCGCATCGTCGAGGTGAGCTGGTTCGGCGACGCGGAGATCTGCCTGCCGCTCGGCGGCGCTTTCCACAGTCAGCGCCTGCAGATCGTCTCGACGCAGGTCGGCAGCGTCGCCGCACCGATGCGCGCGCAGATTTCTCATCGCCAACGGCTTGAAACCGCCATTTCTCTGCTCGATGATGCGCGGCTCGACGCGTTGATTACGGAAGAGGTGGCGTTCGACGATCTGCCCGAAGCCCTGCCGCGCCTGCTCGCAACCGACGCGCCGGGGATTGCCACGGCGATTCGATACCAATAAAAGACATTTTTGGGAGACCCACCTTGTACGCCCTCGAAGTCCGCGATCACATCATGATCGCCCACAGCCTTCCCGGCGAATTCTTCGGACCGGCCCAGCAGATGCACGGCGCGACATTCGTCGTCGACGTGGCCTTCTTTCGGGAAAAGCTCGACGAGCACAATGTCGTCGTCGATATCGGACGCGCCGCCGAGGCGCTGTCAGCGGTCCTGAAGCCGATCAACTACGCCAATCTCGACAATATCCCGGCCTTCAAGGGCAGGCTGACCACCACCGAATTTCTCTGCCGCTATATTTTCGACGAAATGGCCAAGGCCGTGCGCGCGGGCCAGCTCGGCCCCGGCTCGGAAGGGCTCGAGCGGCTGCGCGTGACGCTGCGGGAAAGTCATGTCGCGCGGGCCTGGTTCGAAGGGCCGGTCGCATCATGACCCAGCTCTATTTCGCGATTCCGGGCGACATCGACACGCCCACCGGCGGCTATGTCTATGACCGGCGCGTCATGACGCTGCTGCCCGAGCACGGCATCGGCGTCAACCATCTGGCCCTGCCCGGCGGCTTCCCGTTTCCGTCCGAGGCCGAGATCGAGGAGACCGCGGCGCTGCTCGCCGGCGTGCCCGCGGATGCCGTCCTGCTGATCGACGGCCTCGCCTTCGGCGCCCTGCCCGAGCGGGTGCTCGGCAGCATTGCCGCGCCGATCGTCGTCCTGCTGCATCATCCGCTCGGCCTGGAAACCGGGCTCGACGAGCAGGAAAGCCGCCGGTTGCTGACCTCGGAGCAGGCCGCGATGTCCTTCGCCCGCCATGTGATCGTCACCAGCCCGGTAACGGCGGCGACGCTGGTGGAGCTGTCCTTCGCCGACCTGCCGCGCATCACCGTCGCCGAGCCGGGCACGGAATCCGCCGAGCGCGCCAAGGGCGGCGGCGGCGTCTGCGAGATCCTCAGTGTCGGCTCCGTCGTGCCGCGCAAGGGCCACGACCTGCTCGTCGCCGCGCTCGCCAGGCTGCCGCACCGCGAATGGCACTGCACGATCATCGGCAGCCTCGACCGCGACCCGAATTTCGCCGCGCGGCTTGCCCAGCAGATCGGGGATCTGGGCCTCAAAGAGCAGATCCACCTTGCCGGCGCTCTGAAAAACGAGTCGCTCAGCGCCTATTACGACCGGGCCGACATCTTCGCCCTGCCCTCCCGCTACGAAGGCTACGGCATGGCCTTTGCCGCCGCCCTGGCGCGCGGGCTGCCGATCGTCGCCGCCGCGGCCGGCGCGGTGCCGAACACGGTTCCCGGTGATGCGGGCCTGCTGGTACCCCCGGAAGATATCGATGCGCTGACCGACGCGCTGCACGCCCTCCTCGGCGACCGCCAGTTGCGGGCAACGCTCTCCGACGCGGCATGGGCGCATGCGCAGAAACTGCCGCGCTGGGCAGACACGGCGCGGATCGTGGCCGGCGCGATCGAGAAGGTCAGGCAGTGAGCGGCTTTTCCGCCGATTGGCTGCTGCTGAGGGAGCCGGCCGACCATCGGGCACGCGCCCCTGACCTCACGGAGCCGTTGCGCCGGCATCTGTCGGCGTACCACTCGGTGAATGTGCTCGATCTGGGCTGCGGCACAGGCTCCAACCTACGCGCGCTTACCCCCGCTTTGCCGGCGATCCAGCACTGGACGCTGGTCGATTACGACCCGGCGCTCCTCGATGCGGCGCGGGCGGCGACGGAGGCGTGGCAAGCCGAGGCCGCGCTCACCGATCTGACGGTGGATTTTCGCCAAGCCGACCTTCGCGCCGATCTCGATGCGCTGTTGGAGGCCGATGTCGATCTGGTCACGGCGGCGGCTCTGTTCGATCTGGTCTCCGAGGACTGGATCGAGCGCTTCGTCGCCGGGCTCGCCGCGCGAAGATTGCCGCTCTACACCGTGCTGATCTATGACGGCGGGATGCGCTGGGACCCTGCGCACCCCGCAGACGGGGCGATCACGGCGGCGTTCAATGCGCATCAGCGGCTGGATAAGGGCTTCGGCGCCGCGGCGGGGCCGAATGCGGCCCTCTCGTTGGCGGACGCGTCTGGAGGCGAAAGGCTTCCGGGTCGCGACGGCGAAGAGCCCCTGGCGGCTGACGCGCCGGGAATTGCCGCTGATCCAGGCGACGGCGGAAGGTATTGCCCAGGCCGCGCGCGAGACCGGGCAGGTCAGCGAGGCCGAGATCGGCGCATGGGTCGCCTCACGCGCACAACTCGAAAGCTGCGAGATCGGCCATACCGATCTGCTTGCCCTGCCTGGAGATTAGGCGCTGACCACAAGGCTATGCACGTAACGCGAGCACCGGACGAAGCGGAGCGCAGATCCGGCGCCCAATCAAATATCAGCGGGTGATTGTCAGACTGACAGACGAATAGGCCCCGGCTCAAGGCCGGGGCGACAAAAGGGGGTTAAGCGCCACTTGTCTTGCGGGGTCAGGAAACAGCTCCCGCACGAGGCGCGGAGACCGACCGGTGCTATTGCGACTGCGGGACCTGCGGCTCGTTCGACGTCGGCGGGACGATGGTCTGAAGCTTGGGCAGCGAGCCCGGCGTGCCCTCGCCCGAGGCCGGAGCCTGCGCGCCATCGGAGGGCGCTCCGGTGTCGATGATCGACGTCGGCGCGCTGCGATTGGCGGCTATGACGGCAAGGAGGATGCTCGTGCCGAAAAACGCCGCGGCGAGAACGCCGGTGATCCGGGTCAGCAGATTTGCCGCGCCGCGTCCGGTCATGAATCCGCCGCCGCCGCCGCCGCCCATGCCGAGCGCGCCGCCTTCGGACCGTTGCACCATCACGACCCCGACAAGGGCCGCCGCGATCATAATGTGGATTACGAGAATAACCGTCGTCATCTGCCTAACTTCGCCTTAATCATTGGGGGCCGTTTACAGCATTTCGCGCCAAATGACCACAAATTAGGTGCTCATGCGGCGGTTTCCACCGTGGCCGGCGTCATTTCGTCAAACTGCGCTATACGCGCATCATCTCGAAGGAGCGGCCCGCGCGGGGGTCATCTGGATCGAGGTCACGTTCTTGAACGAGTTGGTCTTGGTCGCCGTCGGCTGCGCCGCTCGAACCGGCTCTCGCGTCGGCGCGGCGGCATTCTGCGACTGCTTGTCCTGCTTCCCCAGCTTCTTTTCGGGGACGGGCGGGGCCCCGCCCTCGTGGGATGCCGTTTCGTCCCGGTCCTCGTCCTCCGAATCGTCACCCGCCACGATGTCGAGGTCCTCCTTGCAGCGGAATCGGAGCTGCTCGAACACCTCCAGATAGCGCTTGACGAGGTTCAGGTCGGCGACATTCAGATTGGTCTTGGCCCATTCGACGCCGTGCTCGAAATATTTGTCGATGCCGAGCACCACCAGCGCCTCGCGCTCCGTCTCCAGGCGCTTGCACCCGTCGTCGTCGAGCGGCGTGGCTGCCGCCATCTGCGGCGCCAGGAGCGCAAGACACGATGCCAATCCGGCGCCAGCAATAAAAGATCGATACCGCGACAGCGGACGCCTCACCATGAAACCACCCTCAAAAGGACTGTGCTGTTGCCCCTGGCTGCCTAGCCTCGCCGAAGATTGCACCTTTCATGCGGCGGTTTTGCTCCCCGCCGCGATGATGGCCAGAAAATCCTTGGCCAGGAGGCTTGCTCCCCCGACGAGCGCGCCATCGACGCCGGAAATCGCCAGGATTTCCTCGGCATTGTCCGGCTTCACCGACCCTCCATACAGGATGCGGGTGGCGGCGGCAATCTCAGGACCGATAAGATCGGCAAGCTTGGCGCGAATGGCTGCATGAACGCCGGCGATGTCGTCGTTGGTCGGCGTCAGCCCGGTGCCGATGGCCCAGACCGGCTCATAGGCGATAACCATAGTCGCGGCGCTCGCGCCGGACGGAAGCGAGCCGGCGAGTTGCCGCCCGACCACCTCCAGCGTGAGCCCCATGCGCCGCTCGCCCGCCGTTTCGCCGATGCATACGATCGCCTGGAGCCCCGCGGCAAACCCCGCCTCCGCCTTGGCTTTGACGTCGCGGTCGCGCTCGCCATGCGTGGACCGGCGCTCGGAATGACCGACGATCACCGCCTTGGCGCCGCTATCGGCGAGCATCGGCGCGGACAGGTCGCCGGTGAACGCGCCGGAGGCTTTGACGTGGCAATCCTGCGCGCCGACGACGATCGGCGTGCCGTCCACAGCCTTGGCCATGGCCGCAATCAGCGTCGCCGGAGGACAGATCATGATATCGGCGGCGACGCCAAATCCGGCCTCGGCGAGCCCAGCGCGCAAGCTGTCGATCTCGCTCAGCGAGGCGGTCAAACCGTTCATTTTCCAGTTTCCGGCAATCAGAGGCTTTGGCGCTGACATCGCTTTCCCCGCTTTTGGGCCTTGACATTGCGTTCGCCGCAGACTTGATCTAGCGACAGCACTCAACGCATGCAAGTCATGCCGGTTTAGGCGCCATCGCGCAAGGATGGTTCCACGTCGAAAGTTCTATTCCGCGCAAGGCCCGACACACACGAAACGGAAATGCTGAACTCACTGAGAAATAGCGCGGGAAGCTGGGTCGTAAAGGTTCTGCTCGGCCTGCTGATCATCACATTCGCCATCTGGGGCATCGGCGACATCTTCCGGATGCGCCAGGCGCAATATCTGGCCGAGGTCGGCAACCGCGAAATCTCGATGCAGGAGTTCCAGCGCAGCTACCGCAATCAGATGGCGTTTCTCAGCAACAGGCTGGGACGGCAGATCACCAGCCAGGAGGCGCGCACCTTTGGCGTCACCGACGGCGTTCTGCAAAATCTGATCAGCGTCACCGCGGTCGACATCCACGCCGACAAGCTGGGCCTGGGCATTTCCGACGACACCATCGGCGCTTCGATTCGCAAGGACAAGAATTTCGAGGATTCAGGCGGCAAGTTCGATCCCAAGCGCTTCCAGGAGTTCCTGCGCAATGCCGGCCTGTCCGAACAGGGCTTCGTCCGCGACCAGCGCGGCGAGATGGTCCGCGAACAGCTTGCCGGCGCGATGACGCAAGGGGCTTACGTTCCGAAAACGCTGATCGATGCGCTCTATCATTTCCGCAATGACGAGCGGGTGCTCAAATATTTCGTCGTCAAGCCCGAGGTCGTCGGCGAGATCGCCGCGCCCGACGAAACAGCGCTGAAATCCTATTACGAGGAAAACAAGGCCAGCTACGAGGCCCCCAAATACCGCAGGATCGGTGTGCTGACGTTGACGCCGGATGCGATCAAGGACACGGTCTCGGTCACCGACGAAGAGCTGAAGGCCGAATATGAGGCCAAGAAGCACCAATATTCGACGCCCGAGCGCCGCACCATACAGCAGCTGATCTTCAAGGACATGGGCGCCGCCCGCGAAGCCGCCGACAAGCTGGCCAAGGGCACCGATTTCGTCGCGCTCGGCAAGGAGCTCGGCATGAAGGAGAGCGACATCAATCTGGGCACCTTCGCCAAGCCCCAGCTTGCCGACAAGAAGCTCGCCGAAGCCGCGTTCTCCCTGGAGAAGGGCAAGACCAGCGAGCCGATCGACAGCTTCGCCCCGGAAATCGTCAAAGTGACCGAAATCACGCCGGCCGAGGATAAGACGTTCGATCAGGTCAAGGATCAGGTCCGCGAAGCGCTCGTCAAAACCAAAGCCAACAACGACATTGCCGACTTCTACAACATGGTCGAAGACGCGCGCGCAGGCGGCGCCAACGTTGCCGAGGCGGCGAAGAAGACCAACCTGCCCTACGCCGAATACACCATCGACGCCCGCGGCCTCGACAAGGACGGCAAGCCCGTTGTGGCCCTTGCCGGAGATCGCCCGGCGATCAAGCTCGCCTTCGACAGCGATGTCGGCGTCGAGAACAATCCGGTCACCAAGGATGACGGATACCTCTTCATCGACGTGCTCGAAGCCATTCCCGAGCGCCAGAAACCTCTCGACGAGGTTCGCGAGGACGTGAAGACCGCCTGGATCGAGACGGAGAAGCGTAAGCGCGTGCGCCAGAAGGCCGAAGAGTTGGTCGAAAAAACCAAGACCGGCACGCCGCTCGACAAGGCCGCCGAAGAAATCGGCGCGACGGTGGCGACGACCGAGCCGCTAAAACGCGATGCGCGGCCGAAAGATCTGCCGCCCACGGCCGTCTCTGTCGCGTTCACCCTGCCTGAGAACGGCGTCGGCAATGTGCAGATGCCGGACCGCACCAGCCAGGCCGTGATCCAGCTTGCCGAGAACAAGAAAGCGGCCCCGATCGACGACAAGCAGAGCGAAGCGCTGGCCAGTGAGCTGCGCCAGAGCATGAGCATGGATATTCTGACCCAGTATATCGGCGGCCTGCAAAGCGACTACGGCGTCCGCGTCAATCAGCAGGCCAAAGCCAGCATCGTCGGGGAATAATCTCAACCAAAACCATCGGTGCGGGGCGTCCGCCCCCGCACGCATCTCAGAAGGCGCTTCCATGCGGCTCTACCCCGGATTCGACGAATTCGCCGAGACCTACAACAAGGGCGAGCCGCAGGCGGTTTGGACGCGTTTGATCGCCGATTTGGAGACCCCAGTTTCGGCGATGATCAAGCTCGGCGCCGAACGGCCGATGAGCTTTCTGCTGGAATCCGTCGAAGGCGGCGCGGTGCGCGGGCGCTATTCGGTGATCGGCTTCGCCCCGGACATCGTCTGGCGCGCATTCGGCGACGAGGCCGAAATCAACCGCGCGCCGGAAAAAACCCCGGACAAATTCAGCAAATGCACCGGCGGCACGCTTGCCTCGCTGCGCGCGCTGCTGGAAAACTCGCGCATGGAGCTGCCCGCCAGCCTGCCGCCCATGGCGCTCGGCGTGTTCGGCTATATGGGCTACGACACCGTCCGCCTGATCGAAAAGCTGCCCGACCCGAACCCCGATCCGATCGGCATCCCCGACGCGGTGCTGATCCGGCCGACGGTCATGGCGATTTTCGACAATGTGAAGGATGAGATCACCGTCGTCACGCCGGTCCGCCCGAACAAGAAGCTCTCGGCGAAGACGGCCTGGTCGCGTGCCGTCGACCGGCTGTCATCGGCGGTCGACGCGCTCGACACTCCGCTCGGCCACGCCGCGGCGCCCAATGGCGCGGCGATCGATTTCCCCGCCGTCGTCTCCAACACCGCGCCGAAGGACTACGAGGCGATGGTGAAAAAGGCGAAGAAATACATCGCCGCCGGCGACGTCTTCCAGGTGGTTCTCAGCCAGCGCTTTTCCGCGCCGTTCGACCTGCCGCCCTTCGCGCTCTATCGCGCGCTGCGCCGCGTCAACCCGTCCCCGTTCCTGTTCTTCCTCAACTATGGCGATTTCGCCGTGGCCGGATCGAGCCCGGAAATTCTGGTGCGCGCCCGGGCCGGCGAGGTCACCATCCGCCCGATCGCCGGCACCCGCCCGCGCGGCGCTACGGCCGACGACGACAAGCGCCTCGCCGACGAGCTGCTCGCCGACGAAAAGGAGCGCTCCGAGCATTTGATGCTGCTCGACCTCGGCCGCAACGATGTCGGCCGTGTCGCCAAGCTCGGCACCGTCCGCGTCACCGACAGCTTCTTCCTCGAATATTACAGCCATGTCATGCACATCGTCTCCAACGTGGTCGGCGAGCTGTCGGACGAGCATGACGCGGTCGACGCGCTGATGGCGGGGTTTCCCGCCGGCACCGTGTCGGGTGCGCCCAAGGTCCGCGCCATGGAGATCATCGACGAGTTGGAGACCGAAAAACGCGGCATCTACGCCGGGTGCGTGGGCTATTTCTCGGCGACCGGCGATATGGACAGCTGCATCGTGCTGCGCACATCGCTGATCAAGGATGGTAAGATGTATGTGCAGGCCGGCGCCGGTATTGTCGCGGATTCCATTCCGGCGAGCGAGCAGCGAGAATGCGAGGCGAAGGCCAGCGGCGTATTCCGGGCCGCGGAAGAGGCCGTGCGCTTCGCCAGTGAAGCGGGACGCGGACAATAGCCGCACAGACAATGCTGACGCTCACACTTTTCCGCCATGCAAAGTCGAGCTGGGATTATCCCAACCTGGAGGATATCGACCGGCCGCTGACCCCGCGCGGCGAGGCCGCCGCCCCGCTCATGGCGGCCAATCTGGCCAAACACAGCATCGCCCCTGACCTCATCCTTTGCTCACCGTCGCAGCGCACCCGCCAGACCATCGTGCTCGCGCTTCCGGCCTTCGCCACGCGCCCCGAGGTCGACTATGCCGACGCCCTCTATCATGCGGGCGTAGAGACCCTTCATGCGATCCTGCGCCATGTACCGGCCGCAGCGCGCAGCGTGATGATCGTCGGCCATAACCCCGGCCTGCAATCCTTCGCCATGCATCTGATCGGCAGCGGCGAGCCGAAGGCGCTTCACGCGATCGCCGGAAAATTCCCGACATCGGGCGCGGCAGTCATCACGTTCGATGCGAAGGACTGGTCCAAGATCAAGCGCGCGTCGGGACATTTGGACATGTTCGTCACGCCGCGAATGCTGGAAGGCTAAGGGGAGTGCCGCAGAACGCGGCGGAATCGGCGTGAGATGCGGATGCCCGCCAGCACCGAAGATGCTGGCGGGGAAACCAAAGCTATTCCTGTTTGATGATCACCTGCGCATCGCCGTCGTCATCGCCGTCGTCATACCGGTCGCAAACGACTTCGGTCTGACGCTCGGCTTCGTTGCGCGTGGTGAACGAAAGCGGGCCAAGCTGGACGGTGTTTTCCGGGACGATCTCGACGACTTCGCATTTCTTGTCCGGACCGCGAACAATGTAATAATCCGCAAAGGCAGGCGTAGTAACAACCGCCGCCGCTGCAATGGCGAGCAGATATTTCTTCATCGATTGTTCCTTCCCAATCTGTGGTTCACATGGCAACGACGCAGAAAGGATAAGGTTCCGGTGGTGGGTTGGTTTGAATTCCGGTTCTCGGCCCCGAACGGCTCTGGTCTTCAGCGGGACGAGTGGTCGGGAAGGGGCGGCTTCCCGATACCGCTCCTGTCGCCTTTAAGCGGCCTGCCGGAGCGCATTTTCATTGGCGCTGGACCGTCTCCAACGCCAGGCTCTGAACGTTTTCGCCGCAGGAGCATCATGAACGAGCAATGAGCGCGAACCGGGTCTGGTCCGCGCTCACGTCTGCCATGGGCATTGTGTCACGAGCACCGCCGGTTCGCCAACGCGCGCGGCGATGACGGACCCGCGTCTCAGCTCTTCCGCAATGTCATCGGCGCGGCCGCGACGCTGCGGCTCAGCATCAGATACAATCCTGCCGCAACGACGATGCCGACGAGCCAGCTCAGGTCCGCTCCGCCAAGCAGGTTGATCGAGATCGGCCCCTGAAAGACCGGAAGCAGGCCGTCTTCGACGGACCAGCCGGCGACCAGCCCGACGAGAAACGCGATCATGCCGCTCCAGTTGATGTCGCCATAGGCGCTCGCCTCGGGCGAAGCATAGAGTTCGGGGACATCGATCCGACCGCGCTTCTTGATGTAGAAGTCGGAAAGAACCACACCCGCCCACGGACTCATCCACAGCAGCAGGCCGATCATGAAGTTGTCGAAGGCCTGTGCGAAGGACGGCGCGAAGATGAAGTAGATCGTGACGAGATAGCCGCCGACCCCGACGATCGCCGCAAGCGCCGTGCGCGGCAGGCGGACATCGAGGCTGAGCGCCGCGAGCGCCGCCGAATAGACATTCAGGATGTTGGTCGCGATCGGGCCGTGCAGGACCATGAGCAGCACAAGAATGCTGGTCAGACTACCGAATACGGCGCTGACCATCTTGGCCGGGTCGGTGTCCAGCGTTACGCTGGCGATGGTGGCCCCGAGGACGGCAAGCCAGACCGTCGGCACGAACATGCCGATATAGCTATACCAGAACACAGAGGAGGACGGCGTGCTGCGCGGCACGAAGCGGGAATAATCCGACGCCCAGCTCGTCCAGGAGACGCCCCACCCCACGCCGATCGCGCTCATCAGCAAAGTCAGCATCGCCAGATGCGCGGCCGGCGGAAGCGAGCTGGTCAGGCTCCAGTTGACAAGCCCCGGCTGGCTCCACGCCAGCACGCTCATCAGCACCATGATCACCGCCGTCACCGGCACGGTGTATTTCTCGAAGGTGCGGATGGCGTAGAAGCCGTAAACGCCGATGCTGACCTGGATGACCATCACCAGCGTGATGATGACGATTTCGCTGAACCAGGTGTCGGAAACGCCGAACTGGCCAAGAATAGCGATCGCGATCTTGACCGGGAAATACGTGTTCACGCCGATCCAGCCGAGCGTCATCAGGAACATCAGCGCGCTCGGCAGGTAGGCGCCACGGCGCCCGAATGCGGAGCGGCTGAGCACCATCTGATTGACGCCCGTCTTGTGGCCCATCACCGTGAACGCCGCGAAAATCGCGCAGCCGATGACGTTGCCGATGACGACGACCGCGATGGTCTCCAAGAGACCGAGCTTGAGAATGATGCCGAGCGCACCAAGCGCCCAGTTGATCGGCGCGATATTTGCGCCGGCCCAGATCCACATCTGCTGCGGCCCTGTGGAGTCGCGGTCCGAATCCGGAATTGGTTCTATGCTGTGAACGTCGGCTCTCAGTTCGGAAGTCGTCATGATCACCCCACCCTGCCCCGAGGAACTCCCTCGCCTATAGTAAATCCGCATTGCCGGAGAGGTACAGGCAAAAATCGTACCAAGGGAGCAGGGCCAAGGCGACCGTGTGCGGGGGCCGCACCCGCTTCGGTCAAGCCCCAATTGTGGAGGTGAGGCCCGGCAGCAGGAGCAAAATGCAAATCCCCGCTTAACCTAAAATCCCCCACACCGCGCGCTTTCCTCTGGACGATGCCGCCTATTTTTGCTGATCTTTCCGGCACCGGAGGCGCGCATGATCACCCTTATCGATAATTACGACAGCTTCACCTACAATCTCGTCCATTATTTCGGCGATCTGGGCGTGAGTTGCCGGGTCTATCGCAACGACAAGATCACGGCAGAGGAGGTTCTCGCCGAACGTCCGCAGGCCATCGTGCTTTCGCCCGGCCCGTGCACGCCGAACGAGGCCGGCATCTGCCTCGATCTCATCCGCGAGAATGACGGGCGCGTGCCGCTGCTCGGCGTTTGCCTGGGTCATCAGGCTGTCGGCCAGGCCTATGGCGGCCGCGTGATCCGCGCGCCCAAGCTGATGCACGGCAAGGTCTCGACCGTCTACAATTCCGGCGAAGGCATCTTCACCAACCTGCCGTCCGAATTCACCGCCACCCGCTATCATTCGCTGCTGGTGGAGGAAAAGACGCTGCCGCAGGGCCTGCGCATCACCGCCTCGACGTCCGACGGGCTGATCATGGCGCTGGAGCATCAGTCGCAGCCGGTGTTCGGCGTGCAGTTCCATCCCGAAAGCATCGCCTCGGAATGCGGTCACGCCATGCTCGCCAATTTCCTGCGCATCGCGCGCATCAACTGGAAGGCGATCCGGCCCAATCTCGACCGCGTGCGCCTCACCTCGTCCGGGCGCTCGGAGATGACGCGATGAGCGAGACGATCGAATCCGGCATGGAATTCCGGCCGCATTTCGAGAAGGTCGCGGACGGCAAAAGCCTTACCGAGGAGGAAGCCGCGGCGGCCTTCGACGCAATCATGGAGGGCGGCGTGCCCGAGGCCCAGCTTGCCGGCTTCCTCGTCGCCATGCGCGCCCGCGGCGAGACGGTGGACGAGATCACCGGCGCGGTCCGGGCCATGCGCGGGCGGATGCGCAAGATCCAGGCGCCGGCGGACGCCATCGACGTGGTCGGCACCGGCGGCGACGCCAAGGGCACCTATAACGTCTCCACCGCCACAGCCTTCGTGCTGGCGGGTGCCGGCGTGCCCGTCGCCAAGCACGGCAATCGGGCGGTGTCGTCCAAATCCGGCGCGGCCGACGTGCTCGAACAGCTCGGCATCGATCTGAAGCTGACGCCGGAGACCGCCGAGCGCTGCCTCGCCGAGGCCGGGATCGCCTTCCTTTTCGCGCCCACCTATCATTCGGCGATGCGCCACGCCGCGCCCGTGCGGCAGGCGCTGAAGCTGCGCACGATCTTCAACCTGCTTGGACCGCTCTCCAACCCGGCGGGCACCAAGCGCCAGCTTATCGGCGTGTTCTCCGATCATTGGCTGGAGCCGCTGGCCGAGGTGATGCGCCGCCTTGGCGCCGAGCATGTCTGGGTCGTCCATGGTGCCGGCGGGCTCGACGAGCTGTCGACGACGGGCGCCTCGCAAGTGGTCGAGCTCAAGGACGGCAAGCTGCGGCGCTTCGAGGTCACGCCCGAAGACATCGGCCTCACCCATGTGACGCTGGATGTGCTGCTCGGCGGCGCACCGCGGGAGAGCGCGGAGTCGATCCGGGCGCTGCTCGGCGGCACGCACGGTCCATTCCGCGACATCGTCCTCTTGAACTCCGCCGCCGCCTTCATGATCGCCGGCAAGGCCGACACGCTCCGCGAGGGCGCCGAGATGGCGGCGGCATCCCTCGACCAGGGTCACGGCGCGGCAGCGCTCGACAGGTTGATCGCATACGGAAAGACAAGCGCATGACCATACTCGACAAGATCTCGGCCTATAAGCGCGAGGAGATCGCCGCCGCGAAGGCCAAGGCGCCGCTTGCCGAAGTCGAGGAGGCCGCCCAGAACGCCTCGCCGGTGCGCCCCTTTGGCGCCACGATCATGTCCTGCGCCGACGATGGCCGCCACGCGCTCATCGCCGAGATCAAGAAGGCCAGTCCTTCCCGAGGCCTGATCCGCGAGGATTTCGATCCGGCATCGCTGGCGCTCGGCTATGCGGCGGGCGGTGCGGCGTGCCTGTCCGTCCTGACCGACGGCCCGTCCTTCCAGGGCGATGCCGACCATCTGCTCGACGCCCGCGAGGTCTGCGCCCTGCCCGTGCTGCGCAAGGATTTCATGCTCGACCCCTACCAGATCCCGGAATCTCGGGCGCTGGGGGCCGACTGCATCCTGGTGATCATGGCCGCGGTCGACGATTTTCTCGCTATGGAGCTGGCCGGCGCTGCGAATGCCTGGGGCATGGACGTGCTCGCCGAGGTCCACAACGAGGAGGAGTTGGAGCGCGCGCTCAGCCTGCCGACCTCGCTGATCGGCATCAACAACCGCGATCTGAAGACCTTCGAGACGAGCCTCGATGTGACCGAGCGGCTGACGCCGATGGTGCCGCGCGGACGGCTGATCGTCAGCGAAAGCGGCATCTTCACCCATGCCGACATTCTCCGCCTCGCCGCGATTGGCGCGCATGCCTTCCTCGTCGGCGAAAGCCTGATGCGCCAGGCCGACGTTACGGCCGCGACCCAGGCGCTGATCTATGGCGACGGCGCGCAGCCGTCCGGCACCGGCGCCTATCGCGAGGCATCGGCGTGAGGGGCGGCCTCTCGCACATCAACGAGCGGGGCGAGGCGCATATGGTCGACGTCGCCGACAAGGCCGTGACCACGCGGACCGCGATCGCCGAAGGCCGTGTACTGATGAAGCCGGAAACGCTGGCACTGATCCGCGAAGGCGCCGCGGCCAAAGGCGACGTGCTGGCGACGGCTCGCATCGCCGGCATCCTCGCCGCCAAGCGCACCCATGAGCTGATCCCGCTCTGCCATCCGCTCGCCATCAGCAAGATCACCGTCGATTTCGCCGAACTGGCCGAGCCAGCGGGCCTGCGGATCGAAGCCTTCGTCAAAGTCACCGGCCAGACCGGCGTCGAGATGGAAGCGCTGACCGCCGTCTCCGTCGCCTGCCTGACGATCTACGACATGCTGAAGGCAGCCGACAAGGCCATGCATTTCGAAGGCATCCGCCTGCTCGAAAAGACCGGCGGCCGATCGGGCCATTTCCGCGCCGCCGACGCGTAGGGTGGATGGGTTTTTCGGGGGGGGCAGCGCGCTAAGCGCGGTCTTGGGAGACTGGGCTGATATGTCGGCCTGCGCCTCGAAGGAGACATTAGTTAGGTCGAAACCTCTAGCCAACTCGCCGATCGGGCTGCTTAGCAATTGGAGGCCGCCGCTTAAACCCGTTCACCAACTTCATGGTCTGCACCAGGAAGGTCTGCTTCTGCGGTTTTCGTAGGTCCAATTCGTACTGCAGCTTCGATGATCGCCAACATAGGGCCGTTAGTGCAATCACGACCGCAAGGTCGGTAAGGGTGCTGATTCCGCCAACGCTCTCAAGCTGTACCGACCCGACAGGAGGAACCTGCGCGCCTAGTTTCAACCCACCGCTGACCCGCATCGCTAGATACCCTGCTAGCGTAGTCAGGCTAGTAAACATCACACCCTTCTGTGCTTCGCGCCACATCAGCGTCGGGACAATGAGCCCCACGAAAATCAATCCGGCACCAGCCCAGAAAACCACGTCGTAGGAGATCATTCGTCTTCTCCCACGCTAGGCCGCAGCGAATTAACCAGCCCAAAGAATGCGGCTGCTAGGGCTAACGCAGCAGGAGAAACCGCCCCGGTCAGTGCGCCCCACGCCAACGTCCACACTAACATCCCGACAAGGGAAAACACTGGCACCCACCGTGCCAGGAGCAACCGCCTGTCTTCCTCGTCGAAATCTCCAGCGAGTTCTTTCAGCTCTCGCCAGGACATGAAACCTAGCCGCCTCCCTGCTTCGACCTCCTTCCGGAGCCAATTGTTGCGGGTTGAATACAGCACGTGCTCATCAAACGTGCCCATCTCCTGCTTATGCTCAATCAGCTTCGTTATGATGCCTCTACGCGATTTGACCGAGGCATACTCAAAAATGAAATCTCCTAGCTCATCATCCGCAAACAGCATGCGGTTATGCGGCCTTAGCCCCGGATGATTCAGCTCCACTATCTCACGGATTTCGTTGTGCGAAGCGCCCACCAAAAAAATCAGCTTGTAGCTTGAGTACTGGCGTTCGCTCGGTAACCGGGCATCCTGCAACTCTACCGCGAAGCCTCGCTCTGCGAAGAAAGCCCTAATACGCGCCATCCCAGGGTTGCCTCCCTCGCCCACGCGCAAAATCATCAACGGCCAGTACTTTGTGAACTGACCGTTCTGCTTCTCTTCCGGCTCCTCAGATCTGAATACGAGACTGCGCTTGAACGCGACCACGAGCACCTCCGCCAATCGGAAAAGTCAGGATGCACAAGCGAAGCTTGTTGCGCGTCCGTGCTCCCGGTCTTATCAACCGCTTTTTACATTTAGGTCGCCGCCGCACATGTTTGGCAGCCGCCGTTCTTGTATCTCTGGCAGGTCGCAATTAATCCAAGCAACCGTCGCCTTGTCCGCCGCGCTACGACCGATGATTGCGTGCGGCATGCACACAGTCCCGGACCTGTCGCCAACGCCAGAAGAACAGCCATGTCCGCTCCCACCCGCATCCCGGACGAGGCTCACCCCGGCGTTGGTCGCCCGTATCTGCGCATTGACCAAAGACCGGGCGGCGTGATCTGTTGGCTGCAACGCTACACATTGCTGAGCATTTGCCCATGTTATCCGTTGCCGAAGCCCTGACGCGCGTTCTTGCCGGCATCGAACCCCTGTCCGCCGAAACCGTGCCGCTTGCCGCGGCCACCGGCCGCGTGCTTGCCGAGGACGTCGCCGCCCGGCTGACGCAGCCGCCCTTCAACGCATCGGCCATGGACGGTTATGCGGTCCGGCGCGCCGACCTCGCTGGCCTTCCCAAGCGAGTGAGGCTCATCGGCGAGTCGGCCGCGGGGCATCCTTTCGACGGCGCCGTCGGCCCGGACGAAGCGGTGCGCATTTTTACCGGCGCGCCGGTCCCGGACGGCGCCGACTACGTCGTGATCCAGGAAAATGTCGCCGCCACCGACGGTTACGCGGAGATCCGCGAGCTCGGCAGCAGCAATTCGATCCGCCCGCGCGGCGGCGATTTTCACGAAGGCCGGGTGCTGCTGCGTGCCGGCAAGCGGCTCAACGGGCGTGACCTCATGCTTGCCGCGCAGATGAACCACGCCGCCCTGCCCGTCCGCCGTCACCCGAAGGTCGCCATTCTGGCCTCGGGCGACGAACTCGTCCCGCCCGGCGAAACGCCCGGCATCGGCCAGATCATCTCCTCGATCCCGACCGGCCTCTCCGCCATGCTGCGTCAGGCCGGCGCGGACCCGCTGCCGCTCGGCATCGCCCGCGACACGATGGAGAGTCTGGCTACGCATCTTGCCGCCGCCAGCGATGCGGACGTGCTCGTCACCATCGGCGGGGCTTCGGTCGGCGACCACGACCTCGTCCGCGGCGCGCTGGAGACGGCCGGCTACGCCATCGCTTTCCACAAGATCGCCATGCGCCCCGGCAAGCCGCTGATGTCGGGCGCCAAGGACGGGCAGCGGGTCATCGGTCTGCCGGGCAATCCGGTGTCGGCGATGATGTGCGCCGTCGTCTTCCTGCTGCCGCTCGTCGCCGCCCTGCTGGGCGAGGACCGCCCCGAGGTCCGGGAAAGGACGATTCGCCTCGCCGTCGCGCTGCTCGAGAACGGCCCGCGCCAGCATTACATGCGCGGCCGCTATGTCTGGCGCGACGAGGAACGCACCGTGGAGCCCCTGCCCTCGCAGGACAGCTCGCTGACCGCCGCGTTGGCATCAGCCGACTGCCTGATCGTCCGCCCGCCCCATGCCCCCGCCGCGCAAGCCGGCGAGAGGGTGCAGATCCTGCCGCTCGACATTTGACGGCGCGGATCTTTTCCGTGAAAATTCTGTCGCCTGTGCCGTAAAGCGCTTGCGGAACACAACTAGAACAAGTATAGATGTTCTCGCTTTGTACAAATGTGATTTTCCGTGCGCCTGCTTTCGCCGCGAGGCGGAGATTTGAGGAAACAGAATGCTGACGCCCAAGCAGAAAGAGCTTCTCCTGTTCATTAATGAAAGGCTGAAGGAGTCCGGCGTGCCGCCCTCCTATGACGAGATGAAGGAAGCGCTCGATCTGCGGTCGAAGTCCGGCATTCACAGGCTCATCACGGCGCTGGAAGAGCGCGGCTTCATCCGGCGCCTGCCACATCGCGCCAGGGCGCTGGAAATCATCAAACTGCCCGAAATCTCGCAAACCACGTTCAAACGCGGCGGCTCCCCAGGTTTTTCGCCGTCCGTCATCGAAGGCTACCGGCGGCGCGGCTTCCAGGAAAACGACGAGGAGACCGACACCTATTCGCATGGCCCCGGCATTCCGGTGATGGGGCGCATCGCGGCCGGCGTGCCCCGCGCGGCGATCGAGACGCACAGCCACAGCATCAACGTGCCCCAGGAAATGCTCGCGTCGGGGGACCATTTCGCCCTCGAGGTCAAAGGCGACTCGATGATCGATGCCGGCATTCTCGATGGCGATACCGTGGTGATCCGCAAGACCGACACGGCCGTCAACGGCGACATCGTCGTGGCGCTGGTCGACGACGAGGAAGCAACCCTCAAGCGCTTCCGAAGAAAGGGTCAGTCCGTCGCGCTCGAAGCCGCCAACCCGGCCTATGAGACGCGCATTTTCGGGCCGGACCGCATTCGCATCCAGGGCAAGCTGGTCGGGCTGCTGCGGCGTTATTGACCCGTCGCCGCCTCGCCGGAACCATCGTGCGTTGAACCGGCCGCCGGCACCTTCTCCGCGGCGCCGTCGGGTGCAGTTGCCGGGATCTTTTCGCGGCGGCGATAGCTG
Organism: uncultured Alphaproteobacteria bacterium; assembly: GCA_963727575.1. Lineage (GTDB taxonomy): Bacteria > Pseudomonadota > Alphaproteobacteria > Rhizobiales > Rhodomicrobiaceae > JAHQVI01. The sequence continues at coordinate 57,441 of CAVSIA010000001.1, forward strand.
ACAACCCAGGGGCGCTCGCCTCGACCCGCCGCCACGGTGCGCACCTCGATGCCGCTGCCCGTAAGCCTGAGCGTATGCGCGCCGCGCTCCTCCAGGTCCCGGCTGTCGATCACGATATCGGGCTGGGCGCAGCGTTCCGGGATCGGGAAGCTGGCGATCAGGATGGCCGCGCGCCGGCAGTCGTCGGCGAGCGCGGAGGGGTGGAAAACATGGCTGACCAGCCGCCCTTTGACCAGCGCAATGCAGCTTGACGCATCGCATTGGAACGCTTTCGAGCCGCGCGCGGCCTTGACGGGTCGGACGTCGCCATCAGCCTCCATCCAGCGTTCGAGGCTGAAAGAGCCCTTCCGCGATTTCGGCGTGGCGATCAGGCCGTCCGTGTCGCGGATGGCGACGAGATTGCCGTCGCGGTCCACCCAGATATCGCGGACGCGCGCCCGAGCGGGACGATCGCCAGCCCGGCGCCGATCGCGATCAGACCCAGCCAGCGCCAGCGTCCGCGCCAGATCATCACCCACAGCGCGCCGCCCACCATCGGCACGAGCGCCCATTCGGCGAATGCGGCGATGGGCAGCGAAGCGCCGGGCAGACGCGCGATGGCCCCGGCAATGGCGAGCATCGCGGCGATGCCCTGGTCCATCAGCATCAGCGGTGCGGCCTCCAGGCCAAGCGGCATGACGACCAGCGAAAGCAGCACCATCGGCATCACGGCGAAGGCGACCACGGGCATGGCCAGAATATTTCCGACAACGGAATAGACCGCGATGCGGTGGAAGTGGTAGGCGGCGAGCGGATCGACCGCCACACTTGCAAGCAACGTCGTGGCGCCGATGTCGGTGAAGAACACCAGCGGCACCGCGACGGCGGCCGGCCAAGCGGAAAACAGCCGCAGCGGCGGACGGGATTCGTAGAACGCGATCAGCGCCGCGGTTGCCGCGAACGACATTTGAAAACTGGCATCGGCGAGACTTTGCGGCGCAACGAGCAGGATCAGCAGCGCCGCGATGGCGAGGTTGCGCAGGCTGAGCGCCGGCCGGTTCAGAATGACGGCGATGAAGATGATCGCCACCATGATATAGGCGCGCACCGCCGACACCGCCGCCCCCGACATGGCGAGATAGAGGCTGGCGATGAACAGCGCGCCCACCGCCGCCCACACCCTGATGGGAAACCGCAGCGCGATCGCCGGGACGAGGCCGAGCGCGGCGCGGATCAGCCAGAACATCGCGCCGGCCGTCAGCGCCATGTGGAATCCGGAGATCGCGATGACATGGGCGAGCCCGGCGTCGCGCAGCGCCTGGCGGGTGGCCTCGGAAATCTCCCCCGTCTCTCCGACCATCAGCGCCTTGGCGACGGCGCCGCGGTCGCCGGACAGCTGGGCGCCGATCCGCGCCGCAATCGCGTGCCGCAGATTGGCGAGCCAGGCGCGGGCGGTCAGCGTGGACGGCGCCGGAGGCAGGATCCGGCAGCGGCTCGATCTTGCCCATGGCGTAGCCGCTCGCGCCGATCCCCTTGAACCAGTAGAACCGCGCGAAATCGAACCCGCCGGGGGCGGCCGGCTCGGGCGGCGGCATCAACGTGGCGCGCACCCGGATCGCCGTGCCCGGCAAGGGCGCATCGCTGCCGCGAATGCTGATCCGCGCGCGGCGCGGCATCTCCTGGCCGCCGAGCTTGTCGACATGGATGAGCCGCAAGGTGAGCCGCGTGCGGCTTTCCTGATACTCCATGCGCTCGACCCAGCCGTCGAGCGTGACGTAATGCAGCGTCTTCTTCAGCACCGGCGCATCCACCCGCACGGCCTGCAGCTTGGCGGCGAGAATGCCGAGCGCCGACATCAACAGCACGGAGCTGAGGATGAGCCGCAGGCTGGTCGCGCGGAAGAACAGGCGAAGGGCGGCGGTGACGATCACCGCGGCGAAGGCGAGAGCGGCGGGCGGCTCGACGGGGAGGAAAAGATAAAAGGCGATGCCGCAACCGAAGAACACCGGCAGCCAGAGGAACCAGCGCCCGCGTTCGCCGTCGAGCGCCGCCTCGAGACGCTCCGCCCAGCCGGCCGCCGGAACCGGCAACGCCCCGCGCACGCGATAGCGGGCCACGGCGCCTCGACCGTCCGCGCGCCGGACCCCGGTCAACGCCGCTTCATTCAGTGACATTCGCCAAGGCCTGCCTTACGCGCCGCGCCGCCCTGTGCTAAACCCACGGCAACCAGATCTCTTTCATTCAGACTGTACGGACCTCCATCCTATGCCCGGTAACGTCGTCACACGCTTCGCACCATCCCCGACGGGGTTTCTACATATAGGCGGCGCTCGCACCGCCCTGTTCAACTGGCTCTACGCGAAGGCGACCGGCGGCCGCTTCCTGCTGCGCATCGAAGACACCGACCGCGCCCGATCCACCGAAGAGGCGATTCACGCGATCGTCGATGGGTTGAAATGGCTGGGGCTCGACTGGGACGGCGAGCCGGTATTCCAGTTCGCGCGCGCCGGCCGGCATGCCGAGGTCGCACGCACGCTGCTGGGCGAGGGCAAGGCCTATCGGTGCTATGCGACGCCGGCCGAGCTGGAGGCGATGCGCGAGAAGGCGCGGGCCGAGGGCCGCCCGCCGATCTATGACGGCACCTGGCGCGACCGCGACCCGGCGGACGCGCCCAAGGACACGCCCTTCGCGGTGCGCTTCAAAAGCCCGATGGAGGGCGAGACCGTCATCGACGATCAGGTGCAGGGCCGCGTCGTCTTCCAGAACAAGGATCTCGACGATCTCATCATCCTGCGCAGCGACGGCTCGCCGACCTACAATCTGTCCGTCGTCGTCGACGATCACGACATGGGCATCACCCATATCATCCGCGGCGACGACCATCTGACCAATGCCGCGCGCCAGTCGCAGATCTATGCAGCCATGGGCTGGGAGCGGCCGGTGTTCGGCCATGTGCCGCTGATCCACGGCCCGGACGGCGCCAAGATGTCGAAGCGCCACGGCGCCCTCGGTGTCGAGGCCTATCGCGCAATGGGCTATCTGCCTGCTGCACTGCGAAACTATCTCGCCCGGCTCGGCTGGAGCCACGGCGACGACGAGATCTTCTCCACCGAGCAGATGATCGAGTGGTTCGGGCTCGACGCGCTCGGCAAGTCACCGGCGCGGTTCGATTTCGTCAAGCTGGAGAATCTCAACGGGCATTACATACGCGCGTCGAGCGATGAGGCGTTGATCGCGGCGCTGCGTGCGCTGCTCCTGCATCTGCCGCAGGAAAAGGGCTTCGCCGCCGGCTTGAGCGAGACGCAATGGGCCCAACTCGCCCTCGCCATGCCGGGCCTGAAGGAGCGCGCCAAGACCCTTGTCGAACTGCTGGATAATTCCCAATTCCTATTTGCCGAGCGGCCGCTGACCATGGAGGACAAGGCCGCAAAGCTTCTTACGCCGGAGGCGCGGGCGCGGCTGGGGTCGCTGAACGCGAAATTCGCGGCGCTTGAAGACTGGACGGCCGAGAGCATCGAAGCAGCGGTGCGTGAGCACGCCGGCGAACTCGGTATAAAGCTCGGCGACCTTGCCCAGCCTTTGCGCGCTGCACTCACCGGACGGACCACGTCTCCCGGCATTTTCGACGTACTTTTCGTTCTCGGACGCGAGGAGTCGCACACTCGCATCGCCGATCAGACTGCGGCCCAATAGCTGCGCCGGAATAGACTATTAAGGTCGTGCCCAAAATTTGAGCAGAAACTTCGACTTGCTAGACGATTTAAAACCGGCGATTTATTATTGCGTTGCAAAATGAAGGGCTGCGCGCTGCAGCGAAAATCGGCAGGGCAGTGGCACCGAGAGAACGATCTCATATTCGAGGAGAGGACCATGACCCTTACGGCCCGTATGCCGGATAAGGAAAAGCTGGAGGCTACACGGCAAGCGACCTTCACTATCGACGGCAAAAAGGTTGATCTTCCGGTGTATTCCGGAACGATGGGCCCCGACGTCGTCGACATCTCCAAGTTTTACGCGCAGACCGGATGCTTTACTTACGATCCGGGATATACCTCCACTGGCGCCTGCCGTTCGGACATCACCTTTATCGACGGCGAGGAAGGGGTTTTGCTGCATCGCGGTTATCCGATCGAGCAGCTTGCCGAAAACGGCAATTTCCTCGAGGTGGCGCATCTTCTGCTTTACGGCGAGTTGCCCGACCGGGAGCAGTATGCGGACTTTCTTAACCGCGTCACCTATCACACCATGCTGCACGAGCAGATGAACCGGCTCTATACCGGCTTCCGCCGGGACGCTCACCCGATGGCGGTCATGGTCGGCGTGGTCGGCGCGTTGTCGGCGTTCTATCACGACTTCACCGACATCAAGGACCCGGTGCAGCGCGACATCGCCGCCATCCGGATGATCGCCAAGATGCCGACCATCGCGGCAATGGCGTACAAATATGCAATCGGCCAGCCCTTCATCTACCCGCGTAACGACCTCGATTACGCATCCAACTTCCTTTATATGAGCTTTGCCGTTCCGTGCGACGAATACCGGGTCAACCCGATCCTGTCGCGCGCCATGGACCGCATCTTCCTGCTCCACGCCGATCATGAGCAGAACGCCTCGACCTCGACGGTCCGGCTGGCCTCCTCCTCGGGCGCCAACCCCTTCGCCTGCATCGCCGCCGGCATCGCCTGCCTGTGGGGACCCGCGCATGGCGGCGCCAACGAGGCTGCCTTGAAGATGCTGATGGAGATCGGCACGGTCGACCGCATCCCGGAATTCGTGAAAAAGGCCAAGGACAAGGACGACCCGTTCCGTCTGATGGGCTTCGGTCATCGCGTTTACAAAAATTACGACCCGCGCGCGCGCGTCATGCAGAAGACCTGCCGCGAGGTGCTCGAGGTGGTCGGCATCCAGAACGACCCCCTGCTTCAGGTCGCGATGGAGTTGGAACGGATCGCGCTTGAGGACGAATATTTCGTCGAGAAGAAGCTGTATCCGAACATCGACTTCTATTCGGGCATCACGCTGAAGGCGCTCGGCTTCCCGACCTCCATGTTCACCGTATTGTTCGCCATCGCGCGCACGGTCGGCTGGATCGCCCAGTGGAAGGAAATGATCGAGGACCCGGATTATCGCATCGGCCGTCCGCGTCAGCTCTATACCGGCCCGGCAACACGCGACTACGTCCCGATCGACAAGCGCTGATCGCGTCCGGCATGACAATGCCAATCCGGAAGACCGCGGCAGCGGCTTCCGGATTTTTCTTTGAGCGTATGTCCGTTTGACGCGTCTTTCATTCAAGCCAGCCGGTCGGCTCCGCCTCGAAGCGCCGCTCTCGCAGCCCGATCGACGCAGCCGAGGAGCGTGGGAATGCGGTGCTCGCCATGATGCTCTCGATACGCTCGCCAGCCTCGGAGAGCGCGATGCCCGCCGCGGTCACAAATAACGCCCGCCCGCTGGCGCCGCGCAGCACCGGAACCGACCAGCTATCGGCTCTGAACCGATTTTTTGCGACGCCGATAACCGGTATTTTTCCTCGAGCGCCCGGTAGAGGATCGCTCCAAGGCCTGGCTTTTCGTCATCGCCGAGCCAGACATAGCCGTCAATGATGATCGTCGCGATGGGCTGGACGACGGCGCTCAGGATTTCGCGGAGAAGAGGAAGCTCGCGCTTGTAGAACGATCCAGGCTCGTAGGCGGCCGGCGGTAGCGAGATGTGCTTGGAGACGAGCCCGGCCGCGACCGGCGATTCCCAGCGGTCGAAAAGCGCACAAGCCACCCCGGCAGCGTCGTCATCATAGGCGGCGTCGAGGCAGGCGATGACGTGTGGCTCGGTCATTGCACGCGTCTACTCCGGGCCGCGGCGGCATGCTTTTTCCTGATCGTGCTCTAACGCGGCACGGCCAGCCGCTTCTTCACTCCGGCTTCGATGACGTCCAGCGCGACTTCGGCGGCCCGCTCGCTTGGGGTGGTGCCGCTGAGCAGCATCCTGTCGGCAATGCCGTCGAGCCCCGCGCGCTGGCGTTGCAGCTCGGGCGTATCGGAAAACAGCGGCGCCAATGCGCTCGAAAGCGTTTCCGGCTCGCAGTCTTCCTGGATGAATTCGGGAAACACGTTCTCGCCGATGACGAGATTGGCCAGCACGATGGACGGCACCTTGAGCAGAAAGCGCAGCTGCGCCGCCAAAGCGTCCACCCGGTAGGCGACGATCATGGGCACGCCCGCCAGCCCGAGTTCCAGCGTGACCGTACCAGATGCAGCCAGCGCGGCTTTGGCGAGCGCGAACGCCTTGTATTTGTCGCTCTCGCCTTCGACGAGATGCGGCTTGACCGGCCAAGTCTCCAGGGTCGCTTCGATCAACGGGCGCACGGATGCGACCGCGGGAAGGATGACCTCGATCGGGCCGAAGCGCTCCGAAAGCCGGCCTACCGCCCCGCCAAAGGGCTGCATCAGGTGCCGCACTTCGGTCGGGCGGCTGCCGGGCAGCACCACGAGCACAGGCTTTGACGGGTCGAGGCCAAGCCGCGCCGACAACTCGCCGCCGTCGAGCCCCTTGATCCAGTCCAGCTTCTCGATCAGCGGATGGCCGACATAGGTGCAGGACGGTCCGCCGAGCCGCTGGTGCGCTTCGGGCTCGAAGGGCAGAATCGCCAGCAACTCGTCGACATAAGGCTTCATCTTGCGCGCGCGCCCCGGCCGCCACGCCCATACGCTCGGCGACACATAGTCGATGATCGGCACCATGGGCTTGCGCTTGCGGATCCGCTTGGCAATGGGATGTGTGAATTCCGGGCTGTCGATGATGATGACGCCGTCCGGCTCGGATTTGAGCCCGGCGTCCACCGCCTGATAGACACGGCGGACCAGCCTGGGGAGCCGGGCAAGAATGGCCAGCGGCCCCATCACGGCGACGTCGGAGAGCGGGAAGATCGATTGCAGCCCCTCCGCTTCCATGGCCTCGCCGCCGACGCCTGAGAACAGCAGCGGGGTCTCGGTCTTCGCCTTCAGCGCCGCCATGAGCTTGCCGCCGAGCTGATCCCCGGAATGCTCGCCAGCGACGATGAAAATGCGGCGCGCTCTCGGTTTCAAGAAACCTCTCCCTGGCGGCGGTCCGGCGATCGACGGCTGTTCATCGGAGCCCGTCGCTCACCGCATCCGTTCGACGCCCGTGATGAAAATATCATGGCGGTCCGCGACACTTATCATCTCCGCCTGATCTGCGATCATAACTTCTCCGCTCGCAACCGCAATCCCTGCAAGCCCCGCCTCGGCGGCAAATTCTGCCGTGCGTGGACCTATAACCGGCATGTCGACGCGCAGTTCCTGTCCGCGCTTGGCCGCCTTGACCAGCACGCCGGTCCGGCGCCGCCGGCCCCATTGCCGCAACTCCGCGCAGCGTTTCAGCATCCGGTCGGTGCCTTCCGCGGCTTCGATCGCCAGCACATGGCCGCCCGCGACGACCACCGCCTGTCCGACATCGAACGGCGCCAGTGCGTCAAGCAGCGCAAGGCCTTGGGCAATATCGCCGGCATGGTCCTCCATGGGGCCATGCGTGCCGAACGGACCCAATGGAGCCAGAAGCGCCGGAGCGATCTCATGCGCGCCGCGGACGGTGAAGCCCTGAGCTTCGAAAAACCGCACGACCCTCTTAAGGATGGTGTCGTCGCCGCCCCGCGTCAAAGAGAGAATTGTCGGCAGATGCCGAATGAAGCCGAAATCGACGCCGACCCGCCAGAGATCGGGCCGCTTCAGCGCGCCGACGATGACGATGTCCCGGCACCCGGCGTCTCGTAGCACGCCGAGCAGATTGCCGACCGCGCCCAGCCGCACCCAGCGATGCGGAAACTGCGAAAGCGCCTGATCGGCCTGCCCCTTCAGCCCGACGACGAAAACCTCGATGCCTTGCGAGCGTGCGGCCTCACAGACCGCGATCGGGATCGATCCCGCGGCCGCCACGACGCCGAGACGGGATGGAAGCGCATGAGCGGTCATAGGCGCGCACCGGACCTGGCAATTCGGATTCAGCTGCCGCCGCGCGGCACACAGAGCGACCGGCTGGAATCGGCTTTGACGAACTGGACGATGCGCTGCACATGCGCATCCTCGCTGAACATTTTTTCGACGTCCTCGAGGCGCTCCAGCAACGTGCCTTCGGTGGCGAACAGCATCCGATAGGCCTTGCGCAGGCTGTGGATCTGCTCGCGGTCGAAATTATGGCGCTTGAGGCCGACGATGTTGAGGCCGGCCAGATAGGCGCGGTTGCCGAGCACGATACCGAACGGAATGACGTCGTTCTCGACGCCGGACATCCCGCCGATAAAGGCATAGGCGCCGATGCGGACGAACTGATGAACCGCCGACAGCCCGCCGACGCTGGCGAAATCCTCCACGACGCAATGCCCGCCGAGCGTCGCATTGTTGACCAGGAGAACGTTGTTGCCGATCTGGCAGTCATGGGCGACGTGCGCGCCGGTCAGGAACAGGCCGTTATCGCCGATCCGGGTGATGTGACCGCCCTGCTCGGTGCCGGGGTTCATGGTCACATGTTCGCGGATGACATTGCCCGAACCGATGATCAGACGGCTTTCCTCGCCGCGATATTTGCGGTCCTGAGGCGTTTGCCCGAGCGAGGCGAAGGGAAAGATCTGCGTGCCCGCCCCGATCTCGGTCCTGCCGGCGATGACGACATGAGCGGCGAGGCGGACGTGGTCGTGCAGCACGACCTCCGGGCCGACGACGCAGAACGGGCCGATCTCGGCGCCGGCGCCGATCTGCGCGCCCGGCTCGACGATGGCGGTGGGATGGATGGTCGTTTCCTCGCCGGAAACTGCGGCCGCCTGAGTGATCGAATGAACCATTAGCTTGCCGCGTTCCCCTGTGCTTTGTTTTCGTCGACGATCATCGCGCTGATCTCGGCTTCCGCCACCAGCACGCCATTCACCTTGGCCTCGCATTGAAACCGCCAGACCGGTCCGCGATTGCGAATCTTGCGCACATGGAAATGCACGCAGTCGCCCGGCATGACGGGACGGCGGAACTTGGCCTTGTCGATACTCATGAAGTAGACGATCTGCGGCTGATAGCGCTCGCCTGCCGCGGCAACGCAGATCGCGCCCGCCGTCTGCGCCATGCCCTCGACCAGAAGCACGCCCGGCATCACCGGGAAATTGGGAAAGTGGCCCTGGAAATGGGGCTCGTTGATGGTGACGTTCTTGACGCCGACCGCCGAATTGTCGCCGTCGATGTCGATGATCCGGTCGATCATCAGAAACGGATATCGATGGGGAAGCAGATGGAGGATACGCAATATATCCGCCGTGTCGAGCGTCTCCCCGGGCGTTGCCTCTGTCATTCCGATTGCTTCCTACCGTCCTAGGCCCCTGGTGCTGCGGCCATATCAATCATTCAGCTTGGTCAGATCCTTCAGCTGCTTCCCGCCCAGCTTCTCGGTGAGGCGCTTCAACAGCGCGATCTCCCGCGCCCAGCTCTTCAGCGGCTTGGCAGGCGTGCCGCCCCAGCGTTCGCCGCGAGGCACGCTTTCGGCGACACCGCTATTTCCTGCGATCTGCGCGCCAGCACCGATCCGGATGTGTCCGACCGTTCCACTCTGGCCGCCCATCACCACAAAGTCTTCCAGAACCGTACTTCCGGAGATGCCGACCTGACCGGTAAGAACGCAATGCCTGCCGATCGTGACGTTATGGCCAATCTGCACCAGATTATCAATCTTTGTGCCTTCGCCGATAACCGTGTCCCGCAATGCGCCCCGGTCGATGCCGGCATTGGCGCCGATCTCCACCCAGTCCTGGATGATCACCCGCCCGATCTGGCGGACTTTCAGATGGCCCTGGCGACCCATGGCAAAGCCGAAGCCGTCCTGGCCGATCGCCGCGCCGGCCTGGATGATGACGTTGTTGCCGATCAGCGCGTGCGTGACCACAACGCGCGGTCCGATATAGCAGTTCCGGCCGATGGCGCAGCGATAGCCGACCACGGCGCCCGCCGCGATGCGCGTGCCCGCGCCGATCTGCGCCTCCGGGCCGATGACCACGCCGGGCTCGACGACGACGCCGGCTTCGAGCCGCGCGCTCGGATCGATGAACGCATCGCCAACGCGCACCGAGGCGACCTTCGGGATGCCGGCATCGGGATAGAATAGCGCCAGCGCCTTGGCGTAAGCGCGATACGGCTCGGGCGACAACAGCGCCGCCGTGCCGGCGGGAAGGCGGGCGGCGTATTTCTCCTGGATGAAACAGGCGGCCGCTCTGGTCTCGGCAAGTTGGGACAGATATTTCGGATTGTCCAGGAACGCGACCTCCGAGGGGGTGGCCGCGTCCAGCGTGCGCACGTCCGTGACTTCGAAGGCGGCGCGGCTCTGGTCGGGCAGACTGGCGCCGCTTTCTTCGGCGATCCGCGCAAGGGAAAAAGGCCCTGCGCGATCGAAGAATCCGGGATGTTCCATCGCTTTGTCTTAGCTTTGTAAACGCAGAAGGCCCCGCCAATCGGGGCCTCCGCTGAACTGCCCGGAGAGGTCGGCCTAGAACTTGGTCGACGCCCCGAACCGGAAGAGTTCCTCTTTGTCGAATTCTGCCTTGCTCAGCGCCCAGGCAAAGTCTGCGCGAAGCGGGCCGACCGGAGAGTTCCAGAGCAAGCTCGCGCCGACCGAAGACCGGAGCGTGTCGCTGTCGTCGATCCCTTCGTCGCCAACCGAGTTGGTCTCGTAGAGCGAGCCGGCGTCTGCGAACACGGCACCGGAGAAGCCAAGCTCGTCCGGAAGGAACGGGATCGGGAAGCGAACCTCGACCGTACCGGCGTAGAAGATCTTGCCGCCAAGCGCATCGCCCGTCGCAATATCACGTGGACCGATACCGGACGTATCGAAGCCGCGGATCGTCTCCCCGCCCTTGAAGAAGGCGTCGACAGCGGAAACGTCCTGACCGCCCCAGCCCGTGATATAGCCACCGATCAAGCGGCCAACCAGCGTGATGCCCTCGTAGACCGGATAATATCCGCGGCCTTCCGCAACGGTCTGGATGTAGTTCACGTCACCGCCAACACCGGCGAACTCCTGGTTCAGGCCGAAGTACAGGCCCTGTGTCGGGTTCAAGCGGTTATTGCGCGTATCATAAGTCAGCGCGTAGCCGACCGAGGAAATGATGCGCGCTCCTTCATCTGCGATCTCACGGATCGGCGCGGAAGCGTCCTCGTTCACGTCGAACACTTCGTCCTGAAGGAGACTGTAGTTCGGCTGCAACCAGACATTATCCGTCAGTGCAAAGCCCACCCGAAGCGAACCACCGGTCTTGCGCTGGCTGTAGCCAGACTGGTCGGTGAAGTCGTTCTCCTTATGGAAGGCATCGAAGCCAGCGGAGATATTGCGATCGAGGAACCGGGGCTCGGTGAAGCTCAAATCGATCTGAGCATTCTCCGCACTGCCGGACAGCTTGACCCGGAGAAACTGGCCCTTCCCGAGCAGGTTGCGCTCCGTATAGGCGACTTCGCCGATCACACCCACGCTGGACGAGAAGCCGGCGGCAAGCGACAGTTCGCCAGTCGGTTGCTCTTCGATCAGGAAGTTCAGAACCACGCGATCAGGGGCAGAGCCGGGCTCGCGGCTCACCTTCACGCTCTTGAAGAAGCTGAGCTTCTGCAGGCGCAGGCGAGCCTGGTCGACCAGCAGCCGGTTGTACGCGTCGCCCTCAACCAAGCGGATCTCGCGGCGGATCACATAGTCACGCGTCCGGGCGTTACCGATGACGTTGATGCGCTCGATATAGACCCGCGGCCCCTGCTCGACGACGTAGGTGATCTGGATGACGCGGCCGATCGGATCCCGTTCGATACGCGGCCGGATTTGACCGAAAGCGTAGCCCTGTTCGGCAACGGCGATGGTCAGCTTCTCGGTCGTGTTGTCGATCTGCTCGGCGTTGTAGATCTCGCCCTGCTCGGTCAGCACTTCGCTGCGCAGGCTGTTCGGGTCGACCGACGGAAGCGTCGAATTCGATGTCGATTCCGCCGAACCGGTATTGCTCGCCCTCTTCCACCGTGAAGGTGATGAAGAAGCCTTTGCCCTCCGGATCGAGATCGGCGACAGCGGACACCACGCGCGCATCGGCATAGCCGTTCTTGAGGTAATAGCGGCGCAGCAACTCGCGGTCGAGGTTCAGCCGGTCCGGATCGTAGACGTCGGTGGACTTGAGGAAGCTGAGGAAGTTCAACTCGGTCGTCGTCACGATGCCGCGAAGCTGCGAGTCGGAAAACGCCCGGTTGCCGATGAAGTTGATGCTCAGGACCTTGGTTTCCGGGCCTTCCTTGATGGCGAAGACCAGGTTCACACGGTCATTGTCGAGCTGGATGATCTGCGCGTCGACCTGCACGGCGTAGTAGCCGGAGCGACGGTAGACGTCGAGAATCCGCTGCACGTCGGCCTGAGCCTTGGCACGCGTAAACACGGAGCGCGCCTTCAGCTGCACTTCGGGTGCAAGCGTCTCGTCCTTGATGTCCCGATTCCCCTCGAAGACAACCTGATTGATCATCGGGTTCTCGTCGACGATGGTCACGGTAACGACGCCGCCGCTCTGCGAGATATTCACGTTCTCGAACAATCCGGTCGCGATCAGAGCCTTGACGCTCTCGTTCGCCTGATACGGATCGTAGCGGTCGCCTTCGTTGAATGTGAGATAACTTTTGACGGTGTCAGGAGCGATACGCTTATTCCCCGCGATCCGGATCTGCCGGACGACGGCTCCCGATTGCGCATGGGCTTCAGTAACCCCGATCGATCCAATCAATCCGCCGGACAACACGCAACTCGCTATAAGCGCGCATGCGATCGTTTTAAGGCTGTTCATTGCCGTCCGCAGCATAGGTTTTTCTTGCCCCCGTTACGCCGGTCCCCCAGACGTCAACCTCTACCACTTAACGCCACGCTTTTGTGTCGGCAAAGTGGCTCGTGCTGTCGTCCCTTAACATCATCCCCGGGTGTGGCCCCCCGGCCACGCAAAGTCCGGGCGATCAGATGGGTGTCGCTTTCACGCATCAAAGCCTGTCACCACAAGGCCTTGGAACGCCGCAACTATCCCATCTGGCGTAACAAATGAATCACATCGTTACGCGTTGCAAAGAGCATTAACATGATCACCAAGGCGAAGCCAATTCTAAAACCGATTTCCATGGTCCTCTCGCTCAATGGTCGGCCACGTATGGCTTCTATGCCATAGAACAAAAGATGACCCCCATCGAGGAGCGGAATCGGGAAAAGATTAAGCAGGCCAATGTTGATCGAAATGATCGCGATCCAGCGGAACAGTTCGATAAATCCGATCGATGCAACTTCGCGCGAAAGTTGTGCAATACCGACGACGCCGCGGACCTGATCGCCCGACGCCTCGCCGATGGCGAGCTTCTGAATGAACACCAGCGGTTGCTTCATCCAGAAATAAGTCTCTGAAAGGCTTTGCGAAACCGCCTCGATCGGGCCGAACTTCTTGATCGTGACGTTTTCCGCTTTGCGGCCGATGCCGAGCAGGCCGATCTGGACCACGTTGCCGAAGCGGTCCTTGGTCTCCTTCAGCTCGGGCGTCGCGTGCAGCGTCAGCGGCTGGCCGTTGCGATCGACCGTGATGGTCAAATCGGTATTGGCGTTCAGCATGACGATGCGCTGGATCTCGTCGAAGCTCTCAATGCGCGAACCGCCGATGTCCTTGATCAGGTCACCCGGTTGAAAACCCGCCTGCGCCGCCGCGCTTCCCGGCTCGATCGTGGAAACGCGCGGCTCCATGATCGGCTTGCCGACCGCCATGAACCAGAAGGTCAGGATGAAAATCGCCAGGATGAAGTTCGCGACCGGCCCGGCAGCGACGACCGCGGCCCGCTGGGCAACCGGCTTGGCGTGGAAATTCCCCTGCCGTTCCTCCGGCGAGAGGTTGTCGATGTCGGCCTGGCTCGGTACGCTCGCGGCGTTCTCGTCGCCCTTGAATTTCACATAGCCGCCGAGCGGCACGCAGGCGATTCGCCATCTGGTGCCGTGACGGTCGTAGAAGCCGCCGATTTCGGGGCCGAAGCCGATCGAGAAGGTCTCGACCGTTACGCCGAAGAAGCGCGCAACGAGAAAGTGCCCCATTTCATGTACGAATACGACGACGCCGAGCACAAAAAGGAACGGCACCACCCAGGAAAGATAATACCAGGCCGATGTCCACAGGCCCGATTCTGCAAGGATCGTCATTCGAAATTCACTCCGGTCCGTCTCAGAACCCGCCAAAATCTTCAGGATGAGGTCGCGATCTTAAATCGCTGTCCCGATCGACTTCGCGGCTTCGTTGCTTCCGCACCGGCACTGCGTGGGTCAGGCGCAAAACGCGCCCGGCCGTCAGGCCGGCATCCGGTACGCGCCACAAAAGCGTTCGGCGAGCACTCGCGCCGCCCTGTCCGTCTCGATGACGTCGTCCAGGTTGGCAGCCCGCGCAACGCCGATTTCAGAAATCGACGCTTCTATCGTCGCTTCTACGACTTTGGGTATAGTCATAAAGCCGATTTGGCCAGCAAGGAAGCGTTCAACCGCAATTTCGTTTGCGGCATTTAAAATGGTGGGCGCGGTTCCGCCGGTTTTCAATGCCTCGCGGGCGATGCGGAGCGCCGGAAAACGGACGGGGTCGGGCGCCTCGAAGGTCAACTGGGCGAGGCGCACCAGATCGAGACGCTCGGTCGGCGCCAGCATCCGCTCCGGCCAGGCAAGGCTATAGGCGATCGGCGTGCGCATGTCCGGCGCGCTCATCTGCGCCAGCACCGAGCCGTCGCAATATTGGACGAGGCAGTGGATGATCGATTGCGGATGCACGAGAACCCGGAGCTGGTGCTCGGCAACCGGGAACAGGTGGTAGGCCTCGATCAGCTCCAGCCCCTTGTTCATCAGCGTGGCCGAATCGATGGTGATCTTGGCGCCCATCGACCAGTTCGGATGCTTCAGCGCCTGCTCGGGCCTCGCCGTTTTCAGCCGTTCGGCGCTCCACTCGCGGAACGGGCCGCCCGAGGCGGTCAGGGTCATGGTCTCGATGCAGTGCGACGGGGAAGGGTCGATGGCCTGAAACGCCGCCGAATGTTCCGAATCGACAGGAAACAGCGTCGCGCCCGCTTCCTTGACCGCCGAGAGAAAGACTTCGCCCGCCGAGACCAGGCATTCCTTGTTGGCAAGCGCCAGGCAGGTGCCCTGCGTCGCCGCGGCGAAGGTCGGCCTCAGGCCCGCCGCGCCGACGATGGCGGCCATGATCCAGTCCGCCGGAACCCGCGCGGCTTCGCACACCGCCTCCTCGCCGGCGGAGGCGACGATGTCCGTGCCCGCAAGGTGCTCCTTCAAGACGCCGTATTGCGCAGGGTCGGCGACGGCGGCGTATTTCGCCCCGTGCCGAATGGCAAGCTCGGCCAGCTTCCTGGCATTCGATCCCGCCGTCAGCGCCACGACCTCGAACCGTTTCGGCGAGCGTCCGATCAGATCGAGCGTGCTTTCGCCGATCGAGCCTGTGGCGCCCAGAACCGAAACTCTGCGTGGCTTCATGAAATGCCTCTCTCAACCCCCGGCCCCGGCGATTCTTGAAGACGCCCGCGGGTCCGGGGTCGGATGATCGCGCTTAAACCGCGCTATGGCCAGAGCAATAAAGCCTGTCCCGGATTTTCGGGATTGACGATCCAAGCCAGCACGCCGGCCAGGATCGCGGCGAAAATCAGCCCGTCGATCCGGTCGAGCACGCCGCCATGGCCGGGAATCAGGCTGCTGGAATCCTTGGTCCCGAAGATGCGTTTGATGCCCAACTCGCCGAGATCGCCAAGCTGGGCGACCACCGCCAGCACCATGCCAAGCACCGCCAGCCACAGACTGAAAATGCCGAAGACGAGGCCGAACACCAGCCCCACGATCGCCGATGAGAGCGTGGCGCCGATCAGGCCCGCCCAGGTCTTCTTCGGCGAGATGCGCGGGGCAAGGCGCGGGCCGCCGATGGCCCGGCCGAACAGAAAGGCGGCGCTGTCCGTGGTCCAGACGATAGCGAACAGATAGAGGACCGCCAGCATCCCGTAGGCGCCGTCGCCGCGCAGCCAGATCAGGGCGACGGCCGGAAAGCCGGCATAGCAGACGCCTGCCGCCGACCACCAGGCCTCGGTGGGATTGTCTTTAAAAGAACGCGGAAGAAACACCGGCAAACTGCCGGCGAGGACGATCACCAGGCCGCAGGCCGGGCAGCCCAGAACCGTCGCCAACGCCGCCGCGGCGGTTGCCGTCGCCTGGACGCCGAAGCTGAGTCGAGGCCCTTGCCGCGGACCAGCCGGCCCCATTCCCAACCCATCGCGGTTATGAACAGCGATGACCAGCACGGCAAAGCTCTCAACGCTGGTGAGGGTCATGAACAGCGCCGCCGCGATCAAGAACGAGCGCGGAGTAGATTCGGACCGTCAGCTCCGGAGGGTAGGCTTGGCGACCGTTTCTTCCCCCTCGATCAGCGTCGGACGATCCGTCACGCGCTGCATTTCGCGTTCAGACCTCCGAAACGGCGCTCGCGGCTTTGAAATTCCGCCACGGCCTTGGCAAGCATTTCCTTGGAAAAGTCAGGCCAGTAGCGTGTCCAGGAAGACGAATTCGGCATAGGCGCTCTGCCAGAGAAGGAAATTGCTGATGCGCTGATCGCCGCCGGTGCGGATCAGCAGATCCGGGTCGGGCAATCCCGCCGTGTCCAGATGGGCCTCGAACATCTCCGGCGTGATATCGCGTCCGGGAAAGATTCGCCATCGCCGCACTTTCTCCGCAAGCGCCGGGCCGCGCGGACGATCTCATCGCGCGAGCCGTAGTTGAACGCCGTCGTAAGAACCAGGCCGGTATTGTTCGCTGCGTCAGCTCGACCGCTTCGCGGATCAGCTTGACGACCTCGCCATCGACCCTGTCTTTCGTGCCAATCGCACGGATCTGGACGTTTTGCTGGTGCAGCTCGGCGAGGTCGCGCTTGATGAACAGCTTGAGCAGTCCCATCAGATCGCTGATTTCCTGAAACGGACGGCGCCAGTTTTCCGAGGAGAAGGTGTAGAGTGTCAGATGGGCGATGCCGAGTTCGACCGCGCCGCGCACGCAGCCGCGCACCGCTTCGACGCCGCGGCGGTGGCCCTCGGCGCGCGGCAGGCCGCGTTTGGTTGCCCAGCGGCCATTGCCGTCCATGATGATCGCCACATGGTGCGGAAAGGTCGCGGCGGGCTCGAGGAGGGATTGCGTTGTCTGCCGGGGTCGTCACGTTTCAGCCTATGCAAAATGAATGAAATCTCGTGCCCGTCATGCGGCCGTCGGCCCGTCAGACCTGCATGATCTCGGCTTCTTTCGCTGCAAGCGCCGCGTCGATTTCCTTGATCACCTTGTCGGTCAGATTCCTGTACCTTGGCTGAAAGCGTGCGATGCTCGTCCTCGCCGATGTCATGATCCTTTTCAAGCTTCTTCAGCAGTGTCCATGCCGTCGCGGCGGACATTGCGGACCGAGATGCGCGCCTGTTCGGCATATTTGGCGGCGATTTTCGACAGCTCCTGACGGCGCTCCTGGTTGAGCTCGGGGATCGGCAGACGCAGCGTCGTGCCATCGACCACGGGATTGAGGCCAAGATCGGATTCCCGGATCGCCTTCTCGACGGCGGCGACCTGGCTCTTGTCCCAGACCGAGACCGTGATCATGCGCGCTTCCGGCACCGAAACCGTTGCGATCTGGTTGAGCGGCATTTTCGCGCCATAGGCATTGACCATGATCGGATCGAGCAGACTGGCGCTCGCCCGGCCGGTGCGCAGGCCGCCAAATTCCTGCTTCAGCACCGTCAGCGCGCCACGCATGCGTTTCTCGAGATCTTTCAGATCGAAACTCCCATCGGCCATCTTGTTCTTTCCCTTATCTGTACCTGCGATGCAACGCGGTAGATCATGTGCCTCTGTCGTAAAGCCTTGCCGGTTACAGCGCAATATCGTCTCGGACGGCATGCATCCGGCGGCGGCGCCGCGATCGCACCGACACTCGCCGGATCTAGTCCGCCGACACCAGCGTCGCCGCCAGGCCGCCGCTCAGCATCCTGGCGATGCTGCCCTCCGCTCGCCACGGAAAACACCGCAATCGGGATTTTCGCGTCGCGCGCAAGGGCAAAGGCCGCCCCGTCCATGACCTTCAGATTGCTTGGCCAGCGCTTCGTCATAGGTCAGCCGGTCATAGCGGACGGCATTCGGATCGCGCTTGGGATCGGCGGAATAAACGCCGTCAACCTGCGTCGCCTTGAGAATGACATCGCAGCCCATTTCGGCGGCGCGCAAGGCAGCCGTCGTATCGGTCGTGAAGAAAGGATTGCCGGTGCCGCCGGCGAAAATGACGATCGCGGCCACGGCTTCCAGATCGGCGAGCGCTTCGTCGCGATTGAAGCGCGCTGGCGACGGCGTCGGCGGGGATTGCCGAATGGATGGCGACGCTTGCGCCGATGCTGGTCAGCGCATTGCCGAGCGCGATGGCATTCATGACCGTCGCGAGCATGCCGATATAGTCGGCCTTTGACCCGGTCCATGCCCGATGCCGCGCCTGCCATGCCCGCGAAAGATATTGCCGCCGCCGACGACAACGCACATCTGCGTTCCGGCAAGCGCGGCCGCATTGATATCGCGGGCCGAAGCGGTGGCGGCGTCGGTGTCGATGCCGTAGGCCGCCGAACCCGAGCAGGCCTCTCCCGGAAAGCTTGAGAAGCGCTCGTCTGTAGAGCGGGTGAGGAAGCTGCGTCTGCGGCCATGAGCGTCGGCTCCTCGACGACAGGCGGACCGGTGGTCGCGTTGCACGGCCGATCCGCCCTACTCGATGCAATCTTCCGGAAAGCTAGCCCGCGACCGCCGCGGCCACTTCGGCGGCGAAGTCGCTCTCTTCCTTCTCGATGCCTTCGCCGAGCGCGAAGCGGACGAAGCCGGCGACCTTGATCGGCGCGCCGGCATCCTTTTCCGCCGCGGCAACAGCCTGCTCGACGGTCTTCTCGGTGATCGATCACGAATTCCTGCTTCAGCAGCACGGATTCCTTGAAGAACTTCTGCAGCCGGCCGGTGACCATCTTCTCGATGACGGCATCCGGCTTGCCGGTTTCCTTGGCCTGCTCGGTGAAGATCGCCCGCTCGCGCTCGATCACCGCCGCATCGATCTCCTCCGCCGTCAGAGCCAGCGGGCTCGTCGCCGCGATGTGCATGGCGATCTGGCGGCCGAGCTCGGTGAGCTTGGCTTCCTTGCCGGCGGACTCCAGCGCGACCAGAACGCCGATCTTGCCGAGATCCGGCGCGACCGCGTTATGGACATAGCTGACGACGACGCCCTCGGGCACCTCCAGATAGGCGGCGCGGCGCAGGTTCATGTTCTCGCCGATCGTGCCCACCATCTCCCGGACATGGTCGGTGACCGACTTGCCGCTCGACATCTTCGGCGGCGGACAGCTTGTCCAAGTCGCCCTTGGCCTTCAAAGCCAGCTGGGCGATTTCCTTGACCATGGACTGGAACTGCTCGTTGCGGGCGACGAAGTCGGTCTCGGAATTGACCTCGGCCACCGCGCCGGCCTTCTTCGCCAGCGCCACGCAGATCAGGCCTTCCGCCGCAACCCGGTCGGCTTTCTTTGCCGCCTTCGACAGCCCCTTGGCGCGCAGCCAGTCGACCGCCGTCTCCATGTCGCCGCCGGTCTCGTTGAGCGCAGCCTTGCAGTCCATCATGCCCGCGCCGGTCTTCTCGCGCAGGTCCTTAACCATCTGTGCAGTAATCGCAGCCATCTTCGCCTCTCCGAAGCATCTTCCGATCCGGGGAAACCGGTTCCCGTCTGAAGACGCGAGTAAAATAGGGCGAAGCGCCTTACGCCGTTATGACGGTCGAAAGCGCTTCGGCGATTTCAAGTCTGGCTCCGGCGCGCCGGAAAGGCGCGCGCGGTGGCCGGCTGATCAGGCAGCCGCCTCGGAAGCCGTGTCCTGCTTAAGCTTTTTGGCTTCGTCGATCCAGCCACTCTTTACGATCTTACCCTTCGCATTGAGCGCTTCATCCAGCTCTTCCAGGTTTTCCGGTGTCAGATCCGCGATCTGCCAGTAGTGGAAGATGCCGTGCTCGTTCAGCTTCGCCGACCAGCTCTTGCCGACGCCGGTAAGCTTGGTCAGATCATCGGCGTCGCCTTCCGGTGCGGACAGCGGGGTAAAGCCGGAAATCTGGCTCGGACCGGCCTCCGCCGGGGCAGCGGCCGGGGCGCTGGTCAGAACTTCCGGAACAGGCTCGGCGGAAGCACCGATGTCGATGCCGCCCTTCACCGCCGCGCGTTCGATACCGTCCAGAGCGGCACGCGCGATCAGGTCGCAATACAGCGTGATCGCACGGCCGGCATCGTCATTGCCCGGGATGAGGTGGTCGATATGATCCGGGTCGGAATTGCTGTCGACGATGGCTACGACCGGGATACCCAGCTTCTTCGCCTCGGCGACCGCGATCTGTTCCTTGTTCGTGTCGATGATGAACATCAGATCCGGCAGCCCGCCCATATCGCGGATGCCGCCGAGCGCCAGCTCCAGCTTGTCGCGCTCGCGGGTGAGGTTCAAAAGCTCCTTCTTGGTCAGGCCCTGGGCGCTGCCGCCGAGCATCTCGTCGAGCTGGCGCAGACGCCTGATCGAATTGGTGATGGTCTTCCAGTTCGTCAACATGCCGCCGAGCCAGCGATGGTTGACGAAATATTGCGCGGACCGCTTCGCTGAATCGGCGATGGCCTCGGCCGCCTGGCGCTTGGTGCCGACGAACAGCACGCGCCCGCCACGGGCCACGATCTCGCTCACCGTCACCAGCGCCTGATGCAGCAGCGGCACGGTCTGGGCGAGGTCGATGATGTGAATATTGTTACGGTCGCCGAAAATGAAGCGCTCCATTTTCGGGTTCCAGCGATGGGTCTGATGGCCGAAGTGAACGCCAGCTTCGAGCAACTGACGCATCGTGAATTGTGGCAGCGCCATGGGCCTGCTCTCCTGTTTTCCGGTTGGTCCTCCGCGGAAATTTGTCGCCGGCCTTTCGTCAGGCCGGCCACCGGATCGAATGAATAAAGCCCAAAGGACCCTTCACCCGTGGATTCCGCGTGTGTGATGGTTGGGTTTATAGGGTGAGTTGGCCGGTTTTGCAAGACACCTATGGCGCGGACAACCCTTATGGGCGGGCGCGGTCCGAGCGAACCGAAACGCCGCGAGGGGCGAAACTCTCACGCCCGCGCGGCGTTGGCCGATAAAGGAGACAGCCCATGCCCAAACCGAGCAAACGCGCCATCGTCCGCGCAGTCATGCAGCGTCACCCGAAAAGCTATGCCGACGAGCTGCGCATCGACCTCAGCAAGAACACCCCCGCCCCGCTCTATCAGTGGCTGATCGTGTCGCTGCTGTTCAGCGCGCGGATCAGCGCCGACATCGCTCAGGCGGCGGCGAAGGCGCTGCTCAAGCAAGGCTGGCGGACGCCGAAAGCCATGGCCGCGACGAGCTGGGAGGAGCGCACCAGGGTGCTCAACCGGTCCGGCTATGCCCGCTACGACGAGAGCACCTCCCGCTTCATCGCCGACACCACCGGCATGGTGCGCGAGCGCTATGACGGCGACCTGCGCAAGCTGCGCGAAGCGGCCGAGCGCGACCCGGAGCGCGAGCGGGAGCTATTGAAAAAGTTCAAAGGCATCGGCGACATCGGCGCGGACATCTTCCTCCGCGAGGCGCAAGTCGCGTGGGACGAGCTTTATCCGTTTGCGGACACGCGGGCGGTCGCGGCGGCGGAGAAGCTGGGGTTGGGCGGCGATGCTGAAGGCGCTGGCGAAGTTTGGTGAGCCGGGAGGAGCTGCCGAGACTGCTGACGGCGCTGGTGCGCGTGGATTTGGGGAAGGAGACGGACGAGGTGCTGAAGCAGGTGGCTTGATGGCGGGTCCGGGCGGCGTCCTTTGGAACAGCCGTGGCTCGCGCCACGTTTTTTAGGCCAGGAAAAGAGCGTTCGCCAAAAGACACGCGCTTACATCGCCACCCTGCTCGCCATGATGATCTCCGTCGTGCTGTTCGGAAGCTCGGCGGCGGCGATATGACCATTCCGGAGCTGAGACGGCGGCAGGCTACTGGTTTCCGGTCGCCGCCGTTGCGAGCATTGTCGTTGCATCGGTGGTTGGCTGGTTCATGGCGCCGCGCTTGCGGACGAGACAGGAATAGCCGTGCGCTCCCAATAGCCAATCTGGCTTGCACGCGACAGCAGATGCTCCAAGTCACGACTGCTGTAGCTGAGGTGAGAGCAGCTATCAACCTGTGCAAAAAACATCAGAACAACCAGAGTGCCACAAGGTCGTTCTTGTTTGCAGCCGAAAACTTCACTAAACGGTTTCATTGCGAACAAGACTTATTCGAAATTTCAGACAATAGATTTTTACAAATTTTGAAATACCCAGCGAAACAAAAATGTTTTTAATCTATATTTTAGTAGGGGTCATTTTTGGCACAATTGGAATCAATGTTGCTAAGAATAGGGGGCAAAATCCTGCCTTATGGGGATTTTTGTGTTTCTTATTTCCGATTGCGCTGATATTTTTACTTCTTAGCGGCTCCCGGAGTTCACAAACTAATAGCGACATTATCAACAGATGGGACTCACTGGTTCGTTACGACCCAGAGATAAAAGCTGCTGTTGAGCGGCTAAGTATTTATGGGCCTAAAGCGTTGAATTTATTTCAAAAATACTACAACGACGTTCAAGACAAGCAGGCCATTCCATTGATTACATCGGACATCATTGAGGAAATGGAGAATAGCAAAAAGGTGCCTCAAGGTTTTGAAAGATTTATTGAATATAAAGGCGCTCAAATATTTCGGTCTGGCAAGACTTACTGGCTCGACGGAGAATATTTCTTAAGTGTTTCCAACGCAAAAGCATATGCATCCCATGTCGCCAAAAAGAATCAGTTAACTCCATCGTCCGACGGCAGCAAGCAGTTGGGTTAAAAAGCCTCAACCTCCAAAACCCCCGGCAGCGCCTTCAGCGCACCGGCCTGCCGTGGCGTCACGTCGAAATTCCCGCCCAGCATCAGCTCCACTTCCCGCGCGGATCGTCTGAGCTGCATCCTTAGCCGCAGCTTGAGCGCGGTCGTGCCGCCGTTCTGACCGTCTTCACCAGCGCGTCGACCGACAGGCGCGTGTCCGCGACGATGCACAGCCCCGACTTCGCACAGCCCAACGCGGCGTCGAGGTCGCGGGCGGTCTTTACGCGCGTCTTGATGCTCTCGCCGTCGGCCTCGGCCTCGACTCCAGCAGCACCGCCTTGCCCGGCTCCAGGCAGTCGCCCGCGAGCGCCAGCGTGTCGGAGAAGATCACCGCCTCGAACTGGCCGGTCGGGTCGGAGAAGCCGCCGAAGGCGAAGCGGTTGCCGGATTTGGAGCGGCGCTCCTGCTTGTAGGTGACGGTCGCGGCGATGCGGGCGTCGGCGCGGGACTGGTCGCGCAGCTTGGCCTCCAGCTCGGACCAGCGCATGACGCCCAGCTTGGTGAGCTGGTCGGAATAATCGTCGAGCGGGTGGCCGGAGAGATAGAAGCCGATGGCGTCGAGCTCGTGGCTGAGCGTCTCGATCAGGTCCCATTTCGGCACCTCGCGCAATTGCAGCGCGGTGGTCGCGGCCATGGCCACGCCGCCGCCGCCGAACAGGCTGACCTGGCCGGAGGCGCGGTCCTCGGCGAGGCGGGCCGGCAGTGCGACAGGATCCGGTCGCAATTGGCGTAGACCTTGGCGCGGTTGGCTTCGAGGCTGTCGAACACGCCCGCCGCCGCCAGCGTCTCCAGCGCGCGCTTGTTGAGCATTTTCGGGTTGAGCCGCTCGGCGAAATCGGTGAGGTCGCGATAGGCGGCGCGCCCGGTCCGCTCGGCGACGATGTGCTCCGCCGCGCCGCGGCCGAAATTCTTCAGCGCCGACAGGCAATAGCGGATCGCCCCGCCCTCCGGCGCGAACTCGACGGCGGATTCGTTCACCGACGGCGGCAGGACCTCGATCTTGTGCCGCCGCGCTTCCTGGGCGAACATGTAGAGTTTGTCCGTGTTCGCCATATCGTAGGTCATGGTCGCGGCGAGGAACTCGACCGGATAGTTGGCCTTGAGATAGGCGGTGTGATAGGCGAGCAGCGCGTAGGCGGCGGCGTGCGACTTGTTGAAGCCGTAGCCGGCGAATTTGGCCACCAGCTCGAAGATGTAGTCCGCGCGGCCCTTGTCGACGCCGTTCTTCAGCGCGCCCTCGACGAAGCGCGCCTTCTGCTTGTCCATCTCCGCCTTGATCTTCTTGCCCATGGCGCGGCGCAGCAGGTCGGCTTCGCCGAGCGAGTAGCGCGACGAGGCGCTGGGCGATCTGCATCACCTGCTCCTGGTAGATGATGACGCCGTAGGTCTCCTTCAGCACCGGCTCGATCAGCGGGTGCAGGTAGTCGACCTCCTCCAGCCCGTATTTGCGGTTGATGTAGTTGGGGATGTTGTCCATCGGGCCGGGACGGTAGAGCGACACCATGGCGATGATGTCCTCGAAGCGGTCGGGCTTCAGCTTGCGCAGAGCACTCGCGCATGCCCGTACTTTCCAGCTGGAACACGCCGACCGTGTCGCCCTTGGAGAGCAGCTCGTAGGTCTTCTTGTCGTCGAGGCCGAGCGTCGCCAGATCGAGGTCGACGCCGCGCTGCTTGATGAAGGCGACCGCCTTCTGGATCACGGTGAGCGTCTTCAGGCCGAGGAAGTCGAACTTCACCAGGCCCGCCGGCTCGACCCATTTCATGTTGAACTGGGTGACGGGGAGCGTCGAGCGCGGGTCGCGGTAGAGCGGCACCAGCTCGGTGAGGTTGCGGTCGCCGATGACGACGCCGGCGGCATGGGTCGAGGCGTGGCGGTAGAGGCCTTCGAGCTTCTGCGCGATCTCCAGAAGCTGGGCGACGACCGGGTCCTTGTCGCGCTCCTCCTGCAGTTTCGGCTCGACGTCGATGGCCTCTTCGAGCGTCACCGGATTGGCCGGGTTGTTCGGCACCAGCTTGCACAGCCGGTCGACCTGCCCGTAAGGCATCTGCAGCACGCGGCCGACGTCGCGGAGCACGGCGCGGGCCTGCAGCTTGCCGAAGGTGATGATCTGGGCGACGCGGTCGGCGCCGTATTTCTCCTGCACATAGCGGATCACCTCGTCGCGGCGGTCCTGGCAGAAGTCGACGTCGAAGTCCGGCATCGAGACGCGTTCCGGGTTGAGGAAGCGCTCGAACAGCAGGCCGAAGCGAAGCGGGTCGAGGTCGGTGATCGACAGCGACCAGGCGACGACGGAGCCCGCGCCCGAGCCGCGGCCCGGCCCGACCGGAATCCGCTGAGCCTTGGCCCATTTGATGAAGTCGGACACGATCAGGAAGTAGCCGGGGAACTTCATGCTGGCGATGATGCCCAGCTCGAATTCCAGCCGGTCCCTGTATTCCTGCTCGGTCCGCCCCTCCGCCATGCCGACGACGCGCAGCCGCTCCTCCAGCCCTTCGCGCGCTTGGGCGCACAGCTCCTCGGTTTCGGCTTCGAGGATGGCGTCCTTGTCGTCGGACTTGGCGGTGGTGAATTGCGGCAGGATCGGCGGATGGGTGCGCGGACGGAAGGCGCAGCGGCGGGCGATCTCGATGGTGTTGTCGAGCGCCTCGGGCAGATCGGCGAACAGCGCCATCATCTCCTTGCGCGACTTGAAATAATGCTCCGGCGTCAGCTTGCGGCGGTCGTCCTCGGAGACGTAGCGGCCTTCCGCGATGCAGATCAGCGCGTCATGGGCGTCGAAATCCTCGCGCTTGGGGAAGAAACATTGGTTGGTGGCGACCAGCGGCAGGTCGAGCGCATAGGCGAGCTTGATCAGCTCCGGCTCGATGCGCTTTTCCTCGGCCGTGCCGTGACGCTGGATCTCGACATAGAGGCGGTTGCCGAACGCCTGCTTCAACGCCTCGAGCTGGGCGCGGGCGGCAGCCCGGTTGTCGTCGCGCAGCAGCTTGTCGATCGGGCCGTCGGGACCGCCGGTCAGCGCGATCAGGCCTTCATTGTATTTGGCCAGCTCATCCCAGGTGACATGCGGCCGTCCGTCCTCTGAATGTTCGAGAAACGCACCGCTGGTCAGCCGGAGCAGATTGCGGTAGCCGGCCTGATCCTTGACGAGCAGCGCGATCGAGCCGGCAAGCGCGGGGCCGGCGGCGTTGCCGTTGCCGGTCTTCCGGGCGCCGTTCTCGGTATCCTCCTCGAAAGCCCCCACCGCGAGCGTCGCCCCGGTGATCGGCTGTATCCCCGCCCCCGACAGCGTCTCGGCGAACTCCAGCGCGCCGAACAGGTTGTTGCGGTCGGTAATGGCGAGCGCGGGCTGGGCATCCTTGGCGGCCAGCTTGGCCAGCAGCTTGACCGGCAGCGCGCCTTCCAGGAGGGAGTAGGCGGAATGGACGCGGAGGTGGATGTAGCCTGGGGTCATGTGCTTCTTCGAGTTCCTGCCGACGAATCCGGAAAACATTAACGGCAGATCACGATATTCTGGAACGCCCGGCAGACGTTTTTCGGCAACAGCCCTTGGGCGCCGTCGCAAATTAAGACCTAACACGTGGCAACGCTGAGCATGAAATAAAGCTTCAGCGGCCCCAATCCGCAACCCGCTCCGGAAGTTGATTGTCCCGCTGAGTCGTCCCGGACGGCCAGTCGGTCGAGCCGGGACCCAATGGCAGACGCCGAAATGCAAGGAGTGGGCCCCGACGCGATTTGGCCCGGTTCAATGCAGCGGCGACGCGGCGGGCGGTCACCGCATCATATCTTCGTACAGATCGGCCCATTCCCGCGCGATCAATCGAATCTTCCACGCGCGGCGACGGCGCTTGTGCCGGGAGGCTCACGACATTGGAATGCGGGATGACCGAAACAATCGCGTCAGGTGAGTCGGCCCCGGCTCGAGGCCGGGGCGACTACGGCGGGCTTGACGCTGGCGGCGCGCGGAACGCACCGCCAGAATTTCTGCTAAGCTTCGGCTATCCGTGACGGAAACGACGTCCGTGATGGCCACGGCGATCATGGCCGCCGCGATGGTGACGGATGTTGTGGTGTCCGCGGTGGTGACGCCGCATGTGATGACGCTCGTGGTTTCGGCGATGATGATGACGGTTCACATGGTGGCCGTCGTGGCGCCGATGGTGAACCCGGTTATGCCTGTGGTGCCGGTGATGGGCGCGGCCATGGTGCCGGCGGTGATGGGCGCGGTGGTGCCGGCGATGATGACCATGCCAGACCGAGCGCCAATGGTGGCGTTGGTGATACCAGGACCGGCCTTGATAGTAATCGTCCCAATAATTGCCGACGCTGAATGCGAGGATCGGCAGGTCGATCTCGGCGCCGTAGTCGAGGATCGGGACGTAGCGGTCGTGATAGGGGTAGGTCAGATAGGCTGAATAGACCCAGCCGCGGCTGCCCGCCCAGGACACGTCGCACCAGCGATAGCCACGCACGCAGCCATGGACGCGGACGCGCGACCCGTCATCGATGGTGGTGACGACCGGAAAGTTCGTGCTCGGCCCGGCGCGCATGTGCAGGGCGTTGGTGGTTCTCGCCGTATCGGCGGACGCGGCCGCCGGAAATGCGAGCGTCGCCAGGACGATGGCGGCGAGGAAGGGGATTATTCGCGGCATTTCGTTCTCCCTTGAGTGCCGGTCGATGTCGCCGCGCGCAACAGTGGGCCCCCGGCCCGAGCGGATCTGCCTCCGCCGCCGTTACACACGCGCATCGTGTTTGGTTTGCTCTTGGTGAACGGGTGGGCGCCGGGATCGGTTCCGGATTGTGTCGATTGACGGTAGAACGGGGTCGCGACGGGTTGCGGCACGGGCCCGTAAGCCGTTGAGATCGTAATGAGATGAGGCGCTGGGCACGGCTTTATCGGCCAATCCGCGCAGGGGCCGGACCACCGCTTCGTGAAGGCCGGTGGCGTGATACGCCCCGGATTCCCGCCTTCGCGGAATGACGGAAAAGCAGCGCGACGGATGCGGGGATGGGCGCGCCAACCTGCGCGCGGCGCTTCGCCCTCCAACCCTGATGGCTCAGGACGCTTCCTGCGCCACGTTGGCGAATTTGTGCTCGACCAGCTTGCCGTTTTCCAGCCGCAGCACGCGGTCCATGCGCTGGGCCAGTTCGTGGTTGTGCGTGGCGATGATGGCGACGACGCCGGCCTTGCGGACGAATTGCAGGAGCTGCTGGAAGACGCGCTCGGCGGTCTCGGGGTCGAGATTGCCGGTCGGCTCGTCGGCGAGCAGGATCAGCGGGGCGTTGGCGACGGCGCGGGCGATGGCGACGCGCTGCTGCTCGCCGCCGGACAGCTCGGACGGGCCGGTGCGTCATGCGCTCCTTGAGGCCGAACACGGAGAGCAGGTCCGTGGCGCGCTTTTCCGCCTCCACGCGGCTGAGGCCGGCGATACGCTGCGGGATGACGATGTTCTCCAGCGCGGTGAACTCGCCCAGCAGATGGTGAAACTGGTAGACGAAGCCGATATCGGTGCGGCGGATCCGGGTGCGTTCGCCGTCGCTCAGCGCCGCGCAGTCCCGCCCGCCGAGCATGATCGAGCCCTCTTCGGGCTTGTCGAGCAGTCCGGCGACCTGAAGCAGCGTCGACTTGCCGGCACCGGACGGGGCGACCAGCGCGACCGCCTCGCCTTCGTAGAAATCGGCCGATGCGCCGTCGAGCACGCGCAGTTCGCGGTCGCCCTGGCGGTAATAGCGCTTCAGCTTGATCAGTCTGAGGATCGGGGTTCGGATGCGCTGGTCCACGACACTACTCATATCTCAAAGCCTCGACAGGATCGAGACGCGCCGCGCGCCAGGACGGATAGAGCGTCGCCACGATGGACAGCGTCAGCGCCATGATACCACCGAGGTGACCTCGCGCAGATCCATCTCGGCCGGCATGCGCGTCAGAAAATAGACGTCCGGCGAGAACAGCTCGGTGCGCGTCAGCCAGGCGACGCCCTGGCGGATCTCTTCGATGTTGGTGCAGACCAGAACGCCGAGCAGCAGCCCGGCCAGCGTGCCGATGATGCCGATGCTGGCGCCGGTGATGAAGAACACGCGCATGATCGCGCCGCGGCTCGCCCCCATGGTGCGCAAAATGCCGATGTCGCGGCCCTTGTCCTTCACCAGCATGATCAGGCCGGAAATGATATTGAGCGCGGCGACGAGAACAATCAGGGTCAGAATCAGGAACATCACGTTTCGTTCTACCTGAAGCGTGTTGTAGAAGGTGGCGTTGCGCTCGCGCCAGTCGGTGATGAACATCTCCTCGCCCGCCGCCGCCGAGATCAGCGGCTTCATGGCATCGACATCGTCGGGATTTTTCGACCAGCACCTCGACGACATGGGCGGCGTCGCCGACATTGAAGAATTTCTGCGCCTCGCCAAGCGGCAGGAAGGCGATGGTGGCGTCGTACTCCGACATGCCGATCTCGAAGATCGCCGTGATCGGATAGCGTTTTACGCGCGGAGCGGTGCCGAACGGGGTCGAGGCGCCGCGCGGCGCGACCACGGTGATCTGATCGCCGAGCTGGGCGCCGAGCGTGTTGGCGAGGCGGATGCCGATGGCGATGCCGCCCGATGCGTCGAAGCCTTCGAGCGAGCCGAAGCGGATATTGGAGGAAACGCCGTGCAGCGCCTTCAGGTCGGCCTCGCGAATGCCGCGCACGAACACGCCGTTGGACGCCGAGCTTGTCGTGATCAGCGCCTGGCCCTCGACGATCGGAAAGGCGTTTTCGACGCCCTCGACGCGCTGCATCCGCGCGGGTGACCTCGGCGTAGTCGTTGAAATCGCGCGCCGAGCGGGCGGACCAGCATATGGCCGTTGAGGCCGAGAATCTTGCTGAACAGCTCAATGCGGAAGCCGTTCATCACCGACATGACGATGATCAGCGTGGCGACGCCGAGCATGATGCCGACGAAGGAGAACCCGGCGATCACCGAGATGAACCCCTCCCTGCGCCGCGCGCGCAGATAGCGCAGGGCGAGCATCCATTCGAATGGCGCGAAGGGCCGTGTTTCGGCGGCGGTGTTCACGTTTTCCCTACTTCCCCGTAGTGCCCGACGGTAGAGAGAGCCTTTTTTGAAGCGTTTTTATGGCAGTTTCGAGGTTCAGAGTCTCGCGTTCTCCGGTCGCACGGTTCTTCAGCTCGAACTCGCCCTTCTCCAGCGCCTTGGGCCCGACGATCACCTGCCAGGGCAGGCCGATCAGGTCCATGGTCTTGAATTTGCCGCCGGCGCGCTCGTCGGTGTCGTCATAAAGCACCTCGATCCCGGCAGCGTTCAGCCCGTCGTAAAGCTTGGCGCAAGCCTCGTCGGTGCCGGGGTCGCCGGCCTTGAGATTGAGCAGGCCGACCTGGAACGGCGCCACGGCCGCGGGCCAGATGATCCCGGCCTCGTCATGGCTGGCCTCGATAATGCGCGCCGACCAGCCGCGAGACGCCGATCCCATAAGAGCCGCTCTCGATGAGGATCAGATTGCCGTCCGGCCCCTGAACCTGCGCCTTCATCGGCTTGGAATATTTGCTGCCGAAGAAGAAAATATGGCCGACCTCGATGCCGCGCGCGGACAGGCGGTCTTTTTCCGCCACTTCCTTCTCGAAGCGCGCCTGCTCGTGCTTTTCCTCGGTCGCGGCATAGGGGCCCGTCCATTGCGCGACGATCGGCGACAGGTCCTTGTCGTAGTCGGTGTCCACGGAGGGCACCTCCATCTCCGTCAGCGCGCGATCGCAGAAGACCTGGCTCTCGCCGGTCTTGGCGAGGATGATGAATTCGTGGCTGAGGTCGCCGCCGATGGGGCCGGTGTCCGCGCGCATCGGGATCGCCTTGAGCCCCATGCGGTGGAAGGTGCGCAGGTAAGCGACGAACATCTTGTTGTAGGAGTGGCGCGCGGCTTCCTCGGACAGGTCGAATGAATAGGCGTCCTTCATCAGGAATTCGCGGCCGCGCATCACGCCGAAACGCGGGCGGATCTCGTCGCGGAACTTCCACTGGATGTGATAGAGATTGCGCGGCATGTCGCGATAGGACTTTACGCCATCGCGGAAAATCTGGGTGATCTGCTCTTCGTTGGTGGGGCCGTAGAGCATGTCGCGCTCGTGGCGGTCCTTGATACGCAGCATCTCGGCGCCGTAATCGTCGTAGCGCCCGCTCTCGCGCCAGAGATCGGCCGACTGGATCGTCGGCATCAACACCTCGATGGCGCCCGAGCGGTCCTGCTCCTCGCGAACGATCTGCTCGATCTTCTTCAGCACGCGAATGCCAAGCGGCAGCCAGGAATAGATGCCGGCGCTGGACTGGCGGATCATGCCGGCGCGCAGCATCAGCCGATGGGAGACGATCTCGGCCTCCTTGGGCTCGTCGCGCAGGATAGGCAGAAAATAGCGGCTCATGCGCATGGCAGCGCTCCAGGCATCATTCATGTGTCAGATGACCGGCTCTTACCGGATCGCGCGCCGCGAGGCAATGGCGGCAAAAGGTTTTGCAGAAGCAGGGCGCCTCAGGAACACATGCTCGGCAATGTCGTGCTCAGCGCTGCAAAGTCCAACGGCCAACCGCGTCGCGGCTCCGCGTTGCTAACCCGCATTTCTCACGAGTCGTCGGCGCATCGGGGCCTGTGACGGTGTAAACTTGTTTTGCGAGAACGAGTTATACCAATTCGAGGGAGTTCCCCGATGCTGACAGAGTGTAGCCCGAACGAGATTGATTTCGGAAGAGCGGGCGGACGCCGTGTGGTCGCGGATTTCGATGGCGGCATGGTGTCCTCGGATGCCGGGGCTCTTTTGCTTGGGGAGACGGACAAGGCGCTCCGACTCGTCGATCGCTTCGCCGCGTGCTTTCGCGATCGCCGCCATCCTGCTTACGTGGTGCACGAGGTGAAGACGTTGGTCGCGCAGCGTGTGTTCGGCCTGGCGCTGGGCTATGAGGATCTTGTCGACCATGACGAGTTGCGCCGCGATCCCGTTCTCGGTGTACTGCTCGGCAAGCTCGATCACGCGACCGCGACGCCCGGACCGCTGGCCGGCAAGAGCACACTGAACCGGCTGGAGCATGCCCCGGCCGAGGGAACCACTGGGCGTTATCATAAAATCGGCCACGACAGCGCAGCGATCGAGGCTCTGTTCGTCGACTTTTTTCTCGACGCGCACGGCAAGCCGCCGCGTGAGATCGTGCTCGACCTCGATGCCACTGACGATCCGTTGCATGGCCATCAGGAAGGCCGGTTCTTCCACGGCTATTACGACTGCTATTGCTACCTGCCGCTCTACGTCTTCTGCGGCCGCCATCTTCTGGCCGCCAAGCTTCGGCGGTCGAACATCGACGGCAGCGCCGGTGCGGTCGAGGAGACGGCGCGCATTGTCGGTCGGATCCGGGCGCGCTGGCCGAAGGTGAAGATCATCTTGCGCGCCAATTCCGGCTTCGCCCGGGAGGCCCTGATGGTCTGGTGCGAGGCCAACAAGGTCGACTATGTCTTCGGCCTCGCCCGCAACGCGCGTCTGGAGGCCCGCATCGCGGACGCGTTGGCCGACGCCCGGCGGCTGTCGGAGGCCGCGGGAGGCAAGCCGGCGCGGGTGTTTCGGGATTTCCTGTGGTCGACGAAGGGGTCCTGGTCGCGCCGCCGCCGCGTGATCGGCAAGGCGGAATGGACCGGCGGGGAAGCCAACCCGCGCTTTCTCGTCACCTCGCTGAAGCCGGACGCCTGGAGCGCCAAGCCGCTCTACGAAGATCTCTATTGCAAGCGCGGCGAGATGGAAAACCGCATCAAGGAGGCGCAAGGCGATCTGTTCGCCGACCGTACCTCCACGGCAACGATGCGGGCCAACCAGTTGCGCCTGTGGTTTGCCTCGATGGCTTACGTTCTGCTCTGCGCGCTGCGCCGGATCGGCCTGGCTCATACGCAGCTTGCCGCCGCGACCTGTGGCACCATCCGGCTGAAGCTGCTGAAGATCGGCGCGCTGGTGAAAATCAGTGCACGTCGGGTCAAGATCGCCTTCGCATCCGCCTGTCCGGCCGCCGCGGAATGGCGTCTCGCCGCAGCCCGGCTCGCGCATGCCCGCGGCTCCCCCGCGTGACACGCTAAGCTGCAACGCGCCTCTTTCGCAGCATACCCCGAGGCCCACTGGAGATCGAACAACCCGAGCCGATTCTCGAAGCCGGTCGCGCAGTCCGCGCCACCCACAAGCACGCCGCGCGGCAACGCCGAACGCCAAGCGGACGGATGACGACGCCATGACTTCAGCCGTGTGAGAAATGCGGGCTAGTGGTCTGATTCATTCGGTTGATTCCCAAACTCGCCGAAGCAGTTCATCATTACGCAATGAGACCAGGGATCACCGGAAGGTTACGCGAGACGACCGCCTTCGGCTTGAGGGTATCGTCTCTGATCGCAGCGCGCCTCAGAAACATGTCTGGCGCGCAAGGATTATTCTGGCCACCGCCGATGGCTGTGGGACCACTGAGATCATCCGGCTGTCCGGAAAATCGAAGCCTGCCATCTGGCGCTGGCAGGAACGCTTTATGTTGGAAGGCGTGGACGGCATTTTGCGCGACAAGACACGCCAGCCCGGAAAGAAGCCTTTGCCCGCAATGACCGTGCAGCGTGTCGTTGATCTAGCGCTGAGCAAGCCGCCGGGAGAGACCACGCATTGGACCGGCCGGATGTTGGCCAAGGCTGCCAATGTCAGCCTGCGTTCGGTTCAGCGCATTCTTGAAGCTCACCAACTCACTCCGCATCGCATCCGGACTTTCAAGCTCTCGAACGATCCCAACTTCGCCGACAAGCTCCAGGACATCGTCGGCCTTTATGTCGATCCGCCCGCTCATGCCATCGTGCTCTCGGTTGATGAGAAGAGCCAGATCCAGGCGCTGGACCGAACACAGCCAGGACTACCGATAAAGAAGGGGCGGGCTGGCACGATGACGCATGATTACAAACGCAATGGAACCACAACCTTATTCGCTGCGCTCAATGTCCTGGAGGGAACGGTGATCGGGCGTAATATGCAGCGCCATCGTCATCAGGAATTCATCCGCTTCCTGAATACCATCGAAGCGCAGGTCCCAGCGGGAAAGATCATCCACGCCATCCTCGACAACTACGCAACGCATAAACATCCCAAGGTTAGGGCCTGGCTGGCGCGCCATCCGCGTTGGACATTCCACTTTACGCCGACTTCGGCATCCTGGCTCAATGCCGTGGAGGGCTTCTTCGCAAAACTCACGCGGCGACGGTTGAAACGCGGCGTGTTCCTATCGCTCGTTGAGCTGCAAGCAGCTATCAACCGCTTCATCCGCGAAAACAACGCAGAGCCGAAACCCTTCGCCTGGACTGCCGATCCAAACAGGATCATCGAAAGCGTCAAACGTGGGAAGCAAATGTTAGAGTCAATCCACTACGATGGACCAAGTCCGCCGATGATATACTGGCAAGCATCGAGCGCTTTTGCCGCCGCACCCTCGATGTGCATGCCTCAGCTGGATAGGAACTTCTGAATCAGGACACTAGCCGCGATCATAGGACGCGCCGGAACAGCCCCGGATAGGTGAGCACCAGCCCGTCGCTATCCACCTCGATCTCGCGGCAGAAATCGCTGTCGAGCGATTCGTAGCGATAGCGCCGGGCGTCCAGGCAGGTATATCGCTGCGGATCGGCGCTGATCGTCGGATTCGGAAAGCCGACATAGGCCGCTTTGATATCGATGGACCGGCCGGGCGTCAGCTTGCAGCGGCGAATCGGCAGCGTGTTGGTGAAGGGGCTGACGGCGAGATCGAGATCGATGGCGCCGGCCAGGTTCGCAGTCGGGCGCCCGTCGGCGGCAAACCAGCCACCCCTGCCATCCGCCGTCAAGGTCAGCGAGCGGCTCCGCCTGCCATCGAAATCTCCGCGTGCCGGACACACCATGCCCCATTGCAGACGATGCGATACTGCGCGGCGATCGCGGTGTCCGGCCCCGTCACCACCATGCCCTCGGCGACGATCTCCGCCTCTCTTAAATCAAGCGCCAGGTGTTCCAGGCCCTCGCCGTCCCAGCCGGTCCAGCGCGCCACGATCCGCTTCGTCATTCCTAAGGCCCGCCCGAGCCGCCATCCGACATCATCGTCAATGCAGAAAGCCCTTTTCACCGTAGATGTGAAGAAACTGTCGCATTGCTATGGTAATGGTTCCTCGCCTGAGCAGAGTGCGGCCGCGCGGGCCGGCCAGTTCCCCCGCGTAAAAAACCAATCAACAAGATTGCGCGCCTCATGGTAGATCATACACCAGATCAAAAGACCGCTCTTGGCGGATATATTGGCGATATCGTGCTCCCTGATCTTCCGCCCAGCGCTGAAGCCCTGGCCCAACGCGTGGCGCAGCGCCTTTACCTGCGCCGCTGGCTGATCGCGCTGAGCGCCAGCGTGGTCTGCATCTTCGTCGCGATCTACCAGCTTCCGGAGCTACCGGCGGTGCTCGGGGTGCTGTCGATCGCGATCGGCGCGGCGTTCCTGCCACGCGAGGGCGTGCTGCGGCCGCTCCGGCTGAACCTGCGCGTCGGCGACCGGCCGGCCTCGCAGCGCGTGATCGCGGCGACGCTGGAGGGCCTGCCCTCCCCGGCGATCCTGCTCGATACCCAGCGCGGCGTCGTGCTGTTCAACAGCCTGGCTTCGGATCTGTGGCCCGCATTGCAGCGCGGCGAGCATATTTCCCGCTTCATCCGCGATCCCGGCGTGCTCGACGCCGTTGCCAATGCCGATGCCCACGGCCGGGCGAAGCAGATGGTGCCGCTCGAGCAGCGCGTCCCGATCGAGCGGCATATGGAAGTGACGATAAGCTGGATCGGCGGTGCGAGCAGCGAGCACGAACGGCAGCCGGCCCGCGATCCTTGTGCATCTGCGCGATCTGACCGACCAGGAGCGGCTCGACCAGCTCCGCACCGATTTCGTCGCCAATGCCAGCCACGAATTGCGCACGCCGCTCGCCTCGCTGATCGGTTTCATCGAGACGCTCCAGGGCGCAGCGCGCAATGACCAGGCGGCGCGCGAGCATTTTCTCGAAATCATGTCGCGCCAGGCGCAGCGCATGTCCCGGCTCATCAACAACCTGCTGTCGCTGAGCCGCATCGAGATGCGCATGCATCTGAAGCCGCAGGCCCGGATCGACCTGAACGACGTCTCGGAAAACGCCTTGCTCGACCTGGAGTCGCTGGCGGAGCAAACCGGCACGACCTTGCATTTCTCGCCGACGCCCGGCGAGGCCGTGGTCTTCGGCGACGGCGACGAACTGATCCAGATCATCTCCAACCTCGTCGAGAACGGCATCAAATACGGCCGCCAGGGCGGCAATGTCTGGCTGTCCATCGAGCGCAAGGCGCAGAATGGCGGGTCGAAATTCGTCCTTACCGTTCGCGACGACGGCGTCGGCATCGACGAAAAGCATCTGCCGCGCCTGACCGAGCGCTTCTATCGGGCCAACGACACCGGCGGCGAGAAATCCGGGACCGGCCTTGGCCTGGCGATCGTCAAACATGTCGTCACGCGCCACCGGGGCGAGCTGCAAATCGCATCGGAGCTGGGCAAGGGGTCGACATTTGCGATCACGCTCGGCGAAGCTCCGCCCACGTCCTGAGCGCTCCACACGCTCTTAACGGCAATGCGACGGCCCGGCGGGCCGCATGTGATTGTTATGGATTTTTCCGTTACAATATCAATGACTTGACCTGTCATAATAACTTAATTGAATTGTCATAATAGTTAAGATGCGCGGTTGTTAAGGTCCATCTGAAGAGCGGGGCTGATCCGTTCTTCCTCCAACGCGCAAATTCAAGGAGAGCATCAGTGAAAACACGTCTCATCGCGCTTGCTGCAGCAACCGCGGCGGCTGTATCGTTTGCAGCGATCGCTCCGGTTTCCGCGGCCGACATTTCGGGCGCCGGCGCTACCTTCCCCTATCCGATCTATTCCAAGTGGGCTGACGCTTACAAAAAAGAGACCGGCATCGGCCTGAACTATCAGTCGATCGGCTCCGGCGGCGGCATCAAGCAGATCAAGGCCAAGACGGTCACCTTCGGCGCTTCCGACGCGCCGCTCGAGGGCAAAGACCTCGACAAGACCGGTCTTGCTCAGTTCCCGATGGTCATGGGCGGCATCGTGCCTATCGTGAACCTCGAAGGCGTCAAGCCGGGCGAGCTGGTTCTCGACGGCGACACGGTCGCCAAGATCTTCCTCGGCGAGATCACCAGCTGGGATGACGCAGCGATCAAGAAGCTGAACCCCGATGCCAAGCTGCCGAAGCAGGCGATCGCCGTCGTCCACCGTTCGGACGGATCGGGCACCACGTTCAACTTCACCTATTATCTGTCGGACGTCAGCGCCGACTGGAAGTCGAAGGTCGGCACCGAGAAGGCCGTGCAGTGGCCGGTCGGCATCGGCGCCAAGGGCAATGAAGGCGTTGCGAATAACGTCGGCAACACCAAGGGCTCGATCGGCTATGTCGAGTATGCCTATGCGCTGCAGAACAAGATGGCCTACACGAAGATGATGAACAAGGCCGGCAAGGCCGTCGCGCCGACCTCCGATGCGTTCGCGGCCGCCGCAGCCAACGCCGACTGGAAGTCCCAGCCGGGCTACGGCGTCATCCTCGCCAACCAGCCGGGCGACAACTCCTGGCCGATGACGGCAGCAACCTGGATCCTGATGTACAAGCAGCCGAAGGATCCGGAAGCCGCAGCCTCAGCGCTCAAGTTCTTTGCCTGGTGCTATGCCAATGGCGACAAGATGGCTCTGAGCCTCGACTATGTTCCGATGCCGGCGAATGTCGTCAAGGACATCGAAGGCTATTGGAAGAGCGAGATCAAAGGCACGGACGGCAAGCCGGTCTTTGCGTCGAACTAAGTCTTGCGAAGGAGGGCCGCACGAGGATCGTCCCGTGCGGCCCTTCCTGCGCGCCGCCACCGTCCGTCGCTATCGTCTCCGGGACGCATGGCGGAAAGCGAAGTCAAGGGTGCGCAACTCACTTTGAGTTTGTATAAGGTATTCGGATGACCGACGCGGCCATAGGATCTAAATCCGCGATGGACGGCAGTATCTCGTCAGCGAGCGACATGGCCGATAGAGCGAGAGTCGCCCGCGGCTTTCGGTTCAGCGACACGACTTTTCGGTATTTGACCTACGCCGCGGCGATTGCCGTGCTCGCCGTGCTCGGCGGAACCATCTTTTCTCTCGTCTACGGCTCGGTGCCGGCGTTTCGCGCCTTCGGCCTGAATTTCTTCATCACCGAGTCCTGGAACCCGGTCACGGAGAAATTCGGCGCGCTCGCACCGATCTATGGCACGCTCATTACCTCGACGCTTGCGATGATCGTTGCCGTTCCGATCGGCATCGGCACAGCGATCTTCCTCACCGAATTATGTCCGCCCCGGCTCCGCCGCCCGATCGGCATCGCGGTCGAGCTTCTCGCGGGCATCCCCAGCATCATCTACGGCATCTGGGGCCTGTTCATCCTCGCGCCGTTCCTGCAGCAATACGTCCAGCCCGTGCTGATCGACGCCTTCGGGTCCATTCCGGTGCTTTCGAGCCTGTTCGCCGGCCCGCCTTACGGCATCGGCATTTTTACAGCCTCGCTGATCCTGGCGATCATGGTGCTTCCGTTCATTGCAGCGGTCAGCAGGGACGTCTTCGAGACGGTTCCGCCGATGCTCAAAGAATCGGCTTACGCGGTCGGCTGCACGCGCTGGGAAGTCATCCGCAACATCATCATCCCTTATACGCGCGTCGGCATTATCGGCGGCGGCATGCTCGGTCTCGGCCGCGCGCTCGGCGAGACGATGGCCGTCACATTCGTGATCGGCAACGCCCATCGGATCTCAGCCTCACTCATGGCGCCGGGCACCACCATTTCCGCAACCATTGCCAACGAGTTCACCGAGGCCGTCGGAGACATCTACACCTCGTCCCTGATCGCTCTCGGCCTCATCCTGTTCATCATCACCTTCATCGTCCTCGCCGCAGCCCGGCTGATGTTGTTGCGGCTCGAGCGGCGCAGCGGGAGCTGAGTCATGGCGCGCGCCGCGATCACGGCCGACAATCCCGTTCTACCGCAGGCGGCGGATCAAAAGTCATGTGGCGATGACGCTCAGCGTCGGCGCGGCGTTCTTCGGTCTGGCCTGGCTGGCGCTGATCCTCGGGCGCCCTGGTCTGGAAGGGGCTTCGGCGGCCTCTCGCTGCAGCGTGTTCACCGAGATGACGCCGCCGCCGGGCAGCGATGGCGGCCTTCTCAATCCGATCGCCGGCAGCGCCATGCTCGTCACCGGAGCGATATTGCTCAGCGCTCCGATCGGCGTTCTGGCGGGAACCTATCTTGCCGAATATGGCCGCTATTCGCGCATGACGTCGGTGATACGCTTCATCAACGACATCCTCTTGAGCGCGCCATCGATCGTCGTCGGCCTGTTCATCTATGAGATCACCGTCGTTCCGATGGGGCATTTCTCCGGCTGGGCCGGCATCCTGGCGCTTGCCGCCTTGGCAATCCCGATCATGGTCCGCACCACCGAGGATATGCTGCTGCTGGTGCCGAACGAGTTGCGGGAGGCGGCGTCGGCCCTTGGAACGCCGCGCTCCTTCGTCATTCGCCGCGTTGCCTATAAGGCCGCCCGCGCCGGCTTGGTCACCGGCATCCTGCTCGCCGTTGCGCGGGTCAGCGGCGAGACGGCGCCTCTGCTCTTTACCGCGCTCAACAACCAGTTCTGGAGCGCCGATCTCAACCAGCCGACCGCCAGTTTGCCGGTGGTGATCTTCCAGTTCGCCCTCAGTCCGTACAAGGAATGGCAAGACCTGGCCTGGGCCGGCGCTCTCATCATCACTCTGTTTGTTCTAACGACGAGTATTGTCGCGCGTGCGCTCGCGGCTCCACGAGGGATCAAATGACGCCGAGAGATAATGGCTCCCAGAAGCAGCACACGAAGGTCGAGGTCCGCAGTCTGAACTTCTATTACGGCGACTCGCAGGCGCTCTATGACGTCAACCTGTCGCTCTTCGACCGGAAGGTGACCGCATTTATCGGTCCGTCGGGGTGCGGAAAATCGACATTGCTGCGCATCCTCAACCGGATGTACGACCTCTATCCGCGCCACCATGCCGACGGCGAAGTCCTGCTCGACGGCGAGAACATTCTCGACCCGCGTCAGGACGTCAACCTGCTGCGCGCGCGCATCGGCATGGTGTTTCAGAAGCCGACGCCTTTCCCCATGTCGATCTACGACAACATCGCCTTCGGTATCAGGCTCTATGAGAAGCTGTCGAAAGCGGATCTGGACGAGCGGGTCGCATCCAGCCTGACGCGCGCCGCGTTGTGGGACGAGGTGAAGGACAAGCTCGGCACGAGCGGTCTCAGCCTCTCCGGCGGTCAGCAGCAGCGTCTGTGCATTGCGCGCACCATCGCACTGTCTCCCGAAGTCATCCTGCTGGATGAGCCGGCTTCCGCGCTCGACCCGATCTCCACGGCGAAGATCGAGGAGACGATCGACGAGCTCAGATCCGACTACACGATTGCGATCGTGACCCACAACATGCAGCAGGCGGCGCGGGTGTCGAACTACACCGCATTCATGTATCTGGGAAATCTCGTGGAATTTGGCGAAACGTCGGACGTGTTCACCGCCCCCAAGGAAAGCCGGACCCAGGATTACATTACAGGACGCTTTCGGTTGAGGATGCCTGCCGGTTCCCTGCCGGAGCCGGACCGAATGACCGCCCCCTAGAAAGACAAGACAATGGCAGAACACACCGTCACCGCATTCGAAGAAGAGCTGAAGGCGCTGGACAGCAAGATCGCGCAGATGGGCGGCCTGGCCGAACAGCTTCTGGCGCGCGCGATCGATTCGCTGCAGCAACGCGATCCCGAGCTTGCAGCCAAGGCCATCGAGCAGGATCGGCAGATCGACGTGCTGGAGCATGAGGTCGAGGAGCTGGCGATCTCGGTCATCGCCCGCCGGCAGCCGGTGGCTCTCGACCTGCGCCAGATCATGACGGCGATCCGTATCGCCGGGGATCTGGAGCGCATCGGCGACCTCGGCAAGAACATCGCCAAACGCGCAACCGCCATCGCCGAGGAGAACCGGCCCAAGCAGCTCATGATCGGTTTGCAGCATATCGGCAGCAAGGCGCTGGAACAGGTCCAGGCAGCGCTCGACGCCTACTCCCAGCGCGACGCCGAGAAGGCGCTGGATGTCTGGGCGCGCGACAAGGAGCTCGACGCGATCTACAACTCGATCTTCCGCGAGCTGCTCACCTATATGATGGAAGACCCGCGCAATATCGGTTTGTGCACGCATCTGCTGTTCGGCGCCAAGAATCTGGAACGGATCGGCGATCACGCCACCAACATGGCCGAGATGATCCACTTCCTCGTCACAGGCGTTCCGATCACGGAAGAGCGCCCGAAAGGCGATACCACCAGCTTCACCATGCCGGACAAGCCGACGCATTGAGGCACGGCGACCAGGCGAGACGGAAGAACACGGGTTCATGACAGCAAAGATCCTGGTCGTGGAGGATGAGGAGCCGCTGGCGCTCCTCCTGCGCTACAATCTCGAGGCCGAGGGGTTTCAGGTCCGGGTCGCCACCCGCGGCGACGAGGCGGAGATCGCCGTAGCCGAAGACCCGCCGGACCTGATCGTGCTCGACTGGATGCTGCCCGGCCTGTCCGGCCTGGAGCTGTGCCGGCGCTGGCGCAGCGGCCGCAGCTCGCGCAACATTCCGATCATCATCCTGACCGCGCGCGGCGAGGAGGCCGACCGCATTCGCGGCCTGACCACCGGAGCGGACGATTATGTCGTCAAGCCGTTTTCCGTGCCCGAACTGATGGCGCGGATCAAGGCGATCATGCGCCGGGCGAACCCGGAGCGCATCGCCAGCATGCTCACCGTTCAGGACATCGTGCTCGACCGCGACGCGCATCGCGTGACCCGCAATGGGCGCGAAGTCCGCCTCGGGCCGACCGAGTTTCGTCTGCTGGAATTTCTGATGGAAAGCCCCGGACGGGTGTTCTCGCGCACCCAACTCCTCGATGGGGTCTGGGGCCACGACGTCTATGTCGACGAGCGCACGGTGGACGTCCATATCGGCCGTTTGCGCAAAGCCATCAATCGCGGCCGCGACCAGGACCCGATCCGCACCGTAAGAGGCGCGGGATATGCCTTCGGCGAGCGCGCCACCGTGCCGAACGTCTGAACCGCACTCACGCTTATATCTAAAAGATCAGAGAGCCGGAAGCTGGGCCCCTCTAGCTGCCTCCGGCTCTCACCCCCCGCTTTGGCTCCGGCGTGTCCGGCGCGATAACCCCCGCTTCGCGCCGCAGACCACACGCATGAGTTCCTGCGCCCAGGCCCGCATTCCGCCGCATCGGGAATGCGAGGCCCCGGCGTTTTATTTCCTGCGGCGCGCGGCCGGCTGGAAGGCAGCCCGGGCGTGATGCTCGCAATAGGAAATGCCCTGCGTCTTGGTGTGACCGCAGAAATGGAAGTTTTCGTCCTGCGGATCGCCAATCGGCCAGCGGCACATATTCTCTTTCAGGTCGAGCAGCGGAATGCGCAGCGGTACCGGCATGCCGAGTTCCTCGATGACCGAGGGGACGACGGAAAGCGCGACCATCGGCTTTTCGACCGGCGCATAGACCGGCTTCAGCGCGACGTTGCCATGCGTGCGATACTGCACCCGGGTCGGCCGCAGCGGCAGGTGCGAAACGCGGTTGCGCGGCCGTGCCGAGCGGACGCGCGACGTCGTTGCGCGGCCGGCAAGACCAAGTCTGTGAACTTTACCAATGACGGCATTGCGTGTGACGTCGCCGAGACGGCCAGCAATCTGGCTGGCGCTGAGCCCATCGGCCCAAAGCTTCTTAAGAAGCTCAACGCGCTCTTCGGTCCACCCCATAGTTCTGCCTCCTCATACAAATCGATGTGTCTGTGGCACAAGCATTCGGTGTCCGCGGCGGCATGCACGCATCGCGATAAAAAACGCGGACGCGGCGCGGCTACGCGGAGCAAAAGCCCGTAACGGTTTACGCAGAACAAAACGCTGTACTTGAGAGAAACACCCAGCGGGCGGGACTGGTGGAGATACGATACTGCCGCTGGTTCGTGAGGACAGGAAACAAACACGCGGAGGTATTACAAGATACCCTCAACTGCCCTCGACGCCGATGATAATGCCACGGCTGCTTCGACATGACAAATAAACGAAGTGTTAAAGGGGCTTCGGGCGTCGCGTTTTTCGCCACTCTGTGTCTTTTGTGCCAATTGACAGCCCTGCCCCAATCGCTGAATGATCCATTAAGAAGTCAAATCCCAAACCGCTGGCGGCTTTTTACCTGATAAGGAACACCATTCCGCAATGTCCGCAGTGCTGCCCACATACGCCCGGGCCAACCTCGCCTTCGAACGGGGGGAGGGTGCCGCATTATATACGGAGACGGGCGAACGCTATCTGGATTTCGGCGCCGGGGTCGCGGTAACCGCGCTCGGCCACGCGCATCCGCATCTGGTCGAAGCCATCCGCGAGCAGGCCGGCAAGCTCTGGCACACCTCCAACCTCTATAAGATCCCCGGCCAGGAGCGGCTCGCCCAGCGCTTATGCGCCGCCACCTTCGCCGACAAGGTGTTCTTTTCCAATTCCGGTGCCGAGGCTCTCGAAGGCGCGATCAAGATGGCGCGCAAATATATGAGCCATGACGGCAGGCCGGAGCGCTACCGCATCGTCACCTTCGAGGGCGCCTTTCACGGGCGCACGCTGGCGACCATCGCCGCAGGCAATCAGGAAAAGCACCTGGCCGGCTTCGGCCCAAGGTCGACGGCTTCGATCAGGTGCCGCTCGGCGATCTGGAGGCGACGCGCGCGGCCATCGGTCCGGAGACCGCCGCCATCCTGATCGAGCCGATTCAGGGCGAAGGCGGCGTGCGTCACGCCACATGGACCTTCCTGCGCGCGCTGCGCGATCTGGCGGACGAGCACGACATCCTGCTGGTTCTCGACGAAGTGCAGACCGGCATGGGCCGCACCGGCAAGCTGTTCGCCCATGAGTGGGCCGGCATCACGCCCGACATCATGGCCGCCGCCAAAGGGCTCGGCGGAGGCTTCCCGGTCGGCGCGGTGCTTGCGACGGATAGGGCCGCGGCGGGAATGACGGCTGGAACCCACGGCTCCACCTTCGGCGGCAATCCCATGGCGATGGCCGCCGGCAATGCGGTGCTCGACGTCATGCTCGCCGACGGCTTCCTCGACGGCGTCCGGCAGAATGCGCTGCTTCTGAAACA
Organism: uncultured Alphaproteobacteria bacterium; assembly: GCA_963727575.1. Lineage (GTDB taxonomy): Bacteria > Pseudomonadota > Alphaproteobacteria > Rhizobiales > Rhodomicrobiaceae > JAHQVI01. Next base: position 101,752 of record CAVSIA010000001.1, read on the forward strand.
GAAGCTCGCCGAGATCCAGGACTCCCATGCCGACATCATCGAAGAGGTGCGCGGCGAGGGGCTGATGATCGGCCTGAAATGCAAGGTTCCGAGCAATCTGCTGATCGAGGCGATGCTCGGCGAGCATATGCTCGGCATCGGCGCCGGCGAGAACACGGTTCGCCTGCTGCCGCCGCTGATTATTGGTGAGGCCGAGATCAACGAGGCCTGTGAGAAGATCAACTCCGCCTGCGACGCAGTCAGCCGGCGGATCAGCAGTGAAGATACCGCCTGAGATGGCAATACGGCACTTTCTCGACATCGACACCTTCGACAAGGACACGCTGCAGCAGATCCTGTCGAACGCCCACGCGATGAAACGCGATCTCCGGGACGGCGCCGACCGCTTCCGCCACATCGCCGAGGGCAAGACCCTCGTGATGATGTTCGAGAAGCCGTCGACGCGCACCCGCGTCTCCTTCGACGTCGCCATGCGCAAGCTCGGCGGAGAGTCGATCGTGCTCAACAGCACCGACATGCAGCTCGGCCGCGGCGAGACCGTCGCCGACACCGCCCGCGTGCTGTCGCGCTATGCGGATGTGCTGATGCTGCGCACGACGCAGCACGAGAACCTCGTGCAACTCGCCAGCCACGCCGACATTCCGGTGATCAACGGCCTGACCGACCTGTCGCATCCGTGCCAGATCTTCGCCGACGTGATGACCTTCGAGGAAAAGAGGGGGCCGCTCGCCAACCGGCTGGTGACCTGGGTCGGCGATGCCGCCAACAACGTCGCCACCTCCTGGATCCATGCCGCCGCCCGCTTCGGCTTCACCCTGCATGTCGGCGCGCCCAAATCGCTGCAGCCCTCGGCCGAAATCCTGCATTGGGCGAAGCGCGAGGGCGCAAGTCTGGTGCTTTTCGAAGACCCGCGCGACGCGGTTGCGGGCGCGGATTGCATCGTCACCGATGTCTGGGTGTCGATGGGCCAGAACGACGAGGAGCGCCGGCTTGCGCTGCTGCGCGACTACCAGGTCGACGCCGAACTGATGAAATTGGCGGGCCGCGATGCCATATTCATGCATTGCCTGCCTGCGCAACGCGGCAAGGAAGTCACGGACGAGGTGATCGACGGCCCTCAATCCGTGGTGTTCGACGAAGCAGAAAACAGGGTCCACGCACAGCGGGCGATTTTGGCCTGGTGCCTGGGCGCCACCTGAAAAACACTCGAGACGAAGAGCCTGATGGCAGACGATTTCTACGACGCGCCCGACGATTTTGTCCTCCCCTTTCAGATCGAATCTTCCGGCGCCAGAGGCCGGCTTGTTCGCATGGGACCGGCGATCAACTCGGTCCTGGGCAAGCACGACTATCCCGAATCCGTGTCGCAACTGCTCGGCGAGGCGATGACGCTGACCGCCATGCTCGGCGCCGCGCTCAAATTCGACGGCAAGTTCATCCTGCAGACCAACAGCGAAGGCCCGGTGAGCTTCCTGGTCGCGCAATATTACGGGCCGGGCAACATTCGCGGCTATGCCAGCTACGACGAGGCGGCGGTCAAGGCGGCGGGCGGAGCAGGGCGCGGCGAGCCTGCTCGGCCATGGTCATCTCGCCATGACCATCGATCAGGGCCCGGACATGGAGCGCTATCAGGGCGTGGTGCCGCTCGAAGGCGACAATCTTTCCGAAGCCGCGGATCTCTATTTCCGCCAGTCCGAGCAGCTCCCGACCTTTATCAAGATCGCCATCGCCCGGCAATATACCGGCGGCCGCGGCAGCGAGCCGGGCTTCTGGTCCTGGCGCGCCGGCGGGCTGATGGTGCAGAAGCTGACCGACGAAGGCGGCGCCTCGATGCCGTGGACGAGGACGAGGAGGACGACGCCTGGGTGCGCGCGCATCTGCTCGCCGCGACCGTCGAGGATCACGAACTGCTCGACCCGATGCTGGCGCCGGAGCGCCTGCTCTACCGGCTGTTCCACGAGGAGCGCGTGCGCGCCTTCGAGGCCAAGCCGCTGTCGTCCGACTGCCATTGCTCCACCGACCGCGTCGAGCGGATGCTGGCCAGCTTTACCGCGCAGGACATCGAGGACATGGCCGAGGACGGCCGCATCCTGGTCACCTGCGAGTTCTGCAACAGCAAATACGAATTCTCGGCGGTTGAACTGCAGCGCAAGGCGTCAACGCTGCAATAGAGCGCCCGAGCCGTATTGTGGGCTGCCCTATTTCGGCTGACAGACCGCGCGCACGCCCTCCGGCGGCGTGCCGTTCGGGGCGCTTGTCAGCAGCGCGCATTTGACGTCGGCCGCCTCGAAGATGCGCGTCGTGCCCTCCGCGACCTTGTCTTCCTTGGTCATCTTCAGCTCGGCGCCGGTAAAGCAGCTTTCGACTTTGCCGGCGATCGTCTCGATCAGCGCCCGGGCCGACGCATTGCCGGTCGGCGCCATGAAGGTGCAATCGGACTCGGAGGGGCAATCGGCGTTCAGCGCATCGGTCGAGCCGTAGTCCTTCTTGAGCTGAGCAACGCAGGAGGGCGCGTCCGCGGCGAACGCCGGCATTGCGCCGAGCAGCGTCGCGCAGGCGGTCACTACCATCACGCTGCGTCTCAAAACCGGCAACCGTACAATCCTGCTCACCCTTGGTCCTCCCATCGGCTCTGCGCCTGCCCGCCTCGGGCGGTCTCGTTAGAAATCTAGGGCTGCCGGAGGCGTTCCCTGCCATCCGCCATATGTTTGCCCGCGCGGGAACCGCGATCCCCGCTCTTCCGCCGCATACTAGAACGGCACATCTTCAAACGGATTCGTTGCTGCCGCTCTATCTCTTTGTTTTGGCATCGGATTCATCCGGAAACCGCCTCCCGCCTTTCCCGGTCCGATGCGCTAATTCAAACGCCGCGCCGTATAGGGGCTGTCGAGCGAGAACGCCGGAATCTCGATGTCGAACGTCTCGCCGTCCTCTGTCTCCATCGTGTACCAGCCGAGCATGATGCCCGAAGGCGTGCGCAGCGGCGCCCCGCTGGTGTAGCGGAAAGTCTCGCCCGGATCGAGCAGAGGCTGCTCGCCGACGACGCCCGCCCCGCGCACTTCCTGGGTCCGCCCCGTCGAATCGGTGATCTGCCAATGGCGTGACAGGAGCTGAATGCGCTGGTTGCCGCCATTGTAGATGTCGACCGTGTAGGCCCAGAAATAGTAGTCGCGCAGGGGCGCGGAGTCCTCCTCCAGAAAACTCGGGACGACCTTAACCGTGATGTCGCGCGTCGTGGCTTCGTAAGTCACCGACCATCTCCCGCCACATCCCGAACCGCTCAGGCAAGAGTGGCGCGGAACGCGTGATCCAGATCGCCCATCAGGTCGCCCGGATCTTCCAGGCCAACCGACAGGCGCAGCATGTTGTCACCAATACCCATAGCCGCCCGGACTTCCGGCGTGAAGCGCTGATGTGTCGTCGTCGCCGGATGTGAGATCAGGCTCTTGGCGTCGCCCAGATTATTGGAGATTTTGATAATTTTCAGCGCATCCATCACCCGGAACGCGGTTTCCTTGTCGCCCTTTACGGTGAAGGCGAGCAGCGTGCCGCCGGATTTCATCTGCCGGGCGGCGAGCTCGCGCTGGGCGAAGTCGGGCCGTCCCGGATACAGAACCTTCTCGATCTCCGGACGTTCCGTGAGCGCGTCGGCAAGCGTCGCCGCGGAGGCCGACATCCGCTCGACCCGCAGCGGCAGGGTTTCGAGCCCCTTGAGCAGCACCCAGGCGTTGAACGGGCTGAGACACGGCCCCGTCTGCCGGAGATAGACTTTCAGATAGTCGTTGAGGAACTTGTCGCTGCACAGGATCACGCCGCCGAGACACCGGCCCTGCCCGTCGATATGCTTGGTCGCCGAATAGGTGACGATGTCGGCGCCGAGCGCGAGCGGCTTCTGCAGGATCGGCGTGGCGAACACATTGTCGACGACGAACAGCGCGCCGCAATCCTTGGAGATCGCCGCCACCGCCGCCAGATCGACCAGCTCCAGCGTCGGGTTGGCGGGCGTCTCGCAGAAGAAGGCCCGCGTGTTCGGCCGGACCGCCGCGCGCCATGCGTCGAGATCGCGCCCGTCGACGAGCGTGCAGGTGACGCCGAAGCGCGGCAGCAGCTCCTCGATGACGTAGCGGCAGGAGCCGAACAGCACCTGGCTGGAGACGACATGGTCGCCGGCCTTGAGGCAGGAAAAGAACGTCGCCGTCACCGCCGCCATGCCCGATGCCGTCGACCGGGCGACCTCGGCGCCTTCGAGGATCGCCATGCGCGTCTCGAACATGGTCAGGGTCGGGTTGGAATAGCGCGTGTAGATGTAGCCTTCCTGGTCGCCCCGGAAGCGCAACTCGGCATCGCGCGCGGTTTCGTAGACGAAGCCGGAATTGAGAAAGAGCGCTTCTGAGGTTTCGCCGAACGGGCTGCGCAGGGTGCCGCCGTGAACCAGCGCCGTCGCTTCCGCCCAGCCTTTCGAGCCGGCGTCCTCATTATCCTGAGCCATAAGCCATGCCTTTCGCCAATAAAAAAACCGGCCGAGCCAAAAGCCGAGCCGGATTGGTCGCGACACGGCCTTTTTAGCGAATTGTTTAACGTGGCTGCAAGCCGGCCGGCCAAATCACCACGGGATAGAGTGGATTATCCGGGCCTGGGGCTTGGCGTCAAGCGTCCTGTCGTTAAGATTGACGCTCGCCGCGATGGGGAGCCGCGATTCGCGGGGCGGAAGGAACGAGAAATGCCACATCTGACCAACGGTCTGCTGCCTGCACAGACGCTGCGCGAGTTGATCGAAGCCGGGCATATTTCCGCCCGCGAGTCGATTTCGCCCGCCCAGGTTCAGCCCGCCAGCCTCGATCTGCGGCTCGGGCCGGTCGCCTACCGGGTGCGCGCCAGCTTCCTGCCGAATGCGCGCGTCAGCGTCGAGGCGAAGCTGAGCGCCTTCAGCATGCACGAAATCGACCTGACCGTCGGTGCGGTGTTGGAAACCGGATGCGTCTATGTCGTGCCGCTGCAGGAGCATCTGGCGCTGCCGCCGGCCATCTCCGCCGCCGCCAATCCGAAAAGCTCCACGGGCCGGCTCGACGTGTTCACCCGCATCATCACCGCGACCGGCCCGGCCTTCGACCAGATCCCGGCGGGATACCAGGGTCCGCTGTATGCCGAGATCTGCCCGCAAACCTTTCCGGTGCTGGTCCGCTCCGGCTCGCTGCTGGCGCAGATCCGGTTCCGGCAGGGAACGCCCGCCCGCACCGATGCCGAGCTTCAGCGCCTGCACCGCGAGCAGCGCCTGATCTCAGGCGACACCGCGGACATCGCCGACGGCATCGCGCTGTCGGTGGACCTGTCCGGCGAGGACGTCGGCGGGCTCCTCGGCTACAGGGCCAAGCGTCATACCGGCGTCGTCGATATCGACCGTCCCGGCGCCTATCTCGTGGACGACTATTGGGAGCCGATCCACGCCCGCAACGAGCGCCGGCTGATCCTGGACCCCGACCAGTTCTACATCCTTGCCTCGAAGGAGGCCGTGCACGTGCCGCCGACCCACGCGGCCGAGATGGAGCCGTTCAATCCGCTGGTCGGCGAATTCCGGGTGCATTATGCCGGCTTTCTCGATCCCGGCTTCGGGCATGAGGCGGCCGGGGGTGCGGGAAGCCGCGTGGTGCTGGAGGTCCGCAGCCACAAGGTTCCGTTCATGCTGGAGGACGGCCAGATCATCGGCCGGGTGATCTACGAGCAGCTCACCGCGCTGCCCGACCAGATCTACGGCAGCGGCATCGGCTCGAACTACCAGGCGCAAGGCCTCAAGCTCTCCAAGCATTTCCGGCTGTGACATGTATCGGATCGCGCGCCTCTCGGAGGTCGACCACACGGACGCGCTGCTCGCCGACATCGACCTGATCTTTTTCGCCAGCTCGGCAACCCAGGCATTCGCCTCCGACGAGGAACGGTCCGCCCACCGCGAGCTTTGGCTCGGACGCTATCTGCGCTACTGCAACGAGGCTGTTCTTCATCGCCCTGGACGGCAACGGCCGGGTCGGCGGCCTATCTCGCCGGCAGCCGCGTCAGCGACCGCGATCCGCTTCCCGGCCCGGATTATTACGCCGTCTTCCCGCGCGGGTTCGTCGACGCCTATCCCGCCCATCTCCACGTCAATGTCCGCGAGGACTGCCGCGGCCAGGCACTCGGCGCGCGCCTGATCGATGCGTTCCGCGCATATTGCCTGAGCCAGAAGACGCCGGGATTTCATGCGGTTACCGCGGCCGGCAGTCCGGCGGCGCACTTTTTCGGCAAATGCGGATTGCTGCCCTGCGCCGCCGCGGATTGGCGGGACCGGCGGCTGGTGTTCATGGGCGAGGCGTTCGGCCAGTTCGGTTAGAGCGGGATCGCCTTAGATAGAAACGACGTCGCTTTTGGCCCGCTCCAAAATTCCCTTGCTGATCGCGTGATCGGACGGAAAACCGGCTTCCACTTTTCCTGACCACGCTCTAAATCCGGTTATCCCGAGCAGCTTCCGCCGCCCAGAACGCAGAACTTCGCGCAATGCGGATGGCACAGCTTCACCGCGCCGTCGTCGAACATGCCGCCATCGGCGCTTGCCGCCTCCTCCAGGGTCGCGCCCATCTCGAACGCCTCGATATAGGGCAGCAGCGTACACGGCAGCACCGTGGGCCGCTCCGCGCCGCGGCGTTTCACCACCATCCGGCTGGTGGCGCACATCATATCGGCCGGCGATTTGTCGAGAATGCCCCAGCAGGCCGTCGTGATCTCGGGCACGTCGGCCCGTTCGTCCATTTCCGGCAGCAGCACCAGTGCGCCGGGATCGGCGGCATCGACCGGCCAGCCGCGTTCGGCGATCAGCGCCGCGTATCCGGCACGCGCCGCCGCGTCGCTCTCATGCCAGCAGGTCCGCCCGCAGATGGCGAGGTGGAAGCCGTTCTCCGCCAGCCACTCGATGCCTGCAAGGGTCGGCTCCCAGCTCTCCTCGCCGCGCTCCTTCTCATGCAGCGCGGCGGTATAGTGGTCGAGACTGACGCGAAGGGTCAGACGGTCGCCATACGCCTCACGCAGCCGCAAAAGCCCGTCTTTGACGCGGGGCCGCTGCATCGGCAGCATCGCATTGGTGAGCACCAGCACCTCGTGCCCCCGCGCCAGGGCCGCCTCGATCATGGGGACGATCTCGGGGTTCATGAACGGCTCGCCGCCGGTGAAGCCGATTTCGGAGGTGCCGAGGCCGAGCGCGGCGATTTCGTCGAGGAAGACCGTCGCTTCGGCGGCGCTGATATAGACGAGCCGGTCATTCTTGGGGCCGGACTCGATATAGCAGTTCACGCATTCGATGTTGCAGAGGCTGCCGGTGTTGATCCAGAGCGTCTCAAGCTTCCGCAGTGCGACGGTGGCGCGGGGTTCGCCCTTGGCGGTGACATCGGGATCGGAAAATTTCGCCGAGGCGCGGCGGTCGTCAAGGCGTGTGGCGGCGTGGTCCAAGCTCATTCAGATCTCCGATTTTTCTCATGCAACCTAGCATGCCGCGCGCCGCCGGCCGTGTCACAATGCGATGACAATTGCGCGACCCTTCCGGCCACCGAATAAATCGCCCCGCTCGTTTGTTTAATCCCCGTTCGCACCGAACACGCGACACGGCCTCGAGAGCGTGACTGGAAAGCCAGCCACACGAGCAAAAAGACCCGGTGATCGTGCTTGTTACTTGTCCGGTCCTGATGGGCACCGTACAACTTTAAAACTTTGGGGGGCCTCTAAGCGTTTTTTCAACAATATCCGACTAGTCTGACGTTTAGAGCGGTAGCACTGCGGGAGAGAATAAAGCATGTACGGGATTTTGCGGCCTGCATCGCCGTAATGGCGATGTTCTTGGGACTATTCGCGCTGAGCGTTGGTCCGGAATCCAGCGAACTGGCGAGCAATACGACGAACCCCATCGCAATCGAGGCGGTCCAGACTTCGGTCAATCAGCTGACACCTCAATAGCGGCGTTTCACTGGCGACTTACTTGCCACCTATCCTTGTCTCCTACTGGCCATATGTTACGCCGATCCTGCTGCTGATCCTGTCGAACATCTTCATGACGTTCGCGTGGTTTGGGCATCTGAAATACATGTCGGTGCATCTGCCTCTCGTGGTCATGGTCAGTTGGGGCATCGCTTTCTTCGAATACTGGCTCGCGGTTCCAGCCAACCCGCATCGGCCATCAAGTCTATTCCGCTGCCGACTTGAAAACGCTCCAGGAAGTCATCACGCTGACGGTCTTTTCGGTGTTCAGCGCGACCTACCTAGGCGAGCCGATCACGCTTCAGCACGTGGCCGGCTTCGTTCTCATGCTCGGCGGCGCGTTTCTCGTGTTCACGGCAAGCTAAAGGCGGCTTGGCAGGCGACCGGAGCCGATGCGCTCGCGGACGGTGGCGCTTGCGGACGGCGACAATTCCCTCACCAGACATTCGAATAGCGGGCGGATCTCGGCCGTGCCGGCGCCGGAGAGCCCAAGCGTGTGCGGATTGCGGAGGACGGGCGCCCGCTGCGAAGCTCGGACGCGCCGGGCAATCGCAACAGCGGACCGCCCCGCCGTCGCGCAGCGTCAGAGCCTCATTCGATCCGATTAAATCGCATCGCCGGCTCTCGTGTCTTGCTCGCCCGCAATTTCTAACGATCAACAAGTATCCCCTCGATCGGAAATTGCTCTAGAAACCGCGCACCAGATTGCCCAGCCACAGCACGATGTAGGCGACGATCGCCACCCAGAACATGCTGACTGGAATGTAGTTCGACACCATGCTGACGAATTGGCCGACGATGGAAAGCACCGCAAGCAGCATTGAAACGATGAAAGTCATGTTGGTCGGCGGAGTGAGACGCATTTGATGTTCCCCGTTTAGGCGTTGCCTGATAGCACTGCCTCTCCTCAAGCGGCCGCCGTCATTTGCGCCGTAGCGCCGCTCAGGTGAGTTCCGAGCGGATCATATCGCCTGCCTCCGCATCAGGGAAGGATAAGAATATGAGATATATCAAAGGCTTATTGATCGTCATCCTGATCCTGGGCGCGATTTTCGTCGGCGGTGGACTGCTTCTCCCGAGCCAGGTTCACCTCGAACGCTCCACCACCATCCAGGCGCAGCCCGCCGCGGTCTTTCCCTATGTGAACGATTTGCACCGCTTCAACGAATGATCGCCCTGGGCCGCGCGCGATCCTCAGACGAAATTCGAATTCTCGGGGCCTGAAAGCGGCGTCGGCGCCAAAATGGCATGGGACAGCACACAGATGGGCACCGGCAGCCAGGCGATCACCGAGAGCGTCGAGAACGAGAAGGTCGTCAGCGATCTCAATTTCGGCGAGATGGGAGCGGCGGCGGCGGGTTTCCGGCTCGCCCCGGCCGGGGACGCCACGACGGTGACATGGACGCTGGACAGCAACCTGCCCGCCAATCCGCTCTCACGCTGGTTCGGCCTCATCCTGCCGCGCCTGCTCGGCTCGGATTATGACGAGGGGCTGGCGCGGCTCAAGGCGAAGGTCGAAGGCGGCGCTTAGCGCCGTGCTCCAAGACGCGATCGCGACGGGCTTCAATTGGTTTCCGCGCCCGCCCTGGAATCGTCCGCGATCCACCAGCTATCGACCTGGAAACCGTAGAGCGGCGTCACGTCCGGATGGCGCAGGCGCTTCCAATAGGCGACCCATTGCTCGGGCAGATGGAACAGCGGCACGACATAGGCGCCGCTGATCAGCACACGGTCGAGCGCCCGCACGGCCGAGACGAAATCCTCCCGCGATGTCGCCGCCAGCAGCGCGCCGATCAGGGCATCGACCGCGGGACTTTTCACGCCGGCATAGTTGAAGCTGCCCTGCGCGTCGGCGGCGCCCGACGACCAGCGGTAACTCTGCTCGTTGCCCGGCGACAGCGAGGCATTCCAGGAATTCTGGATCATGTCGAAATCAAAGCTGGTCTTGCGGCTCTGATATTGGGCCGAATCGATCTGGCGGATGCTGACCTCGATGCCGGCGCCGCGCAGCGAACGCGCATAATTGAGAAACAGGCGCTCCTGGTCGCGCGTTGCGGCGAGAATTTCGAAGATGAACGGCTGGCCGCTGGCCTTGTTGACAAGCCGGGTGCCCTGTAGCTCGTACCCGGCGCTTTTCAGAAGCTCCAGCGCCCGGCGGCGGTTCTTGCGGTCGCGTCCCGAGCCGTCGCTCACCGGCTGGCGCATGGTGCCGTTCATGGCCGCCTCGGTGACGGCATCGCCGAACGGCGCCAGAAGCTGCTTCTCCCGCTCATCCGCCGGCTGACCATGGCAGGACAGCTCCGAGCCGTCGAAATAGCTTTCGGTGCGCTGGTAGAGGCCGTGATAGAGGTTCTCGTTGACCCACTCGAAATCGAACAGCAGGATCAGCGCCTCGCGCACGCGGCGGTCGGCGAAGATCGGCCGGCGGGTGTTGAAAACCAGCCCGTTCATGCCCGAGGGCGTCCCGGTCTTGAAGGTCTCCTTGGCGACGCGGCCGTCGGTGATCGCCGGAAAATCATATTCGCGCGCCCAGCGGCTCGGATCGCTCTCCTGGTTGATCACGAACAGCCCCTTCTTGAACGCCTCGAACCGGGTGTTGCCGTCGCGGAAGAATTCGTAGCGGATCTCGTCGAAATTATAGAGCCCTCGATTGACCGGCAGGTCGCGGCCCCAATAGTCGGGGTCGCGCTTCAGCACGAGCCCCGAGCCGGCATCGACGCTGGCGACCTTGTACGGCCCGCTGCCGACCGGCGCATCGAGGCTGGTGCGGTCGAACGTCTCCGGATCGATCAGATGCTTCGGCAGCACCGGCATCAGCCCCATGATCAGCGGCATCTCCCGGTCGCCGTCGGCCTTGAAGACCAGCTTGACGCCGCGCTCGCCGATCCGCTCGATGCGGTCGACCTTGGCGTAATAGCTGCGGTGATTGGGGCGGCCCTTTTCGCGCAGCAACTCCAGCGAGAAGATCACGTCGTCGACCGTGACCGGCTTGCCGTCGGAAAAGCGCGCCTCGGGCCGCAGCGTGAAGGTGACCGAGGAACGGTCCTCCGGCGTCTCGACGCTCTCCGCCAGCAGCCCGTAGAGCGAGAACGGCTCATCATAAGAACGCGCCAGCAGGCTCTCATAGACATATTCGCGCATGCCCGGCGCCGCATTTCCCTTGATGATGAAGGGGTTGAGGCTGTCGAACGATCCTTGCACGCCGAACGTCGCCCGGCCGCCCTTGGGCGCCTGCGGGTTGACATAGGCGAAATGGGTAAAGCCCGGCGGATATTTCGGCTGGCCATGCATGGCAATGCCGTGGACCGGATCGGCGGCGACCGGCGCGGCCAGCCATGCCAGCCCGATCCACAGGGTCAGGAGAAAAAGTCGCATCGGCTTTTCGGATACGGTCGTCATCGGACGGATCCTCGCTCATTCAAGCCGGCTTCGCAGCACTGTTTCCCCGCATAGCACATTTTTACGCGGCGAAAACTGTCTTAACTGATGCCCCTTTGCTATCGCCTTGTCTGATAGGCGTGCTATGTAAGGCCGTCCAAGGAGAGGGGAGTTTTTCGCCTGCCATTCCCTCAGCATGGAACTGTGGAGCCGGCACGGTCCGATACCCCGCCGCCATGGGAATGCCGCATTTCAATGGTTGCACGCAGGGTAATAGGATCGCGATCGCAAAGCCGGGTTCGAGGAGTGCGAGCGATCGAACTCCAAGGGACCTATTGGGGGTAGAGATTGTAGGCCGGCAAGGGTTGGCTTACGCCCGCATGCGAACTGAAAGGTCAACATAATGGTTGCAGATAGAGTTAAAGCGACGAGAAGCGTCGGCATGCGCGCCGGTCTTCTAGGCTTGGCGATTGCGCTGGGTGCCGGCTTCGCCGCCTTCCCGGCCGCCGCGGACGACAAGAAGGCCGCCAAAGACAAGGGCGGCGAGCCACAGAGCGCATGGGTGAAGCTGTGTGAAACGGCGCCGAATATCACCGATCCCAAGCAGAAATTGAACGTCTGCCTGACCCATCACGAACGTCTCGACGGCAATACCGGCCGGGTGCTGGTCTCCGCGGCGATCCGTGAGGTCGACGGCCAGAACAAGAAGGCCCTGATGGTCATGGTGCCTTTGGGCATGGCTCTGCCGCCCGGCGTCCAGGTCAAGGTCGACGAGAACGAGCCGATCAAGCTGCAATATACGCTCTGCCATGCAGCCGGTTGCACGGCCGAAGCCGAGGCGACCGATAAGATCGTCGAGGAGATGAAGAAGGGCAAGCAGGTCGTCGTCGCGGCAATCAACCTTGCGGGCAAAGCCATCGGCTTCCCGGTTCCGCTGGTCGGCTTCGATCAGGGCGCTTGCCGGCAAGCCCGTCGACAATGAGAAGTACAAGGAAGCGCGCAAGCGCCTGATGCTGCAGATCCGCGATCATCAGATCGAGCTGGCCAAGAAGGCACAGGAAGAAGCCGCTGTCCAAAAAAGGCGCTGAAAAGAAGAAGTAACGTCGCTCGACAGCGGGCGTATTCAGGCCGGTCGCCCTTCGGGCGGCCGGCGCGTGCTTTTCATGAGGAACGGCGATGGCCGACAGAGAACTCGTCTTCTACATGGCGCCAAATAGCCGCGCCGGTATCGTGCACTGGATGCTGGAGGAGCTTGGCGTTCCTTACCGGACTGAAGTGCTCAACCTCAAAAAGGCCGAGCACAAGGCACCTGGCTATCTGGCGATCAATCCGATGGGCAAGGTGCCGGCGATCAAGCACGGCGACACGGTGGTCACCGAAGCTGCGGCGATCTGCTGCTATCTGGCCGATGCGTTTCCGCAGGCCGGTCTGGCGCCCGCGCTCGACGATCCGCAGCGCGGCACCTATCTGCGCTGGATGTTCTTTGCTCCCAGCTGCATCGAACCGGCCATGGGCGACAAGGCGTTTCAGCGCCCGCCGGCGCCTGCTTCGACGGTCGGCTACGGCGATTTCGATACGGTCATGGAAGCCGCTGCTGGCGCTGTCGCCGAAAGGCGATTATGTGCTCGGCGACCGCTTCAGCGCCGCGGACGTCGTGTTCGGCTCGACACTCCGCTACGGCATGATGTTCGGCATCATCCCGGACCGGCCCGAATTCAGGGCCTATGTGGACCGGCTCAGTGCGCGCCCTGCCCTGCAACGCGTTCAGGAGCGGAACCAGCAGCTCGCGAGCGAGTTGGAAGACTAAAGATCGGTCGCCCGGCCCTCACGGCCGGGGTGGGTCGTCTTTAAGTCCGGCGATCGCGTGTGATGACACGTTCGTTTGCCGCAGGTTTGGCTTTACTCGGCCGCGCCGGCCTGGATCGTCTCCAGGAGCCGCCTCAGCGCATCGGGGAGCGGCACCGGCCGCCGCGTCTCCCCGTCGACATAGACGTGGATGAAATGGCCCTCCGCCGCCGCGTCGTCCTCATCGCCGCGGAACAGCGCGATCTCGTAGCGCACCGAGCTTTTGCCGAGATGGGCGACGCGCAGCGCCGTCGTCACCGCTTCGGGAAAGGCCAGCGGCTTGGCATACCGGCAGCCGGTTTCCACCACCAGCCCGATCACCTGGCTTCCCTCCAGATCGAGAAAGCCGCCCTCGATCAGGAACCGATTCACCACCGTGTCGAAATAGGAATAGTAGACGACGTTGTTGATATGTCCGTAGAGGTCGTTGTCCATCCAGCGCGTCGTGATCGGGGCAAAATGCCGGTACTCCGCGCGAGTGCCGAAGGCCTTCTTCGATTTTCCGTCCGTCATTCCTGATTTCGCCTTTCTACGCGCATGCGCCGTCCCAAGGTAACCACGACGACGATGGCCACGGCAAAGCCGACGTGACGCCATCCGACCGCTTCGCCGAGCAGGAGCGCGGCGGCGATCAGAGTGACGAAGGGTTGCAAGAGCTGAAGTTGCCCGGTCTTGGCGATCCCCGCCAGCGCCATGCCCTTGTTCCAGAAGAAAAAAGCAACGAACTGGCTCATGATCGACACATAGAAGAAGCCGAGCCAGGCGCGAGGCGGCGCATGCCAATTGATCGGTTCTGCCAGCGCCCAGGTCAGCACGGTCAGCACCGGAAGCGCGAACACCAGCGCCCAGCAGATCACCTGCCAGCCGCCGAGCTTCATCGCCAGCACGCCGCTATACCCATAGCCGATCGATGCGCAAACGACGGCGATCACCAGGAGCAGATCGGCAAGCTCCGGGGTGAAGCCGTCCGCCTCGATGATGGCGAACAGCACGACCAGGGCCGATCCGGCAAAGCCCGCAAGCCAGAAGCCGAGCGAGGGCCGCTCCCCGGCGATCAACGCCCCGGCCATCGCCGTCGCCAGCGGCAGCACCGCGAGAATCACCCCGCCATGCGCGGATGGAACCCACTGCATCGCCGCCGTGGCGCAGATCGGAAAGCCGAGGATGACACCCGCCGCGACCAGGACGATCTGCAGCCAATAGCGGCGCTCGGGAAACGGCTGCCGGGTTGCGACGAGGATGGCCCCGGCCAGCATCGCGGAAGGAATGGCGCGTCCCAAGCCGATGAAATAGATGTCGAATCCGGTGAGCGCAAAGCGCGTCATCGGCAATGTGAGGCCGAAGATGATCACCCCGATCAGGCCGGCGATGAGTCCCCGCACTTCGCTGGACGCACCCCGGCGCCCGGGTAAATAGACATCGTGGACGGAACGCTGCATGATCTCCCCGAATTTCCGGTGGCAGGAACGCGGCCCGCCTCGAAGGCTGCCGACGGTCATATGTAAACTTGCCAGCGTTTTTTATAGGGAATGACGTAAGGTGGCGAAATGACGATCTGGGGTAAATTGGCCGGCGCCGCTGCCGGCCTCGCTGTCGGTGGTCCGCTGGGAGCGCTGCTGGGCGGGATCGCTGGGCATCTGGTGGTCGACCGCGAGACCGACGAAAACGATGTCGACAAGCCGCTGGCCTTTACGATCGGCGTGATTGCGCTCGGCGCGAAGATGGCCAAAGCCGACGGCCATGTGACCAGGGACGAGATCGAAGCCTTCAAGGAAGTCTTCAAGGTTCCCGAAAGCGAGCGCAAGAACGTTGCCCGCGTCTTCGATCTGGCCAAACAGGATACCGCCGGCTTCGAATCCTATGCCAAGCAGCTCGCGCGGCTGTTCCGCGACGACCCCGAGATGCTGCACAACGTCCTTGAAGGGCTGTTCCACATCGCCCAGGCCGATAAAGTCATCCACCCGCGCGAGCGCGAATATCTGGCCACCGTCGCCCACCATTTCGGCATCAGCGACGTGGAATTCCAGTACATCCATGCCCGCCATAGCGCCACCGAGCGCAAAAACCCATATCAGGTGATGGGTGTGGCGCCGGACATCGCCAACGACGAATTGCAGCGCCATTATCGGCGGCTGATGGTCGAAAACCACCCCGACAAGCTGATCGCCCGCGGTCTGCCGCAGGAAATGATCGACATCGCCAACAAGAAGATCGCCACGATCAACGAGGCTTATGACGAGATCCGCAAGGCCCGCCAGACTTGATATTTGGCGGCATTCGATGGGTCACGACGGCGGGGCACGCATGACGCTCGATACACGCCTCAGGGCACGATGGCGGGCCGCGGCGAATTTCGAGCCGCGCAGGGGCGGCCTGCGTCCGACGATCCTGCTTCTGCACTATACCGGCATGAGTTCGGCCGAGAAGGCGATCAACTGGCTGTGCGTGCCCGAATCCCGCGTTTCGTGCCACTATCTGATCGACGAGCACGGGCGGATCACGCAAATGGTCGCCGAAGAGATGCGGGCCTGGCATGCCGGCGAGGCCATTTGGGCGGGCGAAACCGACATCAACTCCGCCTCGATCGGCATCGAGATCCAAAATTCCGGCCACGGCCTCGATTACACCGATTTTCCGGACGTGCAGATGCTTGCCGTCGAAGCGCTTTCGATCGACATCATGGCCCGGCATGGCATCGCCCGCGAGCGCGTGCTCGCCCATTCCGACGTGGCGCCGCACCGCAAGTGCGATCCGGGCGAGAAATTCGACTGGGCGCGGCTGGCCGGCCATGGCGTCGGCCATTGGGTGGAGCCGAGCCGGATCGAGGGCGATGCCGGGTTCGCCGTCGGCGATGAGGGGCCGGAGATCTCGCGGCTGCAGTCGAATCTGGCCGCCTACGGCTATGGCGTTCCCCTCACGGGGCACTTTTGCGACAGCACCTGCGAGGTGGTGACGGCGTTTCAGCGGCATTTCCGCCCCGCTTTGGTCAGCGGGCGCGCGGATCACTCGACCATCGACACGCTGGAAAGGCTGCTCCGGGCGCTGCCGTCGTGACCTGCCGGAAGAGTGGCTTCAACGGACGCGCTAATGCAAGCGTCGGCGCCCGGGCCTTACTGGCGCCAGGTCCTGGGCGGCATGTTCATCGAACAGCTCCGCCAGCTTCTCGGTCATGGCGCCGCCAAGCTCTTCGGCATCGGTGATCGTCACGGCACGGCTGTAATAGCGCGTCACGTCGTGGCCGATGCCGATGGCGATCAGCTCGACCGGCGAGCGGTTCTCGATCTCATGGATCACCTGGCGCAGATGGCGCTCCAGATAGGCGCCGGAATTTACCGAGAGCGTCGAGTTCGTCGACCGGCGCGCCGTCGGAAATCATCATCAGGATGCGGCGCTGCTCGGGCCGGGCCATCAACCGGTTATGCGCCCAGGCAAGCGCCTCGCCGTCGATATTCTCCTTCAGCAGCCCCTCGCGCATCATCAGGCCGAGATTGCGCCGCGCGCGCCGCCACGGCACGTCGGCCGCTTTGTAGATGATGTGGCGCAGATCGTTGAGCCGGCCCGGTGCGGCGGGCTTGCCGTTCGCCAGCCACTGCTCGCGGGTCTGGCCGCCCTTCCACTGCCGGGTGGTGAAACCGAGGATCTCGACCTTCACGCCGCAGCGCTCCAGCGTCCGCGCCAGAATGTCGGCGCATGAGGCGGCGACCATGATCGGGCGGCCGCGCATCGAGCCGGAATTGTCGAGCAAAAGCGTCACCACCGTATCGCGGAAGGTGGTGTCGCGCTCGGCCTTGAACGAGAGCGGATGCAGCGGGTCGGTGACGACGCGGGAGAGCCGCCCGGCGTCGAGGATGCCCTCTTCCAGGTCGAAATCCCAGGCGCGGTTCTGCTGCGCCATCAGCCGCCTTTGCAGGCGGTTGGCAAGGCGGGATACCGCCACATGCAGATTGGTGAGCTGCTTGTCGAGAAAGCTGCGCAGGCGCTCCAGCTCGTCCGCATCGCAAAGATTCTCCGCCGCGACGATCTCGTCGAACTGGCGCGTGAAAACCTTGTAGCCGAAGGCCGATGGATCATCGAGCACCGACACGTTCGGGCGGCGCGGCGGCGCCTGGGTGCGGTCGTCGGCATTGGCGTCGCTGTCCAGCTCCGCCTTGTCGCTGGCGTCGGCAAGTTGGGCGTCTTCCTCGCCCGCGCCGGATGAGGAATCGGAATCCTCGTCGGCCTCGACCGGCTTGGTTTCCTGGTCCTGGCCGGACTCCTCCGACTGCCCCTGTGCGGACTGGTCGGAATCCTCGTCTTCGGAGCCCGATTGCTCTTCGTTGCCCTGGGCCTGCTCGTCGATCAGCTCCAGCGCGGAAAGCACGTCGCGGAGCAGCCGGCCGAAGGATTCCTGGTCGTCGAGACTGTCGGTAAGGGCGTCGATCAGGCCGCTGGCGCGCTCGTCGATCCAGGAGCGCCATGCCTCGACCATCGGTGCCGCGCGCTTGGGCGGCTTCAGGCCGAGGATGCGTTCGCGCACCATGAGCGCCAGACATTCATCGAGCGGGGCATCCTCGCGCTGCGTCGGCACCGCCGCCCGGCCCTCGAACTTGGCCTCGGTCTTGGCGGCAAGGTTCGCGGCCATGCCGGCCATGCGCTTGGCGCCGACCGCCTCGACCCGGACGCGCTCGACGGCTTCGAACACCGACCGCGCGGCGCCGGCCGAGGGCGCGAGCCTGGCGTGCAGCGCGTTGTCGTGGCAGGCGATCGTCAGGGCGACCGAGTCCGCGTGGCCGCGCAGCACCGCGATCTCTTTCTTGCTCGGTGCGCGCGAAAGCTGAGGCAGCGAGGCGGTATGCCCGCGCAGGCTCGGCGCCTCGGTGGAGAACACCACCTGTAGCTGGTCGTCGCCGGCAATGGCCCGCGTGGTCTGCGTCAGGGCCTCCTTGAACGGACCACCGGGATCGGTTTTGCGTTTCTGCGAAGTCATGCTTACCGTTTCAGCAATCGGCCGCTCCGCCCGTCTGGCGCGGACAAAGCGGCGATCAAACTCAAGGCCAGACGACGCCTTTCGCCTCGCTGGTCACATAGACCGTTCCGGCCTCATCGGCGATCCGCCCGTCCATGGTCACCAGATGGCCCTTCAATCCGACATGCGGCTCGATGGACACCACCGTCCAGCTCAGCGTCGTCGCCGTGCCTTCGGGGATCGCCTTCTTGAAGCGAAAGTGAAAGTCGAGCCCGACGCTCTCGCGGCTACCAGCCAGAAGCGATGCGGCAACCGACATGAGCACGCCCGACATCTGCGCACCGCACGCGATGATCGTGCCGAAGCGGGAGGCATTCGCCCGCTCCACATCGTGGTGAAGCGGGTTTCTGTCGCCCGCCTCCTCCGCGAAGCGCGCAATGTTCTCCCGCGTGAAAACATAGGGCTCCGAAAATGTGAAACCAGGCTCGACCATGACGCTCGTCAGCTCAGTGCGACGTTGACGGAGGATTCCGGCAGCTCCTCGCCGAAACAGCGCTGATAGAACTCGGCCACCAGCCCGCGCTCCAGCTCGTCGCATTTGTTGAGGAAGCTGAGGCGGAAGGCGAAGCCGATATCGCCGCCGAAGATGTCGGCATTCTCCGCCCAGGTGATCACCGTGCGCGGGCTCATCACCGTCGACAGGTCGCCGTTGATGAAGGCGCTGCGCGTGAGATCGGCGAGGCGCACCATGGCGGCAACGGTTTTCCGGCCCGCGTCGCTGCTGTAGGACTTCACCTTGGCGGCGACGATATTCACCTCGTCGTCATGCGGCAGATAGTTGAGCGTGACGACGATCGACCAGCGGTCCATCTGGCCCTGGTTGATTTGCTGCGTGCCGTGATAAAGGCCGGACGTGTCGCCAAGACCGATGGTGTTCGTCGTCGAGAACAGCCGGAACGCCGGATGCGGACGGATCACCTTGGACTGATCGAGCAGCGTCAGCCGGCCGGACTGCTCCAGCACGCGCTGAATGACGAACATCACGTCCGGTCGTCCTGCGTCATATTCGTCGAAAACCAGCGCGGTATTCGACTGCAGCGCCCAGGGCAGGATGCCTTCGCGGAACTCGGTGACCTGGACGCCGTCCTTCAGCACGATGGCGTCCTTGCCGACCAGATCGATTCGCGAAACGTGGCTGTCGAGATTGATGCGCACGCACGGCCAGTTCAGCCGCGCCGCCACCTGCTCGATATGGGTGGACTTGCCGGTGCCGTGATAACCCTGGATCATCACCCGGCGGTTATGAGCGAACCCGGCAAGGATCGCCATGGTGGTTTCCCGGTTGAACTGGTAGTCCGGGTCGAAATCCGGCACATGCGCGTCGGCTTTGGAAAAGGCGGGGACTTCCAGATCGGTGTCGATGCCGAAGAGCTGGCGAACCGAGACCTTCATATCCGGGAGACTGTTCACCTCGGGCGTTGTTGCAGGCATGTGGGCGTCCTAGCTACTATTTCAGTCGAGTTTGCGAGACGAAGCCGGCTCCGCGCAGCAGAGCCTCAAGCGACTCCGGACGTTCGGGATTGGTCAGCAAAAGCCAGCCTGTTTTAGATAATTATAGGCTTGGATCACCTCGCGCAACCGATCCTCGCTTCCACGGTCGCCGCCATTGCTGTCGGGATGGTGGAGCTTGACCAGCGCCTTGAAGCGGGCCTTGATCTCCTCGGGCGTGCTCGCTTCGGGCAGATCCAGCGTCGAAAAGCATTTCCGCTCGGCATTGCGGATCGGACGGCGGTTCTCGTCCTCCCGTTCCGTCGAGCCGGTCTTTGCGTCGCGGAAGAAGCCGAACGGGTCCGTCGACTGGAAATCGCGCTTGAAGCCGCGCATATGCGGCTCGGCTGCCGATTTGAAGCCGGTGGCGGCCCAGGCATTGATGCCCGAAGACCATGTCGGCCGGTGGCCGGTCATCGATGCCTTCTGATACGCGGCAACGTCGTCGTCGCTCATGCCGGAGAAATAATTATAGGATTTGTTGTAGTCGCGGACATGATCGAGGCAGAACATGTGATATTCGCCTTCCCGCGACCGTCCTTTCGGCGCGCGATGCGTCCCGGCCTTCTCGCATCCGTGCCAGTCGCAGATCGGCCCCTGGTGGCTCCTGAGCCGGTCTCCTTCCGGTTTGACCCGAATGCAATCGAAATATTTGGAATCCAGCTTCATGCTTCGTCTGTCCAAGTCACCTAGACGCGGCTATATCATGACAACGAATTTTGACAGGGCCGAGTTCGATCTCCGAATTATGCTGCTTCGCTCCCCACCGCACAAGGCAAAGCATCGCAAATCCGGACTTTGGCGGAGCCTAATAAGTGTTGACAACGGGCGGAAAAATCAATGCAGGTCGAAACCCGGATGCGGGAAAAACTGACTGAGGCATTTTCGCCTCTCGAGCTGGCCATCCAGAACGAATCGCACAAGCACGCGCACCATGTGGCGATGAAGGGCACCGCCAATACCGGCGAGACCCATTTCAACGTCACCATCGTCTCGGACAGCTTCGCCGGACGGTCGCGGATCGAGCGGCACCGGATGGTGCACGAGGTCTTGGCCGACGAGCTTGCCGGTCCGGTCCATGCGCTGTCGGTGGTGGCCCGGACGCCGGACGAGACGAGCCGTGGCGCGTCCTGAGCCGAGCCGCGATTATGCCGGGGCAGACACCGCCTCTGAAAACAGGCAGAGCGCCGATCTGTCGCGGATGGCGGCGGCGGAAGCGGCCGGTAGCGGCCTGTTAACGCTGATCGTCGTGGCGGCGGGCATCTTCGGCGAACGCTATGCCATCCACAATACCGGCATTGCGCTGCTGATCACGTCGCTCGCCGGCGCATCGGCGTTTTTCATCCTCGCCCGCACTTTGGCTCCACTCGCGCCGACCGCCTTCAATCCGGGACTGGCGCTGGGGCTGGCGCTGGCCGGTCGTCTGCCGCTTTCCAGCGCAGTGTTATGCGTCGCCGCGCAGATTGCCGGGGCGTTTCTCGGGGTGATGGCGGCGCATGTCATCGGCAATACCGGCCTCGTCCAGGTGGCGACGCAGATCCAGACCGGCGAAGGCGTCTGGCTGGGCGAGTTTATCGGCACCGGCCTGCTCGTCTTCGCCCTGCTGCCGCTGGCGTTTGCCGGGTCACAGAAGCTGCCGCTGACCGGCGCGTTGTGCCTGCTGGCCATTTCGCTGGCCACGCCCTCGACGAGCTTCGCGGACCCCGCCATGACGCTCGCCCGCGCGCTGACCGACAGTTTCACCTCGATCCGCCTGGAGGACGCGCTGGCGATCTGCGGAATTCAGCTTGTCGCGGCGGCGCTCGCCTACGCGCTCAGGCGATTTTTGTTTCCAGCGGATTGAAGCGAAACGGGGATCTGTGCCCGGCCGAACGAAATCCCGCCGCGCAACGCCCAACGGCGCACGCGGCGGGTTACACTGAGACAATCCTTTAAAGCAAAAAAATCAGGCTGCCGTGCTGAACCGCTGCAGCGGAAACTCCAGCACTGCCATGACGAAGCCGTTGCTGTTGTCGATCGCCTCGCTCCACAGGGAGAGCGGCGTCGGATAGGACGGCTTGAGCTGTCCGATGACATCGCCATGGTCAAAATACAGGTCGGCCTCATATTTCTTCGCGATGCGTTGCATCCTGCGATTTTCGGCCAGACAGTTCATATACAGACGGTCGACGCCGCGATTGCGGGCGGCGACGATGACCCGGCCGAGCAGTTCGGTGCCCACGCCGGAGTCCTGAAAGTCGCGTTCGACCGAAAATGCGGCCTCCGCTTCCCCGACCCAGCTGTCGCCGATCATTCGCAATTCCGCGGCGGCGCGCATCTCGCGTCCCTCGAAATAGCCATAGACGACGCTCTGAAACCGGCCGGTCTGGGAGGCGTATTTGTGAATGAAACCATCATCCACCACCATCCCGAAACGCATGCGCCGGCTTTCCGGATCCAGTCTTATGAGGTGATCCCGGAATTTCTCCGTCTCCGTGAACCACAATTTTCTTATCGTGCCTCCCCAGATGCGAGTTTCAGGCATTGTCCCAAATCTCCAACTGGCTAATGTCTGCAAAGCAAGGGCACATGGACTCAATCGCCGGTTGTCCCTCGCGTGTTGCAGCGCACAATTATATGCTGTCTGTGGCAGCCAGATGAAGAGGCTATCGCACTTGCAGGTCGTTGTGGCATAGCTGCCATGCAACCGCGGGGTAGCTAGGGCTCGGCTTTGCTTGCGAAAAGACCGGCGGGGCGGCACAATTCGCCGCACATGAAAACCTGTTGAAGCAGATCGTTTTTTGGTTGGGAGGCGGCTCATGAAAGAGATCGGACATTTCGTAGGCGGCAAGACGGTTGCCGGACAGAGCGGCCGCTACGCCGACGTTTATGCGCCCCATACGGGCGAGGTGCAGGCCAAGGTCGCGCTCGCCTCGGCCAGTGAACTCGCGCAGGTGGTGGAAAACGCCAAGGCCGCGCAAGTTGGCTGGGCCGCGCTCAATCCGCAGCGCCGGGCGCGGGTGATGTTCAAATTCCTCGATCTCGTTCAGAAGGAGATGCGCCCGCTCGCCGAAATCCTCTCCTCCGAGCACGGCAAGACCGTCGCGGACTCGGTCGGCGATATTCAGCGCGGGCTCGAAGTCGTCGAATTCTGCTGCGGGGCGCCGCATATGATGAAAGGCGAATTCACCGAAGGCGCCGGTCCGGGCATCGACATCTATTCGCTGCGCCAGCCGCTGGGCGTCGTCGCCGGCATCACGCCGTTCAACTTTCCCGCCATGATCCCGCTGTGGAAGGCCGGTCCCGCGCTTGCCGCCGGCAATGCCTTCATCCTGAAGCCGTCCGAGCGCGACCCGTCGGTGCCGATGCGGCTCGCCGAGCTGTTTCTCGAAGCCGGGCTGCCGGAAGGCGTCTTCAACGTCGTCAATGGCGACAAGGAGGCGGTGGACGCCATTCTCACCCATCCGGACATCCGCGCCATCGGCTTCGTCGGCTCCACGCCGATCGCCGAATATGTCTACGTCACCGGGACGGCGCACGGCAAACGGGTGCAATGCTTCGGCGGCGCCAAGAACCACATGATCGTCATGCCGGACGCCGATATGGACCAGGCGGTCGATGCACTGATCGGGGCCGGCTACGGCTCGGCCGGCGAGCGCTGCATGGCGATTTCGGTCGCGGTGCCGGTGGGCGACGCCACCGCCGATGCGCTGATGGAAAAGCTCGTGCCCCGCGTGGAATCGCTGAATGTCGGCCCCTATACGGATGAAAGCTCCGATTTCGGCCCGCTGATCACCAAGGCGCATCTGCAGAAGGTGAAGGACTATGTCGATGTCGGCGTCCGCGAAGGCGCCTCGCTCGTCGTCGATGGCCGCGATTTCACCATGCAGGGCTATGAGAACGGCAATTTCATGCGCGGCTGCCTGTTCGACAGGGTGAAGCCCGACATGCGGATCTACAAGGAAGAGATCTTCGGCCCGGTGCTGTCGATCGCCCGCGCGGCGGATTATGACGAAGCGCTGCGCCTGCCCTCGTCGCATGAATACGGCAACGGTGTCGCCATCTTCACCCGCGACGGCGATGCGGCGCGCGATTTTGCCTCCAAGGTCGATACCGGCATGGTGGGCATCAATGTGCCGATCCCGGTGCCGCTCGCCTACTACACCTTCGGCGGCTGGAAACGCTCGGTGTTCGGCGACCTGAACCAGCACGGCGCAGACGCTTTCCGCTTCTACACCAAGACCAAGACGGTGACGGCGCGCTGGCCGTCCGGCGTCAAGGAAGGGGCCGAGTTCTCCATCCCGACGATGAAATAGGAGCAGGCGGTGCGGGGCTTGGCCTATCTCGTGGCGATGGCGGGCATCCTGGCGGTGTCGGGGCAGCCGGCGCGCGCCCAGGACGCCCGCGCCCACTGTCCGCCCCTACCGGTCTGCGACGCGGAGCAGATGCCGGTCTGCAAATTCAGGACGGGCAACCCGGATTGCGGGTGCAGTGCGTGGGCCTGCGTGGACAGCAAGGTTCAGTTGGATCTGAAGCTGCCTTCGTCGACGCCCCGGACCGTCGATGATCTGCCGAAACCCGCCCCGCCGGAGTTCGAGCCTCCGCCGATTCCACCGTCGGTCCTGGAGCCGAAACAGCCCAATCTGCCGACGTTCAAGCTCGACCCGCCTCACAAGCAATGAGGCTCGTCGCCAAGCCCCGCCGGCTGTGTGAGGGTTAGGTGTAGAGCAGCACCAGCACGAATGTCCCGAGCGCGATCCGGTAGAAGGCGAACGGGGCAAAGCCGGTCTTGCTGACGATAGCGAGGAACGGCTTGACCACCAGTAGCGCCGCGACGAATGCGGCGAGAAAGCCGACCAGGATCAACTCGGCATCGTCGAAGTTGAGGCTGGCGCGGTTCTTATAGGCGTCATAGGCGAAGGCCGCCGACATGGTCGGGATCGAAAGGAAAAAGGAGAACTCGGCCGCCGTCCGCCGCTCCAGGCCGAGAAGCAGGCCGCCGATGATCGTCGCGCCGGACCGGGAAACGCCGGGGATCAGCGCCAGACATTGCGCGACGCCGACCCAAAAGCCGGTCTTCAGCGGAATGGTGTCGACCTCGCGGTAGAGCACGCGCTTCTGCGTCTCCTCGACGACCATGATGACGACGCCACCGATGATCAGCGCGGTTGCGACGACCGTGGGCGTAAACAGCACGCTCTTGATGAAGCCGTGGAGCCCCGCGCCGAGCACCATGGCCGGCAGAAAGGCCAGCAGGATGAGCAGCGCAAATCGCCGCGCCACCGGATCGGTCGGCAGACCGAAGATCGTGCCGAAAACCTTGCGGAAATAGATGACGATCAGCGCCAGAATCGCGCCGAGCTGGATCATCACTTCGAATGTCTGCCCCGGAGGGGCCTTAAATCCGAGCAAATCAACGAACAAAATAAGATGGCCCGTAGAGGAAACGGGCAGAAATTCCGTCAGGCCCTCGATCACACCGAGCAGCGTGGCGATCAGATAGTTTTCCATAATGCATTCCAGGGTTGGAAACAGGACGGCACCCGACGCATTGGCCCCCGTGGGAGTGCGAAGTCAAGGGCAGATCGTGCGGCATACGGCGTCTTGCGGCGCTATCAACCGGAACGGTTAATAACGTCATGCGTTGGTGGTTGACACAGACCGTTTAAGCTAGAACCGGTAGTGAGCGGACGCCTCGGAGCGTCCGCAATGGGAACGTCATGCTGGATTGGATTTCACCGGACATCATCTCTTTCGCGGCGTTCGTGGGGCTGGTGATCGCCGCGGCCGCTTTCGGCGGCCAATGGGGCGCCCGTCCCTGGTACAACGCCCTTTCGAAACCGAGCTGGACGCCGCCAAACTGGCTGTTTCCGGTTGCCTGGAGCCTGCTCTATCTGATGGTCGCCGTCGCCGGCTGGCTGATCTGGGAGACGCCGCATCCGAGCCGGAGCCCGCTGCTGACTCTGTGGGCGGTGCAACTCCTTCTGAACGCCGCCTGGTCCTACATCTTCTTCGGCCGCAAGGAAATCGGGCTCGCGCTCGGCGAGCTGACCGTGTTGTGGCTCACCATCGCCGCCTTCACCGTGCTGTCGTGGAACGTCAATGCCAACGCCTCGCTGCTGTTTGCGCCTTATCTGATCTGGGTGAGCTATGCCGCCGCCCTGAATGCGGCGATCTGGCGGAGGAACCCTGTTCACGGCTGAGCACTCGCGTGTCTCGCCAATCGGACACAGCGGCGGATCGATCGGTGATCACCGCGGTTGAAACGCCTTCTTTCAGCGCCAAAATGCGGTAGGCTCATCCGCTCAACAGCATATCGGGGCATCGTCATCGAACCGAATTCGCTCAAGCGTCGGGGACGCGGTCGCGCCGGGGCCATCCGCAGGGCCGGGTCTCTTCTGAAACGGCTGGTCGGCAGGCCCGAACGGGCGCACAGCGAAGCGGTCCCGCCGCCGGACGCTCCGGTTGCACCACTTGCGCCGGCCGATGCGCCGGGCGATCCCGTCATCAAACGCGGCGAGCGATGGCTGACCGAGACTTTCACCAATTTCGCCGGCGCGCGCCAGTATCGCCTGTATATCCCAAGCGCGTATCAAGGGCAGAAGCTGCCCCTGATCGTCATGCTGCATGGCTGCCAGCAATGGCCCGACGATTTCGCCGCCGGAACGCAGATGAACGCGCTGGCGGAGGAGAATGGCTGCTTCGTCGCCTATCCGGGCCAGCCGCGGTCGGCGAACGGGCTGCGGTGCTGGAACTGGTTCAATCCGCGCCATCAGCATCGCGGGCGCGGCGAGCCCTCATTGATCGCCGGCATCACGCAGCAGATCGTCGAGCGCTACGATATCGACGCAAGGCGCGTCTATGTGGCCGGCCTTTCCGCCGGCGGCGCATTGACCGCGGTTCTGGCGGCCACCTATCCCGACATCTACGCAGCCGTGGGCGTTCATTCGGGCCTCGCCCGCGGTGCGGCGCGCAACGTGCCCTCCGCTTACACGGCCATGCGGCGCGGGGCCGGCGAAATCGCACCCGAAGTGACCTTGGCCCCCGCCTCGCTCGGCCTGAAACGCCCGGTTCCGATGATCATCTTTCACGGCGACCAGGACGACACCGTACATCCGAGCAATGCCGAACAGGTGCTGCAACAGGCGTGGCCCCATGCGGGCACCCTGTTCCGCCACAATCGCGTTCAGCGCCGGGTAAGGGGCGGGCACGCCTATTCCCGCACCCGCTATATCGACGAGCGCAGCCGGTCGGTGCTGGAGTTTTGGGTCGTGCACGATTCCGGCCATGCCTGGTCCGGCGGCGATCCGGCCGGCTCCTTTACCGATCCGCGCGGTCCCGACGCGTCGCGCGAGATGATTCGCTTCTTCCTCAGCCACCAGCTCAAGCTGAGCAAGGTCGAAGAGACCGTGACCCAGGATGCGGATTCGTGAGCGGCCGCCACTGTGGTGGTTTTGCAGCTGCAGGCGAGCAAAACGCTTCCAACGCGCGCGATTGTCCCTGAAAAGCCAAACATGGCCACGATCTTGCCGCGTCCACGCAAAGCCACCGCCGCTTAACGTGTCCGCAGTATCATCGATTTCGCGGCCGACCGGGACCCGTAAAGCGTGCCGAAACGAAACGATGTTTTGTGACCGTGATCTTGGCAGGTACACTGGCTGAAATTCTGGTCAGGACGTGGCGCATAGCGGCCGGGCGCGGGCGGAGACTGTTGCCAGGCCCCGCGTTGGAGGTTATCGGAGATGCTGAGCGCATGTCGAGGAGATATTCAATGAGGTCGGTTTTCACCGCGATCCTGTTGTCGGTCGCGCTCGCTTTTGCCGGTTCTTACGGCCCCGCCTCCGCACAGCAGCGCCCCGATTCGGAGGCCATGCCGCTTGCCGAGAAGGAGCAGGCGCTCAACAGCTTGCTGCAGAACAACTTCCACAGACTCGCGAATCCCCGAGATCTACGCCGATCTCCGCTATGCGTTCCGGCAGGTCTATCTGCCCTATATCAGGGAGATGCTGGCCCAGCCGGACCTCCACCCGCTGGAGCCGGACGCCGCCGCCAAGCTGGCCCTCCTCGCACCCTTGGTCGAATATTCCTTGAAAGCGGCCGACGAGCTCGACCCCGTTATCGAGGAAAAGCGCGACGAAATGTTTGCCGATGCCGCCCGGGTGCTCGCAAAAACGATGTCGGGCGAGGAAATCCGGTTAGCCGCGGAAATCCTGGAGACGCCGGCGGCGCGAAAAGGCTTCAACGTGCTCTACGCCGTCTCGCGTCTGTTCACCGGCTATAACCACGAAGACATGCGCCGTTCGCAGGAATTGCGCAACTGGACGGCGGACCTGAAATTGGAGCTGAAGGCAAACCCGTTCGCGCCGAGCGAAGGCCCCCCGCCGCCTCCCGAACGCGTCGCTAAGGCCCAATCGATCGTCACCGACTTCATGCGGATTTCCCAGATCGACGATATGGTCGGCGAATTTCTTCGCTTCTACAAAGACGTCGTCCTTCAGGTCGACAATTTTACCGACGAGGAACGTGCAACGATCCAGACCGGCATGCAGCAATTCGAGTTCTACTACAATCTGGGAAAGTCGATGGCGATCGCAGTAGCGCCGTCGGCCCTGGCTTCGGCCCTCGATGACGAGCAACTCGGCAAGCTCCGTCTGGTGATTCTCTCCCCGGTGCTGGCAAAGAGCTTCGGCATGATCTACACCGTCGTCCGCGAGATGACCTCGTTCACGGTTCCCGACCTGCAGCAGTTCCGTGCGCTGAGCGATGAGGCCGAGCAGTACAAATCCTCGCGCACCGATGCCGACCGGCAGCGGATCGAGGCCGAATGGGAGCTTCTCGGCGACAAGTGGCGAAAGATCTTCGAGGACCGCCTGACGCCGGAAACGCGCGAGGGCCTGCAAAGCAGCTTCGATGCCTTCAAAGCCCTGGTCGAAGAAGAAAAGCGCAAGAAGCAGGAAGACGAAGGCGCGGGTCCGCCGGAAGCGCCGCCGGGGCAGACGCGATTATAATGCGGCGGGGCGGCGGATCGAACGCCGCCGCCTCTTTGAAACCTTTGGGCTGAAGCGCCGCGACGGCTCCGGTCAAGCGAATTCCAGGATCACCGCGTCCACAGCGAGACTGTCGCCGGGCTTGGCCTTGATCGACTTCACCGTGCCGTCGCGTTCGGCTCTGAGGATGTTCTCCATCTTCATCGCTTCGACCGTGCACAGGGCCTCGCCGACCTTGACCTCCTGGCCTTCGACGACGTTAATCGCGCGCACCAGGCCGGGCATCGGGCAGCGCAGCGTCTTGGAGGTATCAGCCGCCTTCTTCTCGGGCATGATCGCGGCGAGCTCGGCTTCGCGCCCGGTGAAGACGCGCGCGGGCACGACGACGCCGGCATGGGTAAGCTCGACGCCGTTCAGGATCGGGCGCACCTGCACCGCGATCGGCCTGCCGTCGAGCGTGCCGTGCCAGACCGATTTGCCCGGCCACCAGTCGAAATCGACCGTGACATCCCGGCCGGAGCCATTCGAGCCGCCGAAGGTCACCGTGAACGGCTCGCCCAAACGGCCGGCAATGCTGAGGGTCACCCGCTCCTTGCCGAGATCGACGATGCGGGTGTCGGAGAACCGCACCGGCTCGCCCTGCATCTGGCCGGAAATCTGGCGTCGGCGTTCGTTGGACTGACGATCGATCGAGGCTGCCACGCAGGCCAGCGTCTCCAGTTCCTCGCCCTTCGGCTCGCGCGGCTCGAACCCGCCGGGAAATTCCTCGGCGATGAAATTGGTCGAAAGATCGCCCGACATCCAGCGCGGATGCTGCATGATCGCGGACAGGAACGGGATGTTGTGGCGGATGCCGTCGACATAGAATTCATCGAGCGCGCGGCCCATCTCGTCGATCGCCGCCTCGCGCGTCGGCCCGTGCGTGACGAGCTTGGCGATCATCGGGTCGTAATAGAGCGAGATCTCGCCGCCCTCATAGACACCCGTATCATTGCGCACGGTGAGCCCGTCCCGCGTGCCCTCGGCCGGCGGCTGGTAGCGGACCAGGCGGCCGATGGAGGGCAGGAAGCCGCGCATCGGGTCTTCGGCATAGACGCGGGATTCCACCGCCCACCCGTTGATGGTCAGATCGCCCTGCGCAAAGGGGAGCCGTTCGCCCGCCGCGACGCGGATCATCTGCTCGACGAGGTCGATGCCGGTGATCAACTCCGTGACCGGATGTTCGACCTGAAGCCGGGTGTTCATTTCCAGGAAGTAGAAATTGCGCTTCTGGTCGACGATGAACTCGACCGTTCCGGCGCTCTCGTAATGGACCGCCTTGGCCAGCGCCACCGCCTGCTCACCCATGGCCTTGCGCGTTTCGGCGTCGAGAAACGGGCTGGGCGCCTCCTCGATGACCTTCTGATTGCGCCGCTGAATCGAGCATTCGCGCTCGAACAGATAGACGACAGTCCCGTGCTTGTCGCCGAGCACCTGGATCTCGATATGGCGCGGGTTCTCGA
The DNA here is from genome assembly GCA_963727575.1 of uncultured Alphaproteobacteria bacterium. GTDB lineage: Bacteria > Pseudomonadota > Alphaproteobacteria > Rhizobiales > Rhodomicrobiaceae > JAHQVI01. Next base: position 131,928 of record CAVSIA010000001.1, read on the forward strand.
TGAATTTCTCGACGAAGACGCGGTCGTCGCCGAACGACGATTTCGCCTCCGATTTGGACGAGGTGAAGCCGTCCTGCACCTCCCCGGCGCTCCGGGCAATGCGCATTCCCTTGCCGCCGCCGCCGGCCGACGCCTTGATCATCACCGGATAGCCGATCTCGTCGGCGATCTTCACCGCCTCGGCCACGTCGGCAATCACGCCGAGATAGCCCGGAACGGTGCTGACCTTGGCCTCATTGGCGAATTTCTTCGATTCGATCTTGTCGCCCATCGCCCGGATGGCCTCGACATTGGGGCCGATGAAGGCGATGCCCGCCGCTTTCAGCGCCTCGGCAAAGGCGGCGTTCTCGGACAGGAAGCCGTAGCCCGGATGGATCGCCTCGGCACCCGTCGCCTTCGCAGCCTCGATGATCTTGTCGATCACCAGATAGGATTCGGCCGCCGGCGCCGGGCCGATATGTACCGCCTCGTCCGCCATCTCCTTGTGCAGCGCGTCACTGTCCGCGTCCGAATAGACCGCGACCGTCTTGATGCCCATCTTACGCGCCGTCTTGATGACGCGGCAGGCGATCTCGCCACGATTGGCGATCAGGATCTTCTGAAACATGGGCGGTCCTTTGGGCAGGCAATCGGTTGTTATACGCGTGTTGCTTTGCGCCGTTTTACCCTTGACCGCGCCTGAATCGCAATCCCGCAAATCGGCTAACGGGGGAAATGACGGCCGCCGCGCAGCAGCGTATCCGGGGCGGCCGTTTCGGATTCAGCGAAGCGCGGGAGGCGGCACGAGGCTCGATCGGCGCGACCGAACTCGAGGACGCCTTCCGCGGCTGCAACGATGGGACCGTGATCATCTTGAGCGAGCATGTCTGCTACGGGGAGGATTCGCGCCGCTTTGCAGAGCTGGCCCATCTGCTCAAGGGCGACGATATTCGCATCACCGGCCCGGCTCGCGGCGAGCGCCTATGATCATCGCGGCCCCGCGGATCGGGAGCAGATCCGCATTGCGGCTGCGGCCGCCGGCTAGAGCCTCATGCGATCCGATCGAATCGGATCGCCGGCTCTCGTTTCATGTTTGAGTGCCCGTCCGGCACTGGGCACCCATCGCCGCCCACGATCGAGCGAGCGGGGCGCGCCAACGCCTTATTGGGCCGTCTTGAGCGAAAGGATATAAGCGGCGAGATTGTCCAGCTCATTCTTGGTGAGCTGAACCTCGGGCATCGGTGGGTGCGGGTTGAGCATGAAGCCGCGCAGCTTGCTTTCCGTAATTCCCGGCTTGTTGGCGATCGCCATGAAGCTCGGGATCCCGGCGGTGACCTGGTCGCGCTTGCTGTCCGGCTCGATGATATGGCAGTTCACACAAAGCTTGCGCGCGGTCGCCTCGCCTTGCGCAACGCCGACCTTCTGAGCTTGCGCCGGGCCGATCGCCAACGCCAACAGCACTCCCAAACCAATCAATACGCGGTGTAGCATCATCCCTCCATAAGCAATCATGCCCGCTCCAGTCCGGCCTGATCTCTTCAGAGTTTTAGCGCAATTTCGTGGCTGGACCCTAGGCCTTTTTCTCCCAGCGGCCGCGCTCGTTCTGCTGCCAGTAAGTTACGGCGTGACCTTCGGTTTTTGCGGTCTTCCACTGCTCGCGGGCCTTGCCGCGCGCCATCTCGTCGCGGCCGTCGAACAGATAGACAACCCGCGCATAGCCCCGCAATTCGCCGCAATCCGCCCCGTCGACCATGAAGCGCACCGTGGCGCCGTTCGGATTGTCCTCGCCGACCGTCAGAAACACCGGCTGCTCGGCGGCGAAGCCGTCGCTCGTGGTGCCATGCGGAAGAAAGCTTTCGTCGCGATAGGTCCAGAGCAGACCGTCGAGCGCCTCCAGCCGTTCCTCGCTGCCGGCCTGAACGACGGCGCGCCAGCCCCGCTCCAGCGTCTTCTCCAGAAGTCCGGGCAGCACCTGGTCGAGCGGCTGGCGTTCGAGCTGATAGAACAGGACTTCCGTCGCCTCGCCGCTCACTTTTTGCCCCCGGCATAGGGATTGTCGGGTTTGCGCAGATGCAGCCGGATCGGCACCGCGCCGAGATCGAACCTCTCGCGCAGGGAATTGACCAGATAGCGCTTATAGCTCTCCGGCAATTCCTCGGGACGCGAACAGAACATCACGAAGGTCGGCGGGCGGGCGTTGGGCTGGGTGACGTAGCGCAGCCGGATGCGGCGTCCGGCGACGGCCGGCGGCGGGTGTCCCTCGACGGCTTCGCTGAACCAGCGATTGAGCGCGGCGGTCGGCAGACGCCGGTTCCACGCCTCATAAACGTCGAACACCGCTTTCATCAGCTTGTCGGTGCCGCGCCCGCTGAGCGCGCTCACGGGCACGACCGGAACGCCGCGCAGCAGCGGAAGCTGATGGGCGACCGACTCGCGCAATTCGCGCAGGCGGCGGTCGCGATCTTCGGCGAGATCCCATTTGTTGATGCCGATGACGAGCGCCCTGCCCTCGCGCTCGGCCAGCGCGGCGATGGTCAGATCCTGCTTGTCGAGCGCGCGGTCGACCTCGATCAGCAGCACGACGAGTTCGGCGAAGCGGATGGCGTTGAGCGCGTCGCCGACGGCCAGCTTCTCGGCGCGCTGGGCGATGCGGGATTTGCGCCGAAGCCCCGCCGTGTCGAAGAGCTCGACCTTGCGGCCGTTCCAGGTAAACGGCGTGGCCACCGCGTCGCGGGTGAGGCCCGGTTCGGGACCGGTGATCATGCGCTCCTCGCCGAGCAGCGTGTTCACCAGCGTCGATTTGCCGGCGTTCGGGCGGCCGATGATGGCAAGCTTCAGCGGCCGGTCGCGCGTGGCGGTCTCGTCGTCATCCGCGTCGTCGTCTTCCGCGCCGCCCAGTTCGGCAAGCACCTGGCCGATACGCTCATAGAGTTCGCCAATGCCTTGATTGTGCTCGGCGGAAATCGCGACGGGCTCGCCAAGCCCAAGCTTGAAGGATTCGTAGAAGCCGGCATCGCTTGCCCGCCCCTCGGACTTGTTGGCAACCAGGATGACCGGCCGGCCGGACGCGCGCACCTGATCGGCGAACTGCTCGTCGGCGGGCGTCAGCCCGGCCCGGGCGTCGATGAGGAACAGCACGAGATCGGCCAGCGCAATCGCGTTCTGGCTCTGCTGGCGCATCCGCGAGGCGATCGAGCCTTCGGCGGCGTCCTCGAGCCCTGCCGTGTCGATCAGGCGAACGGTCTGGCGCCCGATCTCGACCTCGGCTTCCTTGCGGTCGCGCGTGAGCCCCGGCATGTCGTCGACAAGGGCCAGCCGCTTGCCGGCGAGACGGTTGAAAAGCGTGGACTTGCCGACATTCGGCCGTCCGGCGATGACGATAGAGGCGGTCATGACAATCGGCAGCAAAAGACGGACCGCTAACAGTCCGTCGTCACAGTTAGGGGCGGCCGCGATTGCCGCCCGATCAATTCATGGCAATGAGATTGGCCTTGTCTGTCAAGACAAACATCCGGCCACCCGCAACCACCGGCGAGATATAGACCGGCGTATCCAGGTCGCGCTTCGTGGCCACTTCGCCGCTCTTGGCGTCCACGCCGACCAGCAGGCCCTTGTTCGAGGCCAACCAGAGCTTACCGCCGGCCAGCGTCGGTCCGCTCCACATGCTCGCCTCTGGCAGCGTCGCCACCCAGCGGATCTTGCCGGTCTTGCGGTCCAGCGCATAGAGGCGATTGTTGGTGTCGACGACGAACAGCGAACTGCCCGCCACCCAGGGTGTCTGCGTGGCGCGAATATCCCGCGACCAGACCCGCTCGCCGTCGCGCAGATGCGTCGCGACCAGACGGCCGGCGCGGCTTCCGGCATAGACCACGCCGTCGTCGATCACCGGCCGGGCCGCATCGCCGATCGTGGTCAGCGACGAGCCGACGATGCCGCCTGAGACGGAATCCGTCCAAAGCGGGTTGCCGTTGCTGACGTCGAGCGCGGTCACTTCGCCCGAGGCATAGCTCACCACCAGCGTATTGCCGGACACCGCAGGGCTGACATTGGTCAGCGTCGAGGCGCCTTCCGGCAGGCCGCGGCCACGCCAGATCTCGTCGCCGGTCTCGCCGGACAGGGCATAAAGCTCGCTGTCGGTGTTGACGACGAATACCTTGCCGTTGGCGGCGGTCGGCGATGACCGGATCGGCACGCCCAGCGGCTTGGTCCAGATCGCCTTGCCGTTGCCGGCGTTCAGCGCCACCACCGTGCCGAAGCCGGTTGCGACGAACACCCGGTCGCCCTCGGCAGCCAGCCCGCCGCCGAAGCCGGAATCGGATTTCTCCTGCTCCGGTGTCAGATCGGTGCGCCAGACGCGGCCGCCGCTCAGCGAAAAGGCCGTAACCTGCCCTTCGCGGTCGAGCGTGAACACCTTGCCGCCATGGACGATCGGCAGCGCGACCACGCGCCCGTCGGAATCCGAGCCGGAGCCGGCATCGCCGCTCCAGATCGTCTTGACGGCGCCGGAGAACGCCAGATGGCCCGGCGCATTGCTCGGAACGCCGCCCGGCTGGCTCCAGGATTCGTTTTGCTGCGGGGCCGGAAGGACCACAGGCTCTTTCGACTCGGCCTCGGCCTTGCCGCTGGTCGACCCGGTGGCGAGAATGGAGACGCGCTCGCCCGGAAGCGGCACCTCCTCCTTCTCGAACAGGTTGGAAAGACCTGGAATCGAAGGCGCGGACGATCCGCAGCCTGCGAGAGTGAGCCCCGCCACAAGGACGCAGGCGCCTGTAAAGCACAGACGAAGCTGACCGGTCATCGGTCCTCCCCTATTGTGTTCGGCTTTCCGCTTCACCCGGCGCTGCGGAACTGACCTGCTTCGGAGCTTTGACAATCAGCGCGAGCATCGATTCTGCGCGGCGCCGGATCTCGGCCGGGGCCGCAAGATCGCCGATGATCTGATTGTACAGTTTCTCCGATTCGCCGGTATTGCCTGAGCGGAAAGCCGACAATGCTAACAGCTCTCGCGCGGAATATCGCCACGGATTCTTGTCCGTATTAAGTCCACCCAGGCGTGCCTGCATTTCCGCCGGATCGGCCTCGTCGACCCTGAGCGCCGCCGCTTGAAGCTTGGCATAATCGCGAAGCATCTCGTCGGCGCCGCTCTTGGCCACCTGATCATAAAGCGCGATGGCTTCGTTTTTATGGCCGTCCTGCACCTGAATGGCCGCCCGCTTCAGATTGGCGAGCGTCCGATATCCCTCGCCTGAAGTCATTGGCCAGCTTGGCGAAGGCATCGAGCGCTTCGGCGTTCTTCTTCTCGCTCAGAAGCTGGTTTGCCTCATAATAGGCCGATCCCGACTGGGCGGCCCGCTGGTCCTGCCACCAATTGTAGAAATTATAGCCGCCCACGATCGCGATGATCAGCGCCGCGCCGACGAGAACGAACACGCCGTATTTGTCCCACATCGCGGCGATCTGCTCGCGGCGCAGTTCCTCGTCGACCTCACGGAAAATATTCTCTTCGCTCATTTGTCCTGCGGCTCCGGCCGCCATCCGTTCGTTCAGTTGCACTCCCATAGCGCGTTGAAACGGTTTACGCCAGCCCATCGCAGCCGGCAGACCGCAATCGCGGTGGAATTTGTCCGCTCTCCGCCTCAGCCGCCGCCAGATTTCGACTTTCCGGCCGGTTCCGCATTGCCGGCCGTCCCGCCGCCGCGCATGCCATAGACATGCTGCGTACCGGGGAAGGCGCGCGACCGCACCTCGTCGGCGTAGGTTTTCACCGCATCTTCGATGGCATTGCCGAGCTCGGCGAATTTCTTGACGAATTTGGGCACGCGCGGGCTCAGGCCGAGCATATCCTCCAGCACCAGAATCTGCCCATCGCAGGACGCGGATGCGCCGATGCCGATGGTCGGGATCGGCACCTGCTTGGTCAGGCGCGCCGCCAGCAGCTCGGCCATGCCCTCCAGCACGAGCGCGAAAGCCCCCGCCTCGGACACGGCCGCCGCGTCGGCCTCGATCGCCGCCCACTCTTCCTGGCGGCGGCCCTGGGTCTTGAAACCGCCCATCATGTTGATCGATTGCGGCGTCAGCCCGATATGCGCCATGACCGGAATGCCGCGCTCGGTGAGGTAGCGGATGGTCTCGGCCATGCGCACGCCGCCCTCCAGCTTGACCGCGCCGCAGCCGGTCTCCTTCATCACCCGCGCCGCGTTGCGGAACGCCACCGCCGGGCTTTCCTCATAGGAGCCGAACGGCAGATCGACGACGATCAGTGCATGGCTGGAGCCGCGCATCACCGCCGCCCCGTGCATGATCATCAATTCGAGCGGCACCGGGATGGTGCTCTCATAGCCATGCATGACCATGCCCAGCGAATCCCCGACCAGCAGAAAATCGACATAAGGGTCGACGATGCGGGCGGTATGGGCATGATAAGCGGTCAGCGACACGATCGGCTCGGCGCCCTTGCGCCTGGTGATGTCCGGTGCGGTCAGCCGCTGCACTTGTGCTTGGTGAGACATTTTATTCCAATTTTACTGCGCCGCTTTGTGCAGCGTTAAGGAGTTGTTTGTTCCACCCGTATTAGATGGGTGGACAGAGTCGATTTGTTGAGTGTATGGGGCAGCCATGATCCGGTATTCTGGCATCACCGGCCGGATGATCAAATCCGTTTTTCACCGCCGCGGGTATCACATTCTTCTCAGCCTGGGGGTGTTATTCGCACAAATCAGCACGGCGAACGCCTTTCCTGGCGCACGTCTTGCCGGCGCGGGCGCCGATCTGGCCGCCAAACGCGTCAATTCCCTGATCGTGCTTACCCGCTATTGCGGTAACGGCGCAAGGGGCGGCTACGACTGCCCGAACGAGGAGCCCCCGCCTCCGCCCGATGGTCAGGTGACCTATTGGGAGCCGCGGTCCGGCCACTACGACGACGCGCGCCCGCCGGAAGAAGTGATCCCTTGCGACCAAGCCTATTACCCTTATAAGGCATACGCTTATGCGCGGCCCGAGCCCGAGGGACAGCGCCCGCGCCGATCGCGTTACGAGGAGGAATATGACAATTCCTGCGGCGTCAGATGCTGGTACAGGAAGCTGCGTCACGGCTATTGCGGCCAGGGCTGCGACTACTATCGTTTCCGCCTCAAAGACTTCCCCGAAGGCAGCCTCGGCGACTATCGCAGACGTCGTGTCGCATGCCGTGTGGATCGTTGATGCGTTTTGCCAAGTTTTGCCGATTTTTTGCCTTACACGTCAAAACTTAGCCTGCTTGCGTCCGGTTTGCACTTGCGGGAGGACTTCGAGCGCTCCAGAATTGCATTCATTGCGTGTTCATTCGTGTTCCTCTTTTGTCGTGCCTCAAGGTGGCGGAACGGCCGTCATCTTTAAGGAGAATGGATGAAACGTAGCATCTGCCTTCTGCTCTTGGCAGCCGTGCTTACCTTCGCCGGCGGACGACAGGGATTCGCATTCCCCGCATTCGGCACGACCCTCACCGCGCTCAACGCGCACGAGATGATCGATACCGGCGATAAGCCTGGCGGCTGGAGACGTTTTCTCTTCGGCCACAAGAGCGAAGACCCCGAACCCGAACGCAAGGGCGCCGGAGCCGGTTTCTGGGGCGGCCCCTATTGGGGATACGGTCCCCGCTGGGGTCACGCCTGCGAGACCTGCCGCGCCACATGCGACGGCGATAGCGGCAGCGCGCGTTGCAAGCGGTGCCAGGTCCGCTGCGGCTGGTAGGCCGCCTGCGTCGGGTCGCAAGTCCGGACATCATTGATTTGAAGATCGCGCCGCTCCGGCGCCGTTCTTTTTTGCGCGGGCGCTTCTGCCAGTTGCGGAGCGGTGTGCGCTTGAGGCTGCGGCTGTGCGCCTTTGATCGATGGGCGGACGCCGATCCATTGGCAGCCTTCAGAGCCTGGACTCTTCGCCGCTCGAAATGAAGTGCGCGATGTTGGCGGGACAATCGACAAGCTCAACGCAACACGCAAGCTTGCGTATTTAGTCATATTGAGGTAATAGAAACATGTAACAAAAAACGATACATTCGATTTTCGTCACAATTTGACAAAATATGTAAAATGATTTCTCCAACACCTGACAGCGTTGTTTTATTCGGCCACGATTTTTTCAATTTATATTTAAATGCACTCCGCGTGCTCCTGCGCTATAGACGGAAATCAGGGCGGGCCTGAAAGATCATGAGCCCCTTGAGCGGTCCGCCTTCGACAAGCACAGGAGACGAAAATGAAAAAGACGATTATCGCCCTTGCCGTGCTGATGATGGGCGCGGCCTCACTCTCCACAGCCAATGCAATGCCCGCCTCCAGCATCGGCGAAGCCGTCAAGGCTGAAACCGGTCTGCAATTAACCGGCGGTCATTTCAAGCACCGGCATTTCCGCCGCCGCCACTTCCATAACCGCTACTATCGCCGTCATTTCGACTGGTACCCGAGCGGCTATTACAACGGCTTCTGCTACGCGCATCCCTACAACCACTGGTGCCGGAGGTATTTCTTCAGGAACTACTACTAAGAGGCCACGACAGCTCCCCATAATGATCGAATTTCGCCTGGCGGCTTCCGCGGAAGCCGCCGTTTTTTTTTGCGCAGGGCATGGCGCTATCAGTGCGGGAGGACGGCGCGGGGTGGCAGCATCAGCTCCGCATCGGCGGCAACGTAGCGGACATGGCGGTAGTCGCGGATAAAGCTGATCCGGCCGCCCTGCCAATCGAGCCACATCATGTAGCCGGGCTTCGGGTCGTCGCGGTCGTCGAAGACTGCAATCACTTCCCGGCCTTCGAGCCAGGCCGGTGCGAGCCACACACGATCGATCTTGCCGTAGATCGTAAAGAACAAACCAACATCCGCGCGGCCGGCGCGAAGCGGATGCGAGGACTGCTGGAGTTTCACGTCGTCGGCCAGCAGGGCCCGCAGGCTGTCCCAGTCCCGTTTGTTGAACAGCGCGGCATAGCGCGCCGCCGCGGGCGATGCCGGCCGCGGCTCGGCAAGCGGGCGCTCTTGCGCGTTGATATCCCGAAGACGCGCGCGGCCCCGCGCCAGATGGCCCTTGACCGCGTCGAGGGTCAGGTCGAGGAGCGCGGCGATCTCCGTCAACTGTTCGCCCAGCACGTCCTTCAGGATGACGACGCTTCGCTGGAGGGTGGGAAGCTCGGCAAAGCGCGACACTGCGGTTGCCACCGCTTCCCGGCGTATCAGCATCTCCACGGGATCGGGGCTCTCCGCGTCGGCGACGTCAGAGGCGGCGTCGATCGGCTCGGCCCGGCGCACGGCCCGGCTCCGCAGCATGTCGAGGGCGCGGTTGTGGGCAATGCGGAACAGCCAGGCCCGAAGCGGCGGCGGCTCCTCAAGCTCCTGCAGTGCCGCGAAAGCCCGCACCAGCGTATCCTGCACGACGTCCTCGCCGTCGATGACCGATCCCATCAGACGGGCGCAATACCGGTGCAGCTCGGGCCGCAGCTCGCCGGCCAGGGCGAGGAGCCCCGCCCGGCGTTCGCCGTTCAATGAGACCTCTCCCGCGCTCAAGCCGCCGCTCCCTCGATGATCGTGACGCCCGTGTCGCCTTTG
>CAVSIA010000002.1:0-96458 GCA_963727575.1 uncultured Alphaproteobacteria bacterium
ATTCTCTGACCAAGGCCTCGATCGAGACACACGATTATTTTCTGCGGACCCGTCAGGTTATGGCGGCCGATCGGATGATGAGGACGTTCTTTCCGTGGTGCGTGCCGAACCCGACCGGCTGGCCGATGCAGAGCCCGCAGAGCTGGGCCTTGCCGGCGCAGCGTAAGGAGCCGCTGTCGGCTGCCCTTCTATGGCGCATCAGCCGCGCCGGCTTCGTCGAAGCCCGCCGCGACACCCGCCCCCTCATTCGGCAAGCCGTTCGCCGACCTTGCGTCCGGCGCATCGATGATGACCACGGCAATGTCGCTGTCGGCCGCATTCTTTGCCCTCGCGCCGCTGGCCTTCGAAAGCGGCCGCATGGCTGCCTGAAGGCAACCGCTCGCAGCGCCGGTTCACGAGCCGGTCGGCGCCGCGATCGCCTGCGTCGACTTCTTCCGCTCCGGCTTCTTCCGGCAGAACGCCGACACCTCGCGACCCTTGGCGGTCTTGTAGGACTTGACCCATGAACAGCCGCCATTGTCTCGCAGGCCGGCTTTTCCAAACCCTTGCATTCCGGTCCGGCTGCCTGAGCCGCGCCAAGTCCGACCAGCGTCGCCGCGCAAAAACCGGCAATCAAAAACATTCGAAAAATCGTACGCATCACAATCACCTTTCGCCACCTGGTCTCTAGCTAACACGGGCCGGAGCGGGCGAAACATTGCGGCGATTGCTGATGCGTGTTTGCGCGGAGCCTTCAGGCGGCCACGCGGGCCGATGCCCAATCCAGCGCGCTCTCCAGGCGATCGTCGCCCCAGAACAGCTCGCCATCCCCGGTGATGAAGGTCGGCGCGCCGAAAATGCCGAGACCCTGCGCCTTGTCGTTCTGGGCCTTGAACGCGTCCTTCACCGCCGCGTCCTGAATCCGCGGAAGCTGCACGTCCGGGTCCTGCCCCGCCGCAGCGAGCGCCTTGATCAAGGTATCGGTTTCGGAAATGTCGGCGCCGTCGCGGAATTGCAGCAGATAGGTCGCGCGCGTGAAGTCCGGCGCCCAGCCTTCGCCTGCCCCGACCATGGCCAGGCGAGCCGCCTTCAACCCGTTTTGCGGAAACACCTTCGCCAGCTTGAACGTCAGGCCGCGCGCCTGCAGCGATGCGCTCAATATCGCGCACCATATAGCGCCCCTTATTCGGGATAGAGATTGAAGGGCGACTTCTGCCATCCCTGGGCCTGGAAAATCGGGCCGAGCAGAAACGGTTTCCAGGCGATCTCGACGCCTTTCCCGGCCGCAAGCGCCTCGATCCGCATGGCGGACAGATAGGAGTAGGTCGAGGCGAACTCATACCAGAATTCGAGCTTGGCCATGTGCGCGTCTCCCTGAATGCGTCTCCGGCGGCGGATGATAAGCCGCGCCAGCCGCCGCCGTACATCGCAAATGCCTTGCGGGGCGGTTGCCGCGCCTCCTATAAACGCGGCGGCAGATACTCGCGCATGCAAGACAAGAAAGCCAAAGCCCATGTCTGACATCAAGAAAGTGGTGCTCGCCTATTCCGGCGGGCTGGACACCTCGATCATCCTCAAATGGCTCCAGGTCACCTATGGCTGCGAAGTGGTGACATTCACCGCCGATCTCGGTCAGGGCGAGGAGCTCGAGCCGGCACGGCGCAAGGCCGAGATGCTCGGCATCAAGGAGATTTACGTCGAAGATCTGCGCGAGGAATTTGTCCGCGACTACGTGTTTCCGATGTTCCGCGCCAATACGGTCTACGAAGGCATCTATCTGCTCGGCACCTCGATCGCGCGGCCGCTGATCGCCAAACGGCAGATCGAGATCGCCCGCGAAACCGGCGCCGATGCGGTCTGTCACGGCGCCACCGGCAAGGGCAACGACCAGGTCCGCTTCGAGCTGAGCTATTACGCGCTCGAGCCGAATATCCATGTGATCGCCCCGTGGCGGGAGTGGGAGTTCAAGAGCCGCCAGGCGCTGATCGACTTCGCCGAAAAGAACCAGATCCCGGTGCCCAAGGACAAGCACGGCGAGGCGCCGTTCTCGGTGGACGCCAACCTGCTGCACACCTCCTCCGAAGGCAAGCTGCTGGAAGACCCGGCCCAGCCATGCCCGGAATTCGTCTATCAGCGCACGGTCAGCCCGGAGGACGCGCCGGACAAGGCGCAGATCATCGAGGTCGGCTTCGAGCGCGGCGATGCGGTTTCGGTCGACGGCCAACAGCTCTCGCCCGCGGCCCTGCTGACCCGGCTCAACGAGCTGGGCGGCATGCACGGCATCGGACGGCTCGATCTGGTGGAGAACCGGTATGTCGGCATGAAGTCGCGCGGGATCTACGAAACGCCGGGCGGGACCATCCTGCTGGCCGCCCATCGCGGCATGGAGAGCGTGACCCTCGACCGCGGCGCGGCGCACCTGAAGGACGAGCTCATGCCGCGCTATGCCGAGCTGATCTATAACGGCTTCTGGTTCTCGCCCGAGCGCGAAATGCTTCAGGCGGCGATCGACAAATCGCAAGAGTATGTTGCCGGCACCGTCCGCGTGAAGCTTTACAAAGGCTCCGCATCCGTCGTTTCACGTGAAACGCCGAACTCGCTATACAGCCAGGACCTGGTCACCTTCGAAGAAGGCGCCGTCGCCTACGACCAGCAGGACGCGGCCGGCTTCATCAAACTCAACGCGCTACGCCTTCGCCTGCTCGGAGCGCGGGCCCAGAAACACGCCATCAAATAGCCGTCCCAACCTGGAACCCCCTGCCTGACGCGACGTTAAGAAGCGGTTGGGCGGGGCGGCGTCTCGCCTCTGAGGAGGGCTTTAAATGCGAGTTTTCTCATGCGGCCACTGCGGTCAGGCCGTGTATTTCGACAATGTCGTTTGCGAGAATTGCGGGACCGCGCTCGGCTTCGATCCGGCGGCCTTGAGTATGGAGCCCCTGTACCCGAACGGGAACGGGTCCCTGGCCACGCGAGGCGCGCGAAAGCCCAAAGTCTATTGCGCCAACTACAATCATCAGGTCTGCAACTGGCTGGTTCCCGAGGCCGAGAAAGAGAGCCTCTGCCTGAGCTGCGGCCTGAACCGTACCATCCCGGATCTGGCGATCGCGGGCAATGCGGAGCGCTGGTTCGAGTTCGAAAAGGCCAAGCGCCGCCTGCTCTACGGATTGATGCGGCTGGGCCTGGGCGTCGAGCACGCCGAGGCCGAAAGCGGCGCTCAGCTCGCGTTCGACATTGTCGTCGATGCAAAGACCGGCCACCAGGACGGCCTGATTACGCTGAACCTCGCAGAAGCCGACCCGTCCATCCGCGAACGCACCCGCGAGCAGATGAACGAGCCCTACCGGACCGTGCTCGGACATGTCCGCCATGAGAGCGGTCACTATTTCTGGATGGAGCTGGTCGACAATCCGCGCTGGTTGCCCCGGTTCCGCGAAGTGTTCGGCGACGAACGCGCGGACTATGGCGAGGCGCTCGCCGCCTATCACGAGAACGGGCCGGCGCCGGACTGGCCGAAGAACTTCATATCCGCCTATGCCACGGCGCATCCGTGGGAGGATTGGGCGGAGAGCTGGGCGCATTATCTGCACATGGTCGAGGCGCTGGACACGGCATCGGAATACCGGATCGATCCGCGCCAGCCGAAGGCACGCTCGCACCGTTCGCTGTTCTCGGTGTCGTTCAGCGATCCGTACAAGGCAACCAGCGCCAAAGCGCTCATCGATCGATGGATTCCGCTCGCCCTCGCCATGAACAGCCTCAATCGAAGCATGGGACTGTCCGACTTCTATCCGTTCGTTGTTTCACCCTCGGCGGCGCAGAAGCTCGACTTCATCCATCAGCTCATCAAGTCATCCCGGCCGCGGGCGCGTTAGTATGCGGTCACTATGACTTCGCTCTCGATTTTGCGCGCCTTGCTGCTTATACTTAAAGAATGGTGACGAAACTGGTGACAATCCGGGAAGCGACGCGGGCCGACGCCGCGGAAATCTCCCGTGTTCACGACGAAGCGTGGCGCACCACCTACCAGGGCATCATTCCGCATATCTTTCTGGAGAAGATGATCGCGCGGCGAGGTCCGGCGCGGTGGGCACGCACGCTCGGCGGGGTGCGTTCAAACACGCTGGTCCTCACCTTCAATGGCAATATCCAGGGCTATGCGTCCTATGGTGCCGCCCGATTGCCGCGCCGGTCGAACACGGGCGAGATTTTCGAGCTGTATCTGGCGCCTACCTTCCAGGGTCTCGGCTTCGGCAAGGAACTCTTCGTTGCCGCACGCCGCGCGCTGGTCCGCCAGGGGTCACGCGGCCTGCTGGTCTGGGCCTTGGCCGACAACGAAGGCGCCTGTAGCTTTTACAGCCGGCTCGGCGGCAAGCGTTGCGCAACGGCGGCGGAAAATTATGGCGACGTGACTCTCAGCCGAGTTGCGTTCTTCTGGGAGCCGGTCAGCCGTCACGCCCGCTAAATCGTCACCACACCTGACGGCGTCTTGATCCGCGCAGCAAGGCCCGGCGCATCGGCCTTCTTCACCTCGATGAAATCGAACCCATGGCGGCAGAGCGCGGCGAGCGCCTGCTCCAGCCAGGCCGGATTGGGGTGGCTGAGCGTCAGCCGTTCAAGGCTACAGCCAAGATCCGCCATCGCCTCCCACGGCCTGGCGCCGCAATCCCATTCGATGAGATGCGGCAGCGCGCCGTCGCCCGGCAGCCGGCCATCTTCCGGCACCGTCAGATGCCAGCTCAGCGGCCCGCGTGTCATCGGCAGGATATCGCCCAGCGGCACCGCGTCCGCTTGCGCAACCGCGACGATATCGGCCGTGCGCAGCACCCAAGTGACGAGCTGCGGCCCGTCGCGACGAAGCCGTTCCTGCATTGCCGGGTCGTCGAGAGCGAACCAGCGCGGCCGCTCTGCCGGCCCCGCATCCGGATCGATCGCAATCACTTCCAGATAGGAACTCGGCCCCAGCCGCATCAGACAGTTATGCGTATTCATGACTGGATGCTTGCCGCCGCGCGGGATGTCCACGCCGAGCCGCTCGCGGATGAACGCCGTCCCCTCCTCAAGGGACGCCGCTGCGATTGCGAAATGATCGAGATCGCAAGCGAGCACAGATGCCTCCTTGGATACCGTCATGCCATCCGGCCGGCGTGGAGGAGCGACAGGAACTCGTCCGCCGCTGTGACCGGGGGCGAACATTGCGGCCCCACGCAGACATAGGCGGTTGCCCTGCCCTGCAAGGCTTTCTTCCCGTAGGCCGGGGATGCTTCGGCTGGCGTTTCCGTCTCCGAGAGCCATTCTACCACCGCGCCGGGCAATGAGATATGCGTAAGCGCATCCCGCAGCGCCTCCTCGCCGGCGCCGCGCATGAGCACGACGTGCTGAGGCACCATGTGGTCGGCGAGTGCGCTGAAGAAGCCGGTGTGCAGCGTGGCGAACTGCATCGCCTCGCCGGAGAAGCCTTTGCGCAGGTCTTCGGCGATGTCGCGGTAGCGCGCGTTGCCGGTGGTCATGTAGAGCGCGGCCAGATTGCCGAGCATGATCGCATTGGCGTTGGGGACGGCGTCGTCGCGCGCGGACAGCATGCGGATGATGATGTCGCCGGTATCGGCCGCGGACAGGTAGTAGCCGCCCTGCGGTTCGGCCCAATACTGCTCCTGCATGACCTGGGTCCAGCGCTCGGCGTCCGCCAGCTTTTCCTTGTCGCCCGTGGCGAGATACAGCGCGACGGCGGCCTGGATCATATTGGCGTAGTCGCTGGCGACCGCGGGGGTTTTGGCCTGGCCGGCGCGGTAGCTGTGCAGCAGGCGTCCGCCGCTTGTAGACATCCGTTCCGTGACGAAGCGATAGGCGCTGCGGGCAGCCTCCACCCATTCGGGCCGTCCGAAGGTCTTTCCGGCATTGACCAGCGCGGAAATCACCAGACCGTTCCAATCGGCCAGCACCTTGTCGTCCCAGCCCGGCGCAACGCGCGCCTTCCGCGCCTCGAACAGCCCGGCGCGCAGCTCGGCGAGTTTCTCCTCCTCGGCCGGCGACAGCAGCTCCAGGCTATGCAGCCGGTTGAGGATGGTCTTGCCCTCCCAGTTGCCGTTCTCGCGGACATCGTAGACATCGCAGAAGAAAATGGCTTCCTTCTCGCCCAGCACCTCGGCGATCTGCTCCCGCGTCCAGACATAGAATCGGCCTTCCTCGCCCTCGGAGTCCGCGTCGTAGGACGACGCGAAGCCGCCATCGGGCGCGGTCATCTCGCGGAGCAGCCAGTCCGCCGTCTCGGAAACGCGCTCCTGAAGCAACGGGTGGCGCCGTTCCTTCCAGACCTCGGTCATCAGCTCGATGATCTGCGCGTTGTCGTAGAGCATCTTTTCGAAATGCGGGACCAGCCATTCGGCATCGACGGAGTAGCGGGCAAAGCCGCCGCCGAGATGATCGTAGATGCCGCCCTGGCAGATGTGCAGCAGGCTCTTCTCGACCCCGTCCACGCAGGGCTGGATGCCGCGGCGCAGACCGAGCTTCCAGAGAAACTCGAGGATCACGCAGTTCGGGAATTTCGGCGCACCGGCGAGGCCGCCATGGACCGGGTCGATGACCTGGGAAAGTCGCGCAGCCAGGTCGGCAAGTGTGTTTTCGTTGAGATTGACCTCGCCATGCGGTTCGGCGCGCGGCTGCAGTGCGCCCCGAAGGGCGCCCGCGTTCTGGCGGACCTTGTCCTGCTCGTCGCGATAGATCCGGCTGATCTCGCGGAGCAGGTGGCCGAAGGCCGGACGGCCGTAGACCTGTTCCTTGGGGAAATAGGTGCCACCCCAGAACGGCTCGCCCTCCGGCGTCAAAAACATGGTCAGCGGCCAGCCGCCCTGCTCGCCAAGCGTATGCAGAGCATTCATATAGAGGAGATCGACGTCGGGCCGCTCCTCGCGGTCGACCTTGATGTTCACGAACAGCTCGTTCATGACCGCCGCGGTGCCGACGTCCTCGAAACTCTCATGGGCCATGACGTGGCACCAGTGGCAGGCGGCATAGCCGACGGACAGCAGCACGGGCCGGTCGCTCCGCCGCGCTTCGGCGAAGGCGTCCTCGCCCCACGGCCACCAATGAACGGGATTATCTTTGTGCTGGAGGAGATAGGGGCTGGTTTCCTGGCTAAGCCGATTGTACGACAAAACTCGCTCCTTTTTCTCTTATGGTTTTCCTGGAGGCCGATCACGTGACCACCATCTACGCACTCTCCAGCGGTCATGGAAGGGCGGGCGTGGCGGTCATTCGCATTTCCGGGCCCGCGGCGGGCACTGTCCTCCGCCGCCTCACCGGGGTGATGTCCCGCCCGCGATTCGTCAGCCTGAAAGCGCTGCGCGACCCGGCCACGAACGAGATCCTCGACCATAGCCTGATTATATGGTTTCCCGCACCCGCAAGTTTTACCGGAGAGGACGTCGCCGAGCTGCACGTTCATGGGGGCCGGGCCGTCCTGGAAGCGGTGTTCGCCGCCATTGGCCGCTTCGACGGGGTGCGCCCCGCCGAACCGGGTGAGTTTGCCCGGCGCGCCTTCGAGAACGGCAAGCTCGACCTGACAGAAGCGGAGGGGCTGGCCGACCTCATCGACGCCGAAACCGAGGCGCAGCGGCGCCAGGCCGTGCGGCAGTCGTCGGGCGCCCTGCGCGCGCTCTACGACGGATGGCGGACGCGGCTCATCGAGGCCCTGGCCAGCATCGAGGCGGAGCTTGATTTCTCCGATGAAGGCGACGTGCCTCAGACGGTCGCCTCAGCGTCGCGGAGGCTGGCGCAAGAGCTGAAGGACCAGATCTCCAGCCATCTCGCCGACGGCCGCGCCGGTGAAATCCTGCGCGACGGGCTGAGGGTGGTGATCGCCGGTCCGCCCAATGTCGGGAAATCGAGTTCTGATGAACACCCTCGCCCGGCGCGATGTGGCCATCGTTTCGGCGGAAGCGGGAACGACGCGGGATGTGATCGAGGCCCGCCTGAACCTCGGCGGCTTTCCGGTGATCCTGATGGACACCGCGGGCATCCGGGAAGCGGCCGGCGAGGTCGAGCAGGAAGGCATCCGGCGGGCTCTGGCGCACACCAGAGCCGCGGACCTGGTGCTCTGGCTGCGTGACGCCACGGAGCCCTGCGGCGGCGCGCCGGACCTGCTGACCGTCGAGAGCGGCGCCAAAGTCATCGAGGCGCTGAACAAGATCGACCTGACCGCCGCCGAGCCGCGAGGCGACGCGCTGCCGCTGTCGGTGAAGACCGGCGAGGGCGTCGACCGTCTGATCGCGCGTTTGACCGAGGAAGTGCAGCAGGCCGCGGATATCGGCGAAAATCCGGCCATTACCCGCACGCGGCATCGACACGAGCTGGAACGCTGCTCCCAGGCGCTCGACAATTTCCTCACCGGCGAGTTCGACGATCTGGAACTGCGCGCCGAAGATCTTCGCCAGGCCGCCACCGCCCTTGGACGGCTTACGGGCCGCGTCGATGTGGAGGACATTCTCGGCAAGATCTTCGCCGATTTCTGCATCGGCAAATGACTCCGCCGACCGTCGTTTCACGTGAAACCGAGGATGCCCGAACGACCCTCCAACGGCCGTCCAACGGCGCTTTGACGCTTCACCGGGAAAGGGGTAATGTGCGGCAACTTCCGAACAGGATGAAACACTCACCGGCGCAGGCTTATGCGAAACACGGCCTATGATGTGATCGTTATCGGTGGCGGGCATGCCGGCTGCGAGGCGGCCGCCGCGGCTGCGCGTATGGGCGCTCGAACCGCGCTGATCACGCATAAGATCGAGACGATCGGCGAGATGTCGTGCAATCCTGCGATTGGCGGGCTCGGCAAGGGTCATCTGGTCCGCGAGATCGATGCGTTGGACGGGCTGATGGGCCGCATTGCCGACAAGTCGGGCATTCAGTTCCGGATGCTGAACCGCTCCAAGGGCCCCGCCGTCCAGGGACCCCGCGCCCAGGCCGACCGCAAGCTGTATAAGGCCGCCATGCGGGCCGCCATCGAGGCGCAGCCGGGGCTCGACGTCGTCGCCGAGCCGGTGGAGGACCTGATCGTTTCCGGCGGTCGTGTCGCGGGCGTCATCACCGCCAGCGGCGTGGAATATCGGGCGCCCGCGGTCGTCGTAACCACCGGCACGTTCCTTAAGGGCCTCATCCATATCGGCGAGACGCGGCGCCCGGCCGGCCGGGTTGGCGAGGCGCCGTCCATCGGCCTGTCCGACCGGCTCTATGCGCTGGGTCTGCAAATGGGCCGGCTAAAGACGGGCACGCCCGCGCGGCTCGACGGACGGACCATCGACTACGCCGCGCTCGATGCACAGCCGGGCGACGAGCCGCCGGTGCCGTTCTCGTTCCTCACGGACCGGATCGAGACGCCGCAGACCGTCTGCCATATCACCCACACCACCGATGAAACTCACCGGATCATCACCGGCAATCTCGACCGCGCGCCGATCTATTCCGGCCAGATCTCGGGTACGGGACCGCGCTATTGCCCGTCGATCGAGGATAAGGTCGTCCGATTCCGGGAGCGCCAGAGCCACCAGATTTTCCTCGAGCCGGAGGGGCTGGACGACGACACCGTGTATCCGAACGGCATTTCCACCTCGCTTCCCGAAGACGTGCAGGACGCCTTCATCCGCACCATTCCCGGCTTGGCGAATGTCCGCATCCTTCGGCCCGGCTACGCCATCGAATACGACTATGTCGATCCGCGCGAGCTGCTGCCCGACCCTGGAGGTGAAGCGGCTCCCGGGGCTGTTCCTCGCCGGGCAGATCAACGGCACCACCGGCTATGAAGAGGCGGCGGGCCAGGGTCTCGTCGCGGGGCTGAACGCGGCGCTCAAGGCGAGCGGTGGGGCGGCGGATTTCGTGCTGTCGCGGATCGATGCCTATATCGGCGTGATGATCGACGATCTGGTCACCCGCGGCGTCTCCGAGCCCTATCGCATGTTCACCTCGCGCGCCGAATACCGGCTGCGCCTGCGCGCCGACAACGCCGACGCCCGGCTGACGCCGATCGGCGCCGGGATCGGGTGCGTCAGCGGCGAGCGGGCGCGCGCCTATGCGGCCAAGTCGGTAGCGATGGAGAACGGACGGGCGCTGCTGTCGACCCTCCAGATCACCCCCGACGAGGCCAATGCGAAGGGCCTGCCGATGAACCGCGACGGACGGCGACGGTCGGCCTTCGATATCCTTTCGTTTCCGGACATGTCCGTCGAGCGCCTGCGCCCGATCTGGCCGGAGCTTGGCGACCTGCCCGCGGACATCGCCGCTCAGCTCGAGATCGACGCGCGATATGACGTCTATCTCCGCCGCCAGGAGGCCGACATCGCCGCCTATCGCAAGGATGCCGCCATCGCCATTCCCTGCGACATCGACTACGCCGCGATCTCCGGCCTGTCCAATGAGGTCCGCCAGAAGCTGGAGCGCCAGCGTCCGGCGTCCCTCGCGCAGGCCGCCCGGATCGACGGCATCACGCCGGCCGCCCTGATGCTGGTGCTCGCCCATGTCAAAAAAGCTCCGCTCCAGCGGTCCGCCTGACATGGCCAGGGAAAACGCCACGAGCGGCCGGAAAATCGCTTTCCCGCATCGGCGGGGCCAAAGATTTCGCCCGCGCCTTCGCCGTTTCACGTGAAACTGTGGAAAAGTTGACGCTCTATGCCGACTTGCTGACGCAATGGCAAAAAGCGGTCAATCTCGTTGCTCCGACGACTTTAGATGAGATCTGGCACCGACATTTCGCCGACAGCGCGCAGATTTTGCCCCTGGCGCAGGATGCAAAACGCTGGATTGACCTCGGAACCGGCGCGGGTTTCCCCGGACTTGTGATTGCCATTCTCCTCGCGAATCATAAGAATTGCACTGTTCACCTTATCGAGTCCAATGGCCGCAAATGCGCCTTTCTGTCCGAAGTCGCGCGTAAGACCAACGCTCCTGTTCGGATTCATGAAGGACGCATCGAAAGCATTGCCCAGGGGGGGCGGCTTGGTCCGGCCGATGTGGTGACGAGCAGGGCGCTTGCGCCTCTTGGCTCGCTGCTGAAGCTCGCCGAAGGGTTTTTTGCGGAGCAAACCGTCGGGTTGTTCCTCAAGGGCCGCGAGGCGCAGCAGGAGATCAGGGACGCGGAGAAACATTGGCGATTTGATCATACAGCCAAACCAAGCCAGACAAGCGCCGATGGCTGGGTCGTCGAGGTCAGGAAACTGACCGCTCAGGGGGATTATTCGCGGTGAAAGCAAAATCGAGCGGGCGGACCGGCTTACGTGTCCTCGCCGTGGCCAACCAGAAGGGCGGGGTTGGGAAGACGACGACGGCCATCAATCTGGGCACGGCCCTCGCCGCAGCCGGGGAGCGTGCACTCGTGGTCGATCTCGACCCGCAGGGCAATGCCAGCACGGGCTTGGGCATTCCCGAGGATCAGCGTCATGTGTCGACCTATGACGTGCTTGCGGGCGCTGCCGCGCTCGAGCAGGCGATGATTGAAACGCCGATGGTGCCGGGCCTGTTCGTCGCCCCCGCCACACGCGACCTGGCGGGCCTCGAACCCGAGATTTCCTCGGCGCCGAACCGCGCCTATTTCCTGCGCGACGCCATCGTTTCGCTGCGCGCATCCGAGCAAGAGCGGCCGCCGGAAGAGCGCATCCGCTACGTGCTGATCGACTGCCCGCCCTCGCTCAACATTCTGACGCTGAACGCGATGGCCGCGGCGGATTCGGTGCTGGTCCCGGTGCAATGCGAGTTCTTCGCCCTCGAAGGCATCACTCAGCTCAAGGAAACCATCGATTTCGTCCGCGCCAGCCTCAATCCGACGCTCGAAATCCACGGCGTGGTGCTGACCATGCATGACAGCCGCACGAAGCTTGCCGACGAAGTTTCGCAGGAAGTCCGCAGCTTCTTCGGCGACAAGGTCTTCGCAACCGTGATCCCGCGCAACGTCCGCGTGGCGGAGGCGCCGTCGCACGGCAAGCCGATCCTGCTTTACGATTACAAGAGCCCTGGCAGCCGCGCCTATGTCGATCTCGCCACCGAGCTCATCGAGCGCGAGAGCCGCGCCAACGCCGCCTAGCGATATTGTCGGTCCAGGAAGGAATACGATCCATGAGCACTCCGCTACCGGCAGGTAAGAGCCGTCTCGGCCGCGGCCTGGCTTCTCTCATCGGCGAAAACCCGCCTCAGCAGACTACGAGCGGCAGCGCCGGCACGGCGTCCACCGGGACGCATCAGAACAGCGTAAAGCCGCTGCCGAGCCATGGCGAGCAGCGCATGGTTCCCATCGACCGGATCAGCGCCAGCCCGTTCAATCCGCGCAAAAGCTTCGACGAGGCGCAGCTCGAAGAGCTGGCGAACTCGATCCGCGAGAAGGGCCTGGTCCAGCCGATCCTGGTGCGGCCGCACGGCCCGAACGGCAGCTATTACGAGATCGTCGCCGGCGAGCGCCGTTGGCGGGCGGCACAGCGCGCCTCCCAGCATTTGGTTCCGGTTATCGTCCGTGCGCTGACGGATCAGGAGGCCCTGGAGCTCGCGATCATCGAGAACGTCCAGCGGTCGGATCTGAACGTCATCGAAGAGGCGGCCGGCTACCGGGAGCTGATCGACCGGTTCGGCTACACCCAGGAGGAGCTGGGCCAGATCATCGGCAAGAGCCGCAGCCATCTGGCGAATACGCTGCGCCTGCTGAAACTGCCCGACGGCGTGCTGGGCATGGTCCGTGAAGGCGAGCTGAGCGCCGGACACGCGCGTGCGCTGGTCGGCCGCGACGACGCCGAAGAGCTGGCCAAGGACATCGTCAAGCGCGGGCTCAACGTCCGCGACGTCGAGGCGCTGATCCAGGACAAGAAGGGCGGCGGCAAGCCCGCTTCCGCCCGCGCGGTGACCCCCGGTCTGCAAAAGGACGCCGACACCCGCGCCGCCGAGCGCGAGATGGCGGATTCGCTTGGACTGACGGTGGAAATCGCTCCGGGCAAGGGCGAGGCCGGCGAGATCATCATCCGCTACCGGTCGCTCGACCAGTTCGAGACGGTCCGCAAGAAGCTGGTGGGCGGGTAAGTCCCGACGCCATTTCATTCAAACCTCGTCACCGTTTTTCAGGCCGTCTTTACCTGCGGCCGCTATAAACATGATATTAGCGGCGACAATGGTGGACAGCGCGGTGACTGCTTCCGATGACGACCTGATTCGGCTCAGCTATCTAAGTTCCTCCTGTACCCTGCTACCGGCGGGGGAGCTGGATCGAATTCTCGCCGTCGCGCGCAAGAGAAACAGCGACAACGATGTCACCGGTCTCCTGCTCTATCACGACGGTTGCTTCTTCCAGACGCTCGAGGGCAGACGCGCGATCGTCGAGGAGACTTACGCTCGGATCACCCGGGACAGCCGGCATATAAGCTGCATCGTGCTCGAAAAGGCCGAGGTGCCGTCGCGTTTGTTCGGGGATTGGGCGATGGCTTTCCGGCGTTACGACAAGCTGAGCCCCGCGGAGCAGGACGGCTTCCACGAGATTCTCGGAATGCGGGCCGACGCGGTCGCAGAAGGCAAATCGACCGCAACGCTGACCTTGATCGGCAGCTTCCTGAACGGCTTCCGCGACCTCGGCGAAGCTTAAGTCACGCGGCGTGGCGACGTTTGAAGACCGCCCTTCTCGCTTGAACGCCCTACAGCGTGATCAGGAAAAG
Organism: uncultured Alphaproteobacteria bacterium; assembly: GCA_963727575.1. Lineage (GTDB taxonomy): Bacteria > Pseudomonadota > Alphaproteobacteria > Rhizobiales > Rhodomicrobiaceae > JAHQVI01. The sequence continues at coordinate 13,647 of CAVSIA010000002.1, forward strand.
TGAAATCCGGTTTTCCGTTCGATCGCGCGATAAGCAAACAAATCCAGAGCGGGCCGTAAGTTGACACTGTTTCCGACTAAGATGATCCCGCTCTAAGCGGCGCGCGTGGACGACGAACGGCCGAGCATGGTCAGGCGAATGATCAGCGTGGCGACCAACTCATCTTCCAGGTTTGGCCTCAGCCGGGTCTGACGCAACGCTTCATGGGCGGCTTCGATACCGGCGGCGACCTCGCGCACACGCCAGCGGCCGGCTTGCGCCTTCATCGCGTCCTTCTGCCGAAAATGAAGCGGCGGCCGGATTTTCGCCGCAGCCGCGTCGAACGCTTCGCCGCGTTCCATCGCCGCGACGAGGCCGTGCAGCTTCTGAAAATGCCCGAGCAACAGCATCAGGAACACCGAGCCGGGCGTGCCCGAGCCGATCAGCCCTTCCAGATGCGCCAGAGCCGTTGATGCATTGCCCGCGAGGGTTTCCGCGATCGCGGCGTCGAGCGCATGGGCCGAGGCGTCGCCGACGACGGCATCGACCTGCGCGACGGTGATCTCCTTGCTGCCCTGGGCGTACATGGTCAGCTTGGCGACCTCGCCGCGCGACACGGCCCAGTCGCCGCCAAGCAGATGCAGCAACCGGTCCGCGGCATCCGGCGCGATCGTCAGCCCGGCCTCGCGGACCTCGTCCCGGATCATCTGTTGCAGGCTGCGCATATCGGCGCCATAGCAGGCGACGGCGGCGGCTTGCCTGGCCTTCTCGAAGGTCTGCCGGATCTTGGCATCCCGCTTCAGATTGCCGGCCTCGATGACGATGTACGCGGCGAGCGGCGCCCCGCTGAACAGGTCGTCGAAAAGCGCCGGCGTAAGCTGCGGGCCCTGCTTGACCAGAATGACCGGCCGCCCCCCGAACATCGCCAGGCTGCGCGCCTCGCTGGCGAGGCGTCCCGGTGTCTGGGCAAGATCCTGCTCGCTGAGACGGAGGACGTCGCCGGGCGGGTTCGACGCTTCGGACAGCCGGCCGGCTATCGACTTCGCTACCTCCGCCACCTGTCCCGGATCCGTGCCGTGGATCAGGAAGGCGTCGTATTTCGGCGCCCCGGATTTGAGGATCGTCTGCAGCTCGGCTGTCTTCAGGGCGACCATGGCGACAACGCCTCCGCTTTCCCAAGGTGGCCCCATTTGTTCCAGCCGGCGCGTCCGGAATCAAGCGCTTTGCGCAGCGAAATCGCGAGAGCCAGGGCGGAACGGTTCGATCCGCGCCGTACTATCCGCGCTGCGAAAGTGCTACGATCCTGGCGAAAACAGAGGCTCGACACCATGATTGGGACTAATCAAGTCGCCGAAATCGCCGGTCTGGTCGGCGAGCCGGCGCGCGCGGCGATGCTCGTCACACTGCTCGACGGCAAGGCGCTGACTGCGAGCGAGCTTGCCGGAGCCGCCAACATCACGCCGCAGACCGCCAGCAGCCATCTGGCCCGCCTGACCGGCGCCGGACTGCTCAAGGTCGCCAGACAGGGACGGCACCGTTATCACACCCTTGCCTCGCCGGAGATCGCCCGGATGCTGGAGGGGATCATGCAGATCGCCGCCCGGAGCATTCCGCCGTCGCGGGAGGTTCGAACCGGGCCGCGCGATCAGGCAATGCGGCGTGCACGGACGTGTTACGATCATTTTGCCGGCCGGCTGGGCGTGGCGATCAGCGACGCGCTGGTCGCGCGCGGAGCGATCGAGTTCGACGACGAGGCCGGGCTGATCACGGATGCCGGGCTGGCCTTCCTTGCGCTCGTAGGGATCGACACGACGGCGCTCAAACCCGCTGGCCGTTCGTCCGTACGCCCACTATGCCGCCCATGCCTCGACTGGAGCGAACGCAGGCCGCATATCGCCGGCAAGCTCGGAGCCACGATCTGCGCGCATTTCATGGACAGCAACTATGTCCGACGCATCGACGGCACGCGGGCGGTGGAGATCACGCCCGTAGGGAGAAAAGCATTGCGCGAGATGTTCGGCATACGGACAATATAGCCGGGTCCCCTCGAAACGCCGAAGGACGTCCGCGGCTCAACCCCCATGGGCGGCCTTGGAATCCGCCGGCGCGCCGGCCCGGTCGAACATGCCGTAATCGCGGATGACACCGGCCACCCGCAACCGGTAGTCGTCGAAGACGCCGCCGCGTCCGGCCTGTTGCGCCCGCCGGTGCTTTTCCAGCGAGCGCCAGGCCAGGATCGCGGCTTCGTCGCGGAAGAACGATAGCGACAGGATTTTGCCCGGCGTCGTCAGGCTCTCGAAGCGCTCGATGGAGATGAACCCGTCGACCTCCTCGAGAAGCGGGCGCAGGCCGGCGGCGAGATCGAGATATGTCTCGCGCTTGCCGTCCTTCGGGTGAACCTCGAAAATCACTGCGATCATCTCTTAATGCCCTCTCCGTGCGGTGCCGACGCCAGCTTCAGGAACATGCGATCCTCGCGCCGGATGAATTGCTCGCGCTTCGCGAAAGCGTAGTTCTCGCGGCCCAGCCTATCGTCGGCAAGACGCGCACGATAAGCTTCGTAAGCGGCGAGGCTGTCAATATTGTACACGCCGTAGGCCACCGTGCTCGAGCCTTCATGCGGCGCAAAATAGCCGATCAGGTCCGCACCGCAGCGCGGGATCGCCTGGCCCCAGTTCCGGGCGTATTCCTCGAATGCCGCGCGTTTGAACGGGTCGATTTCGTAGCGGATGAAGCAGGTGATCATGATGCGCCTCCTCGGTTGGACCGGCCGCATCATGACCCGAACCCGGAGGCCGATGCTTCGGCCGGCATCGAAGCATGGCGATTGGTGCAAGGCTTCCCGAGGGACGAAAAGGGGCCTCGGCGCCGCATCTTCGCCGCGCTATACTCCCCGCATGACGCATATGCCGGCTCTCACGCGAATCGATCATCACTCCGAGCACGGGCAGTGGACGCTGCTGCGCTACACACCGCCATGCGCCCTGCGCCGTTACGTCATTGAAATGCAAGGCTATTGGGAAGAGGGCGGCGCGCCGATCGTTCGCAAGGAGCTGCCTTCCGGCATCGTGCCGATGATCCTGGTTTTCGGGCCGGGCTTCACCCTCGGCGATCCACGGGGAATGGAAGCGCCGCGGCCGCTCGACCGCAGCTTCGTCGCCGGGCTGCACCATAGCTATGCCGTCGTCGGCTCGTTCGGGCGCGCCTTGTGCATGCAGATCGACTTTACGCCGTGCGGCGCGCGGCGGTTCCTGAGGACGGAGATCGCCGAGACCTGGCGGGTGAGGTCGTCGACCTCCAGGCGGTCATCGGCGCGTGCGCCGCCCGGCTCGAGGAGCAGCTTCACCAGACGTCCGACTGGGCCGAGCGCTTCCGGATCGTCGAACGCCTGCTGACCGAGCGGCTGGCCGCCCCCGCCGCGGAGCACCCGCTCGTCAGCGCGGCGCTCGCCGAAATCGAGCGCAGCCAAGGCGACCTCCGTATCGGCTCGCTCGCCGAGCGGCTCGATTGCAGCCGCAAACACCTCGCCGTAACATTCCGCCGCCAGATCGGACTGGCGCCGAAAGCGTTCGCGCGCGTGCTGCGCTTCGGTCACGCGGTCGAGGCGCTGAGGGATGGCGGCATCGGTTCGCTCGCCGATCTGGCCGCCGCCTGCGGTTATGCGGACCAGGCGCACTTCAATCGCGACTTCGCCGAATTCGCCGGCGAATCCCCATTGCAGCTTTGCGCGCGGATGCTGCCCGACGGCACCGGCATCCTCGCGGCCGCAAGGTAACAAATCGACAAGACGCTGCCTCACGCCCGGATTATGGTCGCCCGAAACGGAGGACCAACCGATGAGCAGCACCATCATCCCCTGCATGCGCTACCGCGACGCCCCTCGAATGATCGACTGGCTGTGCGACACATTCGGCTTTCGCAAGCATTTCGTCGTGCCCGGCGAGAACGGCCTGATCGTCCATTCTCAGCTTACGCTCGGCACCGGCATGATCATGGTCGGGTCGGTGCGCAATGACGACGAAAGCGAATGGGGCTGCGCCATCAGGCAGCCGGACGAGATCGGCCGCCGCGAAACGCAAAGCCCTTACGTCGTCGTCGCCGAGATCGACGCGCTCTACGAACGCGCCAAGGCGGCGGGCGCCGAGATCGTCATGGCGATCAAGGACCAGGACTACGGCAGCCGCGATTTCATCTGCCGCGATCCGGAAGGCCATCTCTGGGCGTTCGGCACCTATGATCCGTGGGCGGCGGGAAATAGCTAGAGCGCGGCCGCGGCTGGGATTTGGCGGAGATCGATCGAAGACGGGCGTAACCCCCGCCCCTTTGTGGGAGAGGGCGGCGAGTGGCGAAGCCTTTCGCCGGGGAGGGTGCCGCCCGTCTTCGATCGGCAGAAATCGGTCTCGTCGACCGAAACTTGCGTCCGGACCTATGGCCGGACTTCCTTGCGCGCGGCTGCTTCAACCGCCGCCTGCGGGGCGAAAAACGTGCCCTCGGTGCGATAGGGCGACAAGCTCTTCCGCCTGCAATGCCTCCTGCACACCGGGCCGCGCCGCCACGCGGCGCATGAAATCCTGCAATGCCGGCCATGGGGCCAGATCGATCTTCAGCCAGGGCGACCAGTTCAGGCAGACGAACAGATAGGCATCGGCGACGGTGAAGGTCTTGCCGGTCAGATAGGGGCCGGCGATCCGCGTGCTGAGCCAGTCCAGCCGTTTGTGGACATGCGCCTGGAGAGCGGCATTCGCGGCGGCGTAGGCCGGCTGGAACATCATCGCCATCGGCTTGTGCAGCTCGGAGGTGATGAAGTTGAGCCAGCTCTGGACGCGGGTGCGCTCCATCGTGCCCGGCTCCGACAGCAGTCCCGAATCGGGGCGCAGCTCGGCGAGGTGCTGCACGATCGCGGGCCCTTCGATCAGGACCTCGCCGTCGTCCAGTTCCAGCGCCGGCACATAGCCGTTGGCGTTGATCTGCAGATAGTCGGCGCCGGTCGGCGTCTTGTGTGTCTTGCGGTCGACCTCGACGATGTCGACAGGGATGCCAAGCTCCCTGCAGATGATATGCGGGGAAAGCGAACAGGCCGCTGCGTGCATATACAATTTCACGGAAACCTCCCGAAAAGACCGCGCCTTCGAACCGGCTCGCTTCCGGCCTGAATGCAGAATTTTTCATAAATTCCGTCTTCGGCGCGTGACTTTTGTACTATCCCGCATAATATTAGGGTGGTCAAGAATTTTATTCGAAACAGTACAAAAATATGACGGATGAAAAAAAGCGCGGCCGTCCCAGGGCCTATGATCCCGAACTTGCGTTGCGGCATGCCAGGGACGTCTTCTGGAATGCCGGGTTCGCGGGGAGTTCGCTGGATCAGCTCAGCGAGGCTACGGCGATGAACCGGCCGAGCCTTTACGCGGCCTTTGGCGACAAGGAAGCGCTTTATCTGAAGACATTGGAAAATTACCGCGTGCAGAGCCGCGCCGCGCTGGCCAAAGCCCTCGCTGCGGATCGTCCGCTGAAAGAAGGAATCGCCGCGGTCTACGCCATCGCGATCAACTTCTATCTGGCCGGACAGCAAGGCGCACGCGGCTGCTATCTGATCGGTACGGCGAGCAGTCAGGCCGTGCTGCGGCCCGCGGTGAGAGACCTGCTGCGGGAAAGCCTCGACGATTTCGATAAGGTCATCGAGGACCGCATCCGTCTTGGCATCGAGCGGGGCGAGGCGCGCGCCGACGCGGACCCTGTCGCCCTCGCCCGGCTGGCGTCGGCGGTGATGCACTCGCTGGCGATCCGCGCCCGCGCCGGTGAGGACCGGCCGACGCTGGAGGCGATGGCGAAGTCCGGGCTGGAAATGATCTGCACGGCGGCGGGGATCGAGAGTAGACGCCGGCTCAAGGCCGGGGCGACGATGGAGCGCAAAGAGTCCGCGCTAGATCATGATCATTTCAGATGCAAACGATCATGATCCATATCCTTTTGTTTGCGCACGAATTTTCCAGAACACTGCCTCTCACTTTTCCGATCGTGCCCTAGGCGCCCGCGCCGGATAAGGAGAGCTGCCATGACACGCCGAACCTGTCGGAGCACCAGGCGAATTTCGGGCTGAACGGATAGGCGCTCAGCGGCATCATCACCTGCCCGCCTTCCGACAGCCCCGCGAACAGCCTGTCGACCTCGGCCTCGGTGTCGCAGTCGACGAATAGCGAGATCGCCGGCGTGAAGCCGAAGCCGTGCTTTGCGGGGCTGTCGATGCAGAAGAACTCCCGGCCGCTCAGCGAGAACACCGCACGCATGACGCTGCCCTCCGCGCCGGGTCCTTCGGCGCCGTAGCGCTGGATTTCCGTGATCGAGGAATTCGGGAACAGCGAGACATAGAGGGTCATCGCCTCCTCCGCCTGCCCTTCAAACATCAGAAATGTCGTGACTTTCGTGCTCATGCTCCGCCGTTTCCTCCTCCGGTCTGTGCTTCAATCCAGATCGATCGTGCCTTCCATAACCGGCACACAGCCGCCGCCGATATAGGTCGCTGCAACGCTGCCGCCGCGCTTCTCGGCAAGGGTCCGCATCAGGCTCGGCCGGCCCATGTCGAAGCCTTGGGCGATCGTGTGAGCGCGAGATCGAGATCCGGCTCGGCGCGCAAATCGGCGAGCAATCCGATCAGGGTGACGTTGGCGCTGCCGGTCGCCGGATCCTCCGGCACGCCGTAAAGCGGTCCGAACATCCGGCTCTGAATATCGGCTCCGTTGCCGGCGGCCCGCACATAGAGGTGGACGCCGGTCGTTCGGTCGGCGGGCAGGTGTTTGGCGAAGGCGTCGGTGCGCGGTGCGGCGGCGGCAAGCGCAGCGAGGCTGTTCAGCTCGGCGAACGTAAATGGAACGCCGCAGCCGGCAATAAGCGGCTGATGATTGGCCGTGACGACGGCGCCGCTATCGATGCCGCAGGTCTCGGCGATCACGGCGGGGTCGATGGTCTCGATCCTGGAGAATGGCTGCGGAGACCTCAGGCGCGCCCCGGCGAGAGCGCCGCCATCCATCAGCAGTTCGACGCGGACGAGGCCGGCGCCTTCTTCGAAAGTCAGCGCACCGCTCATCGGCGCTCCTCGGTTTTCCGCCTCGCGCGCCAGCACATAGGCCGTCCCCACATTGGGGTGTCCGGCGAATGGCATCTCGGCGCGCGGCGTGAAGATCCGCACCTGCGCCGTGTGGCCGGCGTCTTTCGGCGGCAGCACGAATGTCGTCTCGGAGAGGTTGAACTCGGTCGCGATCGCCTGCATCTGCTCGCCGGACAGGCCGGCCGCCTCGGGGAACACCGCAAGCGGATTGCCGCCGAACCGGCGGTCGGTGAAAACGTCGACGGTGAAGAATTTCAGCCGCATTGGGGACGATCCTGCGAATGCCGTTCTGGACGACTGCTACACAGCGCCGCGCGGGCGCGCATCGGGTCATGAGACAAAAAAGCCGCCGGAAACCCAGCGGCCTTGGTTCGCACTGAAAGCGGGCCGCTAGGCGTTCGTCGAGAAATAGGCGGCCATGCGGGTGCGGATCAATTCCGAAATCGTCCGGGCGGCGCGGTCTTCGGCGTCGCGCTTGGCGCGGATGTCGGCAAACACCGAGTCCACCTTGTCGTAAGCGGCCCGGGCGTTGCTGTTGCCTTCGAGGACGACCTTGTTATCCGCGAGGCGCACCAGCTTGAACTGCGAGTAGAGCTGATAGACTTGGCCCTTCGGATCGCCGGTATTCTCGACCAGCGTGTTCAGCACCAACTCGCGAACGGCGATATCGAGGCGATACTTCTCCAGAGCGGCCTCGCCGCCGCCCGTCGTCTTGAAGATCAGCTCGTTGCGAACCCGCTGGCCAACGCGGCCAGGGACGATCGAGATCTTGACCGTGCGCATCACGTCTTCGAGCTGCGCGCCGCTGGCCGTCGGGCCATAAAGAGGCTGCCAGCCGCAACCGCCCAGCAGCGCCAGCCCCGCTACACTCGCAGCGGCGGCCACGCGTTTGATCCGAGTTGCAAATGCCCCCACCTTAACGACCTCAAGCAACGACATTGACGATCCTTTGCGGTACGACGATGACCTTCTTGATCGCGCGGCCCTCGATAGCGCGTTTGACGCCATCCAGATTCAGCGCCGCAGCTTCAACGTCGGCTTTCGACGCATCGCGCGAAATTTGAAGCTCGTCCCGCCTTTTACCATTCACCTGTACGGCAATGGTTACCGTATCGTCAACGAGCAGCGCCTTTTCGGCCTCCGGCCAGGGCTGTTTTACGATCAGACTGTGGTAGCCGAGCCGCGCCCAGCACTCTTCGGCGAGATGAGGCATCATTGGCGCAAACATTTGCGTCATCAGCTCCGCTGATTCCCTCAATGCCCAATCAAGACTTAAGTCTTTGGCGGTTTTTTGGCCTTGCAGCGCCGCTTCCAGCTTATTTGCCAGGTCATGGAGCGTCGCAACCGCCGTATTGAAGCGCAGGCCCTCGATATTTCGGCCGATCGCGTCGAGCGCCTTGTGGGTCGCGCGGCGCAGCTCCTCGGCCGCCGGGCTGAACTCCGCCGGGCGTTTTGCGCCCTTCTTGATCGCCCCGGACGCCACCTCGTCGATCAGACGCCAGGCCCGCTGGGCGAAGCGCCATGAACCCTGGACGCCTTCGTCGCTCCACAGCACGTCGCGCTCGGGCGGCGAATTCGACAGGACGAACCACCGTGCCGTGTCGGCGCCGTAATGCGAGATGAAGGCAATCGGATCGACCGTGTTCTTCTTCGATTTCGACATCTTCTCGGCCGCGCCGATGGTCAACTCCTTGCCCGTCTCGACATTCACCGCACGCCGGGTGCCGCCATCGCCTTCGATGCGCACATCGGACGGCGTAACCCATTGCCCGGCCTGGTCGCGATACGTCTCGTGGATGACCATGCCTTGGGTGAACAGGCCGGCGAAGGGCTCGTCGATGTCGAGATGTCCGGTATCGGTCATGGCGCGCATGAAGAAGCGCGAATAGAGCAGATGCAGAATCGCATGCTCGACGCCGCCGATATACTGATCGACCGGCATCCAATATTCGACGGCCTTACGGTCCACCGGCGTCTCGGCGTGAGGCGAGCAGAACCGGGCGAAATACCAGGACGAGTCGACGAAAGTGTCCATGGTGTCGGTTTCGCGCGTAGCCTCGCCGCCGCATTTCGGGCAGGTGGCGTGCTTGAAGGTCGGATGGCGGTCGAGCGGGTTGCCCGGCTTGTCGAAGGTGACGTCGTCCGGCAGGCGGACGGGCAGATCCTCGGCCGGCACCACGCCGCACGCCTTACAGTGAACGATCGGGATCGGGCAACCCCAATAGCGCTGCCGGGAAATGCCCCAGTCGCGCAGCCGGTAATTGACCTTGCGCTTGCCTTCGCCGCGCGTCTCCAGCCGTGTGGCAACCTCGTTCTTCGCCTCGTCGACGCTCATGCCGTCGAGGAAGCTGGAATTCTCTATCCGCCCCGGCCCGGTATAGGCATCGTCGCCGACGGCAAACGTCTTGGCGTCCTCGCCCTCCGGAATGACGACGGCCTTCACCTTCAGCTTGTATTTGCGGGCAAAATCCAGGTCGCGCTGGTCATGCGCCGGGCAGCCGAAAATTGCGCCGGTGCCGTAGTCCATCAGGATGAAATTGGCGACATAGACCGGCACCTTGGAGCTTTTGCGGAACGGATGCGCCGCCTTCAGCCCGGTGTCGTAGCCCTTCTTTTCGGCGCGCTCGATCTCCTCCTCGCTGGTGCCCATGCGGTGGCACTCGGCGATGAAATCCTTGAGCTTCTTGTCTTTTTTCGCCATCGCCTTGGCCAGCGGATGGTCCGGCGAGACCGCACAGAAGGACATGCCGAAAATCGTGTCCGGCCGCGTCGTGAACACTTCCAGCGTCTCGTGGCCCTTCGGCAGCGGCTCGCCATCGAGCGCGAACTGCATCAGCAGGCCCTCGGAGCGCCCGATCCAGTTGCGCTGCATCAGCCGCACCTTGTCCGGCCAGCGGTCCAGCCGGTCGAGCGCCGACAACAGGTCGTCGGCATAGGCGGTGATCTTCAGGAACCACTGCGCCAGCTCGCGCTGCTCGACGAGCGCGCCGGAGCGCCAGCCGCGTCCGTCGATGACCTGCTCGTTGGCCAGCACGGTATGCTCGACCGGGTCCCAATTGACCTTGCTCTTTTTGCGGTAAACCAGGCCCTTGTTCAGGAAATCGATGAACAGCCGCTGCTGCTGCTCGTAATATTCGACATCGCAGGTCGCCAGCTCGCGGCTCCAGTCCAGCGACAGGCCCATCTCCTTGAGCTGCTCGCGCATGGCGTCGATCTGGCCGTAGGTCAACTCCTTCGGATGGATGCCCTGCTGCAGCGCGGCGTTCTCCGCAGGCAGGCCGAACGCATCCCAGCCCATCGGATGCAGGACATTGTAGCCCTTGGCGGCCATGTAGCGCGCGACCACATCTCCCATCGTGTAGTTGCGCACATGACCCATGTGAATGCGCCCCGAGGGGTATGGGAACATCTCGAGAACGTAGTATTTCGGTCGTGATTCGTTCTCCTGGGTGCGGTAGACGTCCGCATCGTCCCAAACCTTGCGCCAGTGTTTTTCGCGCTCAGGTGCGTTATATCGTTCGGCGGCCATGGCTGTGTCTTCGATGTCCTGAAATGCCGCTTTTGCTGCGGCGTCGATTGGTGTGGTATCCAGCCGAAAAAGGCCCCTACGGTCAAGGAAAGCTTCGGCGGCCATAACAAATATCTTTAGCTTTTTGCGAGGAACGATGGAAAAGAGCACCGCCGCCGCAGAAAGACTGTCGGAGATTCAGGCGCGTATCGCGCTCGCGGCCGAATCCGCCGGCCGCAAGGCGGGCGACGTGACGCTCATCGCAGTGTCGAAAACCTTCGGCGCCGAGGCGATCCTGCCGGTGATCGAGGCGGGGCAGATGCGTTTCGGCGAGAACCGCGTCCAGGAGGCCAAGACCAAATGGCCGCCGCTGATCGACGCGCACGCGAACCTCGAATTGCATTTAATCGGTCCTTTGCAGTCAAACAAGGCCAAGGAAGCGGTGGCCCTGTTCGACGCGATCCACACGCTCGACCGGCCGAAGATCGCCCGCGTTATCGCGGAGGAGATGGCCGAGCAGGGACGCACGCCGGCGCTGTTCATCCAGGTCAATACCGGCAACGAGCCGCAAAAAGCCGGGATCGCCGCCGCCGAAACCGGCGCGTTCCTCGCCCAGTGCCGCGACGAATTCGGGCTGACGGTCGCGGGTCTGATGTGCATTCCGCCGATCGACGAGGCGCCGGAGCGGCATTTCACGCTGCTCGCGGACCTTGCCGCCAAGCTCGGCCTCAGCGGTCTCAGCATGGGCATGAGCGCCGATTTCGAGGCCGCGATCCGTTGCGGGGCAACCCATGTGCGGGTCGGCTCGGCGATCTTCGGCGCGCGTTGACGGCGTGGGCGCAACCCCGAGGAGTTGTTCTAAAGTGGAACAAACGGAAGTATGGATGATTTTTCTCACGAGTTCGGCTAATCATTGCTGCAACGCGCGTAGATAAGCGACGGCTCGATGGCTAACGATGTCCTGTCATCCCTGGCTGAAACGATTGCTTCCCGTCGGCAAGCCAGCAGCGACAGCTCTTACACCCGCCAGCTTCTGGATGCGGGAACGGCGAAGTGCGCCCGCAAGTTCGGCGAGGAAGCGGTGGAAACCGTCGTCGCCGCGCTGAGCGAGGACGATCAGGCGCTCGCAGGCGAAGCGGCCGACGTGCTTTACCACCTTCTCGTTCTGCTCGAAGCGCGCGGCGTTTCGCTGAACGATGTCTATGAGCTTCTGCAGTCCCGCATGGGGCAGTCCGGGCTGGCAGAAAAGGCATCGCGCTCCGAAGCCCCGAGATGACCCAATGCTGAAGAGATTACACCAGCCCTCGCGTCTTGAGTTCTCGCCTTACCGCGTCTTCACGCGGGAGGAATGGGCGAAACTGCGCGCCGATACGCCGATGACACTCGCCGACGACGAGGTGGACCAGCTTTCCGGCGTGATCGACCGGATTTCGGCGGACGAGGTTAAGGAAATCTACCTGCCGCTGTCGCGCCTGCTCAATCTCTACGTGGCGGCCGCCCAGAAGCTGCATTCCGAAACGAGCGCCTTCCTCGGCAAGCGCGAGGGCAAGATGCCGTTCATCATCGGCGTCGCCGGCAGCGTCGCGGTGGGCAAGAGCACCGCGGCCCGCGTGTTGCGCGCCCTGCTCGCGCGATGGCCGCATCATCCGCGCGTCGACCTGGTGCCGACCGACGGCTTTCTCCTGCCCAACGAAGTGCTCGAAGCGCGCGGCATTATGAACCGCAAGGGCTTTCCCGAAAGCTTCGACCAGGCGGCGCTGCTGCAATTCATGGCCGACGTGAAGGCGGGGCGGCCGAATGTGCGCGCACCGGTCTATTCGCATTTCGATTACAATATCCGCGCCACCGAAACGATCGTGGTCGACCGGCCGGACGTTCTGATCGTCGAAGGATTGAACGTGCTGCAGCCCGCCAAGCTGCCGCGCGACGGCGAGGCGATTCCGTTCGTGTCGGATTTCTTCGACTTCTCGATCTACATCCACGCCGAGCCGAAGGTCATCGAGGAGTGGTACGTCGCCCGCTTCGACCGCCTGCGGCACACCGCCTTCCAGCACCCCGACGCCTATTTCCATCGTTACGCCAGCCTCACCGACGACGAGGCGCGAGCCACCGCGCTCGACATCTGGCGGCGGATCAATTTGCGCAACCTCAAGGAAAACATCCTGCCGACCCGCCAGCGCGCCGCCCTGATCCTCGACAAGGACGCCCGCCATTTCGTCGAGACCGTCTGGCTGCGCAAGCTTTAGGGCGTGATGTTCAGAGACCCCCGAGCATCATACGGCCCGCCGCCCTCTTAGGCTCGGTTGCGTCGCCCGCCCTGAGCCGGGGCACAACAGCATCTCGCAAAAGCTTTGCGTGAATACAGGTGGAGTAGGCGCCGGCTCAAGGCCGGGGCGACACGAGGCGTGCTACTTCCTTTACCGGATCGGCACCCAGATCTCCAGCCCACCCTTGCCCGTCGCCGGATCGAAGCGGTCGTCGTAGCGCTCGAATTCCGGCGCGTCGTCCACCTCGTAGTCGGACGCGGGGAACCACTTTCCGAAGATCGTCATCCAGGTCCGCCGGATCGTCGAGATGTGGCCCGCGTGCGCGAACACGGCGTAACGCCGAGCGGGGATGCGGACGCGGTCCAGTTCCTCGGGAAGGTCGCCGAATTCGCTCACCTCGACCCCGGTCAGATAGTCGATGGTCCCGCTCTCGTCCGGGTTGTAGCAAACGCCGTAAGCGGTCGTGCCGCGCTGATGCGGGATGTTGCCGATATAGGGATGAAAGCGCTGCCATTGCGCAGGGATCGCGGCGCTGGCTTCATGGCCGTAGCGCTCGCGCAGACCGGCGACGAGCAGCGGCTCGCCATCCTCGAAGCGCGGCGCGGGAAGATCGTCCAGAAGTGTCTCGTTCATTTTCAGAGGCTCCACGAGTTTGATTTGAGCGAGCGCGGCGTCCGAGCGGACGGCCTCCGGCACCACGCCGAATTGCTGTCGGAACGCGCGCGTGAAGGCTTCGTGGGAGCCATAGCCGGCGCCGATCGCCACATCGAGAATCTTGCCGTCATCGGTCGCCAGAGTCTTCGCGGCTTCGCTGAGCCGCCGCGCGCGGACATACCGCATCACCGGCCAGCCGGTGATCACGCCGAAGGCCCTGACCAGATGATAGCGCGACACTCCGGCAATGGCGGCGACGTCGTCGAGGCGGATCTCGTCGGCAAAGTGGCTTTCGATATACCAGATCGCTTTTTCAACCGGATCCATCTCGGGCTCCCAGGTCAGCACCCCTGATCTGTGACAGCTTTTCGGGTGGCGCTTTTGATCGAAATTGATCTCCCGGCAGGCCGCCGCGACGACCCCGCCGCCATCAGCTTTGTGGGAGCGTGGTCTCGCCCAGCCGCTTCGACGGGTCGTCATATTGAAACACGCTGAGGCGTCCGGACGGCTCGAAATAGGCGTACTCAACGCACCCGACATTGCGAATGCCCGACGCCCGCAGCATCGACATCAGCTCGTTATGCGTCAGCTTTCCCGAGCCGAACGCGCTGCGGACGACTTTCCCTCCCTGCACCACCAGCAACGGCTCGCCTTCCAGGAACCGCTCCGCCCGCGTGTTCCGCGCCAGATACCACTGCGTCGTCCGGTGCAGAATGATGACCACCGTGATCACCGCCAGCCCGTTGAGGAGCGGCACCTCCGGGTAGAACATCGGGTCACCCGCCGCCGAGCCCACCGCGATGACGAGCACGAACTCGAACGGTCCTATCTGGCCGATACTGCCCTGCCCGACCATCCGGGCCAGGACGATCGTATAGACATACATGACGATGGTCCGGATCGCGATTTCGACGAGAAACAGCGCGCTGGCGCGCTCGCCGTCTCCGAGAAACATGCGGTGAAGGTCCAGGGGCGAGAAGGCGTCGGCCATCGCGGAAGCACTCCGGTTTATGCAATCCCGATAACACTCCGAGAAGGCGGTCGTTCCGCGCGGGCCTCACCCGACCAGCCGCCGGATCTGCCACGCCGAGAGCGACAGGATCAGCGCGCCGATCGGGACCATTAGAGCGTGATCAGGAAAAGGGGAAACCGGTTTTCGTCCGATTACGCGATCAGCAAGAGAATTTTTGGAGCGGGCCAAAAGCGAAGTTGCTTCGATCTAAGGTGATCCCGCTCAATACGCGCCGGAACGATGCGGGCCGGACAGCCGAGGCCCGAAACGGCTGCGACAGCCGCACCTTTCGGTACAGCCGTCGCACTCCAAGCGAGCGTCCGGGGGGAGGACACAGGCTTCGTCGATATAATCGTCAGTCGATCAGGACTTGGGGGGAGTGTCCTAAACGGGGATTACGTCGACAATCTCACGCGTGTCGGGATCGATGATCAGCAGCGTATCGCCGACGACGATATAATCGTAGCCTTCATATTCCGGAACGATGTCGACGAAGGTCGAGGGCACGCTGTAGATCGTGAAGCCGCTCGGAATTGCGGTGCCGACGGTGATATTGAAGTGAATGTCGTTCCGGTGATACCGATGCGGTGCGCGGGTTACGACACGCTCACGAATGACAGTCTTGTTCTTCTGCGTCAGGTTGACGTGGACCTTCTTATGCTTCCTGCCACCCTCGGCATGACGCTTTGAGCGGTCGTTGTCGCGGCGGTCGTCGCGCGAATCGACCGACTTGGAATGGTCACGGCGGTCCGAATCCTCGGCGCGCTTCTTGGAATCGCGACGGTCTTCGTTGTCCGAACGGGCCTGGTCGCGGTCGTTGCCGTCCTTGCCCATCTTACGGTCGTCGGACTTGCCCATGCGCTTCTTGTGATCGCCTTTGGTCTCATCCTGAGCCTGCGGCTTGCGCTCCATGTTCCGGCCTTCGTCAGGCTTGCCGGCCTTATGGCGCTGCATCTGCTGCTGGTCCTGCTCGTCGGAGCGCTCCTGCTGCTGCTGCTGGTCCTGCTTGCGCTCCATGTTCTGCGCCTGTGCCGCGCCTAAACCGATAGTAAGCGCCAGCGCAGACACGCTGTACTTTAAGAGGTTAGACATTTAAATTCTCCCTTAACGTTGTGGCACATCAACGCGACGACGATGCAAAGAGTTCCGAAAATTTTAGAAAACCTGCACAGCAATTCCGCAGGTCCTGAGAAAGATTTAGGCGAAGAGGCGAAAGTCCGTGGTTTTCTAAGTGTCAACAAGGACATGGGGCGCAATCACTTGAAACGCGCAAAATTCCCGCGCACGCTGGCGATCACGATTTCGGCGGCGGCTGTTGTCCTGCTTTTGCCGGTCCTCATTCCGTTGGCAGCCCTGCTGTACTGGCGCGACCGGGCGCAGAATGCGCGCGCTTGCCCGCAGCTTTCGCTGCCAGTCATGCGGGAGGCCGCTCGGGGAAGAAGCCGTCGAACGCGGCGATCTTGCTTGGGCCGCGTATATGGCGGGGCTCACGACTGCAGCGCGGCCGGGCGTCAGATTTCGGATCGTCCGCTCCGTCGACGCCGAATGCCCGCATTGCGGACGAGCCTATCGGTACGTGCCCGAAATGCGCAGCTTCCGTCCCTCGCAATTGCCGGCTTAGAGCGGCGGACGTTTAACCGGAACCGCCTGGGCCGCTCCATCTCTTGGTTTAGGCATCGGACGCTCGATCAGTCGAGCGGCTTGGTCGCGGCGATCCCTTCCACGACCGACTTTGCACCCCCGCGCGTGCCGAGAAAAATCGCTGCCAGGATGCAGACCAGGCCGGCGGCGTGCGCCCATTGCGGATGCTCCCCGAGGAAGAGGATCGAGACCGCCACGGCCGAAATCGGAAAGGCGCTGGTGAAGACCGCCGCCTCGGAGGCCGGAACGACGGCGAGGCCGCGATACCAGAGAATGAGCGCGAGCGCGCTGGACGTCAGCGCGTAGAACACGGGAAGCAGCCAGATCCGCCAGGGGACCGATGCGACCGAGAAATCGGTGAAATCCATGATCGCGAAGGGAAAGATCAGCAAAAGGCCGATCAGGTTGACCACGAACCCCATCCGGTATGGAGCGAGCACCGACGCCGTGCGCTTGGCGAAAATGACGAACAGGCTTTCGGCGACCACGGCGCCGGCCATGAACATATTTCCCAGAAGCGGCCACGGCGCGACGTCGCCGCGCGGCGACGCGGTGTTGACGACCAGGATGCCGAGGACGGCGAGGACGATCGCGCCGGCCGTCCTTGCGCCGAACCGCTCCCCGAGCAGGAGGACCGCAAGGAGCGCCACGCCCACCGGCACCGTGCTGGTGATGATGCCGGCGCTCATCGCGCTCGTGTAGCGCAAGCCGTAGAGCATCAGCACCATGTAGAGCAGCCCGCCGCATACCGCCTGGAGGAAAACATAGGCCGCATCCGTTTTCGTCAGATCGCTGTACCGCGCGCCGGGCTCGCCGCGGACGAACGGCGCGAGCACGGCGAGCGAAACGCCGTAGCGGATCAGCGAGAAGATGAACACCGGGATGAACGGGACGGCCGCCTTGGCCACCGCGACGTTGGCGCCGACCAGCACCATGGCCATCGCGAGCTGAAAATGGGCGAGACGCATCAGCGAGCCTTCGCGCCGCGCGCGGGGGTTTGCATCGTCATGCGCGGTCAGCGGATGGAACTTTTCCCACGTGCCTTATTTCTCCATCAGACGGGTGCCCGGTTCGGGCCCATGCAGATACCGCATAGCACGGCGCCGGTATGCAGCGAAACGGGAGCCGATAGGAGCGAGCCGGCCGCTTCGAAACGAATTTATCGCCGCGCCGCGGTGTTGTGAACCTGACACGGCTTTGCGGTGTCTTATGGATGGATGGGGCGACTACCGGCTAGTACGGAGTCCTGAGATGTTAGAGATTTGCACGAGTGCCCAGGAAGAAATCGGACGTGTGAACGCCCGGCTCGCACAGGTCGCAAAGGAATATGACCGCTCGCGGATGCAGCGCAGCCTGCTTTTCCAGGCCGGCGATCTCCGCCGAGCCAAGGCGGTTACGCATCGCCTCCGCTCGCTGAACACCGAACTGGCCTATCTGGCCAGCCAGCTTCGCGAATGGGACAACGCCCAGACGTCCCTCGGGCGCCGCGGTCAGATCAAGTTCTGCGAACGGGCGAGCTCGGCGAGTGAAGTCGCAGGCCGGGGGCCGATGTGAGAGATCACCTCAGCCGCCGAAATGCTGCCAAGCCGTCCGCATGTGCGCAGATCAAAGCTGCGGGCATATCCAAACAGGAAGCCCGCAGCGAAAAGATCGCCGGCGCCCGTGGTGTCGACGACGCGTTCGACCGGCTCGGCCTGGACGTCGATCACGCGATCCGGTGTCAGGATCAGCGAGCCCTTCTCACTACGGGTTACCGCCGCCAGCGCGCAGTCCTTGCGCAGCCGGTTGCAGGCCTCGGTCAGATCCTCGGTTTCGTAGAGCGAGAGAATCTCGCGATGGTTGGCAAAGAGCAGGTCGACGCCGCTTTTGATGAAGTCGAGAAACGACTGACGATGCCGCTCGACGCAGAACGGGTCGGAAAGCGTTAGGGAAACCGTGGTTCTGGCTTCTCGGGCGATTTTGGCCGCCTCGTAAAACGCCTCCTTGGCCTTCGGGCCGTCGAAAGAATACCCCTCCAGATAGAGAACTTTGGAATCGCGGATCAGCTCGGGATCGATTTCGGCCGTGCTCAATTCCGCATTGGCGCCGAGATGCGTGTTCATGGTGCGCTCGCCATCGGGCGTCACCAGAATCAGGCAGCGTCCCGTCGGGGCGCTATTGTCGGCCGGCTCGTTCCGATAGGTGACACCGACCGCGCGTAAATCATGGGCGAACACGTCGCCGAACTGATCCTTGGCGACCCGCCCCATGAACGCGGCCGTGCCGCCGAATGATGCAAGGCCGACGCAGGTGTTCGGCACCGTTCCGCCGCTGACTTCCACCGCCGGCCCCATCTCACCGTAAAGACGCGCCGCCTCATCGGCATCGATCAGCCGCATCATCCCTTTGTCGAGGCCTTGAGCTGTTATGAAGGCATCGTCGCACCGGGCGATGATATCGACGATCGCACTTCCAAGACCCACGACATCATGAAGCGGCTGCACCATTTGCTGTCCTCGCAGTTTTCATTTCGTTCGGCGTCGTCTTCGGCTCGTAAGGGCACAGATCCGCGATCAGGCAGCGCGGACATTCCGGCTTGCGCGCCTTGCACACGTAGCGCCCATGCAGGATGAGCCAGTGATGGGCATGCAGGAGATATGTCTCCGGCACGATCTTTTCGAGCTCCAGCTCGACCGCGAGCGGCGTTTTTCCCGGCGCGATCCGGGTGCGGTTGGCGACACGGAAAATATGTGTGTCCACCGCGAGGGTCGGCTGGCCGAACGCGATATTCAAAACCACGTTCGCCGTCTTGCGCCCGACGCCCGGCAACGCCTCAAGCGCGTCGCGATCCGCCGGAACCTGGCTGCCATGGTTTTCGATCAGCGCCCGCGAGAGAGCGATAACATTTTTTGCTTTATTTCTGAACAGGCCAATCGTTTTAATTGCATCCTGGACACGCGCCTCGCCCAGAGCGAGCATTTTCTCCGGCGTATCGGCGGTCTTGAACAGCTCGCGCGTCGCCTTGTTCACGCCGGCATCCGTCGCCTGGGCCGAAAGCACGACCGCGACCAGCAGCGTGAACGGATTGACGTATTCGAGCTCCCCCTTCGGTTCGGGGTTCGCGGCTTGAAAACGCTTGAAGATCTGATTGATCGTAGCCGCATCCAGCCGGTTGTCATCGGCCGCCTGCGCCGCTTTCTGGGTCTTGGATTTCGGCACGAAGTTTCTATTTCCTGATTTTGCGGTTGCTCTTATGATCGGCGGCCATGAGTCAGAGTCAAAGCGAGACGTCAGTAATTACGCCGGCCCATTTCAGCGCTGTTTTGCTGCCGCATCGGTCGCTCGGGCGCAAGGGTTTTCTCCTGTTAATGGCGGTCGTCAGTGGCCTTAGCTTCTTTACCGGCGTGATTTTCTATCTCAAAGGCGCATGGCCGGTGATGGGATTTCTCGGCCTCGACGTATTGCTGATCTATTTCGCCTTCCGCCTGAATTATCGGGCCGGGCGTCTCTACGAGACGGTCGAGCTGACCGACAGCGAGCTGCGCGTAACGCGGGTGTTTCCGTCCGGCCGCGCGTTGAGCTGGACGTTCAATCCCTATTGGGTCCAGCTCGAGCTGGAAGAGAGCGAAACCACCGCCAACACGCTGAGCGTGCGATCGCACGGCCGCGTGCTGCTGTTCGGCAATTTCCTCTCCAACGACGAAAAACGCGGATTCGCCGATGCGCTCGGCGAAGCGCTTCACGACATGCGCGGCGTTCGCGCCTGACCGATCAGGTCATGAACGACAATTCGACGAGCAGCATGAAGGCGTTTACCGTCGAAATCGTGCCGATCACGCCAAGAATGCCGCTGATCCAGAGCAGGAACGTGCCGCCGACGATCAGCGATACGGATGCCAGAACGATCGCGATCTGAAGCGTGCCCTGGCCGAGATCGAAATATGGGTCGCGCCGCAGTGCCAGATCGCGCTCCGCTTCCAGGTTGCGCGCCTTCTCCAGCAGCTCCTTCTTGCCTTCGCCGGTCGCGGGCTCGCTGTCATATTGAGCGATCTTGTTGCGGTATGCCTCAAGCTTCGTCCGCAGGAAGCTGCGTGCCTCCTCGGTCAGCGCGGGTTCCTTAATTTGCGCTTCGAACTGGTCGGCGGCGAGCTGATAGTTGGTCTGACGGATATTCTTCGCCTGGAAAAAGGCGTAAGTGTCCGACGCTTGGATGTTCGAGCGAACCGCCGTCTTCGATGCATCGTCGGCGCCGACCGAACCGATCGCCAGCATGACCGCGAGGATCGCGATATAGACGGCTGTGAGCTTGTTCTCGCCCTCTTCGACGGCTTTTTCCAACGCTTCCGGGATACTCATTCTCGATCTCCGCTCGCCACAAACCCCACGCTGCTTTAGCGGCAGCGTGAAATTTGCGCAAGCAGATCGGTAAGCCCAGGGATGGCTTACGAGAATTCCCGTTTTTCGGCGACAGTGCCGTCCGCATGCAGGCGGTAGAGGATCGGCGCACCGGTTGCAATATTGAGGGCAAGCACTTTTTCGCGGCTCAGCTGGTCGAGCTTCATCACCAGCGCGCGCAGCGAATTGCCATGCGCGGATATGACGACGTTCTTTCCGGCTTGAAGCTCCGGCCAGATCGTCGCCTCATAATAGGGAAGCACGCGCTCCGCCGTGTCTTTCAGGCTTTCGCCGCCCGGCGGCGGGGTGTCGAAAGACCGCCGCCAGATATGGACCTGTTCCTCCCCCCAGCGCTTGCGGGCGTCGTCCTTGTTCAGACCGGACAATTCGCCGTAATCGCGTTCGTTGAGCGCCTGGTCCCGGATGGTCTCAAGGTCCGGCTGGCCCAACTCGTCGAGAATGATGGTAAGTGTGCGCTGGGCACGTTTCAGCGCGCTGGTGAAGGCGATGTCGAAATGGATGCCGGCCTGTTTGAGCAGCTTTCCGGCGCGCCGCGCTTCCTCTATTCCCGTTTCGGAGAGATCGACATCCCGCCAGCCGGTAAACAGGTTGAGCTTGTTCCACTCGCTTTCACCGTGGCGGACGAGTACCAGAAGATTATCCATTGCTGCCTTTCCGATCTGTCAAAGCCCCAGCACGTCCTGCATCGAATAGAGGCCGGGCGGCTTGCCCTTGCCCCATAGCGCGGCGGTGATCGCGCCGCGGGCAAAGAGCTGCCGGTCGCCGGCGCGATGGGTCAGCTCGATCCGCTCGCCCAGTCCCGCGAAGACGACCGAATGATCGCCGATCACGTCGCCGCCGCGCAAGGTGGCAAAGCCGATATCGCCGCGTTTGCGTACGCCGGTATGTCCATCGCGAGAGCGGACCGAATGGTCCTCCAGCCCGATATGGCGCCCATCCGCCGCTGCCTTGCCGAACATCAGCGCCGTACCGGATGGAGCATCGACCTTCATCCGGTGATGCATCTCAACCACTTCGATATCGTAGTCCGCGGTCAGCGCCTCGGCGGCCCTTTTGACGAGCGCCGCCAACAGGTTGACGCCAAGGCTCATATTGCCGGATTTGACGATGACGGCGTG
This sequence comes from uncultured Alphaproteobacteria bacterium, assembly GCA_963727575.1. Classification (GTDB taxonomy): domain Bacteria; phylum Pseudomonadota; class Alphaproteobacteria; order Rhizobiales; family Rhodomicrobiaceae; genus JAHQVI01. Next base: position 35,326 of record CAVSIA010000002.1, read on the forward strand.
GCGCGACGCCGCGAGGATCGCATCCTCGTCGTGCGGCGAAAGGCCCGTCGTACCGATGACGTGGACGATGCGCGCCTGCGCGACAAGTCCGACATGCTCTACGGTCGCTGCCGGCGTGGTAAAGTCGATCACGCCTTCTGACCGCGTGAACAGCTCGAGCGGATCGGTGGTAATCGGAATGCCGAGCTTGCCGACGCCGGCCAGCTCGCCGATATCGGCGCCGACAGCCTTGGAGCCTTCCGGCTCCGTCCCACCGCTGACCGAGCAGTCCGGCATCTCGTGTATGACCCGGACAAGAGCCTGTCCCATCCGCCCGGCTGCGCCCATAATTGCGAGTTTCATGCGTTTGCTGTTGTTCCAATGATGCCAAAATTGCCCTATAGCAGCGATAGTAGCAGACTTAAAGCATCGTCGGCCGGTCACCGCGTCTTTTCACCACTAAGCCATCGGACGCAAAGTTATGGGGCCACACCCCGCCTCCGTCGTTGCTCTTCTTGCCGCACTCGTCACTTCCGCCGCAGCTCATGCGCAACCGGCAACACGCAGATATGTTTCCTTCGACTTCGACAAATGCCCGATTTTCGAACGGCATGTGGATCGGGGCGTTGTGACCATGCAGTGCCGGCAGCGGCGAAAATTCGAGCTTTGCATTGGCCGAGCCGGATCTGCGATTTTTCGCCGGCCACGGCGCAAACGGGCACCAGCGCGCTTCGGACAGACACTTTCGCCGTTCCACCGCATCAACAAGATCGAGCTCCGGTTTCCCCAGGCGCGCGGGAGATGGCAGCGGCGAAGCGCAAGTGTTGGTCGTCAGCAATCCGGGCGGATCTGAAGCCTCCCACATGGCGCATATCAATGGCTGACCACGCCGAACACCTTTTTTGGCGCGCAATGCGAAGGATAGGCTGCCTGCCGGCTTCGACGACGACAAGAAGGACATGCCGAGGCGCATTGAACATACCTAAGCAGAAATTCGCCAGTTGACCAACGAATCGACGCATCGTTCCTGGTTCAAAGCATGCACGGCTTCGTGGATTTCGCTGTCGAGGGTTTCGGCGTCGGTGAATGTCCGATGGGCCAGATGATGCGCCTTGAGATCGCGCCAAACACCCTCGATATCGTTGAGCTCAGGCGCGTATTTGGGCAGCCATTCAACGGTCAGCCAGTGCCGGCGTGCCGCAAGTGCGGCCCGGGTGATCTTGCTGACGTGGACCGGCCCGTTGTCCAGGACCAGCACGACGGGCTTGACCGTATGCCCGGGTTTCGGGCCATAGAGACGATCGAGCTGCTCCAGATGGGCAATGAAGTCGCTGCTGCGCTTGGTCCGGCTCGTGTGAACGATAAGGCGGCGGGTGACGTGATCGAGCGAGCCCACCATCGTCGCCTTCTTGGCCTGCCCTGGCGCCGGTACGCGCAGGTCAGCCCCGCGTTTTGCCCATACGCGCGCCAGATAAGGATGCGTCAATGCCTCGCTCTCATCGCCATAGAGCAGGACAATATCGCCAGCTTCGGCCTGAGCCTTGCGCAACTGGAGCCTGAGCCCAATGCGCTCGACCTCGGCCGCGATCTGGCGCCCCTTCAGCGTGTGCCGGGGCCGCCGCCAGCGGAAGTTTTTTTTCGCAGCGCCTTGGAGAGCTGCGAAGGCCCGATCTCGATGCGCTCGACACGTTTGATCTCGGCGATCAGCCGCGGGATCGTCCAGGTCCGTCTATCGGCGACAGGCGCTTCCAGCAACGGCACGCAGACCCGCAATGCCGCCTCGATCTTCACCGGCGGCGGGCCTGCATACAGGCTCGCCTTCACCGCTCCCACGCCGCCACGCGCGAACTCGCCCCGCCAGAAGCGGACCGTATCCTCACGCACACGGAATACCTCGGCAATCCGCGCACTGGTCCACCCCCTCAGCGTCAACAGGATGGCGCGCGCCCGATCAGCTTCGCCACGATCCTTCGACCTGGCCAGCGTTTCGAGCGCCGACTTCTGTTCCTCGCTCGCCGTCACCGGAGATCTGCCTGCCATGTCCCGCCCTCGCGAATCCACACGAAGACGGAATCACAGGCGACATGCGTTGGTCTAGTTTGCGAAGTCTGCTTAGTAGTTCGAATTTAACGCTTCGAACCACGCCGTTTTATGTTGATGGATCGAATTGACATGACATTCTATTTACTTACCTCGGCTCATCGCACGGCGAGAGGAACTCAAATGTGATGTTCGATCCACTAGGAGCGCCGCCGGATGCGCCCGTTATGCGGCGAGCTTCTCGAACAGTCGCCTATATCCGAGTGCGCGTTCATCGAAAATAATGTCGGATTGGCGGATGTTTCGTGCCAGCGCCATGCCTTCCAGGGAGCGGGCCCTGCTCAATGCGACATACGCTTGACCATGGGCAAACGTTCCGCGGCCGAAATCGATGTAGACCTTGTTCAATGTCATGCCCTGGCTCTTATGAATGGTCAGAGCCCAGGCGAGCCGGACCGGAAGTTGGCGGAACGAGCCGACCACCTTTTCTTCCATTTCGTCGGTTTCCGCATTGTATTCGTAGCCGACATTTTCCCACGTCACCGGTTCGAGTTCGTGCTCTTCGCCCTCGATCTCCACCCAGACGGTCCGGCCCTCGATCCGCGAGATGTGCGCCTGCGTTCCGTTTACCCAGCGCTTGTCGGGATCGTTTCTCAGCATAACTACCTTCGAGCCCTCTTTGAGCTGAAGCGCGATATCGGTTGGGTAGGCGGATTTGTCGAACTTGCCTGCCACAATCGCCTCGAAATGTGCGATATCGCCTTTGAGCTGGTTGAGGAACGATCGATTGGTCGATTCCGCCGCCTGGTTGATGGGCGTCAGAACCGTGTAGTCCTGGCTTTGCGGCAACGACCGGAACAGGAGACACCCGATCATTCAGAATATCGAAGTGATCGCGGGACGGATTTCCTTCGCGGATCGCGTTCAATGTATCGACGAACAGTTCGTCGCGCTGGCGAAATACTTTGTTCAGCTCCATGAGCCCGAGCGGAGCATCCTGGCAAACCGACGCATTGAAGAAGTAGATGCCGCCGAAATTCTCGAAGAAGAACTGCATCGTTTCCTGGTCGCGAACGACCGGCGCCAATTGGTGCAGATCGCCCATGGCTATGATCTGAACGCCTCCGAACGGTTTGTTCGGCTGCTTTCGCGTCAGACGAAGGGCAAGATCGATACCCTGCATCAGATCGGCCCGGACCATCGAAACTTCGTCGATGATGATCGTTTCCAGGTTCCGGAACATCGCCGCGCGCCGGCAGCGTTTGACAATCTCCGCCGTTATCAGCTGCGGCGGAAAGCCGAAAAACGAATGGATCGTCTGCCCCTGCACGTTGACTGCAGCCAAGCCCGTCGGGGCCAGAACCGCCGTCTTCTGGGGAAGGTTGCTGCGCAGGCAACGCAGCAAAGTGGATTTGCCCGTGCCTGCGCGCCCGGTCACGAATAAATTCTCCTGCCCGAGCCTCGCCTGCTCGACCACACGGACGAACTCCGCAGACGAAGTGACGTCTGCCGGCCAGCGAATATCCGCGCGCGGCGGTGTAAGGTCAGCAGCGGTCATGATCTTCAGCGGCTCCATCTCGTGCCCAAATTCCCTTACCTATTAACCATGACCACCACGCCGCCGAAATGCCATCGCCAGAGATATACCCAACCTAGTTAGAATTTTAAGCGAACAAAGATAGTACAAATACGGAATAGACTCGATTTTGCGCTGTGTCTAGAAGAGACATTGCGGCTGCGTCCACACGTTCCGGAAGCGCAGGGCTCTGAGGTCCGGCTACAACTGGTCAATCATGGTGAGGAAAAATTGGAAAACGCGTCGACGGTCCCGTCTTCGGCACACCCGCATCGAGGCGGTCGATCAGCCGACCGCCAGCTTTTCGGCTTTCTTGCGCTCATGCGGGTCGAGCAGCCGCTTCCGCAGCCTTATCGACTTGGGCGTGATCTCGACCAGTTCGTCATCCCCGATATACGCCAGCGCCTTTTCCAGCGTCAGCTTCATCGGCGGCGTCAGCAATACGTTATCGTCGCGGCCGGAGGCGCGAACGTTCGTCAGCTTCTTGCCCTTCAGCACATTCACTTCGAGGTCGTTGCCGCGGCTATGCTCACCGACAATCATCCCCTGATAGACCTTCGTCTGCGGGTGGATCATCATCGGCCCGCGATCTTCCAAATTCCACAGCGCGTAGGCCACGGCTTCGCCCTGGCCATTGGAGATCAGCACCCCGGTCCGCCGGCCGGGAATGTCGCCCTTATAGGGCGCGTAGGCGTGAAAGAGCCTGTTCATGACCGCCGTACCGCGCGTATCGGACAGCAACTCGCTCTGGTAGCCGATCAGACCGCGCGTCGGCACGTGCATAACGACGCGTTGCCGGCCGCCGCCCGAAGGCCGCATATCGACGAGTTCGCCGCGGCGCTCGCTAAGCTTCTGCACGACCGCGCCCGTGAAATCCTCATCGACGTCGATGATCGCTTCCTCGATCGGCTCGAGCCTCTGCCCGGTCTTTTGGTCGGACTGCATGACGACGCGCGGCCTGGATACGGTCATCTCGAAGCCCTCCCGCCGCATCGTTTCGATCAGGATCGCGAGCTGAAGTTCGCCGCGGCCGGCAACCTCGAATGCGTCGGCATCAGCTGGTCGCGGTGATCCGCAGAGCGACATTGCCTTCCGCCTCCCGCATCAGCCGATCACGAATGACGCGGCTTTGAACCTTATCGCCTTCCTGTCCGGCATACGGACCATCATTGATGCGGAACGTCATCGACAGGGTCGGCGGATCGATCGGGTGCGCAGGGATCGCGTCTTTGATCTCTGGCGCGCAGATCGTGTCGGCAACCGTGGCCTGGCTCAAACCAGCAAGGGCAACGATCTCGCCAGCTTCGGCGCTGTCGACCGGAAGGCGTTCGAGCCCGCGGAACGAAAGCACCTTGGAGATTCGGCCCTGCTCGATCAACTTGCCGTCGCGCGACAAAGCTTTGACGCTCTGCCCTGGCGCAACGGTGCCTGCGGTAATCCGGCCGGTCAGCACGCGGCCGAGGAACGGATCGGCTTCCAGAGTCGTCGCCAGCATCCGGAAAGCGCCTTCGCTGGTTTTCGGCGGCTCGACATGGTCGAGGACCAGATCGAACAGCGGCGCCATGCTGTCGTGCGGCCCGTCGGGCGTAAGCGACATCCAGCCTTCCTTCGCCGAACCGTAAAGGATCGGGAAGTCGAGCTGCTGTTCGTTCGCATCGAGGGCGGCGAAAAGGTCGAAGACCTCGTTGACGACTTCCTCATGCCGCTCGTCCGGCTTTGTCGATCTTGTTGATGGCGACGATCGGTCGGAGGCCGACCTTGAGCGCCTTCGAAACGACGAACTTGGTCTGCGGCATCGGCCCTTCGGAAGCGTCGACAAGCACGATGGCGCCATCCACCATGTTCAGGATGCGCTCGACCTCGCCGCCGAAATCGGCATGGCCCGGCGTGTCGACGATGTTGATCCGCGTGTCTTTCCAGACAAGCGAGGTGACCTTGGCGAGGATCGTGATGCCACGCTCCCGCTCAAGGTCGTTGGAATCCATGGCCCGTTCTGCAACGCGCTGGTTGTCGCGGAATGAACCGGACTGACGCAATAAAACGTCGATCAGGGTTGTTTTGCCGTGATCGACGTGGGCGATAATCGCAATGTTTCTTGACTTCATGAGCCTTGACGTTTTTCTAGGAGCTGCTGCTGTCGGGTTTTCCGTGCAAGCGCCTCGCTTGTCGCTCCATCCCTTTTTTGTCTTTTCATATTGTAGATGAGGATTGGCCTCGTAGGCTCCTCAATATCGAATTCATCGAGGAAATGCTCGCGAATTGCGTTGAACCCATCCCAGAGTTCGCCTCTTGCAGCGTAACGGTGCTCTGCCGTCGGGGCCCCCTTGCGGGGATCCAGGCTTTCCATCGTTATCCTCATATGGTGAAGCGGCGCATAAGGGTAAAGGCCAATAAGCTTATCCGTCTCCCCGACATTGGAATAAACGATACGCATGGTGTCGATACATTCCGAAAGCTGCCGTGCGGCGAGCAGGTAGTCGTCGAGCGTCGGCTTCTCCAGGTGGCAGTAATAGATGAGCTCCGCTTTCGTGGTGACGATGTCGTGCCATTGTTCGCGCAGGTTCTGCAAGAAGGTCGCCCGCTTCTGGTAAATATGCGCCATATAGGCCGCGATCACGGTAACGATCAGCAGCGACGTGTCGCGAATGAATTCATAAAAGTTCAGTGCCCAAGGAATTCCGGACAGCTTTGCAGCCAAAGCCAGCCCAATCAGCACGATCAGCCCGCTCACCACAAGCGTCAAAATCCGACTCTGACGTCTCCGCGTCATAACAAACGCCCCCCAATCGCCTGCCATGGCTTTATGTTACTGTGCGCCAAGGCTCAAGCGGTTTCAGCCGGGCGGGCCCCAAGCGGGTCAGGTGTTGCGGCAACGGGACGCGCAATCGCTTTGCCGATCCAATCCCGGTGCCCTATGATCCGCGGCCGGCACCATGATCCGCGGCGTTCGGCACCGGGGCGGCGGGCCTTCGACTTGAATCGAATTCGCGGCTCAATTTATCCGAAAACCGCTTTGCCTCCCGCCGACGCTCCAAAGAGGATTTCGCCATGGATTTCGGTTCCACGCCCGCCCTCCTCATCTCCGGCGCGATCCTGATCGGCATTGGGCTCATGCTTCAGAATTACGCCTCGCGCTACGATTTCCTGGGCATGCTGCTCAGTTCGATCTGGCAGATCATTCGCGGAAAACGCAGCGCCGAACGGCCAACCGAGATTGAAGGCCGGTTGAACGAGATCGCGTCAGCCGGAACGGTATTCGGAAAAGCCCGCCGCGTAACCGGGAATGTCATCGGACATTTCGTCGGGCCGATCGTCGGACTGGTCAGCCTCGGTTTCTTTCTCGGCGGCGGGGCGCTTGTGCTTTTCGCGATTTTCCACAGATGAGAGCCGGCGCGAACGCCAGCCCTTGCCTTAGGTGTTCATCGAACTCGAAGAAATCGCCGTTGTTCTTGGTCTGACGCAGCTTGTCGAGGAGAAACTCGATGGCGTCCATCGATCCCATCGGATTGAGGATGCGGCGGAGCACGAACATCTTCTTGAGCTGCGGCGGCGCCACCAGCAGTTCTTCCTTACGCGTACCCGACCGGGCGATATCGATCGCCGGGAAGACGCGCTTGTCGGCGACCTTGCGGTCGAGAACCAGCTCGGAGTTGCCGGTGCCCTTGAACTCTTCGAAGATGACTTCGTCCATGCGGCTGCCGGTATCGATCAGTGCGGTGGCGATAATGGTCAGCGAGCCGCCTTCCTCGATATTACGCGCGGCACCGAAAAACCGCTTCGGACGCTGCAGCGCATTGGCGTCGACGCCGCCGGTCAGCACCTTGCCCGATGACGGCACGACCGTATTATAGGCGCGGCCGAGACGGGTGATGGAATCGAGCAGGATGACGACATCCTTCTTATGCTCGACCAGGCGCTTGGCCTTTTCGATCACCATCTCCGCGACCTGGACGTGACGCGAAGCCGGCTCGTCGAAGGTCGAGGAAATCACCTCGCCGTGCACCGAGCGCTGCATGTCCGTCACTTCTTCCGGGCGCTCGTCGATCAGCAGCACGATCAGATAGCATTCCGGATGGTTGGTGGTGATCGAATGCGCGATGTTCTGAAGGATCATCGTCTTGCCGGTGCGCGGCGGCGCGACGATCAGGCCGCGCTGGCCCTTGCCGAGCGGCGCCACGATATCGATGACGCGCCCGCTCAGATCCTTCAATTCCGGATTTTCGACCTCCATCCGCATCCACTCATCAGGATAGAGCGGGGTCAGATTGTCGAAATGCACCTTGTGCCGAAGCGCTTCGGTGTCGTCGAAATTGATCTTGTTGACCTTGAGCAATGCGAAATAGCGCTCGCCATCTTTGGGCGAACGGATCTGGCCCTCGACGGTGTCGCCGGTGCGGAGACCGAAGCGGCGGATCTGGCTGGGGCTCGACATATATATCGTCGGGCCCAGGAAGATAGTTGGCATCCGGGGAGCGCAAAAAGCCAAAGCCGTCCTGCAATACCTCGACGACGCCGATGCCGGTGATATCGACATCCTTGGCGGCGAGCTGCTTCAGAATTGCGAACATCAGCTCTTGCTTGCGCATGGTGCTGGCGTTCTCGACCTCAACATTTTCGGCGAAGCTGAGCAGCTCGGTCGGAGATTTGATTTTTAGCTCTTGAAGTTTCATTTCCTGCATTCGGGATAACTCCGAACTTCCATGCTTAGTAAGAGAATGGGGGAGGCTCGCTTTCGGTTTCAGCGCAGCCAAAAATGGAGGGCATTTCGAAGCGCCGTCTTCCGTTCCGGGAATGGCGCCGAGCGGAGCAAAGCCGCTGGCGTCTCAAGTCTGATACGGACTGAAGGAGATCAGGTCTTTCGGCCAGATGAAGGTTACGATTCGAACTATAGCAAACAATTATACGCGGCGGAAGCTTGATATTATCAACTTTCCGACGACTGGCCTAGAATGGTTTTACCACGACCAAAACCACAATCAAAATCAACAATATGGTCGGGATTTCATTGACGATGCGGTAGAAGCGCGCACTGCGCTGATTGCGGTCGGCTTCGAAATTCTTCCGCCATCTGGCGAGGAATATATGGAAGATCGTGAGTAAAACCACAAGAGTGAGTTTGGCGTGCAGCCAGCCGGCCGAGCTGAGATCGATCACGTTGAAGCCGAAAATCAGGATCAGGCCGAACAGCCAGGTTGCGATCATCGCCGGGTTGGTGATGGCGCGGAGAAGCCGGCGCTCCATGACCTTGAAGGTTTCCGAGGCTGGCGAGCCCGGTTCGGCATCGGCGTGGTAGACGTAAAGGCGCGGCAGATAGAACATTCCGGCCATCCACGCGACCATCGCGATGATGTGAAAGGCCTTGATGTAAAGATACCAATCCACGCCGAACCTCGCTGAAAGCGTCAGCCCCGAACCCGCGCGATCAGACGCTCGACGTTTTCAATCGGCGTCGTCTGCAGGATGCCATGTCCGAGATTGAAGATATGCGGAACCCCTCGAAGAGCGCCGATGATGTCGTCGATTCGGGATTCGAGCAAGGGCCCTCCGGACACAAGCAGCAGCGGATCGAGATTGCCCTGGACGGCGGCGTGTTCGCCGAGGCCGCGCATTTGGGCGAGCGGCATGGTCGTATCGCAGCCGAGCCCGTCGACGCCGGTCTCCGCGAGGAAGGCTTCCGAGAGCGGCCCGGCGCCCCGCGGAAATCCGATCACGGGGACGCCGTGATGAAGCACCTTGATTTTATTGATCATTCTGGCATTCGGCCCGATCACCCAGCGGCGGAATTCATCGTCCGGCAAGACGCCGGCCCAGCTGTCGAAAATCTGCACGGCCTGGGCGCCGGCAGCGATCTGGCCGCTGAGATAATCGACCGAAACGTCGGCGATGAGGTCCAGAAGGCGGGCGAAATTCTCCGGATCGCGATAGGCGGCGATCCGCGCCGGAGCCTGATCGGGGGTGCCGTGCCCGGCGATCATGTAGGTCGCCACCGTCCAGGGCGCGCCGCAAAAGCCGATCAGCGCCTTCTCGGCGCCGAGCCCGGCGCGAACGCGCTCGACGGTTTCACAGATTGTGGCGAATTTCCCGGCAGCGCCGTCAGGCTTCAGCACATCCAGAAGCGCCTTGGGCTCCATCGCCTCCAGGCGCGGCCCAACCCCTTCTTCGAACTCGACTTTTTGGCCCAGAGCGTCCGGCACGATCAGGATATCTGCAAACAGAATTGCAGCGTCGAAATCAAACCGGCGGATCGGTTGCAGGGTGATTTCCGCAGCCCAGTCGGGCCGGTAGCACAGGTCCAGAAACCCGGCTGCCTTGGCCCGCAGGGCCCGGTATTCCGGCAGGTAGCGTCCGGCCTGCCGCATGAGCCAGATTGGCGGGATCTCGAAAGCCCGGCCTTTGAGAACCTCGATCAGCTTCGGCGTGGATGGGATCGTCGACGGATCGGCGGGCATCGTTTCCCTTTTCTAAAAAGCAGGTTCTTATTCTTAAGGTTTGTTTTATCTAGGACGGTGAATTGCGGATATTGCGAATTTATCCACGCGTTGTCGACAGGCATCCGTGGATAAGTCGAGGCGGGAGAGGCGGCGCGGCGACCATCTGCCGAACCGGCGAGATCGGGAGGCGGAAATCTCGTTGGCCGCCAAATGTCTAAGGCGACGAACATGATTGCATATCACAATGAAAACCAGGGCCGGCCGCTGTGATATAATCCTGCACTTCGCCTCGGCGTTTTGCATTGTATACGATTTCCCTTCGGCCTGGCCGAACAAAGCTTATTTGTGGGTTCTTTTTGCATTGGCGTTAGGGACTCAGGTGCGGATTTTTCCATAAGACATGGGGCGGTCGAAAAGGTGACAACTTATCAACAGAGCGCCAAAGAGGTTCCGAAGTTCTTCCATCTGCATATGGTGTCGGACGCCTCCGGCGAGACACTATCTGCGATCGCCAAGGCCGCCGCCGTTCAATATTCCAGCATCCGCGCCATCAAGCATTCGCACCCCTTTGTCCGCAATCGCCGCCAGCTCGACCGCGTCCTGCAACGCATCGAGGCGACGCCGGGCATCGTGCTCTACACCATCGTCGATCGCGAGCTCGGCAGCTATTTCGAGCAGCGCTGCGAGGCGTTCAACGTGCCGTGCGTCGCCGTTCTCAACCCTCTGCTGAAGGTGTTCGAGACCTATCTAGGCACCCCCTCGACCCCGGTCGTCGGCGGCCAGCACGTCCTCAATACCGACTATTTCCAGCGCATCGAGGCGATGAACTTCACCCTCGCCCATGACGACGGTCAGCGGACGGAGGAGCTCGACGACGCCGATATCGTGCTCATCGGCGCGAGCCGCACGTCGAAAACGCCGACCAGCCTTTATCTGGCCAATCGCGGGTTCAAGACCGCGAATGTCTCGCTGGTGCCGGATATTCCGCCGCCGCCATCGCTGGAAAAACTTCGCCGGCCGCTCGTGGTCGGGCTCGTCGCCAGCCCGCAGCGGATTGCCGAAATTCGCCGGCACCGCCTGCTCGGCATGAAGGACCCGTCCAACCGGGATTACATCGACACCGAAATGATCAGCAAGGAGATTGCCTTTACCCGCCGGCTTTGCGGGCGTCACCACTGGTCGATCGTCGATGTCACCAGGCGCTCCATCGAGGAGACGGCCGCCGCGATAACCAAGCTGCACGAGGAGCGCGTGGCCGGTGCCTGACGGCGGCGGGAAAAAGCGGCCGCTGATCCTGGCGTCCGGCAGCGCGGGGCGGGCGGCGGTTCTGAGCGCCGCGGGGATCGATTTCATCCGGCAGCCCGCCGATATCGACGAACGCGCGCTGGAAGCCGAATTCACCCGCGAGAACGGACAGGCGGATCCGGGCGCGGTTGCGCTCATGCTCGCTGAGGCAAAAGCGAAACACGTCAGCCTCGCTGCGCCGGACGCGCTGGTGATCGGGGCGGATCAGGTGATGGAATGCGGCGGCGTTCTCTACCAGAAGCCGCCCACGCAAGCCGCCGCTCGCGAGCAACTCCTGGACCTGCGCGGCAGGACGCATACGCTGAACGCCGGCATCTGCGTCGCCCGCGGCGGCACGGTCGAATGGCGGCATCTTGGCCGCGCAAGCCTCACCATGCGTGACTTTTCGGAGGCATTTGTCGACGCCTATTGCCAGGCGGAAGGCGACGCACTGACGCAATCCGTCGGCGCCTATCGGATCGAGGGCCTCGGAATCCAGCTTTTCTCGGCGATCGAGGGCGATCATTTCACGATTATCGGATTGCCGCTGATACCGCTTCTCGGCTATCTCCGCGATGACGGTTGGCTGACCGGGTAAGACGGGTCCGAGGAACGGGAGACGAGGCGATGAAGCGTGCAGGCGTTGTCGGATGGCCGGTTGCACATTCCCGTTCGCCGCTCATTCACGGTTATTGGCTTCAGCAATACGGCATCGCCGGCGAATATGTGAAGATCGCCGTCGAAGCCGGTCATGCGGAGGCATTCTTCCGTGATCTGCGCCACAAAGACCTCGTCGGCTGCAACGTCACTGTCCCGCATAAGCAGGCAGCGTTCCGCGCCGCCGACCGGCCGGACGAGGCAGCCAAAAGCGTGAAGGCGGCGAATACGCTTTGGCTGGATGACGGCGTGCTCTGCGCCTCCAACACGGATATCTATGGCTTCCTGCAGAATCTCGACGACCAGGCGCCGGGCTGGGATCACATCGGTCTGGCTGCTGCCGTGCTCGGATCGGGAGGCGCCGCGCGGGGCATTATCCGCGGTCTCCTCGATCGCGGCGTGCCGCATATTCGCCTTGCCAACCGGACGCGGGAGCGGGCCGAAACACTGGCGGCGGAGTTCAGCCAATCGGTCACCGTGTTCGCCTGGGAGAGCCGCGCAAACATGTTGATAGACTGTGGATTACTTGTGAATACGACCACACTCGGAATGGCCGGGTATGAGCCGCTTAGCATTGATTTGACTAATTTTTCTATGCCCGGGGTGGTCTGCGACATCGTTTATACACCGCTGGAAACGGACCTGTTGCGGCGGGCGCGCCAGGCGGGCTTTCACACCGCCGACGGATTGGGCATGCTGTTGCATCAGGCGGTGCCCGGCTTCGAGAAGTGGTTCGGTGTCCGCCCCGAGGTTACGGCGGAGCTGCGCGCGCTCATCGTGGCGGATCTGGAAAAGAACTAGGAGAGCCATGCTCATCATCGGACTGACCGGCTCGATCGGGATGGGCAAGACGACGGTCGCCGGGCACATGGCCGCGCGGGGCGTGCCGGTGCTGGACTCCGATGCCACGGTACACCGGCTCTATGAAGGCGACGCGGTTCCGCATATCGAAGCCGCGTTTCCGGGGACGACCGCCGACGGCCAGGTCGACCGCGCAAGGCTCGCCGCCGCACTGATGCAGGCGCCGGGCAGCTTCGCCAAACTGGAAGCGCTGGTCCACCCGCTGGTGCGCAATGCGCAATGGGACTTCCTGCGCGATCGGCAGCGGGCGGGCGCCGGCATGTGCGTCCTCGACATTCCGCTGCTGTTCGAGACCGGGGGCGATGCGATGGTCGATGCCACGGTGGTCGTCAGCGCGCCGGCCAACATCCAGTCCGCCCGCGTCCTTGCCCGCACCGGCATGACCCCGGAAAAGCTCGCCGCCATTCAGGCCCGCCAGCTTCCCGACGCTGAGAAGCGCGCGCGTGCCGACTACGTCATCGACACCGGCGTAACCTTGGACGAAACGAAGGCCGAGGTCGATAAACTGCTCGAATCGTTGAAGAGTCGCTCCGGGGACAAATTCGAACTCTGGCGGCGGCGCCACGAAGCCGGCGCCTGAGGCGGTCAGGCGGAGGGCGAACGATGCGCGAATTCGTAATGGACACCGAAACCACGGGCTTCGAACCGGCGACGGGCGACCGGCTGGTCGAAATCGCTTGCGTGGAGCTGGCCAACTTCATTCCGACCGGCCGCGTCTATCATCAATATATCAATCCGCAGCGCGACATGCCGGACGACGCCTTCCGCGTCCATGGGCTGTCGAGCACATTTCTCAGCGACAAGCCGCTCTTCGCCGATGTCGTCCAGGATTTCCTCGAATTCCTCGACGGTGGAAGGATGATCTTCCACAATGCCAGCTTCGATATGAAGTTCATCAACGCCGAGCTGCAGCTGGTCGGTTTGCCGATCGTTCCGCCGGACCGCGTGCTCGACACGCTGGCGCTTGCGCGCCGCAAGCATCCCGCCGGCCCGAACAGCCTTGACGCGCTTTGCAAGCGCTACAGCATCGATAATTCCGCGCGGACCAAACACGGCGCGCTGCTCGACGCCGAACTCCTTGCCGAGGTTTATCTGCAGCTCACCGGCGGCAATCAGGCGGCGCTCGATCTGTCAGCCCGTCGCGGCGGGGCCGGCCGGAACCGGGGCGCGGAAAATGTTGTACTGTCCCGCTCCGGCCCGCTGCCGGTCAATCTCTGCGACGCCGAGCGCGACGCGCATCGGGCTTTCGTCGAGGAACTCGGCGAAAATGCGCTTTGGCGCCAATATCAGTAAGACCGGTCTTTACTACTGAATGGCGGTTTCAGGCTGGCCCTGTTCCTGTGCCACGCGCTGACGGAACAGGGCGGCGAAATCGATCGGATCGAGCATCAGCGGCGGGAAGCCGCCTTCGCGGGTCAGATCGGCGACCAGACGGCGCGCGAACGGGAAGAGCAGCGCTGGGCATTCGATGAACAGCACCGGCTTGACCGCCTGCTGCGGCACGCCGCGCAGACGGAACACGCCCGCATAGACCAGTTCGAGATTATAGAGGTTGCCCTCGTCGTTCTTTGCCGCAGCCTCCAGCGTTACCGATACCTCGAAGGTCTCGTCGCCGACCGACTGGGCCTGAACGTTGAAATTCACCTGAAGCCCAGGATTGCTCCCGGGGCTGCGCAGACTTTCCGGCGCACGCGGATTTTCGAAGGACAGATCCTTGATGTACTGCCCCAACACGTTGATCTGGGGTTGGGGTGCTTCGCTGCCGGCAGCCTTCTCGGCGCCGTTCGTTTCTTCAGCCATCGTCCTGAACCTTTAATCGTGCGATCGTGAAGTGGGCCCGGCGCGAAAACGCCTCGGGGCCAATGAACTCGACCACGTCGCTACCATGCCCGATTGCGGCAGGCAACACGCCGATCCGTTTCTTGCGCGCTTTATTGCTTCCGCCAGGGCGATCGCTTGCCGCCCGCGATGCCGGGGGGCGCCGCGTCGCCGTCATGCGGAGCGGCACCGTTTTTCGGGGGCTCGGGATCGATCGTTTCAAACTCGGCGTCGATGACGTCGTCCGACTTTTTGAAGCCCGCCCCGGCTTTCGTCGGTCCATCCGTCCGCGGGCCGGCTGGACCCGTGCCGGCGCCGGTGGCCCCACCAAAGGTGCGGATATTGACGCGGCCGTTCTTCAGCGCCTTGGAAAACACCCATTTGGCCAGGCCGCGACGCACCGGAGGGACGAAAAGCAGGAGGCCGATCGTGTCGGTGAACAGGCCCGGCGTGAGCAGCAGCAGCCCGGCGGTCAGGATGCCGATCCCGTCGATGACAGGCGTTACGGGCATTTGCCCTTTCTCGACCGCTTCGGAGAACCGGCTAAGTGTCGCAAAACCTTGCACCCGCATCAAAAAGCTGCCAGCAATAGCGGTCCCGATCGTGATCGCTATCGTCGGCAGCACGCCGATGACCTGCCCGGCTTCGATGAACAGAGCGATCTCGATGACCGGGACCGCGATAAAGATCAGGAACAAAAAAATTTGCATTCCGTTAAGCCCTTCGGGGAGCGAGAGAATCGAAAGCTGACTTCAAGTGAGGCGTCTTGCCGGTTGGCTTAACCGTTTCGATCGCGTAATTTGCTATGTAGGATGCGTGGCTTTGTTCTCTAACGCCTTTCGAGCCTCTGTTGGTCGCTCGGGCCGGTTCTTATATGAGAGTAACGGCCTCCCGACGCTCACACATATGTTTTCTTAGAAGCTGCGGCAAGATGAACGGCACAATCGACATTCTAACTTTAATCTTCTTGGTCCTGGCAATCGTGATTTTTATTAAGCTCCGCAGCGTCCTGGGACGGCGGACCGGTCACGAACGGCCACGCTATGATCCCTATTCGACCCAGGATGCCAATGGCAAGCCCGTCCGCGACAATATCGTAACTCTGCCGCGAGGAGAACCGCCGCGCATGTCGGATGAACTCGATGAAGCGACGTTCGCCAAACGGCTGAAAGAGGTTGTGACCGAGGGCAGCGATGTCGCTCAGAAGCTCCAGGACGTCGCCAAGGCCGACCGTAGCTTCGATCCCAAGCATTTCATGGCCGGCGCCAAGGCCGCTTATGAAATGATCGTCACGGCATTCGCCGAGGGCGACCGCAAGACGTTGAAACAGCTTCTCAGCCGCGAGGTGTTCGACAGCTTCGCCGCTGCGATTTCCGAGCGCGAGCGCAACGGCGAGACGGTCGACTTCAAGTTCGTCGGCATCTCCGCCTCGGAAATCCTCGACGCCGAGATGAACGGGAAGACCGCAAACCTTACGGTCAAATTCGTCAGCGATCTTATCACCGCCACGCGGAACCGTGCCGGCGAGGTGGTCGACGGCAACCCGACGCAGATCAGCGAAGTCACCGATATCTGGACCTTCGCCCGCGATCTCAGTACCCGCGATCCCAATTGGCGCCTCGTGGCAACGGGGGCCGACGCGTAGGGCGAGAGCCTTCGTTTCTGACGTGCATTCGGCGAATTGCGAGGCGGGGACGATCACGCATGGCGCAGACGCAGCTCTGGCAATGGCAATTCGGCCCCGCCGGTGTCGGCGCGCGGCTCGAGCTCGACAAATCCCCGATCGCCTTTTCCCAGATTGCCGGATGGACCGCGGACGATCACACCGCCGCATTCGGAGCGTTTCGCCAATCCTGCAAAGGCCTGCTTGCCCAGGACGACGCCGACCAGCAAATCAGGGCGCTATGCGAACAGGCGTTGTCGGCAGCCGGGCGGCCCAGCTCGGATGAAGCGCGCGTATTCTTCGAAACCAATTTTCGTGCCTATGCCGTTGCTCGCCCCGAGACCGGCGCAATGGTGACCGGCTATTACGAGCCGGACGTTCGCGGCTCGCTTGACCCGTCCGATGAGTTCCCGGTTCCGGTCTACGCCCTCCCCGACGACCTGGCTTTACTCGCCCCGGACGAAAATCCGGAGGGCCTGGCCACCGATCTTACCGCGGTTCGTCATACGTCGGACGGCCCTGTCCCCTACTATACCCGCCAGGAGATCGAGGAAGGCGCGCTTCACGGCCGCGGTCTCGAACTGGCATTCCTCGCCGACCCATGCGAGGCCTTCGTCATGCAGGTCCAGGGTTCGGGGCGCATCCGGCTCCCGGACGGCAGCGCGTTGCCGATCGGCTTCGCGGGCAAGAACGGCCATCCCTACACATCGATCGGCAAGGTGCTGGTCGAGCGCGGCGAACTCGATCCCGCCGCCGCCTCGCTCGGGCGCCTGCTCGAATGGCTTCGCGCCGATCCGCAGCGCGGCCGCCGGCTGATGTGGGAGAACAAATCCTATCCGTTCTTCCGCATCCGCGACGGGGCGGCCGACGCCAGCCCCACCGGGGCGCTCGGCGCGCCTTTGACGCCCGGCCGCAGCCTGGCGGTCGACCCGCGCTACCACCGGCTCGGCCTGCCGATCTGGGTATCGGCTCCGGACCTCACGGACATGTCCGGCGATGGCTTCACCCGGCTGATGATCGCCCAGGATACCGGCTCGGCCATTCGCGGACCGGTCCGCGGCGACGTCTATTGGGGTAGCGGCGAAGAAGCCGGACGGATCGCCGGTATAACCCGTCACACCTGTGATTTTCATATACTTATCCCAAATTAAGGGGTTGATGAGCACAGTGCTCACGGGTCCGGCAGGGGATGGGTATGACTTCGAAGCCGCCATCGCGGAAACGGCCGCTGACCGCCGAGGAGGCGGAGCTGTGGGCGGTTGCCATGCGCGATGCGCAGGCGCTTCGGCGGCGGCGAACGGTGGAGCATCGCGCGGCGGCGAAGGCGCGCGACAAGGCCGAAGCCGCAGGGTCATCCGAGGCCGAGACGCCACCGGAACCGCGCAGCACCCCCTCCGCGCCGCGGTCGGCGCCGCGATCCGAGAGACGGACACCGCCGGACAAAGCGCCGGTTCCTCCGCTCGGCCATTTCGACGAACGCCAGCGCCGAAAGCTTTCCCGGAATGTGGACACCATCGACGCGCGGATCGATCTCCACGGCATGCGGCAGCGCGAGGCGCATCTGGCGCTGCGCAGTTTTCTCACCTCCTGCGCGGTCCACGGTCATCGGACGGTGCTCGTCATCACCGGCAAGGGCACCCGGGCCGAGATCGAGCGTCAGCGCGACTTCACGGGCGAAGAGCGCGGGGTGCTGCGGCGGCTGGTGCCGCAATGGCTGGCCGAGCACGAGTTCCGCTCGATCGTGATCAGCTTCGCAACCGCCGGGCCGAGACATGGCGGCGAAGGTGCGCTCTATGTCCGGCTACGGAAATTCTCCCAGCACGGCTGATCGCGCTTCGGGCCTCCGGAATTTGCAATGCAGCCATGCTGAAATAACCGGGCACTTGCCCGCTTCGCCAATTTCGGTGTTTCTCAAGCCATGACCGAAATCGTTGTTCGCCATCGCTCTGTTCGGCTTTGCCGCGGCCATCACGCCGGGGCCGAACAATGTCATGTTGACCGCCTCCGGATCGGCCTTCGGTCTGAGCCGGTCGATTCCGCACATCCTTGGCATCGCGTTCGGCTATCCGATCATGGTGTTTGCCGTGGGGCTCGGCCTGGGCGAGATCTTCACGCGCTATCCGCAGATCCATCTGGGCCTGAAATATGTCGGCGCGGCCTATCTGCTCTACCTCGCCTGGCGGATCGCGCAGTCCGGCGGCCCGGAGCAGGGCACCGTCACGGCACGTCCACTGACCTTTTTCGAAGCGGCGGCCTTCCAGTGGGTCAACCCCAAAGCCTGGATGATCGCCATCAGCGCGATTCCTACGTTCACCACGATCGGCGGCAACTACCACGCAGAGCTTCTGCTGATCTGCGTGGTGTTCCTGATCGTGACGATCCCGAGCTGCGCGGCCTGGTGCCTGTTCGGCGTCGGCCTGCGTCAGCTCATCCGCTCGCCCCGGACCGCGCGGATCGTCAATCTCGTGCTCGCCGCCCTGGTGGCCGCTTCGGTGGTGTTGCTGTTTATCTAGAGCGTGATCGGGAAAAGTGGAATCCGGTTTTCCGTTCGATCACGCGATCAGCAAAGGAATTTTGGAGCGGGCCAAAGCGAAGTTGTTTCTATCTAAACGGTGATGCCGCTCTAAATCCCTCAGCCGCGACCCAGGCTTCGGTCTTCGCTATTGCGCGCTCCAGCCGGTCGAACAACTCATTGATCTCGCTGCCTTGAATGATCAGCGGCGGGCAGATAGCGAGGGTGTCGACCAGGGCACGCAGGATGAGCCCTTCGTCTTCGCAAAATTTCGCAGCGCGCGCGGCAACGCCCTGCTCCGGCGCGAAAGGCCGCTTCGTCGCCTTGTCCGCGACGATCTCGACGCCCGCCATCAGGCCGACGCCGCGGACCTCGCCGACCAGCGGATGATCGGCGAGCGCCTGAAGGCGGGTGCGGAAAATCGGCGCGACGGAGCGGACGTGCTCCGGGATCTTGTCGCGCTCGTAGATCTCGATGGCCTTGTTGCCGATCGCGGCCGAAACCGGATGGCCGGAATAGGTGAAGCCGTGCGCGAAGGTGCCGATCTTCCGGCTTTCGTCGAGCATCGCCTGATACACGTCCTCCGAGACCGTGATGGCGGCCATCGGGGCATAGGCCGAGGTCAGCCCTTTCGCCATGGAAATGCTGTCCGGCTGGATGTCGAACGTCTCGCAGCCGAACATCCGCCCGGTGCGCCCGAATCCGCAGATCACCTCGTCGACGATGAACAGCACGTCGTATTTGTTCGAGCACGGCCTGGATCTTCTGGAAATAGCCCTTCGGCGGCACGATGACCCCGCCCGCGCCCATCACCGGCTCGGCGATGAAGGCGGCGACGGTGTCCGGCCCTTCGAGCTGGATCATGTCCTCGAGCTCATGGGCGAGGCGGTCGGAGAACTGCTCCTCGGTTTCCGACGGCAGCGCCTCGCGATAATAATGCGGACAGGTCAGATGCCGGACCCAGGTGAACGGCAGGTCGAAGTCGAGATGATTGGCCGGCAGGCCAGTCAGGCTGGCCGAGGCAAGCGTGACGCCGTGATAGGCGCGCTTGCGCGAGAGGATCTTCTTCTTCTGCGTCTTGCCGCGGGCATTGTTGTAATACCAGGCAAGCTTGATCTGGGTGTCGTTCGCCTCCGAACCGGACGATGTGAAGAAAATCTTCGAGGCCGGGGCCGGCGAGATCTCCTTCAGCTTCTCCGCGAGCGCGATCGCCGGATCGTGGCTCTTGCCGCTGAACAGATGCGCCGATGCGAGCGTCGCAAGCTGCTTGCGCCCGGCTTCGACCAGCTCTTCATTTCCATAACCGAGCGTCGTACACCAGAGCCCGGCCATGCCCTCGATATACGGCTTGCCCGCGCTGTCGTAGACGTAAATGCCCTTGCCGCTCTCGATGACCAGCGGGCCGGTGTCGCGAAATGTCCTGGAGGTTGGTATAAGGGTGGATAAGCGTTTCGATGTCTCTTGCGAGTGCGTTCGCACTGACCGTCATGGGCACTGACCTTAACTCTCGAGCTATGTCGGCATATATTGTCCACCGCCCGGCACGCTCGGTTTGAAAAGGCCGGGAGTTTGCTCTTATTAACATAGGAATGCTAATATCCGCGCCCAATCCGGAGGAGACGCTGTGCGATATTATCTGCACCAATCGCGAAAGGCCGTCTGGAGCCAGAGGATCGCTCTGCTCTTTTTTGTGCTGTTTGCGGTGACGTTCGGATTGCATCGTCTCGGCCAGATGCCGACGAATGTGGCTATGAAACTGCTCGGCGTGTCCATCGTCGGCGCCGTGCTCGCGGTCGTCCTCGGATTTGCGGCGCTTGGCGGGATCTGGCGCGAAGGCTTCACCGGGGCCGGCAAGGCGGTGATCGGCATCCTGTTCGGCGCGGCGGTTCTTGGCGTGCCGCTATGGTCGATGCCCAACCTCTTGACGCTGCCGCGGATCTACGAGGTCAGCACCGACATCCGGAACCCTCCGTCGTTCAACAAGATCGCGCCCCTCCGCGAGGGCGATGGCGTCAATCCTCCGAGCTTCCAGGAAAGCTCCGCCAAGCTTCAGGTCGAGGCCTATCCCGATATCAAGCCGCTGCCGATCGACCGGCCGACCGAGGACGCCTACAGCGCGGTCCGCGAAGCGGTCAAGAACATGAATTGGAAGATCGTCGCGGAGAACCCTCCCGCGGACGGCAATACCGGCACAATCGAAGCGACGCATCGATCGCTGTTCTTCGGCTTCACCGACGACATGGCCATCCGCGTTGCCGGCATCGGAAACGGCACCCGGGTCGATGTTCACGCCTCGGCGCGCAACGGCCATCACGATCTGGGCCGAAACGCCGACAGCGTCCGCGAGCTGTTCTCCGAGGTCAAGACCCGCCTCAGCGAGATCGACAAGAACGAGAAGATGGAGAACGCCATCGCCGTGCGCGAATTACGTCTGAAGAAGGCGATGGAGGAAAAGGAACGCGAGCGCATCGCGGCCGAGCGTGAGGAGGCCCGCCGCCGTGCGCGCGCCGCGGCCCTTACGCGGGAGAGCCAGGTATCCAGTAGCGAGAATGGCGGGTCGGCTGAGAGTCAGCAGCAACGCGGCCAGTTTCGACCAGAAGCTTCAGATGCCCAAGTACAGAATAGGCGGCAGCGTCGGTCAGCGAGGACGCGAGCCCTTCGTAAATTCTGGGAACAATTGAATCAATAGTGTCGAGCCCGTCGCGCAGGCATTCGAGGATCTGCGACTCGCGCCAGCGGCGATGCATGATGAACGCCTTGACCAGTCGTTGCGCCTGATCGACGCGGCCGCCATGGCCGGGGAAATAGACCTGCTCCGGCCGCCCCAGCAGCACTTCCAGCGAGCGGATATAGTCGCCCATATCGCCTTCCGGCGGCGCGACGACGGTGGTGTTCCAGCCCATGACGTGATCGCCCGATAGCAGGATCTGGCCGTCATTGAGCGCGAAACAGAGATGGTCGGGCGCATGGCCGGGCGTAAAGATCGCTTCGAGCGACCAGTTGCCGCCCTCGATCTTCTCGCCTCCGGTGAGCCGCCGGTCGGGCGTAAAATCGGCATCCAGGAACGACTCGGCCGAAGGGCTGAGCTGCACCGCGCCGCGCTCCTCGGGCGTAGAGCCGTAGCCGAGCACTTCGGCGCCCGTCATCTCGGCGAAACGGGTGAGGCCGGCGCTGTGGTCCTTGTGCGTGTGAGTCAGGAAGATATGAGTGACCCGCTCGCCATTCTTGGCCAGTTCGGCAAGGATGGCGTTGAGATGCTCGTCGTCGTCGGGGCCGGGATCGACCACGGCGACCTCGCCGGTGCCGACGATATAGGTGTTCGTGCCCTTGAAGGTGAACGGGTTCGGGTTGTTGGCAAGCAAGCGCCTAAGGCCCGGTCCGACCTCTTCGGCGACGCCGGGGGTTGCCTCGAATTCACGCGAGAAAGGCAGAGAAACACTCATATTCCGCTCCACTTTGCCGCAGAGGGCGCGGCAAGCTCATGATCCAGCCGGACGGTCCGCCAGCATTGGTACCCACAATAGTGCCGCTAGCCGGCAATTCCAGGCGAAATGGGCTCAAGCCGCGCCGCGTTCAAGCGATTGCCCGGCGGCGGCCACGGGGCCGAGCAGGTTGACCATCAACGCGGTGACCCGGTCCTTGCCCTGATTGGCGATCCGGTGCGGGCGGTCGCCGGCATAGCGCGCGGTCTCGCCTGCGCTGAGCTGGAATTCCTCCTCGCCGACAGTGATCGACACCGATCCGCTCAGAAGGGTCAGATTTTCCACCGAGCCGGCCGGATGCGGGTCCGATTCCAGCACGCCGCCGGGCTCGGCCTCGAAATAATACCACTGCACCAGCTCGACGGTCTTGATCCACCCGGCGATGCACAGCTTGCAGCGTCCATCCTCGCTCATGAGCAGCGGCGTTCCCGCCGGCCCGAGCTTTTCGATCAGCGCGGGCGTATCCTCGCCGCGCAGAATCTCCTCGATCGGGGCGTTGAGCGCGCGGGCGAGCTTGTAGATCGTGCTCAGCGTCGGGTTGGTCTCGTTTTTCTCGATCTGCGAGATGATCGACTTGGCGACGCCGGACTGCTCCGACAGGTCGCCCAGCGAGTAATTATAGGCGCGCCGCAGCCGGTTGATGGTCTTGCCGAGCTTGGCCGCCACCTGGGGTCCGTCGTCCGCGCCTCCTCCCTTTCTCATTGACATTTTTATGTGCTGACCTCATCTGTTAACTGTTCTATAAAAAGAACGGCATTATGATTATGAAGCGATCCACCGCTGCAAGAACAAGGCGAATTTGCTTGTGATGGCGAGCTTCGGAAGAGGAAATGCCTCTGATTGGGCTTTCGTAGGGATAAATTTATCATCGGCGTTCGTTTTTGAAAACAAAATTCGACAGAACCGCCTCTGGTGAGCATAGCCGCGAACCGGGGGAATGCCGAAAGCAAAACGACCGAACGTCAGCGGTAACGCGTTTCGCGGAGATGACCATGGCCAAGACATCAGCTTTTCACATCGTAACTGCGAACCACCTCCTCGAAGGACACTCGATTTTCCTCGCCGATGATGGCTGGACGTCCGATCACCGCAGCGCGCGCATCGCCAGCGGCGCCGAGCAGGCGGCTGCGCTCGAAGCGCTGGGCCGCGTCGATGAGGACGGGAACCGGGTCGTCGGCGTTTATCTGGTCGCCGTCGAGGTTGACGAGGACGGCCATCCCGAGCCGACGCATTACCGCGAAAAGATGCGTGTCCGCGCGCGTCCGTCGTTCTGGCCAGATCCGGTCAAGCCCCGTACGCCAGCCTATGCTCAGGGCGGCAACCGGGAGGTACAGCATGTATCATTATGACACGTTCGATCATCAATTCGTCCGCGAACGGGTCACCCAGTTCCGCAGTCAGGTCGAGCGCCGCCTTTCGGGCGCGCTGAACGAAGAGGAGTTCAAGCCGCTCCGCCTGATGAACGGCCTCTATCTCCAGCTTCACGCCTATATGCTGCGCGTGGCGATTCCCTACGGCACGCTGTCGTCGAAGCAGATGCGCAAGCTCGCCGACATCGCCGAGAAATACGATCGCGGCTACGGCCATTTCACCACGCGCCAGAACATCCAGTTCAACTGGCCGAAGCTGAAGGACGTGCCCGACATTCTCGACGAGCTGGCCGATGTCGAGATGCACGCCATCCAGACCTCGGGCAATTGCATCCGCAATGTCACGGCCGACCCTTATGCGGGCGTCGCCGCCGACGAGATCGCCGACCCGCGGCCGACCTGCGAGCTGCTGCGGCAGTGGTCCAGCAACCATCCGGAATTCTCCTTCCTGCCGCGCAAGTTCAAGATCGCGGTGACCGGCGCGCGCGCGGATCGCGCGGTGATCAAATTCCACGACATCGGCTTGCGCATCGTCCGCAACGATGCCGGGCGAGTTCGGCTACGAGGTCTGGGCCGGCGGCGGTCTCGGGCGGACGCCGATGATCGGCATCCAGGTCCGCGATTTCGTTCCGGCGGCGGAGCTTCTGCGCTATGTCGAAGCGGTCATGCGCGTCTACAACGCCGAAGGGCGGCGCGACAACAAATACAAGGCGCGGATCAAGATCCTGGTGCACGAGAAGGGCGGCGATGCCTTCCGCCAGGAGGTCGAACGTGAATTTTCGCGGATCCCGCGCGACGAGGCCGTCCCGGTCGAAAAGGAAATCGCGCGGATCCAGCAATTCTTCATGCCGCCGGACTATGAAACGCCCGGTAATGGCAGCGATGGCCTGGCGGCGGCTCGGCAGTCGCATCCCGATTTCGCCCGCTGGGCACGGGTGAACAGCCGCGCTCATAAGGCGCGGGGCTATACGATTGCCGTGATTTCGCTGAAGCCGACCGGCGGTGCGCCGGGCGATGCCACCGGCGAGCAGATGCGGGCCATGGCGGACGCCGCCGACAAATACAGTCTCGGCGAGCTGCGGATTTCGGCCGAGCAGAACGTGATCCTGCCCAATGTGAAGACGGCCGATCTGTTCGCGCTCTGGCAGGACCTGGAGCGGGCCGGCCTTGCGGCGGCCAACGCCGAGATGATCAGCGACGTGGTCGCCTGCCCGGGTCTGGATTACTGCGCGCTGGCGACGGCGCGTTCGATCCCGATCGCGCAGGAAATTACCGAGCGCTTCGCCGATCCGGCGCTGCAGGAGAAGATCGGGCCGATCCGCATCAAGATCTCCGGCTGCATCAATGCCTGCGGGCATCACCATGTCGGCGATATAGGCATTCTCGGCCTGGAGAAGACCGGCGCCGAAGCCTATCAGATCACGCTTGGCGGCGACCCGACGGAGACCGCCGCCATCGGCGAACGCTCAGGCCCCGGCTTTCCCGCCGAAGGCGTGACCGATGCCATCGAGCGCCTGATCCACTTCTATCTGGCGAAGCGGGAGGACGGCGAGACCTTCAAGCAGGCCTATCAGCGCCTCGGTCATGGCGTGATGAAGGAGGCGCTCTATGCCGCTCATTAGGGACGGGCGCTTCGTCGAGGACGATTGGGTGCGCGTCGGGGCCGACGAGGCGGACGGCGCGTCAGGCAAGGTGATCGTGCCGTTCGACCTGCTCAAGGAGAAAAGCGCGGATTTCCCGGCGCAGGCGAGCGCGCTCGGCATCGAGGCGGCGAATGACACCGATCCGGATGCCCTTGCGCGATGGTTCGACAAGGTGCGGCTGATTTCCGTGCAGTTTCCCAAATCCGCGGACGGGCGCGGTTACTCGATTGCCACGCGGCTGCGGCGGCTCGGCTATCGCGGCGAGCTGCGCGCGACCGGCCACATCATCGCCGACCAGTACGCCCTCGCCCGGAGCTGCGGCTTCGACACGGTCGAGATTTCCCAGGCTCAGGCGGAGCGGCAGCCGGAAGGGCATTGGCTCGACGCGCAGCGCGCGATGACGCTGGCCTATCAGCGCGGCTACGGTCCCTTGCGCAATATCCTGACGTCGCGCTGGGCTTCACAATAAATTGCCTAAAATTTGAACCGTCCGGTCAGATAATAGGCAGCGAGCCCGACCCACTCTTTCGTGGCCAGGTCGACGCGCCGCCAGGCCTCGGACGGGATCGGCGACATGCGCAGCAGATCCTCCGGCCCGCGCGTGCGGAAGTCCACCGGCCAGGGGCTGACGTCGAACCCGGCAGCTCTGAAGCAGCCCATGGCGCGGGTCATGTGGAACGCCGAGGTGATCAGCAGCCAGCGCTCGCCGGGCTTCGGATCGACGAGCTGCTTGGAAAATTTCGCATTTTCCCAGGTATTGCGTGATTTCGCCTCAAGCACGATGCGCGACGCGTCGAAGCCGATCCGGGTGAAAAACCGCTCGGCGACGGTGGCTTCGTCGGTACTGCGATAGATCAATGCGCCGTCGCCCCCCGATATTACGATTTTTGCGTGCGGAAATTTGTAAGCCAGAGCAGAGGCTTCGGTCAGCCGCTCTGCCGCCTCATTCAGGGCGATCTCATTGCGTTCGCTCGAAACGAGGGTGTCGACCATTCCGCCGAGGATGATGATGCCGTCCACGCGGTCGAGGTCGTTCATGGAGCGCTTCGGATAGTTTTGCTCCAGCGATAGCATGACCGCATTGGCAAGCGGCGACAGGCCGACGATCGCATAGATCGCCACGCCGGCCACGAGAACACGCATTGCAGCTTTCCTGCGCTGGAGCCGGTAAAGTACGAGCCCAAGGACGAAGATCAGGAGCAGCATCGATGAGGGCTGGAGCAGGAACCAGACAATCTTTGAAGCATAGAAAAACATTGAACTTTTTGTTTCGCCGTTTGTTGCGGGCTGTGGGGGAAAAACGAGCCGGGACCGATGGATCTCAGCTTTTTTGCAATGTTGGCACCGTTCTTGAACGGATAGCCTGGTAGCTTATATACTGCAATTGGAGTTTGGGGAGTGCCAAACGAGGTCCAATGCGCGACGCAATCTGCGCGACAGGATATGGCGAGGTCGCTAAGCCGGGGCTTTTTGATGTCGCGTATCGTAAATAATCCATTGCTCCTGGGGTTTGAGGACATCGAGCGAATGCTCGATCGGATTGGCAAGACATCCGGAGACGGGTATCCTCCTTATAATATAGAACGTGTGCCGGCGTCGGCAGGTGAGAGTGACCGCATTCGCATCGTGCTCGCGGTCGCCGGCTTCACCCGCGATCAGCTCGAAGTAACCGTCGAGGATAACGAGCTGACCATACGTGGCCTTAACGAGCCGGATACGTCGCGAACTTTCCTGTATCGCGGGATCGCGGCCCGGCAGTTTCAACGCAGTTTTGTTCTCGCCGACGGGCTATCGATTGTGTCGGCCGAGCTGGATAACGGGCTGTTAGCGATCGAGCTAATGCGTCCACAGCCAATACGGAGTGTGAAACGAATTGAAATCATAGAACGTTCATAGTGTTACGATGCCCGAGTGCGGGCCGCATCGAAGTGCCGGAACTTGACGCCAATAGGAGGAGATATGACCATGACTCATGACGAGCAAGCAATAATGGCTCCTCTCGCCATGTCCGAAATCGACTTCGCGGCGCTTGGCGACGGCGAGATTGCCTACATCAAGACGTTGAGCCCGGAAGAGGCCGAGCGCATCTATCCGCAGCTCAAGGGTCTTCCCGAAGGCATCACGATTTTTGCGGTGCATGCGGCCGACGGAACGCCTCTGGCGCTGACCGATACGCATTTCGCGGCAATCGAAAACGCTAAGGAACACAATTTACAACCCGTTAGCGTGCACTAGCGAAGGGCGCTCCGGCGCCCTTTTTTGTGCCTGCCGACGGACCTCTCGGTGACACTGCAAGTCGCTCACCCCTGCTTTTTCCCCTGCTTCTCCACTTTCTCCTATGAAATAATACGGTCACTGGCATATGCGGCGTCGGGCGATCCGTCGCGCGTTTGGGGACACCGAGGAGAGCGCCCATGACCCAGCCGATGCCGATCCTTCTCGTTCCGGGGCTGAATTGCTCGGCACGGGTCTACGGCCATCAGGTTTCCGCTTTGTGGCCGTTCGGGCCGGTTACGGTCGCCGATCACCGGCATGGGGAGACCCTCGCAGAGATCGCCCGCAGCATTCTCGCATCGGCGCCGCCGGAATTCGCGCTCGCCGGTTTCTCGCTGGGTGGTTACATCGCGTTCGAGATCATGCGTCAGGCGCCTGACCGGGTGCGCAAGCTTGCCCTGCTGGATACGTCGGCCCGGCCGGACACGCCGGAACAGTCAGAGCGGCGGCATGAGCGCATCGCCGTGACCCGGGCGGGCCGGTTTCACGACGTCGTGGACGATCTGTTTCCGCTCATGGTGCATCCCGATCGCGCGAACGATGCGGCGCTGCGCAGCGTTTGTCATGCCATGGCCGACAACTCCGGCGCGGAAACGTCGATCCGGCATCAACTCGCCATCATGAACCGCGCCGATTCCCGCGGTGACCTGGCCGGGATCGGGTGTCCGACCCTGGTGCTCGTCGGCGATCATGATGCGCTGACGCCGCCCGATGTGGCGGAGGAGATGGCTGCTGGGATTCCGGGAGCGAAGCTGGTCATCGTGCCGGATTGCGGGCACATGTCGTTGATCGAGAAGCCCGAAGCCGTCAACAAGGCGCTGACGGCGTGGCTGTCGGCCTGAGGGCACGCGGGAGGCCGCGTTCGAGCAATTTACAAGGGGATCCCCATAGCGCCAGTCGGTGTCGCCGGTGTAGACGCCCATTGCGCCACTCAGGCGGCGTGCGACGCCGCCGGCTCGGTCAGGACCGCGTAGAGCGCTTCCTTCTCGCGCGACGACCGCAGCTTCTCCACGGCGGTCGGCTCGCGCATCAGCCGGGAAATCCGCGCAAGCGCCTTCAGATGGTCGGCGCCGGCGTCTTCGGGCGCCAGCAGCAGAAATACGAGATCGACGGGTTCTTCGTCGATCGCATCGAATTCGATCGGCTCTTCAAGCCGGGCGAACAGGCCGACGATATGCGTCAGGGCATTCATCTTGCCATGCGGGATCGCGATGCCGTTGCCGACGCCGGTCGATCCCAGCCGCTCACGCTGGAGCAGGGTGTTGAAGATCTCGTGCTCATCAATGCCTGTCAGCTTTGAGGCGCGAATAGACAGCTCCTGGAGAGCCTGTTTCTTATTCGCCGCCTTCAATGCCGGAATTACGCCGTAAGGTGTGATGAGATCGCTTAGATCCATAGTGCCATACGCTCCCGTGACCATGATCGGCGAGGCTCAGCCTCAGCCCTTCTGGTCCAATTGCGCTGAAATGCCCCCCGGATCGATCCAGCCTATATGGCCATCATCTCTCCGATAGACAATGTTAAGTCGCCCATGGCTTGCATTCTTGAAGATGAAAAACGGTTTGTCCGCCAGATCCATCGCCATAACTGCATCCCCCACCGACAATTCGTGAATTGCCGTTTGCGCTTCCGCAACGATGGCAGGGGCGACCGCCGTGTCGTCGCTGTCGTCAGCGTCGCTTTGGCGAATAGTATAGTCGATTGCGCTCAAGCCCGCCATGTCCGAGCGAGCGGAATTGTTTTGATGATGATCTTTTAACCTGCGCTTATAGCGGCGCAGGCGCTTTTCGAGGTGGTCCATCAACTCATCGGCGCTGGGATGGGCCTCGCCGGCCGCGCCTTTCGACTGAAGCGAAAAGCCGGACGCCAGATGCACCGTGCAGGTGGTGTTGAACTGCCCGCGCTCTTTTTCGATGAAGACGTTCGCCGATACCCCGCGGCCATCGTATTTATCTAAAATCTTCTCGAGTTTCTCCGTCACGTAGCTGCGAAGAGCGGAACCCAGGTCGATATTTTTTCCGGTTACTTGAATGGCCATTCTTTCTTGATCACTTGATTTTTTTTGCTGTCCACTCGGCCCGGATAACGTTGCTGTCATATGGCCGATGCGTGAGCCCGCACAAAGCGTCTCCGCTATTGGGCCGGACGGTATTCTACAGCCCAACCGTTGTCAAACAGGACTAATATTGTGGCCCGGGTTTGACGCCGCCAAAACTGCGGCTGGAAATGCGCGATTCAGTTAAGAAGCCGTAATATCACCTAGCCTCGGCGAAATGCCGGGCCGAGGCATTCTTGCTCCGCCGACGCTGCACGGAAGAGGGGATGCGCATCGCCTCGCGATATTTGGCGACGGTCCGGCGGGCGATGTCGATCCCGTCGTCGCGCAGCATGGCGACGATCTTGTCGTCCGACAGAATCCGCCGCGGCAACTCGTTGTCGATCATCTCCTTGATGCGGTGCTTGACCGCTTCGGAGGAATGCGCGTCGCCGGCACAGGCCGAGGCGATCGCGGAGGTGAAAAAATATTTCAACTCGAACGTTCCGCGCGGGGTCTGCATATATTTGTTCGACGTGACGCGGCTTACCGTCGAATTCATGCATGCCGATGCGTTCCGCGACGTCCTTCAGCGCCAGCGGCCTCAGACCGCGCACGCCGAGATCGAGGAAGGCGGACTGCTGGGTGACGATCTCCCGCGCGACCTTGAGCATCGTGCGGCGCCGCTGGTCGAGGCTGCGCGCCAGCCAGTTGGCCGTGGTCATGCAACCCTGCAGATAGGTACGATCCCGCTCTGTGCGAACCATCCGCTTTGCGTTCGAATAGAAGCTGTGATTGACGCAGATCCGTGGCAGCGTGTCGCTGTTGAGCTGAACGGTCCACTCGCCGGCCCGGTCCCGCTCGACGAGAATATCCGGAATGACGGTTTCGACGGCAGCGCCCCCGAACCCCGTGCCGGGCCTGGGGTTGAGCGCCCGGATTTCCGCGATCATATCGGACAGATCTTCGTGGTCGACCCGGCAGATGCGCTGCAGGGCGGCATATTCATGATTGCCGAGCAGCTCCAGATTGGCCAGCAGCAGCTCCATGGCCGGATCGCACCGGTCCAGCTCTCGAAGCTGGATGGCCAGGCATTCGGAAAGACAGCGCGCGCCGACGCCGGCGGGGTCGAACGTATGGATCGCGCCCAGCACCTCCTCGACGGCTCGCGGGTCGGCACCGAGCCGCTCGGCGATGTCCTCCACCGAGCCGCGCAGATAGCCGGCATCGTCGATCAGGTCGATCAGATGGTCGCCGATCAGCTTACGGTCCGCGCCGCTGACGGCGATGTGAAGCTGCTGGCGGAGATGGTCGCGCAAGGTGGTCGGCTGCGCCGTGAAGTCCTCCATCCGCGCAAATTGGCCGTCGGCGCTGCCGCTATGCGCGCCGGCCGACCGCAGCGACAAGGTTTCGTCGTAGGCCGGGGCGATGTGGCCCGCATCCTCGGCGAAATCGCCCATATCCGACGTTGAGCCCGGCGCCTCCGCCGGCTGCGCCTCTGGCGCATCGAAGGCCTCGGGCGCCCGGCCGTCGAATTCGGGTGGGCTTTCGGCGGGAGCCGCTTCGCCGATGGTGCCGCTCGCCGCCGGAACCTCGCCGCGGACGCGATCTTCCCAGTCGATCAGCGGGTTTTGTTCGATTTCGCGTTCGAGAAAGCTGATTAAATCGAGGTTCGAGAGCTGCAACAGCTTGATAGCCTGCTGCAACTGCGGTGTGATTATGAGCGACTGGGTCTGCCGGAGCTCTAGCTTTGCCTGGAGCAAGGTCGCACTTCCACCTTCAACTCGAACATACAACAACCGAAATTAGTGCGAGAACATATCACCTAGATAGAGGCGTCTGACGTCCTCATTGGCAACGATCTCTGCAGGCGTCCCTTCGGTCAGGACCTTGCCATCATAAATGATGTAGGCCCGGTTGATCAGCTCCAAAGTTTCACGAACGTTATGATCCGTTATAAGAACCCCGATTCCGCGCTGCGTCAAATGCCTTACGAGGGCGCGGATATCGCCGATGGCGATGGGGTCGATGCCCGCGAAGGGCTCGTCGAGGAGCATATAGGACGGCCGGCTGGCCAGAGCGCGTGCGATTTCGAGACGTCGGCGCTCACCCCCGGAAAGGGCGATGGAAGGGGACTTTCTAAGGCGCGTAATGCGAAATTCATCCAGCAGCGAACTCGAGCTGGCGCTCGCGTTCGCGTCGATTTGGCTCAACCACTTCGAGCACGGCGCGGATGTTCTGCTCCACCGTCAGGCCACGAAAAATCGAGGCCTCCTGCGGCAAATAGCCAATGCCGAGTCTGGCCCGGCGATACATCGGAAGCTTGGTGACGTCGTTTCCGTCGATCACCACCTGTCCGCGATCCGGCTTGATGAGGCCGGTAATCATGTAAAAGATCGTAGTCTTGCCGGCGCCGTTCGGGCCGAGCAGGCCCACGGCCTCGCCGCGGCGGACGGTCAGACTCGCGCCGCGCACCACCATGCGCTGCTTGAAGCTTTTGACCAGCCCTGCGGCGGAAAGCTGATGATCCGGATTGACCTGGGGACGGCGGCGGGGCGTCTGATCGGGATGCAGGCGGCGCACGGAAGCGGGCGGCCTCGCTTGAGGAGGTCGTGGATTTTGCCGGTCCGTGATCGCCATATGAGAACCCGTCTCGTCTTTGCGCGCCGTTGCGACGACCATAGTCGGAAGGCGAAAAAAGGTTAATTCGAAATTTACGTCCGGATGAAGACATGCGGACCGGGCTCCCCCGACGCCGTTTTCTTCGATTTTGACGCTAATTGGTAGCCTTCGGACGACTTTTCGGCGTGAATATTGCCCGCAGCCTTTCCCTCGGCTTGTCGCCATTGGAGGCGACGCCGCCGCCCGTCTCGAAACGGCTCAGGCCGGATTTCAAATCGATGATAAGGCGGGTGCCCTTGATCACGTTCGGTCCCTGCGCCAGAACCACCTCGCTGCCGCCGATCGTGACGAGCTGCTTCTTGACCTCGAACACCGCCCAGTCGCTCTTGGCGGTCTGATCGTTCTGCGTGGTCACCACCACTTTGCCCTTCGCGTCGATCTGGGTGATGTCGGCGCCGCCGCCGGGAGACAGGCCAGCCACGGGTGCGGCTGGCGGCTCCTGGGCGCCGGGTTTGTCCGCAGCATCGGCCTTCGAGGCATATTTGACTTGAAGTTCCGTTGCCCGGATGTTGAAGGTGCCCTGCGTCGCGGATACGTTGCCTTTGAACACGGCGACCTTCTTCTTGTCGTCGACCTCCAGCGCGTCGGCGACGATGTCGATCGGTTTGTCCGCATTGGCGGAATAGTTGGTCGCCAGGTCGCTTCCCGGCGTCTGCGCGCGCGCCTGACCGTAAGCGAGGACGACCGCAGCGAGTGCCGCCGCCGCGAATAGGCCTGTCGTTCGACCTGGCCGCACCGGACGGCCTGTCTGAGATGTCGTCACTTGGGAGCCCCCTCCTGCTTCCTCTCCAGATGTACGCGCACTCCACCCTCGAATATGGCGCGGGCCTCCTCGGAATAATAGGTCATCGACCGCGCTTTAATCGTGCTGTCATGGAATCCGAGCTCGACCGGGTCGGTAGAGATCAGCTTGTTGGCCTGGAAGAATGCGGTCGCGGTTTTGAGTGTGCCGGAAAATCCGGAGCTGCCACCGATGGTGACGCCATTGTCGAACGTAAGTTCTTCCTTCTTGGAATGGTAGATGCCCGAAGGCGCGGTTATCTCGGTTTTCCCGCCGGATTTCGACGTCAGCTCCGCGTTGATCTTGTTCAGGGTAATCAGCTCGGGGTTCTTCACATGCTGCGTCGCATGGTCGGCGCGAATGTCGTAAGCGCCGCTCTTGGCGTTCACGCCCTTGATTCGCGGATTGACCATCTTCAGCCCGCCCTCCGACACATCGATCGATTCAACGCTCGCCTCGCCCCCTTTGACCTGAACCGAAAACCTGGACGGCAGGAAATAAAGCGCTGACACACATACGAGGCAGACGGGGAAAACCCAGCGCAGCAAGCGCACCACGACGCTGTGTCGTTTGGCGTCGCGAAACGCCTTCGTCCGATCGCCGCCGCTCTTGATGCTGCCGAAGCGGGCCGGCACCGGCTGTGTATGCGTGTCGATTGCCATTTGCGCCATGTCTTTTTCAAACCGCCGGACCAGGCCACGGCGCTATGCGCAGGATTTACCGCGCAAGATTAGCATAGGCGTTGTGCGGTGCAAATCTAAGGCCGCCAAGCAACATTCGCGTGATCAATGCGCGAAAATTTCTTCCCGGTCCCAACCCATCAGATCCAGGCGAGCCCGCGTCGGCAGGAAGCGGAAACAGCTTGCGGCGATTTCGGTGCGTCCTTCGCGTGCGAGCAACACGTCGAAGATCGACTTCAGCCGATGCAGATGGAGCACGTCCGAGGCGGCATAGGCAAGCTGCTCCTCGGTGAGCTCAGGCGCGCCCCAGTCGGAGGATTGCTGCTGCTTGGAGATTTCCACGCCCAGCAATTCACGGCAAAGATCGCGCAGGCCGTGACGGTCGGTATAGGTCCGGGTCAGTTTCGAGGCGATCTTGGTGCAATAGACCGGCTGGGTGTCGACGCCGAGATAATGCTGGAACATCGCGATGTCGAAGCGGCCGTAGTGGAACAGCTTGGTGATGGCCGGGTCGGCGAGCAGCCGGATCAGGTTCGGCGCGTCGTAGCTGTTCGCGAGCTGCACGAGATGCGCATCGCCGTCGCCGCGCGAGAGCTGCACCAGACAGAGCCGGTCCCGATGCGGATCGAGTCCCATCGTCTCCGAATCGACCGCGACGCTATCGCCGAACAACAATCCGTCCGGCAGATCGCCCTTGTGGAGTGTGATTGCCATGTGCGGCTTATACCACACGGGTTTCCCGGCGCCAGGGCGGATTGCACGCTGTTTTCGGGTGAACCCGCCTCTTCACAGCTTTCGTCCGGCCGAACCAGGCGATCAGGTCAGGAATTTGCAACCTTTTCGTGTAAAGAAGGATTCGTTAATCCTACTCTGGGTTGTGATGAAGCGACACGGACAAGCCAGCGCGCAGACATCGACCGGCGG
This sequence comes from uncultured Alphaproteobacteria bacterium, assembly GCA_963727575.1. Taxonomy (GTDB): domain Bacteria; phylum Pseudomonadota; class Alphaproteobacteria; order Rhizobiales; family Rhodomicrobiaceae; genus JAHQVI01. The sequence goes on from CAVSIA010000002.1 coordinate 70,018, forward strand.
CCTCGGGCAGACGCTGCTCGCCTCGGGCGTTCAGCATTTGCAGGCCGGCCGGTTCGCCGAGGCGCGCGCGGCCTATCGCCAACTCCTGTCCATCGAGCCCGGACATTCGGCCGCGCTTCACCATCTCGGCGTCGTCGAGCATCAGCTCGGATGCAGCGATGATGCCATCGACCTTCTGAAACAGTGTCTTGCCTTGAAGCCGGGCTACGCGCTGGGCCATTCGGACCTCGCCGTCATCCTCATGCAGCTCGGGCGTTACGACGAGGCCGTGGTCGAGTGCCAGGCCGCGGTCCGGCTCGACCCGACGCTGGCGATCGCCTATGCCAATCTCGGCGATCTGATGCTGCGCCGCGGCGATCATGAAGCGGCCGAGGCGTCCTATGCACGCGCCGTCAAATTGCAGCCGGGCCTTGCCAGCGCACATGCCGGACGCGCCGAGGCGCTGATCGGGCTGGAGCGGCTCGACGAGGCGCTGAAAGCCTGCCGGATCGCACTGCGCCGCGCTCCCGATCTTGCCGTTGCTCACGGCGCGATGGGCCTTGTTCTGCATCGTCAGGGCAAGCTGGAGGACGCGGAAGCTGCATTTATCGATGCGCTGAGGCTGGATCCCGGACTGGCGCTGGTGCATACGCGCCTGAGCAACCTCCTGCGGCTTCAGGGACGGCTGGACGAGGCGCTTGCCGCAAACGTCGCCGCGCTCGAAGCCGATCCGCGATGTGCCGAAGCTCAATGCAATCAGGCGCTGACGCTGCAGGTGCTGGGCCGATATGACGAGGCGCTCGATGCCTATGCCAAGGCGCTGGCGCTGAAGCCGGATCTCGCCGAAGCCCTGTCCTATATGGGCCTGTTGCTGCACCGGCTTGAGCGGTTCGACGAGGCGGCCGAGGCTTTGCGGCGAGCGGTGGCGCTGGCGCCGCGGGCCGGCTTCGTCTACGTCAACTTCGGCAGCGTGCTCAAGGATCAGGGCCGGCTGGCCGAGGCCGAGAGCGTATACCGGGACATGATCGGCGCCTGTCGTGCGCCGCCGCCTGAAGGACTCTACGACTACTGCAATCTCCGCCGCCATATGTGCGACTGGACAGGGCTCGACGAAGCCGAACGCGCCGCGATCGATGCGGTGCTCGCGAGCGGCGAGCGCATGCCACCCTTCGCCGCCCTGGCGATGACCGCCACGCCGGGAGATCATCTCGCTCTCGCCCGGCTGTGGGCGAACGGCTTCCGCCAGATCGGCGCTCCGATTCCGGCTCCGGCTATCGGGCGGCCGCGCTCCGGCGATCAGCGGCGCATCCGCATCGGCTATCTGTCGTCCGACTTTTTCCAACATGCCACCGCCAGCCTGATGGCCGAGCTGGTCGAGCGCCACGACCGCGCGCGTTTCGAGGTCAACGCCTATTGCTTCAGCCCCGACGACGGCAGCCCGATGCGGCACCGGCTTGATCGCCGCATTCGACCGCTTCCGCCTGATAGCAGACCAGTCGCATGTGGAGGCGGCCGAGCTCATCGCCGCGGACGGCATCGACATTCTCGTCGATCTGAAAGGCTATACCCGCAACGCCCGCACCATGATCCTCGCCCAGCGTCCGGCGCCGGTCCAGGTCAACTATCTCGGCTATCCGACCACGATGGGCGCGCCGTTCATCGACTATATCATCGCCGATCCGGTGATCGCGCCGATGGAGCATCAGGCTTTTTTCGACGAGAAGATCGTCCACCTGCCCGACTGCTACCAGCCCAACGACCGGCTGCGTCGGACCTCGGACCCAGTGCCGACGCGCGCCGGCTGCGGCCTGCCCGAGAACGGCTTCGTGTTCTGCTCGCTTCAACAACGCCTACAAGATCACCGCGCCGGTCTTCGATGTCTGGATGCGGCTGCTCGACCGTGTGCCGGGCAGCGTGTTGTGGCTGCTGGATGCCAATGCGCAGGCGAAGGACAATCTGCGCCGGGAAGCGGCGGCGCGGGGAATTGCGCCGGAGCGGCTGGTGTTTGCGCCGAAGCTGCCGAGCGGCGAGCATCTGGCACGTTACGCGCTCGCGGACCTGTTTCTCGACAACCTGCCCGTCAACGCCCATACGACCGCCAGCGAGGCGCTCTGGTCCGGCCTGCCGGTGGTCACCTGCCTCGGGGACGTTCTCGTCGGCCGGGTCTGCGCCAGCCTGGTTCGGGCCTGCGGCGCACCTGAGCTGGTCACCGGCTCACTCGACGAATACGCGGCGCTGGCGCTCCGCCTGGCACAGGACCCGGACCTGATCGCCGCGCTGCGGCGGCGGCTGACCGAAGCGAGAGACACGGCCCCCCTCTTCGACACGGCGCGGTACACGCGCAATCTGGAGGCGGCGTTCACGCATATGATCCGGCTCGGTCAATGTGGTCGCAGTCCTGAGCCTTTCGCGATCTCCGAGTTGGATCTGGAGTCATAATCGACATGCCGCTTTGCAGCAGGTGGCGAAATTTTTCAGCCAAACCGTCGATTTACTGCGAATTGTGCAAAAACCGATCGCTCCGGCGAATAAATCCGTCACGAAAGCTGTTGTCTTGTCGTGATGCCAGCGATGCGGCTGGCAACCGACACAGGACGCATCGAAATGTCTGATGTAATCATTCTCATGAACCCGTCCAGGCCATCCGAAACCGAACGTCTGGCCGGCCTGCAATTCGAAAGGCGCCCGAGCCGCCCTTCCATGCTCCAGCCCGTGCTTTCGCTCGGGGCGAACGGTCCCGGCGCGACAGACATGATCGAGCGTCCGATCGCCCCGGCCGCGGCCACGAGTGAATGCGATCGATCTCGTTAAGCAAATCGCGGGATCGAACATATTTCCGGCTTGCAATTTGGCGCTGAAAAGTCCTACTTAACCGCTACGAAACGGCTGTCGGAGTGTAGCGCAGCCTGGTAGCGCACCTGCTTCGGGAGCAGGGGGGCGGAGGTTCAAATCCTCTCACTCCGACCATTCTCAGCAAAATCGCGATCTTGCTTCAAATGAGTGCCGGAGAGCCGTTTCGATCCCGCTAAACCGCCGCGACGCTCTTCTGCGCCAAGCTCCTGCGCGCCATCATGTGCGCACGCGGCATATTGATCGCATCCACCGCGATCAGCCGCCCGCCTTTGAAATAGGAAACCGAGAAGGAATTCGTAGCCGGATCGCCCTCGGTCTTCACCTCGTCGTAGCCTTCGCCCAGCCCGGCGATCTGCAGCTTGATCTCGTATTGGTCCGACCAGAACCACGGCACCGGATCGTAAGCTCCCGGCTGGTCCACCATCGTCTGTGCGGCGGCGCGGGCCTGATCGTTGGCGTTCTGCACACTTTCGAGACGCACGGTGCGGCCATAGCTGGGCAGCGGAAAGCGCGTACAGTCGCCGGCGGCAAGGATGTCCGGCGTCGCCCGGCAGAATTCGTCGACGAGAATGCCGTCCTGGCAGGGAAGGCCGGCCTCGCGCGCCAGATCGTCGTTGGCGATGGCGCCGATCGCCACCAGCACCAGGTCTGCGGCGAGCGCTTCCCCGGCTGCCAGCTCGACCAGCGTGGCCGCGCCGTCCTTGCGAACGCCGACCACTTGCGCATCCAGCCGGATGTCCACGCCGCGCTCGGTATGCAGCCGATGGAAAAATTGCGAGATCACCGAGCAGGTCACGCGGTTCAGCAGGCAATTCTGCGCTTCGAGCAGCGTCACCGACTTGCCGAGCTGGCGCAGCACCGCGGCCACTTCGAGGCCGATATAGCCGCCGCCGATGATGACGACGCGCTCGACGGACGGCAGCTTCTCGCGGATGCGGATCACGTCGTCGATCGACCTGAGCGTTTCCAGCTCCACGGTGTCCGCGCCCGGCAGCCGCAGCGAACGCGCGCGGCACCCGGTGGCCAGCAGCAGCTTGCTATACTCGACCGGCACGGCGCTGCCGCTGACGCGAACGCGGTGCTCATGCGGCTCTATGCCGAGAACACGGGCGTTGCGGATCAGCTCGACGCCGTTCTGCTCGAAGAAAGCCGCACCCTGGAGGAAAAGCTGCTCCTCGGCCATTTCGCCGAGCAGGAATTTCTTCGACAGCGGCGGGCGCTGGTAGGGCGGATGCGCCTCGTCGCCGAACAGCAGGATCGGCTCGTCGCAGCCCAGCTTGCGCAGGCTGTCGGCCGCGCGAATGCCTGCCTGTCCGGCTCCGACGATGACGATAGGCGCTTTCATGCGTGACTTCCCAATGCCTCAGCGACGAGATCCAGCCGGTCCTGACCGAAAAACATCTCGTTGCCTACAAAATAGGTCGGCGAGCCGAAAACGCCAGCGGCGATTGCGTCATCGCTCGATGCGTGTGAATTGTGCGCCGATGTCCGGGCTGGCGGCGCGTGCCAGGATTTCATCCGCCTGTGAGGCGGTCGCGGCCTCGGAGACGATGGCCGCGACCGTGTCTGCGTCGGCGATATTTTGGTCCTCGGCCCAGACGGCGCGCAGGAAGGCAAAGGACAGCGGCCCCGGATCGGCGCCGACGTCCTGAGCTGCCAGCACCGCGCGCGAAGCCGGCTCCGTATCGACCGGCCAGAAGCGCGGCTTGACGTTCAGCGGCAGACCGCGCCGCTTCGCCCAGCGCGCCAGCTCGATGTCACGATAGGCGCGGCGGGCATCGGATTGACGCGGCGGCGGCGTGGTGCCGCTCGCCGCGAAGACTTTCTGGATGTCGACGGGCCGGTAATCGATCTCCGCGCCGGCCGCCTCAGCGATGCGCTTCAGCTCGGGCTCGCCCAGATAGGCAAAGCCCGAGACCACCGCGTAATAATAGATGATGCGCCGGCCCATAGCTGCCCCTGCCCTCGATCACGCCGCGATGCTAATACGGCAACCCTTCCTCGATCGGCAGCGCGGGATCGCGCGACCACTCGTTCCACGATCCGAAATACATCCGGACATCGTCCACGCCGGCTTCCTTCAGCGCAAGGAATGTGTTCGACGCGCGGGCGCCCTTGAAGCAGTACAGGATGACCGGCGTCTCTTTGCCGATGCCGACAGTCGCGCATTCCGCCAGCAATTCCGATCCGGATTTGACCATCGGCCCGGAGGCGGTCGGCTTCATCATCCGGTACCATTCGATCCATTTGGCGCCCGGAATGCGGCCCTTGCGCGGACAGTAATCCTTGCCGTAGGGCGAGGAGCTGTCGCCGATCCATTCGTCGATATCGCGGACGTCGAGCAGCACCGCGCTGCCGTCATTGACGGCCGCGAGCACGACATCCTTGTCGACCATGACCCCCGCCCCGGCCGGATCGATCGGGAAGGTCGCTGGCGTCGGCGATGCGGCTTCCGTGGTCGTCGGCAGGCCCGCCGCTTCCCAGGCCGCATAGCCGCCGTGAAGCACCGACGCCTTCGGATAGCCGAGATATTTCAGGAGGTAGTAGCCGCGGCAGGACTGGCCGAAGCCGGAGGTCATCGACTGCTCGTAGATCACCGCGGTCTCATTGCCCGAGAGCCCCGCATCGCCGAAGGCTTTGGCGAACTTGTCGGTCAGCTCGGCCATGCCTTCCGGCGTCGACATGGCGAGGTAGGTGAAAATGTCATGGATATTGACCGCACCCGGAATATGTCCGGCGGCGTAGGCCTCGGGATTGCGCGTGTCGATGATGACGACCGGTTCGACCTGCGCCATCCCGGCAAGTTCACTGGGAGTGAGAAGGGCCTTCTGCATGGTGCTATTCCCTGAAATATGGGGTGACATCCTCTGCCCTTTCGGGGCGTTCCTCCTGGGCTGCTATGTGCTCGGCATTTCCGCGAGCATTTTCCTGAGCTGCTTGGTCGCCGGGGTGACGATGGCGACGAAATAGGCCTCGCGCAGGCGGCGCTGGGCGGCCCCGGTCGAGACATAGCCGCGCGCGCCGCAATGCAGCATGGCGTAGTGGGCTGCAGAGACGCTCGCCTCGCCGGCCGCCAGGCGGGCTTCGACGACGCGGCGGAAATAGGCCGGGGACGGATCGTAGGGCGTTTGGCAGAGCGACCAGACCAGCGCTTCCATATCCGACAGCTCGGCTTCGAAGTCCTCCGGCTGCTTCTCCAGATATTTGTTCACATGGCCGAGCGAGCCCCTCATCTGCTTCATCAGATCGATGCCGTTGCGGATCAGTCCGAAGGCCATGCCCGCCTGCAGCAGGATGAAACCGGCGCGGATGCGCGGCAGGTAGTCGTCGATCGGATCGGCGAGCACCATGGCGTCGGGGATGAAGGCGTCGCGGATCTGGATGGCGAAGGTGCGGGTGCCTTCAAGGGCGACGAAATGGTCGTTCTGGCGGATGGTCACATTCGGGTTGGCGCAGTCGATCACCGCCATCACGCGGGTGGCCGGATCGTCGGTCAGCTCGAAGATCGCGCCGAAATAATGGTCCTCGCCGAGATTGGACACCCACGGCAACAGGCCGCGGACCAGATAGCCGCCTTCGACGCGGGTTCCCTTCAGCTTCAGATTTTCGATGCCGAAGAACGCCTTCATCGGATTGGAAAGCGCGGTGCCGCCGAGCGCTTCTCCGCTGGCGACGCGCGGACCGAGCTCCGCCTTAAGCGCCTCGTTGGAGGAATTGGCGATGTACCAGCCGAGCGCATCCTGACACCACATGCAAAAGCCGGTCGACAGGCAATATTCGCTGATCCGGCTCATCGCCTCGATGGACGTCTTCAGATCGGGCGCGGCGTCGGGCAACAGCTCCGTATGCGGTGCATACGCGCCGGCCGACCCGAGCGAGCGCATCACCTCTTCCGGATAGACGCCTTCCAGGTCGATGGCCTGCACCAGCGGCGACAGCTCGCGAGAGGCGATGGCGCGGATGTCTTCGAGAATGCCGGCCTGAGAGGGCGGCGCGGATACCGGCTCAAGGGCCGTAGCGGACTGCAACATGGTTCGGTCTGTCCTCAATTCGCGAGAAAATCGGGAGCGGCCGCCCCCGCGAGAAGCGGCCGCAAAGCGTGGGCGCCTAAGCCTTCTCGACTTCGAGATTGACCGGGCGCGTGAAGGTGTTGGCGACCGGCGACCAGCTCGTGACGTGCTTGATCGAGCGCCTTGACGTCCTCGTCGCTGGCGCCGTCGCAGTCCATGTCGACCTTGATGCGGACGTCGGTGAAGCCGACCGGCTTCTCGCTGGTGTCGCCCGTGCCCCAGACCGCGGTGATGTTGAGGTCGCCCTCCAGCACCAGCTCCAGCTTCTTCACCTTCCAGCCGCGATGGACTGCGTTGGCGTGCAGGCCGACCGCAAGGCAAGAGCCCAGAGCCGCAAGCGAGGCCTCGGACGGGTTCGGCGCGGTGTCGTCGCCCAGCAGGGTCGGCGGCTCGTCGACGATGTAAGGCTGAAGGTTGCGGATATAGTTGAGGTGCCGGAAACGGCCTTCGGCGACCGTCTTGCATTTCAGCGTCTTGATGGCCTGCGGATTGGCCTTCCCGGCCTCGATCAGCTTGGACAGCCCGTCCTTGTCGATCGGCGTAAGGCCTTCTTCGGTGTCCGGTGCGAGGCATCCGGTGAGAACGACAGCTTCGGATGACATGGGTTCGTCTCCTTGGGTTTCAGGTTGGTTTCAACTCTCTCGGGCCCAGCTTGCGCGCTTGATGGCCTGCTGGCAGACGAGGTCGATCAGGAAGCCGATCAGGCCGATCACCAGGACGGTGGCGGCGAGCCGGTCGTATTCGAGCGTGTCGCGGGCGTCGTTGATGGCGTAGCCGAGCCCGGAGGTGGCGCCGAGATATTCGGCGGGCACCAGCACGATCCAGGCGACGCCGAGCGCGAGGCGGATGCCGGTCAGGATGTCTTGCGCGATGGCTGGCAGGATCACGGCGATCAGCATGTGCAGGGGCCGGGCGCCGAGATTGCGGGCGACCTTGAACCAGGCCGGATCGATGCGGCGCACGCCGGCGGCCGTGGCGAACAGGATCGGCCAGATCGCGGCGACTGGAGATCAGGAAGACGATGGCGCCGTCCCAGGTGAATAGGCCATCACGGCGACCGGCATCCAGGAGAGCGGCGAGATCATGCGCAGGAACTGGAACGGCACGTTGGTCAGCTCCCGGACGACCTTGATCCGGCCGACGGCGATGCCGAGCGGCACGCCGAGCATGACCGCCCAGAGGAGGCCCGCGCCGACCCGCCACAGGCTCGGCTCGGCCATTGCCCAAAGCTCGCCCGATGCGGCCATCGTGCTCAGGCGGGCGAGCGTCGGGCCGGGCGCGAAGTCGGAAAAGCCGAGCCGTGCGCGGATTGTTGGCGATGAGCCAGCCGCCGAACGCCCACAATGCGAACAGGATCGCGATGCCGAGCAGTGACCACCCAAGGCTGCGGACGGCGGGCAGCACCCAGTCGGCAACGCGCCGGCGGTCTTTGCCGGATCGCTGCGTCAGGTCCGCGCTTCGGGGCAGGCTCATCGCGTTCGCCGTCATAGCTTGATCAGCTCCTCGCGGCTGTAGGGATCGCCCTGGGCGACGCTCGGGTCCTTTTTCCAGTCCGGATATTTCTCCAGAAGCCGACTTGATGAAGGCGTAGTCGACCAGGTCCTTGGCGACGAACTCCGGATCGAGGCCGGACAGGAAGGTCGTGTCGCCGGCGACGACGGTCTTGTTCATCGCATCGACGATCAGCTTGGTCGCGCTCGGATAGGGCCAGGGTTGAAAGTCGATCCGGCCATTGCCCCACTCCGGATGCTGCAGCGCCTTGGTCGGGCCGTAGGTTTCCATGTCGTATTTGGTCATGGCGCGCTCGACGACCGGCGCCGGGACCGGCAGATAGCCGGCGCCGTCCTTGGACAGCAGCGCGGCGACCTCCTTCTTGTTCTCCGAGGCATAGATCGCGGCGCGCACGAGCGCGTTCATGACGGCCTGCGTCCATTCCGGCTTGGCCTGCATGAGCTGCTCGTTCATGCACAAAACGCAGCAGGGATGGTTCTTCCACATGTCGCCGGTGAAGCGCAGCATCCGCGCGCCGGCCTTGATCTCGCCGAGGGCATTGAACGGCTCGGCGACGATGTAGGCGTCGATCTTCCTGGCGGCGAGCGCGGGCGGCATTTCCGGCGGTGGCAGCACCTGGAGGTTAGCCTCTTTCGGGCCGATCTTTTCGCCTTCGCCCTTGATGACGGGGGTGATGCCGGCGTCGCGCAACGCCATCTGCAGCACGATGTTGTGCATCGAATACCAGAACGGCACGGCGATGCTGCTGCCGCCGAGATCGGCGAAGCTCTTGGCATCGGTGTGCTTGCCGACGACGAGGCCCGAGCCGTTGGTGTGTGCCCAGCCGACGATCTTGACCGGGAATTTGTTGTTGTAGCGCATCCAGACGGGGATCGGCTTCAGCAGGTGGACGAGGTTGAACTTGCCGGCGACGAACGCCTCGACCATCGGCGCCCAGCCGCGGATCAGCGTCGGCTTTGCCGCGTCGAGCCCCTCGTCCTTGAAGAAGCCCTTGGCATGGGCGACGAGCAGGACAGTGGCGTCGGTGATCGGCAGATAGCCGATGCGCACGACATCGTCCTGTGCGGCATGTGCGGTCATTGGATAGCCGCCGAACGGCGTCCCGAACGCGGCGAGGAGGCCACCGGCGGCGAGGCCGTCCAGCGTCTGGCGCCGGGTCACGCCTGCAGGTTCGTGGCCGTGCGGCTCGGGCCCGTCGCAGCCGCAGGGCAAACTCTCGATCTTCATAAACGACACTCCCCTGGTGTGATGTCTGCGGCAGCCTGCCCGTCAGAGCGCCACCCGTTTCCGTGTTTCGAAAAGACCGTCCTCCGTGGGCAGAGGAGGCGACGTAAGCTCGACGCCGATCGTCGACCCGGCCGCGTTTTCGTAGGCGGCCAGCATCGCGTCGCGGGCATTCTGGAAGGCGTCGCCGCGTTGCACGCTGCCTGCATCGCCGGCGATTGCGATTTCGTCGACGATGCGGCCCGGATCGGAGGTCATGATCAAAGCGCGGTCGGCCATGATCGCCGCCTCGCCGATGTCGTGCGTCACCATCAGCAGCGTGATGCCCAGCTCGCGGGTGATGCGGCGGACGTCGCGCTGGAGGCTGGCGCGGGTGAAGGCGTCGAGTGCGGAGAACGGCTCGTCGAGCAAAAGCGCTTCCGGGCGCGGCGCCAGCGACCGGGCGAGCGCGACGCGCTGCCGCTGGCCGCCGGACAGGTCCTGCACGTTGCGGTCGGCATAGTCGGCAAGCTCGACCAGTTCGAGAAGCTCGGGCACGCGCGTTCTCGCCTCCGCGCGGCGTCCGGTGAAGCGCAGTCCGAGCGCGACGTTCTGCGCGACGGTCATCCAGGGGAACAGCGAGGGCGCCTGAAACATCATTATCCAGGCGGGCGAGGGCGCGGAGACCACGCGGCCGTCGATATAGACTTTGCCGCCGGTTGGCTTCATCAGACCGGCAATGATGTGCAGCAGCGTCGACTTTCCGCAGCCGGAGCGCCCGATCAGCGCCACCGCCTCGCCCGGCTCGATGGTCAGCACGATCCGCTCGAACACGTCGGATTTGGCGTGGCGGTAGCGGTGGGTGATCCGGTCCACCGAAATATGCGCCCCATGCGTCGCGGCCATACGCGCCTCCTGCTTCGTCATCGCCGCCGGGCTGCTGCGATGATCAGACAGACCGGTCTGTCTACTTAAAGCAGGAATTGTGCCAAATGCCACGGATGCGGTAAGCCATTGATAAACCGCGAGAACGGCGAGCGTGGCGATGAGTGCCTCTGACCCGCGCTGCTCATCAACTGATCGTGAGGGCTGGAAAAGCGGCAGTTGCAGGCCGCGGGAATCCGCGCCGGTCCGCATTTAATCTTGCCACAGCCGCCGCGGCATGGCGTATGATCCAGTGTTGCAAACCGTGCAAAGGCAGAACATTGGCGATGAGCACAGCAACGATCGACGACCGCTCCGGATCGGGAGACGCGGTCGCCTCGCCTGAAAGCGCACGCGACCGGCTCATCAAGGCCGCTTCCGACCTATTCTGCCGCTATGGCATCAACGCCACCGGGATCGATGCCGTCATCGAGGCGGCGGGCACGGCGAAGGCCACGCTGTATAAATCGTTCGGCTCGAAGGAAGGTCTGATCGAGGCGGTTCTGGAAGCCGAGGGTGCGTCCTGGCGCGACTGGTTCATCGGCGAGATCGACCGCTATCCGGGTGACGCCAGCGCCAAGCTGACGGGCGTCTTCGATATTCTCGAGACGTGGTTCGCCGAGGAGCGCTTTTTCGGCTGTCCCTTCATCAACGCGGTCGGCGAGTTCGACAAGAAGGACACGCGCTACAAGGAGATCGCGCTGTCGCACAAGAAGATCGTCATGCAACGCATCTCGGATCTGGCGGGCGAGACCGGCCATCGGCAGAGCGAGGACGTGGCCCATCAGATCGGCCTGCTGATCGATGGCGCCATCGTGGTCGCCCTGATCACCGGCGATCCTAAGATTGCCCAGACCGCCCGTTCCGCAGCGGCCAAAATCGTCGCAGGCGCGTAGTCTCGGCGGCCTGCCCCTCAGGACCTGACGCTCTCCGTTTTCAACTCCGCCTGCGCCGGCAAACCGCGCTTCCGCGACAGTGCCGCGACCATCTTGCTGACCAGCTCGCGCTGATCGACGGGCTTCGACAGATAGTCGGTCATGCCCAAAGCGAGATAGCGTTCCTTGTCGCCGCTCATGGCGTCGGCGGTCAGGGCGATGACGGGCAAATCGTGCCACGGCTGGTCGCTCGCCCGGATCGCCTGGATGGCTTCGCATCCGTCCATGACCGGCATATGCACGTCGAGGAGGACGATGTCGAACGCCTCCTGCCGCAGGGCGTCGAGCGCTTCGCGGCCGTTCGCGCCCTCGTGGAACCGGATCGAATAGGGTGCGAGAAACAGACGGATGACCTGCCGGTTGATGGCGTTGTCGTCGACAAGCAGCACCCGCGCGCCCATCAGGCTCGGATTGTCCTGGGCATGGTGGGGCCGTTGCCGGTCGGATTGCGGCCGGCGCGGCCGGTTCGCCGACGCGGGGCGGCGCGGCGAGGATGTCGGCGCGGAAGGTGAAGCGGAAGATCGAGCCGGCGCCGAGTTTGCTTTCCACGGTGATGTCGCCGCCCATCATCCGGGCGAGCTGGCGCGAGATGGCGAGCCCGAGCCCGGTTCCGCCGAAGCGGCGCGACGTCGAGCCGTCGGCCTGGGTGAAGGCGGAGAACAGCTTGCCGATCGTCTCCTGGCTCATGCCGATGCCGGTATCGGAGACGGTGATTTCAACGATATGGCTGCCATCGATCTGCTCGCGGGACTTCAGCCGCATCGCGATCTCGCCGCCGCGCTCGGTGAACTTGATGGCGTTGGAGAGCAGATTGCTGACGCATTGCCGGACGCGCACCGGATCGTAATACAGCCGCTGGGGCAGGCGCTGGTCGATCACATGGCCGAGCGTGATGCTCTTTTCCTCGGCGCTCGGCTGGAACAGGCTGATGATCCGCTCGATGCCGGCGCGGGTGCTGTCCTCGACATTGACGATCTCCAGCTTGCCGGCCTCGATCTTGGACAGGTCGAGCACGTCGTTCAGCAGCGCCATCAGCGTATTGCCGGAATCGAGGATGATCTCGACCTTCTCGCGCTGGTCCGGCGTCAGCGGATCGGTGTGCAGCGACTGCGCCATGCCGAGCACGCCGTTGAGCGGCGTCCGGATCTCGTGGCTCATCGATGCGAGGAAGTTCGACTTCGCCTGTGCGGCCGATTCGGCGGCGCGGCGCGCCTCGTGCAATGCCAATTCCTGCTTCTTCTGCTCGTCGATGTCGATGAACAGGCCGATCGCTCGCCGCGGTCTGCCGGTCGAACCGTGCTCCACCTCGATATAGAGCCGTACCCATCGGATGCCTTCGATGGTCAGCAGGCGGACGTCGACGGAGCCGACCTCGGCGCCGCGTGCCATGCCGCGCACCATCGCCAGGACCGTCTCGCGATCGTCCTCGGCGAAAAGCTCCAGCGGCGGATCGCCAAGCGCGCTGAGGCGGCCGGGGCCGATGCATCGCGACGATTTCGTCGGAGGCCCAAAAGGTCTTCTTTCGGTAGTTGTACTCGAACACAGCGCCGCGCGCGGCCTTGAGCGCCAGCCGCAGCCGCTCGGCATAGGTCTTGGCTTCGTCGCGCGCGACGGCCTGGCGGGTGACGTCCTGAGTAATTCCGAAAAGCTCGTAGCGGCCCAATGCGACGCGGCTGCCGGAGTGAATGTGGACCCGCAGATGCGCCCAATGCCCGTCCGCATGCCAATAGCGGGTCTCGGCGTCGGCGGATCCGCCTTCCCGGCTCAACCGCTCGACGAGGGCGTCGGCCCGGTGCTGGAGCTGTTTGATCTGGTCGGCGGGCACCACGCGGGTACTGCCGACATAGCCGAGCGATATCGGCGAGGTGAAGTAGTACTTGTCCTCGCCGGGGTCGAACCGCCAGACGCCGATTTCGGCGTCATGCATCAGCTTGTCCTGGACGCCCTGGGCAAAGCGGACATGTTCCAGCGATTGCTGCTCGTCGGTCACGTCGACCAGCATGGCCAGCGTCGCGTCGGATCGCGCATGAGAATCCAGCCGATACCAGAGATCCCGCCCGTCGCGGTCGAACCGGAAGGCCGACTTGCCATCATACCCTTTGGTCGCAGTTGCGGCGGCTTTCAGCTTCACCTTGAGCACGTCGCCGGCCAGCTCGGTCCGATCTCGCGCCGATCAGGATCTCCAGCGTGCGGTTCGCTTCGACGATGCAGCCGGCGGCATCCAGCAACGCCGCGGGAATGCCGAGCGCGTCGAGATGATGCGGCAATATGCCGACGTCCTGCGCAGTCGCGTTGCCGAGCATCGGGGAGGTTCACCTGTTCTTTGGCGGATCAGCATCGCCGGAATCCTTTAAAATAGGGTTCTGGCGTCTGGGGCGATGTTGTCGGGCAAGCATTCGGTAACCTTCGGCGGCGGGACACCGCCTGCCGGGTCGTCGCTGTCTTGTCCATTGCCAAGAGACCGAGCGCCGCTTATGACCGCCCGATGGCAACGGACCGCACCGATCTCGCTTTCACTCAACGCAAACGGCAATCGCTTCTGGCCGGGCAGCGGGTGCGGTTCGCGTCGGTGACGGCGGCGCTGGCCGTGTTGGTTGCGGTGCTGTTCGTCGCATCGCTCTGCATCGGGCCGGCATCGCTGAGCCCGAAAGCCGTGCTGTCCGGTCTGGCCGGTTTCGGCGATCCGGTCGATGTGCTGATCGTTCAGGAGCTGCGCCTGCCGCGTGCCCTGCTGGCGCTCATGATCGGGGCGACGCTCGCGGTGAGCGGTGCGGCGTTGCAGGGCCTCGTGCGCAATCCGCTCGCTGCGCCCTCCGTATTCGGCGCGCCGAGCGCGGCGGCGTTCGGCGCCGTGCTGGCCATCGGCACCGGTCTTGCCGACGCGCTGTCCTATTCCCTTCCGATCGCGGCGATGCTGGCGGCCCTGGTCTCGGTCGGTGCGCTGCTTGTCCTGGCGGGCCCCTCGGCGAGCATGCTCACGCTTCTGCTTGCCGGCATGGCGCTCTCCAGCCTCGCCGGCGCCGCGGTGTCGCTGGCGCTGAATCTGGCGCCGAACCCATACGCGGCGCTGGAGATCGCATTCTGGCTGCTCGGCTCGCTTGAAGATCGCAGCTTCCAGCATGTCGCCATGGCGGCGCCGTTCATCGTACTCGCCTGGGTGGTCTTGCTGGGGCTGCGCGGCCGGCTGCGCGTGCTTACGCTCGGGGAGGACGTCGCGCGGACCAGCGGCGTCGACACCGGACGGCTGAAGCTGCTGACCGTATTCGGCGTGGCTATGGGTGTCGGCGCTTGCGTCGCGGTTTCGGGCGTCATCGGATTTGTCGGGCTCGTGACGCCGCATCTGATCCGTCCGCTGGTGGGCCACGACCCGTCTCGTGTTCATATTCCGGCGATGCTTGCCGGCGGCGCTCTGCTGCTGGCGGCCGACTGCGCCTGCCGTCTCATACCGTCGTCGGGCGAGATCCGCATCGGCGTCCTCACGGCGCTGATCGGGGTTCCGTTCTTCCTCTGGCTGGTGTTCAGGCAGCGCGGGCGCGATCTGCTGCAAACCGGAGGTCAGGGATGACACTGATTTTGGAAGGTGTCGGCGTCATGCTTGGCGGGCGGCGTGTCGTCAGCGAGGTCTCGCTGGAGGCGCGGCGCGGCGAGCTTGTCGTCATCGTCGGGCCGAACGGCGCGGGCAAGACCACGCTGATCAAGGCGATCGCCTGCCTGCTGCCGTCCGCCGGGCGTCTCGACTGGGACGGGCGGCCCCTTGCAGCGCTGAGTGCCGCGGCGCGGGCGAAAACCATCGCCTATCTGCCGCAGGGTCATGTCGCGCACTGGCCGGTCACGGCGCGCGACGTCGTCACCATGGGCCGCTCGCCGTTCGCCTCGAGCCTTGCCCGATTGAGCCGAGCCGACGAGGCCGCCGTCGATGCCGCGATCCAGGCGGTCCAGGGAGAGGCGCTCGCGGATCGGCCGATCACCGAGCTGTCCGGCGGCGAACGCGCCCGCATGATGTTGGCGCGGGCGCTCGCGGTGGAAGCGCCGCTATTGCTCGCCGACGAGCCGGCGACATCGCTCGATCCTGCTCATCAGCTTGCGGTCATGGACATTCTGTCGGCGCAGGCGGGAACGGGGCGGCTGATCATCGCGGTCAGCCATGACCTGATGCTTGCCGCGCGCTATGCGGATCGCGTCGCGGTGATGTCGGGCGGCCGGCTCGCCGCATTCGGTGCGCCGGACGAGACGCTGACGGCGGAATTGCTTCGCAGGATATTCCAGGTGGAAAGCGTGCCGCTCCGGGCCGGGGACCGGGAGATCGAAATCCCCTGGCAGCCGCTCGGCGGCCGGCAATGACGCGCACGCGTTAGCGGGCGGTGTCTCGCTTGAACAACCCTTCGACGAAGGCGCGGAAGGCGGTTTTCGATGCCATTTTGGGCACCACGACGCCCAGCGTGGCGCCCGCCAGGTAGCCGGATTGCAGAACGGCGATCAGACCGAAGGTCATCAGCGAGCTTTGCCAGAACGGCCATCCGAAAAAGCCGCTCAGCACCATGCCGGCAATCAGGCAAATAAAAGAAAGCAGAATCGCGCTGCCTGCGCGGTATAAAAGGCCGGCTAAAGCCCCCGCTGCGAATGCAAAAATGAGCGCGAGTAAAATGAAGTGCCAGCCGTGCACTGCGGACATAGCATCTTCGATAATGAGCGGCATAGGTACGTTCCTGATAGACCTCTACTCATGAACAACGCCCCCATCCCGTCTTTTATTCTGCGCAAGTGATAGTCACGTAGGGCGCAAGCAAACGCGCCCGCTGCGTTCCTATTCACATACGGCCTGGCTGCTAAACGCTTACTTTCGGCAACTGTTCAAATTGTATACCAGATTACCGCAATGCGCCAACGGGTTGTATATGTAACCTCATGTGACATGCAAATTGTGGTGATTCCTGGAATCTGGAAATTTGCCCCACAGTCTTGACGAAACGGGGGTATCATTGACGGCCGATGGCTCTTAGAATGTTCCGTGTTCAAGTCCACCGATTCGCGCGGACTTTACCTTCCCACACGAGCATTCAATCATACAAAAATCCGGGAGAGCCAAATGAACACCGCTTCGGCGCAGGCGCAGCTTGAGCTTTTTGTGACGCATCTTGTGAGCTGGGCTGGCGATGCTCTTCCGCAACTTATCGGTGCGGTCCTTCTTCTCGCGGCGGGCCTCTGGTTCGCCGGCTTTGCTCAGCGGGCCGCGCGGCGTCTTATGGAAAGCAGCGGCCGGGTCGATCCGACGCTGACGATCGCGCTCGAAAGCGTCGTCCGCTACGTCGTCATCGTTCTGGTCATCGTCGCCGTTCTCAGCCAGCTCGGCATTCAGACCACCAGCATCCTGGCCGCCCTCGGCGCGGCCGGCCTCGCCGTCGGTCTCGCTTTGCAGGGAACGCTGTCCAATGTCGCGGCGGGGTTCATGCTGCTTTGGCTGCGGCCGTTCAAGGTGGGCGACTACATCGATGCGGACGGGATCGCCGGCACGGTGAAGCGCATCGGCCTGTTCAGCTCGGAGCTGCATAGCTGGGACGGGATCTTTCAGTTCGTGCCCAATGCCGAGCTTTGGAACAAGCGCGTCACCAATTACAGCCGTCTGCCGACCAGGCTCCTTGAGCTTAAATACGGCATTGCCTATGACGACGATGTTCCGCAGGCGAAGAAGGTTCTCGAAGGCCTCGTCGGCGAGGAGGGCCGGGTTCTTGCCGAGCCGGCGGCGCAGGTCCTCACCTATGAACTCGGCGACAGCGCCGTTGTGCTGGCGATGCGGGTGTGGGTCAAGACGAGCGATTACTGGGCGACCCGGTGGGCCTTGACCGAGGCGGGAAAGCTCCGCCTCGAAGCGGCCGGAATGACGATCCCGTTTCCGCAAAGAGACGTGCACCTATTCGGAGACGCCTCCGCCCAGCAGGGCCAATCGCCGTCGTAGCATCGCTCGAGCCGCGCCGCTCGCTGCTGAAGCAGCCTGACAATGCTGCAAGCCCCCCGGTCAACGGGCGGTCAATCGATATGTTGTGACATATTGGCTTCTCATACTATCGACGGGATTTTGGTACCGGCGATACGCAATATAATGAATTCGTCAGACCGGCTTATTTAGAGGCTCGCCGGACGTGGCCCGATTTCGGGCATCCGTCTTCGTTCGGTAAACGTGTGGATGTAGCGCAAAGCTGGGGATTTTCAGCTTGAGGCGTCCTATCGCTGCCACAATGCGTATCTTCGTTCATATTTGAAGCAATGAATTTCTTTATCTATTGAAGGAGATTGGCAGTGCGCCGCAAACTCACGACGATTGTCGCGGCGGATCTTGTCGGTTACAGCCGTCTTATCAGCGAAGATGAAGGGGCCGTTTTATCTGCCCTCGAATTGCTTCGCAAAGACTATATCGCTCCCAAAGCGTTGGCCAATTCCGGCCGGATCTTCAGATTTCTCGGCGATGGCACCTTGCTCGAATTCGACAGTGCGCTGGGCGCCGTCGAGTTCGCGATCGACGTGCAGCGCAGCCTTGCCGAATACAACGCGGAGAACCCCGGTCAAATTCCCATCGTGCTGCGCATCGGTATCAATCTCGGTGACGTGGTCTTCGAGAATTCCGACATTCATGGCGACGGCGTCAACATCGCCGTGCGCATCGAAGCACTCGCCGAGCCGGGGGGCATCTGTCTGACCGACAGCGTCTACGCGCAGATCAAGCATCGCATCGGCAAGAACTTCATTTCCGTCGGCCAGCGCAGTCTCAAAAATATCATCGATCCCGTCTATATCTGGCGTTGGCGGCCGGCGCTCGATACGCCGCTGCCGGAGGCCATCGCTCGCCTCAGCGGCGAAGCGGCCCTTCCGAGCGGGCAGCACATCCTCGACCCGAAGCTTGTCGACCTGTTGCTGCGCCTGCATACACGCTCGGCGCTGCTGGCGGTTTCCAACTCGTTGGATGCCATCGTCGACGACCGCGGCGACCGCGTCCGCTTCGATCAGCTTTACTACCAAATCAGCGAGCACATCCATCATGCCCGCGAACTGCTGAGCAGCGTGCGCATCGAGCGCGTCGACAATTACCGCGAGCTTTCGACGAGCGGCGCCAAGCATCAGACGCTCGGCGAGTTCATGTCGAGCATGTTCAACGACGCCAAGCTCGGCTTCGCTTTCAAGATTATTCCCGAGGCCCAGGTCGTGCTCGCGAGCGACGAGCCGGCCATGGTCAAACGCAAGCGCTTCATGGATCTGGTCCGGCGCTTTCAGGATGAGGAATACCTCGCCAGCTGCCGTAACCAGATCAAATTCGCCTATATGGAATGACGGCGTTTCGAGCACCGATCCCGGCTCGTTCACCCGCCGATAGATGTTGCCCGGCAGACGAATTGCGCCATAGTGTCGGCGAATGCTGAGGGCGAGGTGCGGAGAATGACGATGCGGGGTGTCGAGCGGATTGCGGGTTCGCTCCGGCGCGAAGCGGGTGCGCCGGGTGTGGCGGTGTGCGCTCTGGCGATCGCGGCGCTGATCGGCGGGCTTGCGCCGGCCCGCGCGGACGGCACGGCGCCCGACCGCTATCTCAAAGCGCTGTCCCAACAGTCCGCGAAAGCCGACGTCTCGCCCTTGCCGAACTATTCCGGCGACTATGTCTCGCTCGGCGCGGAAGGCCAGTGGCACCGGCCGGGCGATGGGGCGATCGCATCCGTTTACGGGTACATTCCGGTTGCAGACGAAGACCCGGCTCCCGACTGTTCGCCCGACGCGATCGTGCATTATGCCAGGAAAGCCCCCGACGTTTTCGAGATCGGTAAGCGCGGCCTGCTTTACGGCGTCGAAACCCACACGCCGGCCACGCGCGTGACGACGCGCTATTGGGATATGCCCGGCTTCAATTCCTGCGCGCTGGTGGTTTACGCGATCCTCAAGAGAGCTGGCTGCTCCTGGGCGAAATACACCGCCAACGCCAAGGGCATCTACGACATGGCCGCGCAAAGCGGCTGGCGCCCGTCGACGTCGCAGAGGGGCGGCTGCATGGTCGCGTGGAATTCCCGCTGGGACGGCAGCCGGGCACGGATCGGCCGCGGCGGGAAACAAGGTAATGGCGGGGGCACGTTGTTTCGCCATGTCGGCATCGCGACCGGATCCTGGCTTTCCGTCGATAACAGCTCCTGGCTTGGCCGGCCGACAACATTTTTTACATATCGGCCAGTGATTTATGAATCGCCGATGTTTCTCTGTCCCCCCGCCGATACGCCCAAGCAGCAGAGCAGCCCGCCTCAGGCCAAAAAATAGGGCTCACGCTCGGATCTTCGATGGTCGTCAGCCTCCGCCGACGGCGATGCCCCAACCATCTTTTGTGCCATTTTGTATTCAGAATTATAGCGACGTTCATGTTCGGTTACAAATTCTGGCTTAGGATCATTCTAAGAACCCTTTATGTTTTCGAACCGTTTAATGAGCGGTTCGGCGCAATTTGAACCTTATTGAAGGTGATCACGTCCCAGTCCATGGCTGGACAGCGGCCGGCGAGAACCGTATTGACAGGGTCCTGAGTTTGAATTCGGGCGCTGGTGGGGACGTAAGATATGGCAGTAAAATCAGGCTCCTCGCGGGCCAAGGGTAACTTTCACGAATCCTATTCGCCCAGCGTCGAAGTCCAGCCCCCCTCCGCTCGCTCGACCGGCTTCGTTTTCACCGCGGTCGCCGTTCTGATCGGCATCGGCCTGCGCGACAGCACCATCGGCGTCGTCATCGCCGGGCTCGCGGCGGTGACGCTCCTCGCCCTCAGCTTCCTCGCGCCGCAGCTGCTCCAGCCGCTGAACATCATCTGGTTCAAATTCGGCATGTTGCTGCACAAGGTGGTCAACCCGGTCGTGATGTTCCTGATGTTCGCGCTCGCATTCCTGCCGATGGGCATGCTGATGCGCGTCTTCGCCGATCCCCTGAGGCTCAAGCGCAAGGACGGTCTGACGACCTACTGGCTTGAGCCCGATCCTGCCGAATTGAAGCTTCGATCCATGAAAAACCAGTTCTAGTCGACCCTCTAACCGGAAACGCCAGCAAGCCAAGTTCAGAAGTCATCAGCGCGGATCTGACGGTCAGCCGGACGCCGGGTGTCCGCCGCAGGTCCCTGGGGCTCTCGTTTTCAAGCCTCCCTACGGAGACCAGCGCCGCGGAGCGGATAATGCGAATTCTCGGACTTTCAGCCTTCTACCACGACAGCGCGGCGGCGCTCATTGATGACGGGGTGATCATCGCCGCCGCCCAGGAAGAGCGTTTCACGCGCAACAAGCACGACGCCGCCTTCCCGGAGAACGCAATCCGTTACTGCCTCGGCCACGCCGGCGTCGATCTGGACCAGATCGACCGTGTGGTGTTTTTCGAAAAGCCGATGGTCAAGTTCGAGCGGCTCGTCGAAACCTATCTGGCCAATGTGCCCGCCGGCTTCCAGTCTTTCCGCATGGCGGTGCCGCTCTGGATCAAGGAAAAGCTGTTCCAGAAGAGCGGACTGGTCAAATCGCTGAAGCCATTCTCCTCGAGCGGCGAATTCGACGCCAAGAAGCTGCTGTTTGCCGATCACCATCAGAGCCACGCCGCATCCGCCTTCTTCCCCTCGCCCTTCGAGGAAGCGGTCGTGCTGACCATGGACGGCGTCGGCGAGTGGACCACGGCCTCGGTCTCGATCGGGCGCGGCAATGCGCTGGAGATCAAGCGGGAGATCAAATTCCCGCACAGTCTCGGCCTGCTCTATTCCGCCTTCACCTACTACACCGGGTTCAAGGTCAATTCCGGCGAGTACAAGGTCATGGGCCTCGCGCCCTACGGCGAGCCGAAATATTACGACAAGATCATGGAGCATCTGATCGACGTCAAACCGGATGGCTCCTTCTGGCTCGACATGAGCTATTTCAATTACATGACCGGCCTGACGATGACGTCGGAGAAGTTCCACGAGCTGTTCGACGGCGCGCCGCGCGGCTCGGAGGGGCGCGTCACGCAGCGCGAGATGGACCTGGCCGCCTCGGTTCAGAAGGTCACCGAGGAGGTCATGCTGCGGATCACCCGCGACCTGTCGAAGACCTACGGCATCCGCAATCTATGCATGGCCGGCGGCGTCGCGCTGAACTGCGTCGCCAACGGCAAGATCCTGCGGGACGGCCATTTCGACCGCATCTGGATCCAGCCGGCGGCGGGCGATGCGGGCGGGGCGCTCGGTGCGGCGCTCGCTGCGAATTTCATCCATCTTGCCAATCCGCGTCAGGCGAGCGGATCGGTCGACGCAATGAAAGGCTCCTATCTCGGGCCGGAATTCGAGCAGGGCGATGTCGAACAGCGTCTGACGGGCGCCGGGGCCCGCTACGAGGTGTTCGATGAAAGCGCGCTGATGGACCGGACGGTCGACCGGCTGACGTCGGGCGATGCGGTCGGCTGGTTCCAGGGCCGCATGGAGTTCGGCCCGCGCGCGCTCGGCGCCCGCTCGATCCTCGGCGATCCGCGCAATCCCGAGATGCAGAAGACGCTCAACCTGAAGATCAAATACCGCGAGAGCTTCCGCCCGTTCGCCCCGGCCGTGCTGCGCGAGGACGTCGCCGACTATTTCGAGCTCGACGAGGACAGCCCCTATATGCTGCTCGTCGCCGATCTCAAGCGCAACCGGCGCCGTCAGATGAACGACGTCGAGGATTCGCTGTTCGGCATCGATAAGCTCAATGTGCAGCGCTCCGATATACCCGCCGTTACCCATGTCGACTATTCGGCGCGCATTCAGACCGTGCATGAGGAAACCAACCCGAAATTCCGTTCGCTGCTAAACGCTTTCAAGGAGCGGACCGGCTATTCTGTGCTTGTGAATACCAGCTTCAACGTTCGCGGCGAGCCGATCGTGTGCACGCCGGAGGACGCGTTCCGCTGCTTCATGGGCACGGAGATGGAAACCCTTGTGGTCGGCAATTGTCTGTTGCGCAAGGACGCCCAGGATGGCGCTCTGGCCGTTGACTACAAGGACAATTTCGAACTCGACTGAGCCCCTTCCGGGGCTTCCCGGCTGACGCGCTGGCTTGCCCCGGCGCGCACGCCATGTGAGCAGTGAGGAATGCGGGATGCGTGCGTCCAGACTTCTGAAGACCCTGTCAATTCAGGCGGCGATCATCCTGGTTACGATAGCAGCGGTCGACGCCGCGATCTTCTTCTCATTGCCGGACCAGATCGCAACGCAGTTCCCCGGATACCGCGAAGGCTTCTACGCCGTGGAGATCATGGGGCGCGGCTACCCGAAGGACTATTTCGAGGCGAATGCCGAGCGCGGCTTCGACATCAAGCCGACCGACGTTCCGCGAACCGACCAGATCCATCACATGGACGAGTATTCCTACCATGTCTGGTCCAATTCGATCGGTTGCTTCGACAAGCCGCTCAATACCGCGACCGCATCGCTTCTGGTACATGGCCGGCGACAGCATCGCCTGGGGTCATGCCAAGTTCGAGGATCTGATGGGCACGATCCTCGAGCAGAAGGAAGGCATCGATATTCTGCAATGCGGCGTCACCCATTCGGGACAGCGGCACCAGTTCTCCAAGTTCCTGGAGATCAGCAAGAAGCTCGGCCACTGGCCGGAGCGGGTCCTGGTCTTCTATTCGCCGACCGACACCGCCAACGATTATCTGTATCCGCATACGACCGTTCGCGACGGCAGAGCTCGCCGATATCCGGATGCTCGGACCGCAACAACAACATCGTCGATCTCGACGAGGGCTGGTTCAAGCAGGTCAAGGCGCAGCGCGAGCGCGACAAGCCGGGCGCCAGACGGCCAGCCGACCAGCTTTTCCCTATCGCGCGCGCTGATGACAATATTCGATGACCGCGCAGATCGTGAATGCCGGCCTGCACTATCGTCGACAATAACGTTCCGGCGATCGAAGGCCGCGTTCCGCGTGCTCGGCGAAGAACCCGGCCTGGAATGGTACGACAAGTACTTTCTCTATAAAGGCAAGAAGCTTTACGACCTGCACCGCATGACGCATATCCAGACGGAAGACGGCCATCTGGATTACACCAACTACAAATATGCCGATGCCAACAAGGCGATCATCAAGGAGTGGCGCGATCACGCTCTGGCAAACGGCTACAAGCTGGAATTCGTCCTGCCCCATCCCGGGCCGTCCACGGTCTATGCCGCGCAAGGACGTGACGAATTTTTACAAAGAATTCATCGCCTATTTGGATTCGCTGGGCATAAAGTACTACGACATAACCCGAAGGAACTCGAGAAGCGAGAGATCGAGACGGACGATCTGTATTGGGACTACGACACCCACATGTCCAACAGAGGCAATATGATCGTCGGCAAAATACTTTCTGAACTTATGTGATCTAAGTCTCCGTTTCGGCAGACGGAGGCTTGTCCGGACCCCCACATAAGTTGCCCGCCAGCGTCACTGAGAGGTTTTTCGAAGCCGAACTCAACTAATCCGCTCAAGAAACGTTAGCAATGTGTGCAAAGAAAATCTGAGGCGGAAAACCGGCCTCTAAGATGGGGGACTTTTGTGGCAGCGTCTTCGTTTCGTCGTTTGGTCGATGCGCTCGGCATCGTAGCCCTTGCCGCTTTCGTGACCATGGCTGGGCTGTCGTATTTGCAGACGCCGGCGCTCTGGTCTCCCATTCTACAGCCCCAACGCCATCGGCTTTTTCCAGCACTGGTTCGGCTATGAGCACGTCAACGCCGATCCGCGCGCTGTTCGGCGGCGCGCTTGCGGTCATCCTGTCGCGCTCGGTGCCGCTGATCGTCGCCAGCGCGGCGGCGGTCTCGTTGATCGTCCTGATCGGCGTTCGAGGCCAGGGCCGTGACGACGCCACCGCCGACCGCGTCCTCGTCTGGTCTTTCGCTTTCGCGGCCGTCATGCTTCTTCGCCTTCCCCGTATATACGCAGGATTTCTGGCTTTCCGCCGTCTGGGGCGACATGATCGCTTCGGGCGTCAATCCCTATTATGTCAAATTCACGCCGGAGATGCTCGTCGGCTATCCGATCGACCACATGCCGATGACCATGTCATACGGTCCGCTTTGGGCGCTGATCTCGGGCGCGGTGATGACGGTGGCCGGCGGCAGCGTGCTGGCGGCTGGGTTGATCTTCAAAGGGCATTCTGCTCGCGGCCTGGGCGGATCGCTGGTGCTGGTGGACAGGCTGATGCGCCGCGTCGCGCCGTCCAGCAGATCGCTGGCTCTCGTGATCGTCGGCTGGGTGCCGCTCGGCGTTCTGGAAACAGTCGGCGAAGGCCACAACGACATCGCGCTCGTGCTGCCGGCCCTGCTCTGGCTGGCGCTGCTGCTGCAGGCGCGGATGAGCGCGCCGCTCGCGCTGGTCGCCTCGATGATGGTGCAAATACACCACCGCGCCACTGTTCATCGTCGACTTCATCCATAGCGTCCGCAGCCGCGGCATGTCGATCAGCGACTATGCGTGGCGCATGATGCTGCCGACTGGCGGCCGGCATCGCCGTCATGGCGGTGTTTTACCGGTCCTTCGCGTTTTTCGACGCGGTCTGGTGGGTGGATAGCTGGCATTTCATGCAGCCGAAGGACGCCTTCGGGGCTTTCGGTTACGTCTTCGGCGGCTGGGTCGTGCCGCTCGGCGAGCTTGCTGGTCGTGATCTTTCCGGCGATCGCAATCCATCAGCTCATGCAGACCTGGAAGACGCCCGACGAGGAGAACGTTCTGCGCGCCGTTCTGGCGGTGATGTGCGCGGTGAGCTTCGGCGTGATCAGCCATGTCTGGACATGGTACATCGTCTGGACCCTGCCGCTGGCGGCGCTGGTTCCGGGTTGGTGGGTTTCGCGCTTCGTCGTCGGCGTGGCGCTTTTCCTGCCCTTCACGGCGGCGGCGTGGTGGATCGACAACATCGAGGACTATAAGGATGTGGCCGCGCTGATGATGTACGGCGCCGCCATCATCTGGACCGTGGCGACTGCGCGCCCGTCGGAAGAAGAGGAACGCGAAGCGTTGCCGGCGGGAACGATCGACTTTGCGCTGGCCAAGGGCAAGGTCGCCTCCAAGGCCGCCATGCACCGCATGGACGACGAGTATGCCAGCGATATGAGGCTCGCGGCAAAAGCGGCGGCGTCCGGCAAGAACTGACGCCGTTCGGGTTGAATAGAGCCATCATTCTTCGTCTGCCCGCCCTGTCGGCCGAAGCAGGCTTCAAAAAATCCCCGCCTCCAACCCGGCGGCCAACGCAGTGCCGAGTTCGCTGCACTGATCGACGAATTCCTCGCGGAATTCGCCCCGGCAGATCAGCGGCTTCTGTACGGCGCGCCATCTCAGCCCGGTTACGATGGTCTCCACGCCCCGCAGCGTGCCGGTGCCGTCATGGCCCGCGCGGATCACCAGCGCATAGGGCAGTCCCTGCGTGTCGTCGAGGCAGGGATAGTAGATGCGGTCGAAGAAGTCCTTGAGCGCGCCGCTCATATAGCCGAGATTTTCGGTCGTCGCCAAAATCACCGCCTGCGCCGCCTTCACGTCCGCCGGTCCGGCATCGAAGGGTGACAGGCAGCGCACCGCCACGCTCTCGATATCGGGATGCCCGGCGCCTGCGATCAGCGCATCGCGAAGCCGTGCCGTATTCGGCGAGGGCGCATGCGCGACGATGAGAAGGGTCTTATCGGTCATTCCCGTCCACCAATGCGATCGGCTCCAGCTAGAGCGTGATCAGGAAAAGTGGAATCCGGTTTTCCGTTCGATCACGCGATCAGCTCACGAATCTAGAGCGTGATCAGGAAAAGTGGAATCCGGTTTTCCGTTCGATCACGCGATCAGCTCACAGAATCTAGAGCGTGATCAGGAAAAGTGGAATCCGGTTTTCCGTTCGATCACGCGATGAGCCAACAAATCTAGAGCGTGATCAGGAAAAGTGGATTCCACTTTTCCGCTCGATCACGCGATCAGCCAACGAATTTAGAGCGTGATCAGGAAAAGT
>CAVSIA010000003.1:0-45131 GCA_963727575.1 uncultured Alphaproteobacteria bacterium
CGATGAATTTGGGCAACGGGCTGGAAGCGATCCTCCCCGAAGGCGAGACCGCCGACGACCCTCCTCGCCATCCTGAAGGAGGAGGGCCGCGCCTGCTTCCGCGCCGCCGGTATCGACTGGACGAGCGACGATGAGGTGCAAAAGCGGCTCGACGGCAAGTTTGCGTATGGCGAGATCCCCGGCGCGGGCCGCATCGGCGGATCGTCGCGGCAGAATTTCGTGCGCGGGACGGGCGATATCGAAACCGACTATCTCAATGGCGAGGTGGTGCTGCTCGGCCGCCTTCACGGCATTCCGACCCCCGCCAACGCCGTGATCCAGCGCCTGTCGACCGAGTTCGCCCGGCGCCAGGGGCAGGCCGATGGCATCCCGCCAGACAAGTTGCGACGCATCGTCGAAGCGAAAGCCGGATAGAGGCCAGTGGAAGCGCCGCCGGGTCGTCCGGAGCTAATGGAGCTTGACGGTCGGCCCGGTTTGATGGGACAGGCCGTGCGCCAGCCAGCGGAGCGACGCCCTGAGGACGCCGTAAAGCGCGACCTCATGCATGAATTGCAGCGAACGATACATCAGCTTGGCGAAGTAACCCTCGATGAAGAAGCTGCGGCCGACCAGGAAGCCCATCAGATTGCCGACCGTGCTGTAGTCGCCGAAGGAGACGAGCGAGCCGAAATCGCGATAGCTGTATGGTGTGAGCGCCTTGCCGTCGAGCCGCCGGCGGAGCTGCTTTGCCAGATGCGACGCCTCCTGATGGGCGGCCTGGGCGCGCGGCGGCACCGGGCTGTCGAAGCCCTCGCGGGGACAGGCGGCGCAGTCGCCGATGGCGAAGATATTGGGATCGCGCGTGGCCTGCAGCGTCGGCGTGACGATGAGCTGGTTGATGCGGTTGGTTTCCAGCCCATCCAGATCGGCCAGGAATTTCGGCGCCTTGACGCCCGCGGCCCAGACGACAAGCTCCGAATTGATGAAATCGCCCGAGGCCAGCTTGACACCCTCGGGCGTCACCTCGCTGACGCGCGCGCTTGTGCGAACCTCGACGCCGAGATCCTGAAGCAGCTTCAGGGACGCCTTCGAGATGCGCTCCGGCAGTCCCGGCAGGATGCGGTCGGCCGCCTCGATCAGGATGATGCGCAGGTCCCGTTGCGGGTCGATGCGGTCGAGGCCGTGGGCGATCACTTCACGCGCCGTGCGATGCAGCTCGGCGGCAAGCTCGGTGCCGGTCGCGCCGGCGCCGATGATCGCGACGTGGAGCTGTCCGGGCCGGACGGGCCCCTCCTGTGCATGGGCGCGGATCAGGGCGTTGACCAGGCGGCGATTGAAGCGCACCGCCTGCTGCGTCGTGTCGAGCGGAACGGCGTATTCCGCCACGCCCGGCGTGCCGAAGTCATTGGTGACGCTGCCGACCGCGATGACCAGCGTGTCGTAATGGAAGGACCGCATCGGCGTAATCTCGCGCCCCTCCTCGTCGTAAGTGGCGCCGACATGGATAAGCTGCTGGCTGCGCTCGAGGCCGATCATCTCCCCGAAGCGGTAATCGAAATGGTGCAGATGCGCCTGCGCCAGATAGTTTCGCTCCAATTCGGCCGGATCCAAGCTCCCGGCGGCGACCACATGCAGGAGCGGCTTCCACAGATGGGTGCGGGTCTTGTCGACCAGCGTGATGCGGGCGCGGCCGTTCTTGCCGAGCGTGTCGCCCAGGCGCGTTGCCAGCTCGATGCCGCCCGCCCCGCCGCCGACGACAATGACCTCGTGACGGGCGGAACCGGCCGCCGCCTGGGTCGCCGTCGCCGGAGCGGCGGTGGTAGGGACCAAGTTCGTGCTCTCCCGCATTGTGCACCCCCAACGCGTTGACGGGGCTGCTGCCACCCCGAGCCGATTATTGCGTCGCAGCCGCTATCGTTGCAAACATTTGCGTGGGCGGCTGGTCGGCATGTGGGAATGAGCCTGAAGCCAATCTATGTCGGGGCCGGGGCGAGCATCACCGCTTTGTGCGTCACACGGCGGATTTGTGCCGATCGATGCAGGTGTCGAGCACCTCCTCCAGCGGCCGCGCCCACCAGTCGGCCGAAAAGATCTCCACCTCGGCCGCGCCGGCATAGCCCGCCGCTTCCGCCCAGCCGCGGATCTTGCGCAGCTCGATGCAGCCGTCGCCCATCATGCCGCGATCGTTGAGCAGGTCGCGCGTCGGTGTAAGCCAGTCGCAGACATGGAAGGCCAGCAGGCGTTCGCGGCCGGCACGGGCGATCTGGGCGGCGAGCTTCGGGTCCCACCAGATGTGATAGAGGTCGGCGGCAACGCCGAGACTGCCGCTGCGCTGCGGGTCGAGCGCATCGCAGATGTCGAGCGCCTGTTCCAGCGTATTGACGCAGGCCCGGTCCGCCGCCTGCATCGGGTGCAGCGGCTCGATGGCGAGCGGCATTTGCGCTTGCCGTGCGTAGTCGAGCGTCGCGGCGATGCCGTCGAAGACCTGGGTCCGCGCCAGCTCGATATCCTTGTAGGCCGGCTTGCCGTCCAGCGCGCCGGGCAGCGCGCCCACCACCAGCACGAGACACGGGCTGCCGAGCGTCTTGCGCCTCGTCGATGGCGCGGCGATTATCCGCGAAAGCCGCATCGAGCCCAGCCAAGTCGGCGGCCGGAGAAAAATCCGCCCCTGCAATAGCCGGAAAGCGTGATGCCGGTGTCGCGGAGCTGCGCGGCGATGCGCTCCAGACCGACCGCGTGGACCTGATCGCGCCACGGACTGATCATGCGGATGTCGCGGCGCGCGCAGGCCTCGATGATCTTGTCGAGCGAAGCCTGCTTGCGCACCGTCGCGGTGTTGATCGACAGCGCCTCGTGGCTGTGAGAAAAATCGCGCATCAGCCGATCCCATGCACAGCCAGAACCGCCGCCATTCGGCCCCGCGCGAGCGCCGGATCGCGCAGCAGCCCGGCCCGGTCCGCCAGCCGGAACAGCTCCGCCAGATGCAGGATCGACCGCGCGCTCTGCTGGCCGCCGACCATGACGAAATGGTCCTGCAGGCCATTCAGATAGGCCATGAACACCACGCCGGTCTTGTAGAAGCGGGTCGGCGCGCGGAAGATATGGCGCGACAGCGGCACGCTCGGCGCCAGGATCTCCTCGAACCCGGCGCGGTCGCCGCCCGCCAGCGCGGCAAGCGCCGCCGAGGCCGCCGGGGCGATGGCGTCGAAAATGCCGAGCAGAGCATCGCTGTGGCCCTGGTCGTCGCCGCCGATCAGCTCGGCATAGTTGAAATCGTCGCCCGTATACATGCGCACGCCTGCGGCAAGCCGGCGCCGCATGGCGATCTCCTTGTCCTTGTCGAGCAGCGAGATCTTCACGCCGTCGACCTTGTCCGCATGCGAGTTGATGACCGCGAGCGCCGTTACCATCGCCGCATCATGATCGGCGTTTCCCCAATAGCCGGCGAGCGCCGGGTCGAACATCTCGCCGAGCCAGTGAATGATGACCGGCTCCTTCGCCTGCGACAGGACGCGGTCATAGACCGTCTCGTAATCGGCGGGCGACTTGGCGACCTTCGTCAGCGCCCGGCTCGCCATCAGGATCAGCCGGCCACCGGCCTTCTCGATCGCCGCCATCTGCTCCTCATAGGCGCGGATCACGTCGTCGATGGACCGGGCGTCCTCCGGCGCAAGGTGGTCGGTACCGCAGCCGGATGCGATCAGCGCCGGCCGGCCGTTGCGCGCCTCATAGGCTTTGCCCGCCGCCACGGCCCGCGTGATCAGCTCCAGCGAGGTCGGCCAGTCGAGCCCCATGCCGCGCTGTGCGGTGTCCATCGCTTCGGCGACGCCCATGCCGAGATCCCAGAGATGCTCGCGGAAGGCGATGGTCGCGTCCCAGTCGAGGGCGCGGTCGATCCACGGATCGATGTCGGCGCGCGGATCGGCGACGACATGGGCGGCCGAAAAGGCGATGCGGTTGAAAGCGCGGGCGGGCCTCGCGGGGAAGTCGCGAGGCTCGGACAGTGCAAAGCCCTGCAAGCCGCCGTCCGGCGTCGGCAGGTCGATGGTCAGACCGGATTTTGCGATAGCGTCCATAGTTTCACCGCCTTCTCACACATCGAGCGCCGGAACGTCGATCCAGCGGCGCTCTTTCCAGCTTTCCAGCGCGCATTCGACGAGCTGGACGCCCTTGGCACCCTCCACCAGGTCCCATTTGAACGGCTCGTCATCGACCAAATGGCGGATGAAGGCCTCCCATTGCACCTTGAAGCCGTTGTCGAACGCGGCGTAGTCGGGCACCGTCTGCCAGCCGGCGAAGAAGTCGATCGGCTGCTTGACGTCCGGATTCCAGACCGGCTTCGGCGTGTTGACCCGGGATTGGCTGACGACATCGCTCAGCCCTGCGACGGCCGATCCATGCGTGCCGTCGACATGGAAGGTGACGAGATCGTCGCGGCGCACCCGCGTCGTCCATGAGCTGTTGATCTGCGCGACGACGCCGCCGTCGAGCTCGAAAGTGGCATAGGCGGCATCGTCCGCCGTCGCCTTATATTTCTCGCCGTTTTCGTCCCAGCGCTCCGGAATATGCGTCGCTCCCAGGCAGGAGACGGAGCGCACCGCGCCGAAGATATTGTCGAGCACATAGCGCCAGTGGCAGATCATATCGAGGATGATGCCGCCGCCGTCCTCGGCGCGGTAGTTCCAGGAGGGGCGCTGGGTCGGCTGCAGATCGCCCTCGAACACCCAATAGCCGAACTCGCCGCGCACGGACAGAATCCGGCCGAAGAAACCGGCATCGATCATCATCTTCAGCTTGCGCAGACCGGGCAGGAACAGCTTGTCCTGCACGACGCCGTGCTTGATGCCCGCCGCCTTCGCCTGACGGACGACGGCCATCGCCTCGTCGAGATTGGTCGCGACCGGCTTTTCGCAATAGATGTGCTTGCCGGCGGCGATGGCCTTGCTGAGCAGGCCGGGGCGCATTTGCGTCGTTGCGGCATCGAAGAACACGGTGTCGTCGGGATTGGCGAGGGCCTTATCGAGATCGGTGGTCCAGCGCTCGATGCCGTGCGCATTGGCGAGTGCGGCGATCTTCTCCTCGCTGCGCCCGACCAGGATCGGGTCGGGCATCACCCGGTCGCCATTCTTCAGCGCCACGCCGCCTTCCCGGCGGATCGCCACGATGGAGCGGATCAGATGCTGGTTTAGCCCCATGCGGCCGGTGACGCCGTGCATCACAATGCCGAGCCGTCTCGTCGTCATCGTCTGGTCTCCCGAATTTGCGTCGCGTTCATAGCCATCGTCAACGTCTCAAGGCGGAAAGGATCAGGTCGACCACATGCCGGCGACGGACCGCATGGGCGTCCTGCGTGTCGAAATCGCGGTCGAAGATGGTCGAGAGCGTCGAGATGTTCGAGAAGTAGAAATAGCTGACCGCCGCGATCGAGATCCAGGTCTGCACCGCGTCGAGATCGGCGCGGAACACGCCGTCCGCGGCGCCCCGCACCAGGATCTTGCGCATGGTGGCAAGCAGTGGCGAGTGCATTTCGGCGATGCGCTTGGACTGTTTGAGATGCACGGCGCCATGGAGGTTTTCGTCGTTCAGCAGCTTGATGAAGCTGCGGTCCTTGACGAAGCTGTCGAAGGTGAATTCGACCAGCCGCTTCATCGCCTCGCGCGGCTCGATCTCGTCGAGATGCAGCTTCTGCTCCGGCACCCGCGCGCGCTCATAGGCGCGCTCCAGAACGGCTAGGAACAAGCCTTCCTTGCTGCCATAATGATGATAGATCGTCGCCTTGTTGACCCTGGCCCGCTCGGCGATCCGGTCGACGCGGCCGCCGGCAAAACCGTGCGCGGCAAATTCCTTATAGGCCGAGGCGAGGATGGCCGCCGCCGTGGCGACGCGGTCGCGCGGGCGGCGCGCGGCCGATTGCGGAGGCGATGGAATGGCGGGCGCGCTCATACCGGCCTCCATCGGGTGGCCCGCGAAACCATCCGGCGCACCGCAGGTATTGCACTCAGGATCAGCAGCAGCGTGATGATCCAGAGCACGGCGCTGATCGGCCGGGTGAAGAACGGCGTCAGATCGCCGTCCGATAGCGTCAGCGCCCGGCGCAAATTCTTGTCGAGCAGATCGCCGAGGATGAGCCCGAGCACCAGCGGCGCCATCGGATAGCGCATCTCGCGCAGCACGAAGCCGACAATGCCGAAGCCGAACATCACCCAGACGTCGAACAGCCGCTGCGTGATCGCGTAAGGGCCGATGACGCAGAGCACGAAGACGACCGGCATCATGATCCAGCGCGGCACGCGCAGCACATAGAGCAGCGGCCGCGCCAGCAGCATGCCGAGCACCCACATCGCCACGGTCGCCAGCACCAGCATGATGACGACGCCGTAAACGAATTCCGGCGTTTCCTGCATGATCAGCGGACCGGGCCGGATGCCGTGGATCAGCATGGCGGCGAGCAGCACGGCGGCGGGCGCCGAACCGGGGATGGCGAGCGTCAGCACCGGGATGATTGCACCGGGAATGGCGGCGTTGTTGCCGGTCTCGGCGGCGATCAGGCCTTCGATGGAGCCCTTGCCGAACTTATCGCCCTCGGCGCTGCCGCGCTTGGCGGCGGCATAGGAGACCCAAGCCCCGATATCCTCGCCGACGCCGGGAATGATGCCGACGCCGGTGCCGAGCAGCCCGGAGCGGATGATGGTGCGCTTGTAGCGCCAGATGTCGGCAAAGCTCGGTAGCACGCGGTCGACCGTCGTCGTTGCCAGTTCGGCGGCGGCGTTGCGCATCACGGTCAGCACTTCGGCGAGCCCGAACACCCCGACCAGGACCGGGATCAGCGCGAAGCCGCCGGCCAGCTCGGTCGAGGCGAAGGAGAAGCGCTCGTAGGCATGGATGGATTCCTGGCCGACCATCGCGGCAAGCAGGCCGAGCACGCCGGCGATCCAGCCCTTGAGCGGATCGTCCGCCGCCGTCATAAGCCCGGCGACAACGATGCCGAACACTGCGAGCCAGAAATATTCATAGCTCTGAAAGCGCAGCGCGAATTCCGCCAGCGTCGGCGCCAGCAGCAGCAGGAAGACGATGCCGATCAGCGTGCCGATCGCCGAGGACGTGGTGGCGATGCCCATGGCGTAGCCCGCCCGGCCGCTTCTCGCCAGCGGAAAGCCGTCGAGCGTCGTGGCGGCATTGGCGGGCGTACCGGGGATGTTCAGCAGGATGGCGGAGCGGCTGCCGCCATAGATCGCGCCGACATAGATGCAGATCAGCACGAGCATCGCCTGATCGGCGGGCATCGAATAGGTGAGCGTCGTCAGCAGCGCCACGCCCATCGTTGCGGTCAGGCCCGGCAGCGCACCGATGACGATGCCGATGAAGGTCGCGCCGAACACGTTGACGACGGTGTCGAAGCCGAGAAAACCTTGGAGTGCCTGAAGGAAATGATCGAGCCCGGTCATCGTCGCGATCTCACGGCAGGCGCACGTAAAACAACGTCTCGAACAGATAGACGATGCCGGCCGTCATCGCCGCGGCGACGACCACGATCAGCGCCGCCCGTTTCGGCCAGCCCGCGCGGCCGGGCTCGAGCCCGAAGATCGCCATGAAGACGGTCAGGTAGAGGACTGTGGCGAGCCAGAACGGCAGCCGCCCGACCAGCACCAGCGCGAAGATCACATTGAGCCCGAGCGCGACGCCCAACCGCACACGCTCGCGGCCGATGCCGACAATCGCCGACAGACCGATGCGGCTGCGGCTTTCGTCATCGCCGCGCAATACCAACACCAGCCCCAGCATCAGGAGCGCCACGCCGAGCACGCCCGGCACGATGCCCGGTGCCGTAAGCGGATCGATTCCGCGCTCTTCCAGCCGCGGCATCCGCCAGGACTGGACCGCGACGGCGAGCCCTAGGGCGGCGAGAACGAGGCCGGCCCAGAAATCCGTCCGGTCGGGTGTTTGGCGGCGGTTGGCTGCGGGGTCGGTCATCGTGCGATGCTCCCGAACACTGAGCTGCGTCTTTGGAAAGTGGCGCGGCGGGCGCACATCACGCTCCGCCGCGGGTCTTCTCGCCTTACGGCTTCTCGATGCCGATCGTCGCCGGATCGATCTTGGCCTGATTGCGGGCCACGAGACCGTAGGCCGCCACCTGGATCGCAGGCATCACGGCCTTCTGCGCTTCCTCGCCATGCAGCACGGCGACGATCGCGCCGCGGCTCTCGGCATATTTGGCGAGCGCTTCGGATTTCGGCATGACGTCGGTCCAGATCTTGTCGAGCGTGTCGGTGACCTCCTTCGGCGCGCCCTTCGGCAGGAAGATACCGAAGTAATTGTCGGCGAGCTTGAAGTCCGGCTTCGAGGTAGTGATCGCCGGGATCGGATCGACGCCTTCGAGCTTCAGCGGCCGGCTCGACAGCACGGCGAGGCCGCGCAGCTTCTTGGCGCGCAGCATTTCCGCCTGCTCCACGCCGAGCTGGGTGGTGGCGTCGGTCTCGCCGCCGACGGTGGCGATCACGGCCGGATTGCCGCCGTCATAGGTGATCTGCTTGGCTTCGACACCGAAGGCCTCCTGAAGCTGGCGCAGGCCGTCGCCGCCCGAGGAGGTGATGCCGGCCGTGGCGACCTTGACGCTGCCGGGCTTCTCCTTCATCGCCTTGACGAGATCGTCGAGCGTCTTGTACGGCGTATCGGCATTGACGCCGATGACCGAGGCATTGACGACCGCCAGATAGAGGTTCCAGTCCTCGATCTTGGTGTCCAGAAGGCCGGTGACCGCATAGGTGCCGAGGTCCTTGGCGGCGCCGGAGGCCATGATCGTGCCGTCCTTGTCGCCTTCGAAAACCGACTTGGTGCCGATCGATCCGGACGCGCCCGGCTGATTGACGACGACGACCTTCTGGCCGAGCGCCTTCTCAAGCTCCTGCGCGACGACGCGCACGACCTGGTCGGTCGAGCCGCCGGCGCCCCAGGGCACGACGACCGTGACGGGCTTTTCCGGCTTCCATTGTGCTTGGGCATCGACAGCGGTCAGACATCCGGCCGCGATGAGCGCGGCCCCTGCCAGGCCGCGCAGAATGACACTGCGCCTCTTCATCGTTTCCTCCGTGACAATTCGAAATTGTCTTCACGCGCCACTTTGCGGGCGCTACCGAGAGGATAAGATCAGGACATTTGGAGCGTCAAGTTAATAACTAACCGGTTAGTATAACCGACAGGTGAATTTGCCATACTCAGCAACGGCAAACGCACCGCCGAACTTGAGCTAGAAGCGCGTTTGAGGCCCTGAAGCCGGGGCGGACCAGCCCCGCTCAGGACGCCGTCTTGACGGGCACTTCGACGCCTTTGCGGGCGGCCGACAGATAGGCGCTGTAAACGGTGGAAATGGTATCGGCGGCGAGGCCGCTATCGGATTCCGGCGGGGTGCCGGTGGCGACGGCGCGGTAGAACGCCTCGATCTCCTGCGGAAAGCCGGTGGTGTGGTCCTCGTCCGGGGCCGTCGGCGACCAGCCCTGCTTGGTGCCGATCTTCTCGACGACGTAGATGTCCTTGAACTGGGCATCTTGCGGATTGTAGGTCTGCATCGCCGTATTCGGGTTGATGTTG
Source organism: uncultured Alphaproteobacteria bacterium (assembly GCA_963727575.1). Lineage (GTDB taxonomy): Bacteria > Pseudomonadota > Alphaproteobacteria > Rhizobiales > Rhodomicrobiaceae > JAHQVI01. Next base: position 9,565 of record CAVSIA010000003.1, read on the forward strand.
CAGATCGCGCGGTGGTTGTTGGCGGCGACCTCCAGCCAGTTGTGAATGCCGCCCATCACGATTTCCGAGGCAAAAATGTCGGCGATCGTGCCGTCCTCGAACACGACATGCGTCGCCGAGAAGTCCTCGACGTCATGATAGTCCGTGCGCAGATAGCCGCGGTCGGCATAGTCGTCGATACGGGTGAGGGCGTGGGTGCGGGCGCTGACTGCTGCCGGGCGGATCGGGCGGCCGTTGCGGGCGCGGCCCTCGACCCGCTTCAGATAAAGCGCGGCCGACAGCGGATGCACGGCCTTGCCGATCAGCGCACCGCCGCCATTCTTGCGCCAGAAGCCATAGGCCGGCGAATGCGAACCGGAATGGGCCTCCTCGCCATGCATCCACAGGATCTGCGCGCCGGTCTTCTCGACGATCTCGCGCTCCTTCTGCACGGCGGGGGCATAGACCCAGTTCTCCGCGTAAAGGATCATCGCCTTGCTCCTGGCTTCCGCTTCGAGCATGCGTTCAATGCTGGCGAGAGCCCCGTCGCGCGCCGCCTCCATGCTGACCTGCGAGATATGGAAATCGGGCGAGCCGTCGCCGAAATAGCCGGTCAGCGGCTTCTCCACGATCGCGTTCACGCCGCGCGCGAGCGCTGCGATGGCAATCTCTTCATGCGCAGCGGGACTGGCGCAGACATGGACGACGTCGACCGCGCCGAGCAGCGCGTCGAGGCTGTCGATAACCGGAATGCCGCGCGGTTCGGCAAAGCGCTGCGCGTTCGCCGGCGTCGGTGAGAACAGGCCGACCAACTCGACATCGGTGCCGTAGACGCGTTGGATGCCCTCATAATGCAGGTTCGCCGCAAAGCCCGAGCCGACAATTCCGCCGCGCACGCGAGGTTTGTTCCGCATCCCGTCACTCCTCCAAATATATGCTGATCCGTCCCGATCCCTCGGGCCGAGGCTTTATCGCCCTTCTGCAATGATTGCGGCTTGCGAGCCCGTCGCCGCGCCACGTCAAAACCCGTAATCCTCCGGCCGGATCGACGCCGCGCGGGCGGTCGCGCAGATGCTGGCCCAGCCGTCTTCCGGGAGGGGGACGCCCTCGCGCAACCGCGTCTCGCGCTTGCGCCGCTCCGGCTCGCCGGGCAGCAGCACTTCGCCGCCCGGCTCGGCCGGCCGCGAGGCCTTGACCCAGTCGAGATAGCGCCGCGCTTCCGCGGTCATCGTCTCGGCGAGCCCCAGCGCGCCCGCATCGATGTAGATCGAGAGCATACCGTTGGCGAGTTGCCGCTCTTCCGGTCCGCAGCAGCCCGACGCGGTCAGCGCCCCGGCGAGCAGCTCGCAGATCAGGGCGAGGCCGGAGCCTTTGTGCTCGCCCATGGCGCGGATCGCGCCGGTGCCGGTGCGGCCGCCGCGGTCGCCCGCATCCTTCTGATCGCCGTAAAGCGTGCGCGGGTCGCTGCTGAAACTGCCGTCGGCATCGATCAGAACGTCGGGCGGGAGCGGCTTACCCCCATTGGCGGCGACCATGACCTTGCCTTCCGCAACCATGGAGGTGGCGAAATCGAGGATGATCGGCTCGGCCCCGGCCATCGGGAAGCCGACGGTGAACGGCGCGGTCGACAGGCGCCGCTCGACGCCGCCGAACGGGGCGACCAACTGACTGCCGGCCACATTGACGAAATGCACCGAGACGAAGCCGGCTTCAGCCGCCATTTCCGCCCAATCGCCGACGCGCCCGATATGCCCGGAATTGCGCACCGCAATGACAGCCACGCCTTCGTTTTTCGCCTTGGCGAGGCCAAGCTCGACGCTCAGCGGCGCGATGGTCTGGCCGAAGCCGAACTGCCCGTCGACGAGGGCGAAGGACTGCGTCTCGCTGACGATTTGCAAGGTCTGTCCCGGCTTGACGCTGCCCTGGCGCAGCCAGAAGACGTAGCGCGGCGTGCGCATGACGCCGTGGCTGTCATGTCCGGTCAGGCTCGCGCCCATCAGGTTGCGCGTGATGCGCCCGGCCTCGGCGGCGGAACAGCCTTCGGCCTGGAAAATATCGGTAATCAGCCGCTCCAGCGGCTCGGCGGGCAGAAGAATCATGGGGCGCTTCCTGGCGGCAAAAAAAATATCTCTTTCCCCGCATCTTAGTGCACTGCGCCCGGACCTGCATCGATCAAATGCATGGCGGCAGGCTTATCGGAGGCGTCGGCAGCGAACCGGGGAGTGGCCCGGGCCTCAGCGCTCGCCCACCAGCATCCGGTAGCGGATCTGGTCGATGATCACCGCCAGGATCAGGAGGCCGCCGAGCAGCACCATCTGCATATAAGAGCCGATCTGCATCAGGTTCATGCCGTTCTGCACCAGCACGATGAAGAACGCGCCGAGCACCACGCTGTCGACCCGCCCGATCCCGCCGCGCAGCGACACGCCCGCGATGACGCAGGCGGCAATCGATTCCAGCGCGATGGTGCCGCCGAGATTGGTCTCGCCGCTTTCGACCCGCGCGGTGAGCAGCACCCCGGCGAGCGATGCGAGCAGCGCGCAGATCACATAGGCGAGGAACAGCGTTCTCTTGGTGTTGATGCCGGACAGGTTGGCCGCCTTGATGTTGCCGCCGACCGCATAGATGCGCGCGCCGATACGCGTCCGGTTCATCATCAGCCACATCACCGCGATGGCGAGGATCGCCACCAGCACGGGGACCGGAATGCCGAGGATCCGGCCGAAGCCGAAGAAGTCGCCGAACGCATAGGGCAGTCCGCCGATCGGCACGCCGCCGGTGATGAACAATGCGATGCCGGCGCCGACGGACTGCACGCCGAGCGTCATGATGAACGGCGAGACGCCGAATTGCGCCACCCCGAGCCCGTTGAGCGCGCCGATGACGAGCGCTGCGGCGAAGCCCGCGATGACGCCGAGCAGGATCACCAGCCAGACCGCATCGGGAAAAATGCCGGCGAAATGGACCATTGCCGTTGCTGACACGACCGACGTCAAAGCAATGGCCGTGCCGACCGAAAGGTCGAAGCCGCCCGTGACCAGGACGAGCATCTGGCCGAGCGAGACCAGGATAAGATAGACTGACTGCCGCGCGACATTGGTGATGTTGTCGATGGTCAGGAACTGGCCCGACCCGATAGCGAAGATCAAGAGCGCGCCGATGAGGAAAAACGGGAGCACGCCGACCCGCAGGAACACGTTGCGCAGGATCGGACGGGCGGATGTCAGGAGCCTGGCGGTCTCGGCCTTCATCGTGGTTAGGGCCTCGCTGCTCATGCGGACTGCCTTTCATCCTGGAAGAAATAGCCGAGCACCGTCTGTTCACGAATGCCGTCGCCTTCGAGTTCGGCTGCGATGCGGCCGTTGGCGAAGACGAGCAAGCGATGAGAGAGATGCATGACCTCGGAAAGGTCGGAGGAAATTACCACCACCGCCTTACCCGCTTCGGCGATCTGCTTGATCAGCCGGTAGAGCGCGGCGCGGGTGCCCATGTCGACGCCGACGGTGGGCTCGTCGAAAATGTAAAGCTCGCGGGCCTCGCCGAAGCCCTTGCCGAACAGCACTTTCTGTTGGTTGCCGCCGGAGAGCTTGGAGACCGTGCGCTCCAGGTAGGCGTGCGAGAGATCGACCCGGCGGCCGATCTCGTCCGTGAGGTCCCGCGTCCGGCCCGGCGACAGCAGGCCGAGCGCGCCGAGCGCATCGGTTCTGCCGAGCATCGACCAGGCGATATTGTCCCGCCCGGTCGCGCTGAGCACCAGACCTTCGCTCTTGCGGTCCGAGGGCAGATAGAAGACGCCGCCGTCGATCAGCCGGTGAGGCGGTGCGCCGGTCATGTCCTGGCCCTTGAGCGTGACCTTTCCGCTCACCGTATCGTTAAGCCCGAGCACGGCCCGGAAGGCGCGCGACTTGCCGCTGCCGACCAGCCCGGCGATGCCGAGAACCTCGCCCCGTCTGATATCGATGTCGACGCCGTTGACGCCCCAGGCATGGAGTCCGCGGATCGTCATAATCGTCTCGGGCGCCTCGGCGCGCAGGATCGGCGGATAGATCTCGTCGATCGACCGGCCGGTCATCATTTCGACGAGCGCGGTCTCGGACAGGTCGCGTGCGCCGACGGTGCCGATCAGCCTGCCGTCGCGCAATACGGTGATGCGGTCGGCGACGGCGGAGAATTCGTGAATGCGGTGCGAGATGTAGACGACGCCGACGCCGCTCGCCTTGGCCTCGCCGATGATCGCGAACAGCTTGGCCGTTTCGCGCTCGGTCAACGAGGCGGTCGGCTCATCGAGAATCAGGATGCGCGCGCGGGCGTGGATCGCCTTGGCAATCTCGACCATCTGCTGCTCCGCCCGCGACAGCGACGCCAGCGGCTTGGTCACGTCGATGGCAAAGCCGATATCGGCGAAGAGCTTCTCGGCCCCGGCGCGCATGGCGCGGCGGTCGATGAACGGACCGATGAGCGGCTCGTCGCCGAGAAAGATGTTCTCGGCCACGCTCATTGTCGGCACCAGCGAGAATTCCTGAAACACCGCACCGATGCCGGCGGCGCGCGCGTCCTTCACGGAGGCGAACCGCACCGCCTCACCATTGATGCGGAGTTGGCCGGAGCTGGGCGGATAGACGCCTGCGAGAATGGAAATCAGCGTCGATTTGCCGGCGCCGTTCTCGCCGAACAGGACATGGACCTCACCGGGCACCAGCGTGAAGTTCACCCCGTCCAGCGCCTTGACGCCGGGAAACGCCTTGGTGATGGCGGTCATCTCGACGAGAGGTGTGGGGGGCGTCATCGGTTGCTACCCGCAGGATCGGCGGCCCCGGCGCATGAGCGCCGGAGCCAGTGTCGTGAACAGCTCAGTTTACGGAAAAGACCGGCTTATAGCCATCCGGCGGCAGGATGTTGGTCTGCGGCACCGTCTTGATGTTCTCCTGATCGACCACGAAGATCTTCGGGCCGACATGCTTGACCAGTTCCTTGCCTTCGAGCGCGCGCACGGCCTGGTCGATGGCGATGCGGCCCTGGATGACCATGGAGTCGACGGGCGCGGCCATGATGAAGCCGCGCTTGATGCCTTCATAGACGCCGGGCGTCATGTAAAAGGCGAGCAGGTCGACCTTGCCCTTCAGTCCGCGCTCGCGGATCAGACCCTGCGCGGCTTCCGCGGTCACCGCCGTGCCGGCGATGTAGCGCACGTCGGGGTCGGCCTGGAGCACGTCCTCGACGAGCTTGAGCTGGGCTTCCTTGCCGGTATCGCCATATTTCGGCTCGAGCACCTTCAGCGCCGAACCCTTCACCGCTTCGAGGAAGCCCTTGTTCGCGGCCTCCACCCAGCCCGCGCCCGCCGGTCCCGGGAACCAGCCGACCTTGACCTCTTCGCCGCCCGCCGGATGCTTCTTGGCCAGATAGGCGCCGGCCTCATGGCCCATGGTGTAGAAGGAGACGAGCGACTTCGCGGTCAGCTCCTTGGAGGAGATGCCGTTGATGACGTCGATCACCGGGATTTTTTTCTTGGCGATTTCGGAAACCAGATTGTTGAGCCCGTCGAAGGAGATGGCGCCGATCACCACCGCCTCCGCGCCGCCCGCCACGCAGTCCTCGATCTGCGAGATCTGCTTGGCCAGCTCGGTATAGCCGCCGGCCTCGACCAGGTTCATCTTGACGCCGAGATCCTTGGCCTCCTCGGCGACGCCATAATCGACGCCGAGCCAGTAGGCGTCCTTCATGTGCGGAAAGGACACGCAGACCTTCCAGGGCTTTTCGGCTTTTTCCAGCGGGACGTAGGACACATCGGAGGTTTTGCCGTCGGTCGCGAACGGCGGCGTGACCTCGGCGGCGTCGTAGGGGTACCACTTCTCGGCGTGGGCGGTCTGGCCGAGCGCGAGCACGAGCGCGCCGCCTGCGAGAAGCTGTGAGAGGTGGAGACGCATGTTCGGATACTCCCTGATTTTACGGGTTCGAGAAGCTAAGAACGAAAAATCGAAACGGGCTTCCGTTGCCGAAAGCCCGCTCGGTGAGCGGCTAGGCAAGCGATGCGCGGATTGCGTCCAGAAGTTTGGCGCGGTCGGTACGGGCCTGAAGCGCCTGGTCCATATCGACTTTCACGAAGCGTGTCGGCGTATGCGGCTGAAGCTGGCCGATCAGGTCCATATCCGCCGAAATCACCGTGCCGACCATGAAATAGCCGCCGCCGGAGACCGCATCGCGATGCAGGACGATCGGCTCGGTGCCGCCGGGCACCTGGATCGATCCGTATGGGTAGCAGCTATCGACGATATTGGAGGGATCGGAGCCGGCGCCGAACGGCTGCTCGCGCGGCACGAAATCCAGCGGGCGGCCGCCGCGGAAGCGATAGCCCATGCGGTCGGCCTCCGGCGCGACCTTCCATTCGTCGTCGAAGAAATTTCGGCCTGACTGCTCGGTGATGCGATGCCAGTAAAGGCCGGGCAGAACGCGAAGCTCGACAGGCATTCCCGGCGTGCGCCGCAAATTGGCGGGCACGCTGCGGCCTTCCGGTGCGCCTGCGCCCGCGCCGACCGGCAATTCATCGCCCGCTGCGATGGCGCGGCCGCCGACCCCGCCCAGCGCGCCGATCGCATAGGTCGAGCGGCTGCCAAGCGCTTCGGGCACGTCGATGCCGCCGGAGACAGCGATATAGATGCGCGCGCCGGTTGCCAGATAATCGAAGCTCAGGACCTGCCCGGCCTTTACGGGAAAAGCGGTCCAGCCGGGCTTCTCCTCACCGTCGAGCTTGATCGGCATTTCGGCGCCGGTCACGGCGACGGTGGCATCGTCGGTGAATTCCAGCTTCGGCCCGATGAACACCGCTTCGAGCCCGGCCGCGCCTTCGTCATTGCCGACCAGAAGATTGGCCGCGCGCATGGCAAGTCGGTCCATGGCGCCGCCGATCGGAATGCCGAGATGGAAATAGCCCGGACGGCCCAGATCCTGGACGGTGGTCGCGAGCCCCTGGTGGAGAACCTTAATGGCCATTGATCAGACCCTCCAGCTTCGCGTTGTAGCCGGTGATGTCCTTCTGGAATTCGTTGAGATCGAAACGCACCTCGCGGATCGGCGGGGCGAACCGGCCCGCCTCGACATCGGCGACGTCCTGGTCGTAGGCCTCGCGGCCGATCGCCTTGAACTTGACGATGTCGCCGGGGCGGAAGAACACCATGAAGTCGCGCAGATAGGAGGTGGTCTGGGTCGGGTCGAAGATCGGCATCGGTGTGATGCCGAACATCTGATAACCGCCCGCACCGCGCACCGAATAGATGCAGCTGAAGCAGCCGCCGTAGCCGACCGTCAACTTCGGCGTATCCGTTCGTGGACGGAGATATTTCGGCACCTCGATCTGCCGCTGGCGCTCCACCATCTGATACATGAACGGCAGGCCCGCCACGAAGCCGACCATGGAGACGAACCAGGGCGAGCCGGAATGTGCGGCGATGAAGTCGTCGACCGAATTGAATTGATTGATGCGCGCCGCATATTCGAGATCGGTACCGTTCGGGTCCTGGTGCCGTTCGCGGAACCGCATCAAGGTTTCATGGGTCCACGGATCGTTGTAGTAGACCGGAATTTCGATGATCCGCGTCTTGATGACCGGCTCGGTGTTTTCCGAGGCGCTTTCGATGGCCTGAACCTCTTTCAGGATGTCGTCCGGACGGATGACGTCGGGATCGAACTTGACCTGGAGCGAGGCATTGGCGGGGCAGATTTCGGTGATGCCCTTGATGCCGGCGGCCTTGATGCCGTTGGTCATCGAGAGGCTCTTGAAGAAGGCCTCAAGCGACATTTCCTCGCTGCATTCGACGAAAAGGTGTTCGTCGCCCCCGAATGAATAGCGGGCGCTCATCAGACGGCCTCCTCTTGGTTTGCGCTGCGTGCGGCGAATTCCGTCTCCAGCCAGGGCTCGAGAAAGGCGGTGTCGACGCGGCCTTCGATGACGGCGGGATCCTCGGCGAGCGCCCGGTGAAGCGGGATGGTCGTCGGCAGCCCGCCGATTTCGAGCCCGGCAAGGGCGGTGCGCAGGCGCGCGAGCGCGGCAGTGCGGTCCTCGCCCCAGACGATAAGCTTGCCGAGCAGTGAGTTGTAGAAAGGCGGGATCTGATAGCCCTCATAGAGCATGGTGTCGAAGCGAATGCCGTCGCCCTCGGGAATCTGCAGGCTCTCGACGCGGCCGGGAAACGGCATGAAGTTCTTCGCCGGATCTTCGGCATTGATCCGGCACTCGATGGCGTGGCCGCTGGGCTTCACGTCCTCCTGACGGACCGCCAGCGGCTCGCCCGCGGCGATGCGGAACATCTCCGCGACGAGGTCGATGCCCGTGACCATTTCGGTGACCGGATGCTCAACCTGGATGCGGGTGTTGACCTCGATGAAATAGACCTCGCTCCTGGCCTCGTCGTAAAGGAACTCGACGGTGCCCGCGCCGCGATAGCCGACGGTCCGCGCAAGCGCCGCGGCGCTGTTGCACAGCGTGATCCGGAGATCCGGCGGCAACGTCACGGCGAGCGCCTCTTCCCAGACCTTCTGATGGCGGCGCTGCAGCGAGCATTCCCGCTCGAAACAGTGAATGAAATGCTTGCCGTCGCCGAGGATCTGCACCTCGACATGCCGCGCCCTGCGGACCAGCTTCTCGATATAGAGACCGCCATCGCCGAACGCGGCTCGCGCCTCGGCGGAGGCCTGCGGGAACAGACGGTCGAATTCCTCCCGCGAATGCGCGATGCGGATGCCCCGTCCGCCGCCGCCGGCAGCCGCCTTGATCACCACCGGAAAGCCGATCGCCTCGACAATGCCGCGCGCGTCGTCGACATCGGCGACCCTGCCGGCACTGCCGGGCACGGTCGGCACGCCCGCCCGGCGCGCAGCCTCACGGGCCGCGACCTTGTCGCCGAGCAGCCGGATCGTGTCGCCGGTGGGGCCGACAAAGATCATGCCGGCGGCCTCGACCGCGTCGGCGAAATCGGCATTCTCGGCAAGAAACCCATAGCCGGGATGGATGGCGTCGGCGCCGGCCTGCTTCGCGGCGGCGATCACGGCTTCGATGTTCAGGTAGGATTTTGCCGCGGGCGGCGCGCCGATATTGACGGCCTCGTCGGCGAGGCGAACGGCAAGGGAGTCTTCATCGGCGGCGGAATAAGCCTGGATCGTCCGCAGGCCGAGCGATTTGGCGGCGCGGTTGATACGGACGGCGATCTCGCCGCGATTGGCAATGAAGACCGAGCCGAGAACTCATGGCTCGACCTCGGCAATCACCTGGCCAGCCATCACGGCTTCGGCGTCTCCGATCAGGAATTTGATGCCGGTCCCGGTGACGCCGGCGGCAACCTCATGGAAGGATTTCATCACCTCGATCAGCCCGACCGGGTCGTCCGGCGAGACGGCGTCGCCTTCCTTCTTGAACTCCGGCGCGTCGGGCGCCGGCCGTCGATAGAACGTTCCTGGGAGGGGCGACTTGATTTCCAGCTTTGCCATGGCGTTCTCCTTGTCCGGCCGGATCAGAGGGTGACGATCTCGGACACCGGCGCGATGCGGACGCCGGCTCCGACCAGCGCCTCACGGGTGCGTGTCACGATGGCCTCGGCGCCCGGCGTATCCGAGTGGATGCAGATCAATTCGAAGTCGATGTGGATGTCATTGCCGGTAACGGTCCGAACCGTGCCGTCCTCGCAGGCGCGGATGACTTTGCGCGCGATAGCGTCCGGATCGAGCTGGCCGGCGTCGCGGACGAAGACGATCGATCCGCTGTCGTCGTAATCACGGTCGGCATAGAATTCGCGGATGACCGGCTGTCCGGCGGCGATCGCGGCCGCATAGGTCGCCGATCCTGCCATGCAGAACACGAAGCAGTTGGGCGCGGCCTTGCGCATATATTCGACGAAGATCTGCGAGAGTTCGGGATCGACGGCCATTTCCATGTAGAGCGCGCCATGTGGTTTGACGTGCTGGAGGGTGGCACCGTAGCGGCGCGTGAACTCGCGCAGCGCACCGATCTGGTACACCATATCGTTGACCAGCTCCTTGGCGGTCCCGCCGATCTTACGCCGCCCGAAGCCCTGCAGGTCGCGATAGCCAGGATGCGCACCGACGCCGACGCCGTGCTCAACGGCAAGGCGCACCGTTGCATCCATCAGATTGGGATCGCCGGCATGAAAGCCGGCGGCAATGTTGGCGGAGCTGATCAGGCCCATCAGGGTCGCGTCGCGGGCGTCGCCAATCCGCCAGCGGCCAAAAGCTTCACCAAGATCGCAATTGATATCGACGTCGCTGCGCACGGCGTGCGGCTCCTCTTCTGCTACAAATTTATGCAGATAAGCCCTTGCCCCAAGTTTGATCTTTTAAGCGTAATGCAGAATGCGCGGCTTTGGAAAATTCTATATTCGGAAGCACGCTTATCGGTTTTTCAGATCGCATCCCGCTTTTGTTGCGAACAAATAAATGGCATAAATTCAAGGAGCTGAAAAACAGATGGCCTGGCGAGAGGCTCGGCCAACGGCGCTTGGCTGCGGCGAGATCTGAATTTTTCGAAATCATCTTCTGATTTTCAGAAGGGACGGCCATGAGCGTTAGTTTCCGTCAGCTCCGTTATTTCGTCGCCACCGCCGAACTCGGCCAGGTTTCTCAGGCCGCCATCGAGCTGTCGATCTCGCAATCGGCCATCACCACCGCTATCAAGGAGCTGGAGCGCGCGGTCGGGGCGGCCTTGTTCCTGCGTTCGCCTCACGGCATGGAGTTGACCGCGGCCGGCCGGCAATTTCTTTCCCACGCCTATGAAATCCTCAGCAAGGTCGCCGACGCCACCAATCTCAACGTCACCACCAGCGAATTGGGCGGCCGTCTGACCGTCGCGGCGACCTACACCGTGATCGGCTACTTCCTCCCCTTTCACGTCGAGCGGATCCGGCGCCTGTTCCCGAAGCTGGAGATCCAGCTTTTCGAGCACAATCGCGAGACGATCGAGGAAGGATTGCTGACCAACCGCTACGACATCTCCGTTCTCTTGACCTCGAATATCCTCAATCCGGATCTGACGACGGAAACGCTGATCAGCTCGGTCCGGCGGCTCTGGGTGCCGGCGCGACACCATCTGCTCGGCAGTCAGAATGTCGGCTTCAAGGAGATCGCCGAGGAGCCCTATATCATGCTGACCGTCGACGAGGCCGCCCATTCCTCGCTGAAATATTGGAGCCGGTCCCCTTACCAGCCCGACGTGACGCTGCGGACGTCCTCGATCGAGGCGGTGCGTTCGTTGGTCGCCAACGGCCAGGGAATTACCATTCTCTCCGACATGGTGCACCGGCCGTGGTCGCTCGAAGGCAAGCGGATCGAGACCATCAATGTCCGCGACGCGGTTCCGGCAATGGATGTGGGCCTCGCCTGGCGCAGGGGTACGGAGTTTTCGCCTGCCATGGAAGCCTTCCGCACCTATTTCCAGCAGGCCTATCAGGTTTCCGAGCGCGCGTAATCGGCGACGTTTTCCAGCGCGCGCTCACCAATCCTGGTGACGTCTTCGCTCGCGATAAGCCGTCTGATGACGCATCAACCGTCATCGGAGAAAACTGAGATGGACGCGCTTCTGACAACAATCGTCCCCTGGCTGTCCTTGAATTTCGGCCTGCCCGCCAATTATGCTCACCCTCGCATCGAATTCGCGACGCCGGAAAAGATCACCGAGCTGTATCGAGGCCACGGCGGGCGGCCCAGTGTCATCTCGGGCGCCGACAGTGCCGATCCCTTCTCGGTCCTCGCCGTCTACGACACGAGCCGCCATGTCATCTATCTTCAGCGCGGCTGGACCGGCCGCACGCCGGCGGAATCCTCGGCGTTGGTGCATGAAATGGTTCATCATCTGGATACGCTGGCCGGAAAGCACTTTGCCTGCCCCGAAGAGAGAGAGCAGCTGGCTTACGAAGCGCAGGAGAAATGGCTCAACCTGATGGGCCGGAGCCTGCAAAGCGAATTCAAAATCGATCGGTTTACGATCATCGCCATAACCCGCTGCTTCTATTGACGGCGCAAACGTGGGGGCGATTAACAGCGTAGGCGGATCAACGGCGGGGACGAGCTCACTTCCCCCGCCTGATCGGCCGCCCCCTGGCAAGCGCGCCATCGGCCCGTGCCCGCAAATAGTCGTAGATGTCTTCGATGTAGGGGGCGATATTCGGATCGTCGGCGAACCCCTTCATTTCGGCCGTACCTTTCGCCACGCCGTGGCGAACGATCTGCCGAACTCGCCCCGGATCAGTGAGGCGGCCGACCAGCGATATTGCAACAGTCGAGTCCAGGCCGTTCGGCCGGCGGCAGTGATTGCAGACTGAATGATAACGCCGGAAGCCGTTATACGTGCCGGGATCCACCATACTATCGACGATGCGATAAGGCTTGGGCGGAGCGCCGCCGTCCGCGAGGCGGCGTTGGCGTCAAGGCTCAGGATGGGGAGGAACGCAATTGCGAGTTGATGCCACCGACGCATGGCCCCCCAACGACCTAAGAAATCCTCCGGCCCCGCAGTCGGCCCCGCGACCTGGCCCCACTCGGAGGAGGATGGTGGGACCAGGCCGGTCTGCCAAAGCGCGCTATTGCGGGCGTGCCTTTGCAAATTGCGTCTCGAGGGTTCGCATTTGCACGGCCGTCAGGGCATTCCTGGCGCCGGCTTGAACGCGCACGGTCCGAGCGTCGTTGCCGCAGGTGAGGTTCAGCGAACGGCCTTCCTCGCTGTCGAGGCCGGCGACCTGATGCGGATGCAGAACGAGCCTGACCCTGGCGGCGGTGGCCGGCAGAGGCGCCTCAGGATCGCTTTTCTCGATGATCATCATCGTCAAAACGCACTGGCCTGCCTGCTGTATGAAATAGCCGCTCATGAACTTCGAGCCGAAGTCCCGGCTGATGCTTTGCAGCGGCTCGAAGATGACGATCTCCCTGGCTACCGCAGGCGATCCGCTCAACGCCGGCCCCGCCGAGGCAGATAGGCTGAGCACGAGCGTTCCCGCCAGAGCCGAGCGGTTCAAAAGGTCTCTGTACATCATCGCTCTCTTTCCAATTGAAGCACGACTGCGGGCGGTGACGTCGGCCAGAGGTGCTGCATGTTTTCTGTGTCTATCGTCGCATCGCCGAGCGGACCGCACATCACCAATCCTGATGAGACCCAGCAACCTCCATTGCCGGACGATCACGTAGCGGCAACCGGCCCCGAAGACCGCCACATCAGGCCGAGCAAATCGGCTTGCCGTGAGGTGCCGGTCTTCTGGAAGATGTGCTGCAGATGCGTTCTCACCGTCTCCAGGCTGATGCCGAGCGCCGATGCCACCTGATGCACCCGGAGCCCGGGCATCAGGGCGAGCGCCACCCGCAACTCGCCATTGGTCAGCCCGTAGAGCTTGGCGAAAGCCTCGCCGGGGCAGACCGGCACAACGCTCGGATCCTGAATGAAGATCGCCGCGGTTGCCTCCGACGGGTCGTGCTCGCCCTGCGCATCTTCCCGATTGATGGGCAGAATGGTCACCAGCACGCCAGCCCCGTCGCGGTCGGGCAATGCGAACGTGCTGCTCCTGCCTGCCGCCTTCCCGCCATTGGCGTCCATCCCCTTGAGAGCCGCTGCGAGGACGCGGGCGGCACCGGGGTCGACAGGAAAAACGCGATTGTTATGCAGCCGAAGCGCATTCCCAGCTTGTACATATCGCCGTGCGGCGGCGTTCATGTAGACGACCTGGCCATTGCGTGCGGCCAGCACCACGCCATTGGCGAGTGCATTCAGCGCGGCCTTGAGCACCGCCAAATTCGGCGTCTGAAAATTCTCGTACATCCCCATTGCTGTCCTCCGAATGATCGCGGACCAGCTCATTCCACGAAGAGCGCTGCCGGTTGGACGGTGATCCGCCGCGACAGCGCCGTCGGCCATCGTCTGTTTGCGGGCGCAGTCCTGGGGAGGACACGTCCGCGTCGACGAAGGCAGCTCTGAGTTGGTGAACGGATTAAACGGATCGCCCGGGAAATCTCCGTGAGTGAAATGTGGGTTTGACGCGAGATCGGGGGGGAGAGCCCGTGAAAACTGCGTGAATATATTGTATATTCCTCGATCTGGCCGCGCCCAGACGCAGCCACGAGCCCTCACGGAGGTCGATCGCATGCCTTTCCGGTTACGATCGTTCCGGCTCGGTCCGCTATGCCTCAGATCTGCCGGGCGGGAATGGCGTCGAGCAGCTTGGCTCGTTGCAGACCGGCGGCCGGATAGGCCCTCTCACTGAGCATTTCATAGGAGAAGTCGGGCTCTATGGCTTGCAGCTTCTGGACGGCCTCGGCCGATTGCTCGTGCTGGCCGCGCGAAAGATAGAGTGCGGACAAGTACCGAAGCGGCGGCGCAAAGCGCGGCGATAACGCATGGCTGGCTTCGCCGCACCATATGGCTTGGTCGATATCGCCGGCCATGGATCCCGCGACACAGCTCAACCCATCGATGTGATAGCGGAACGGCGTCCCGCCGGCGATCTCGCGCGCCATCATCGTGCGCTCGTAGCCCGCTTTCGTTTTGCCAAGGTAGCATTCCGCGAATCCGAGACAAGCCCAGGCAAGCGGGTTGGCGCGGTTGAGCTGGATCGCGCGTTGCGCCAGCTCGTAGGAGGCGACGTAGGATCGGCGCATGATCGCATGAACATGCGCGCTGAAGCTGGCGACATAGGAGTTCAGCGGCTCCTTTTCCAGCGCGCGATACATGAAGTCCAACGCCTCATCGATGAGCGTCTGCCGGCAGATATACTGACGCTCCATGAGCATAAAGGTCCGCAGATAAGCCCGCCATGCGAGAAAGATGCCGCGGGGCTCGAGTTCGAAGGCACGAAGGAACAGCTTATCGGCCATGGCGAAGTTATCTCGGCCCAGTCTGAAGAGGTGGTCGATTCCCTGCTGGCACAGCAAGGTCGCAACCACCTTCTGCCCATTGGCGAGGAATGCGGATTTGAAGCCCCCGATCGCGCTGTAGGCGACCTGGTTGAGCTGACCGAGCACGCCTGGATCGTCGAAGAGCGTCGTCGTGCCTGGCTGGCGTGCCGCTGTCGTCCAGACAATTCGATTGCTCCCCGCCTCGGATAGAAGGATGCGCCAATTCGTGCCGGAGGCATCCTGAGCGACATCGGCCTGCACGACCAAAACCGTCGCAGACGACCCATTCACAGTGCCGGGCACCAAAGCCTGCCCCCTGGCATCCAGCACATCGACCGTACCGATTTCGGCAATCGTCTTGGCAATGATGTCGGTCAGCGACCGGGCGAGCGCCGAATCCTGCGGAGAGGGCTTGTACGCCTCCTTCAGAACCAGTTGAAGATCGCGCGCCGGAGGCTGCGGCAAGCGCGCCTCTGCATTGGCGCGGGGCGGGGGGGCCTCGGTATCCGGTTCGAACCGAAGTCTCTGGTCGCGCAGCCAGTTCTCGAATTCAGGATCGCGGACGACCTCCAAGCCTTCCAACAACATGCGGTCGCTTGACGGGCCGCTCGCGTCTGTGCCTGGCTCCGGTATTGTCTCCACATCGACGGAATTGCGATCGAGGCCGACCATGAACCGGTCAGCCACCAGACAGTCCCGGTCCGGCCCGAGCGCACGGCGGATCTCCGAAAGCGTCTGCCGGAGGCTTTCGCTTCCCTGGCCGTCGGCGCGGTCGCTCCAGAGCTTATCCTGAAGCCATTTCCGGGAGCGTTGATTGGTCGGAGCGAGCGCAAGTAAAGCGAGCAGAGCACAAGCTTTACGGCCTCGCGGCGTGAGCACGGTTCCATCGCGGCCGAGCAGCCGAAAAGGACCGACGATCTGAATCGTGACCTTGTCCTCGCGCCGCATGCGGCCCTCGAAACATCTCCTGCGGTCGTGAGGCCGGGAGACAGCACCGATGACGCAAGTCTCTTCATTCGGAAGAGCTCACCCAAATTAACTATATTATGACCACCGGCGTCAACTTAAGTCTATGAATACCTTCAAGATTTTAGCCCGTGAATTATTCGTGAATTAGCGTGAATACAGGGGCGCCCTACTTGACCGAGCCGGCCAGTGGCTAGGAAACTTTCGGTGGCCGGAATTTGCGGCGTAACGATTGGTCGGTTAGGGATCGCCATGTCACGGACATTATTTTTTTCTCAGACGAGCGCGGAAAGTGCCGAGAGCGCCGAGAGCGCGGAAAGTGCCGAGAGCGCGGAAAAGATACGCGCCGCGTCGCCCCTGGGCGGCCGGGCATTGCTCAATGCCCGCGAAGGCGTCATCGGGGCCTGGATGCCGATCCCGGCGCTGCCCAAAAACCATAAGCTCTGCCCCGAAACGATCGATCTATGGTCGCCGGATGTCCGGCAGCACATCATGCAGTCCGAGCTGTTGACCGGCCTCACCTACGACGTCGGCGAGAGCTCCGTCGCCGTCGAATACCGCAAAAGATGCGCGCCGGATGCGAGTGTGCTCGTCCACATGATCCGCCCGGACGATGACGACTTTGCCCATGCTTCGACCGCGGAACGCGGCTCGGCGCGGCAGCTGGATTTCGTCCAGAACTACGCGGCGCTGCGCCCGGACCGCTCCGCGGAAATCATGGTGCAAGTCGGCAAGATCCTGCCGTTCTTCGGCATGGTCTGCGCGCTCAACCCCGCACGCCATCGCCGGACGATCGAGTTGCTCGAGCTTGCATTCCACGTCACGGTCGTCGTCCATATGCGCGTCAAGCATTCGCTGGCCTGCCGGCGCCCGTTTGAATACTCCCCTCAAATCCAGCCGATGATCCAGACGCCCGGCCATGGCTCATTGCCGAGCGGACACGCGACCGAAGCCTTCGTCACCGCGCTGCTGCTGCACCGTATCATCGACGCCGCAAAGCATTCGCCGTCAAAAGGTGGAACGGATTATGTCTATGACGAGCAAGCCGCCCTGCAGGACATGACCTTCGTCCAGCTCATGCGGCACGCCGAACGGATTGCCATCAACCGGACGGTCGCCGGGGTCCATTTCCCCGCGGACAGCATGGCCGGCATGGCGCTCGCCCGGACCTTGGCGGAGTTTTTCGTCGCGCGGTTCTCGGGCAAAGGACAGGTGTGGAACCGGACCTTCAACGGCGTCGGGATGCGCTGCGACTTCAGCTACCAGGACGTGCTGAGCATGGAACAGGGTGGCTCACCGTCCCCGTCGCACGCGGAATGCGGCGGCGTCCATGTCACCAAGTCGGACATGCCGGTGCCGGTCTCAGGTTCGCCTCTGCTCGCCTATGTTTGGAACGAAGCTCTGTGGGAATGGCGCAATCCGGAAGATCGCTGCGCCGGAGGTCGGTCATCATGACAACGCAATGGGGCCACATCTCGCGTGAGCGGCCGGATCCTTACCTCGACTGGGAGGTGCGGAACAGGCGATGCGGGCGACAAGGCGGAGCGCTGGTGTGCGGTGCTCATTCAGCTCGCATCCGGCCCGCCTGACGTCGTGAAGGCCAATCTGCAGCGCCTCTTGAACGCCGCCACCAAGCCGGACGGAAACGTTTCGACCGACCCGCCGCTGAGACTGGCGATGCACGGAGACGAGCAACATCATTTGAGGCGTCTGATCGATCGCATGGAAAATGCCTCGTTCGCTCCATCCGGGCCGGACGATGTGGCGCTGCAATTTTTCGTCTACATGCATGAGGGCGATATCTACAAAGACGGGCGGTTCATAAACCGGGAGAACGTCTTCAAAATCAGGCTCGCGGGCCCGCCGATCCCGGGTTCTTTCGCTCAGAAGGAGATGGAGGCGGTGGACCAATCCGACCCGCTGCCGCCCGTTCCCGCCAACGCGCAAACCGTAGCCATCGGCATTATCGACGATGGCCTTGCATTCGCCCATGAACGATTTCGCGCCGGCGAGAATAGAAAAGGACGCAAAACGCGTTTTCGAGCGCTCTGGCTGCAGGAAACGGAAACCATAGCTGACGACGACCGATATGTTCTCTTCGGGCGTGTGCTGGATCCAAACGCCATTGATGAAAAGATCGAGAATGCCGGCGTGCTCGGTCACGATGTCGATGTCTACCGCGCGGCCGAGACCTACGACTTCAGCGGAAGACGACAAACGCCAGCCCTGCTTCGCCTGGCACATGGAACGCATGTCATGGATCTGGCCTGCGGTTTCGATCCGAATTCTGCGGATGAGCAGGAACGCGAACACGCGCTCCGCTTTCCGATCTTCGCGGTGCAGCTTCCGGACGCGGTCACGGCCGACACATCGGGCGTCAATATGGGCAGCTACGTCCTACAGGGCTTGCGCCAGATCATGCTGTGGGCGGACAATGTCGCCGGGACGGAAAACGCGCCGCCCGACGGACTTCCGCTCGTTGTCAACTTCAGCTACGGCATCACGGCCGGCCCCAAGGATGGCACCCATCCGCTCGAAGTCGAGATCAGCCGTCTGGTGAAACACCGAAGGGCTCCGACGAAGGTGGTGATCCCGGCGGGTAACAGCTATCAGGACCGCACCACGGCGAAGATGCGCCTCAGCGCCCAGGGAGACGGAAAGCAGATCGACTGGGTGCTGTTGCCGGATGACGGTACGCCAAGCTATGTCGAGATCTGGTTCGACCTCCCCGCCGATGCCCAGGAATCCCCCATTCGGGTCACCGTCACCCCGCCGGTCGGCCCTGCGGGTCCGGGGGAAAGGCCGCAGAAGCATCGCGCCGCTGCGCTGTCGGCATCGGACAAACCGTATTTCGCGGTCTATTTCGACACCTTTTTCCGCGAGCACGATGAGCAGTGGCGAGGACGGATCGTGCTGGCCGTCAACGCGACCAAATCCTGGGACGCTGACCGACCCGTCGCACCTTCAGGCGCATGGACGATTGCCTTGCACAACGGCGCGGCGCACGAATTCGACGTCGACCTTTATATTCAGCGCGACGACACCCCGGCGGGCTTCCGCAGAAAGGGCCGCCAATCCAATTTTCACCACTCGGCAGCGTATGAGCGCGATCCCAAAACCGGCAATTACGACGCATTCGGCATTGCCGGTCCGATCTGCCATGAAGCGACGCTGTCGGCGATCGGAACCGGCGATGATGTGATCCTGGTCGGCGCCGCCGATTTCGTCGGACGCCGTGAAGCAGCGGAGCTTGAGCCCGCTGCCTACACGTCGAGCGGACCGACCAAGGGCAAAGAGCGCCCGGACATCTCGGCCATCACCGAGGAAGGCCCTGCGTTTTCCGGAATGCTGTCCGCGGGCTCGCTCAGCGGGTCGGTCGTCGCCATGCGCGGCACGAGCGTCGCTGCTCCCCAGGTCACACGGCAGCTCGCATTGAACGGCCTCGATCTGGGCAAAGTCGGCGCCACCGCATTGGAGCACCGCGACCCAAGCCTGCAAGAGCGCATCCGGCGGCTGGGAGACTACGTCCTGCATCCGCCAAAATCACGCGTTCCCCCACGCCAATTCCGCGAGGCTCTCCCCGAGCCTTTGTTGCCCAAGGAGGAAAAGCCCTGACGGATGGCCACCGGGGCGGGTGGCCCGCCGCACCCCTCGCGTCAGGCAGCCGCGACCCGAAGCACCGCCGACACCGGCCGGCGGAGCGAGGGCTCCAATTTCGGACCAAGCCCGAACCGAAGCACCAGAGCCGGGCGCAATCCCTCGCGGAGCCAATTGGCGAATTCGGGGCGCACGTCCGGCACTTCGACAGGTTGATTGACGAAGCTCGTCCGGACGCCCTCGACGGTGGCTTGGAGTTGAAATCGCTGGCTAGCGCGGCCGACCGCAAACCAGCCCTCGGGCTCGTCGTGCTCGGCAAAGAGCACCACGGCCCCGGCGGAGCCGTCCAGTTGCGCGACATATCGGGGATTTTCCGATCCCGGCGTAAAGACGAACGGGAACAACGTGCGGCCGAGCCAGCGCGGCGTGGCGGGATTGCCGGAAGTGCCGACATAAAGTCCGTCCCGCGTTTCGGCCGCATGCGTCTGATTGAACCGCACCCAGTCGCGCAGCTCCGCCGTGAACTCCGGATTGTTGCACTGGGCCGTATTGCCGGCGATGACGAAATCTTTCAATGCGCTGAGATCGCCTCGATCGGTCAACACCCTTACGCGGACGCCCGGCCCTTTCGCCGCACTCTCCAATCGCCGCAAAATTTCATTGGGAAGCGGAGCCGGATCGAACGGCGCGCGGGTCGATTGCCGTTCTGGAATGGCCTCGAAGGACGGGCTCGCCTCACTGCTGCGATCTGTAAGCTGAGCAACCACGCTCCGCGTTGCGGGCTCGAACGCAATATCGGCGTTTAGCCCCGCCGCCCGCGCCGCAAGGTCGAGATTCTGCGTGGCGCATCCGAGCGATGCGGTCAGATGCCGATCCTCGGGATCGACGACCTGGCAACGCCGGCTCGGGTCGGGCCGGATGCGAATTGAGTCCGCCGTCGTCTCGAAAATCCAGGGCTGCGTATTATGACTGTTGGCCGCGAGCGTCGCGTATCGCACCAGTTGCTCCATCCGCAGCCGGCGGTCCTCCGGCCAGCGATCGGCACGCCGCCGGCAATCGGCGACCGCCTTTGCATAAGCAGGATCGGCGCCGGGCCAGCCATACCAAGCGGCGCCAGCCCCTGCCGCGACAATAGCGGAAGTCAGCAATGCCCGACGTCTCGAAAACACGGAAGTCGCCCCCGACGATGGTCTGAAATGTCTCTATGGATGCCCTATGCGGCACGGCATAGATCTGATCCGCCATCACGCGAAAACGCAAGTCCCTTCCACCCACGGATAGGAACTTGCGGTCCACCTGATGCGCGTTGAACAACGCCCCAAGCTCTGCGTATGCGGCTCCGTCAGCACCGCCTAACCGTTTTCCTCGCCGCGGCCGAGCTGATAGGGATCCAGAATATCGTGGATCGTGTCGTTCCGCGCGACTACGAGGCAGCGCCATTGCTGGTCCTCGGTGACGACATCACGACTGACCATATTTCTCCAGCCGGCAGGATTGAGCCTTACAGCGAGGCCGGCAGATGGCTCATCGAGCGCGGCGCCAATCCCATGATCTGAACGTCTATGCCGCCTACCGCGGAAACTGGTAAGTGATGCTGCGCGGCCTTTTCACAAACCGCTCCGCAACAAACCATCTCGCCGACCGGCTTCAGCCCGGCCATACCTGCGTTGACGGGCATGCCGCTTCACTTCCACTCTATCGGGCCGCCGCCGAATATCGCGCTCGTGGCCAGGCTTGCGTCATTCTTGCCGGTGAACTTTACGGCATCGGCTCGTCACGGGATTGGGCCGCAAAGGGCGCCGCACTGCTTGGCGTACGGGCCGTCATTGCCCGAAATTTCGAGCGCATACACCGAACAAATCTGATCGGTATGGGCATTCTTCCGGTGCAGATCCTGGATGGATTCATCCCGGCCGAAGCGGAGCTTACCTGTTCCGATCGGTTCGCGCTCAACATGCCGGAGCAGAGGCTGGACATCCATGCGGAGTGCGAACTGAAACGGATACGAGCCGGGGGGCGAGGACGCGCATTGCGGCGCGTGTCGCGGTCGAGACGCGCCAGGAGATGGAAATCCTGAAATCGGGAGGTGTCCTGCCATCCATCCTTGAGGCGCGCCTTGGGCGTTCCGGCTCCTAAGCCTGACTGTTGCGCAAGCTTGCCCGGCGACCGCTCCCGAGTTGCGACCGAGCTATGCAGACGAACGAAGATTCGTCGACGGCGGCCGTTGCGCCGGAGCCGAAGTCCGCGTCGCCGCGACCTCAATCACTTCAGCGAGCGGCCCTAATCACGAATGCCCGCACGCGACCTGCGATTGCGCCGTTTCCGAACCGATGCATGAGAGCGTCCGCCGCCCGATTCGTCGCATCCTGTAATCGCGATGCATCGCGAGCCTCGATTTCGCTTCTCAGCGGGGTGCCTTGGCAATAAGCAATCGCGGGGTCATGTGGCAGAGGAAGCCCTGCTGATATCATCCACGGCATCGACTGAAATGCTGGTGAATCCCGCATCATTCAGCTCTGCCCGGATTTGATCGACGTCATGGTAGCCGTGGGGAATACGCGCCAGGAAACGCGGAGGATCATCCGGAAAGACGATCGCCAATGCTTCGGTTACGGTGTCGGCGAATTCATTTTCCGAGATCCGGTCCCACACGTTGAAGATGAAATGGCCACCCGGCTTCAGGACACGGCGCGCCTCCGCGTAAGCTCGAACCTTGTCGGGGAAAAACATGACGCCGAACTGACACGCGACGAGATCGAAGGCTTGATCCGCAAAGGGCAGCGCAAGTGCGTCGGCCTGCTTCCACGCGATCCGGCCATCGCCAGACTGCCGCGCTCTCGAATAATCGAGCATCGGCTGATTGAGGTCGGTCGCCACGATGCGCGCGGAGGCCGGGAGGCGCGATGCAATCGCTCGTGTGAGAACGCCGGTCCCGGCAGCCGTTTCGAGCAGATCCCGCGGGTCGGTCGTAGCGGACCGCTCCGCAAGATCGCGCGCATAGGATTCGAAGATCAGGGGAACCAGGAACCGATCGTAGATCTCGGGGATTGATCCGGCGAAGAGCTTATCAGTGTCTACCATCGGGCTAACTCCCTCATCAGTATTCTCGGCGTTTATCACTTGTGTCGGAAGCCGCCACGATGCCGGGGGGCACGGGGCTCGCGATGGTCCCGGACGACAGGCGGCTTGCGGTGGTCGCGAACGACGGGGTTCCGCCCGCGATCGGCCGTGCTCCCAGTGGAGCCTGTGGTGTTGGCCGACGTTCTCGCAGGGCTTCTTTTCGGCCTGACAGGATGGGTCGGATCGCCACTCAAAACGCCACCGGTGCCGCCGGTGCGCGAAATGCCGGCGCGCGGCGATCGGGTACTGTCGTCGAGCATTTGCCCTTTGAATCACACTTCGTATAAGTGTCTTTGTCATAGTTGTCGCAGTAGTAGCTTCGGCTCTTTCCCCCCTGTATTCGAGGGAAACCCTCCAGCCGCCCAGCACTTTTGGGCGATTCGCCGCGCGTATGAGTGCCGCCGATCTTGACCTCCTTGGCGAAAGCCGTGCCCAGCAGCGAACCCGTCGATGCGATGACAAGAATGACGGCAAGACAGCGCAACTTGCGCCGAGACGTGAGGCTCGACATGGTCGTCTCCTTTTCTGGAACTGTGAGCGCCTATCGCTCCGGCAGCCGCCACGCGGATCAGCGCGGCGCGATAATTTCGCGCAAATAAATTTTGAAGCGGCGGCGTTTTCTCCGCGTTCCGCATCGTTCGCGATGCTATCGACGGACACCACTGTGTCGGCGAGGGGGCTTGTCCAACAAGTCTGTTTTTAGAACTGGCTGGCCGGGCCGGGGCGTGGTTCAATCATCGCTATGGAGAACGGCTACAACCAGTTCTGTCCGATCGCGAAGGCCTCGGAAATCCTCGCGATGCGCTGGACGCCGCTGATCATGCGTGAGCTGATGACCGGCATTCATGCGTTCAACGACATCCATCGCGGCATGCCGCTGATCTCGCGCGCGGTGCTGATTGCGCGGCTGCGCGAACTGCAGCACCACGGCGTTATCGAAAGGCGGCCACGCGCCAACAGGACCGGCCATGAGTACTGGCTGACGCCCGCCGGGGAGGCCTTCCGCTCGGTGATATTCGAGCTCGGCCAATGGGGCCTGGTTCATGCGCGCGACCGCCTTAAGCCCACCGATCTCGATCCGACGATCCTGTTGTGGGGTTTCCGCAAACGGGCCGACCGGACCGCGCTCCCCGATCGGCGCCTGGTCGTACGGTTCGAGTTTTCCGGTGTGCCGGCCAGCTGCGCCAAGTTTCGGATCATGTGGCTGGTGCTCAATCGATCTGAGGTCGACGTTTGCGCAAGAGATCCCGGCTTTCCGATTGACCTGATCTTCCGCGGCAAGATCGCTGATTTTGTTGCGGTTTTTCTAGGTCATGCCGCGTGGCGCGACATGGAGGCAAATGCGTTCTCGATCGAGGGAGACCGCAAGCTCGCCAAGCAGCTTCCCGCTTGGCTTCGCCTCGACAAGGTGGTCGGCCGCGATTTCCCGGTCGTGCGTCCCGCCGCTTAGAGCGCGATCAGGAAAGGAATTTTGGAGCGGGCCAAAAGCGAAGTTGATTCTATCTAAGGTGATCCCGCTCTAGCTGTATGGCTTTCACGGTCGCAATGCCCACCAAATGAACTCGACCAGGGTGCGGGCGGTGGAGCGTTCGCCGGGGCCGCGACGGTCGCGATTGGCCGGTCACTTCGGCTTCGGCCCGACATGTCCGGAGAACGCCGAGGCGACGACGACCGCGCCGTCCTTGACCTTCAGGCCGAGCGACGGCAGCGGCCGAGGAGCCGGGCCGAACACCACCTGGGAGGCGTTCCGGGGATCGAAGATCGAACCGTGACACGAGCAGACAAACGCTTTGCGGTCCTTCGACCACATGTTCACCGGACACCCCTGGTGCGTGCAGATCGCCGAGTAGGCGACGACGCCGTCAGCGGCGAGTGCCTTGGTTTGGTCATTTAGCGTCGCCGGATCGAAACGCGCCAGGATCACCAGGTTGAGACGAGACGCGTTTCGGACCGTGCCGTCGGGAGCGGCGGGATAGACCTGCATCTGACGGGCGTCGAGCGCGAGATCCTCGACCAGGACCGGCTGGCTCTTCTTCGGCCCGGTAAGAAACACGAAGTGATCCTCCGGAGCGGGCGGCTTGGCTGCCTCGCCGCTGTCGGCAGCCCGCGCAGTGCCTGCCAGCAGGGGGGCTAGCGCCAAGCCCAAGAACCGTCCGCCTTCGGTATTTCCGCGTGCGCGGCCCGTCGTCACCCGGCATTCTCTCGCATTCCTTCCCTTGCACGAGACGTTCAGTCTTCGAAGCCCGTCGATTCCGGCGCCGTCCGCCGGAGCCTTGCCATCATTGGGTTCCGTTGACGTTTGCCATGAGCGGCAGCGATACCATGGAGAATTCGTCGGTCCCGATATAGCCGACGCGGAAATATCCGTTGATCGGATGTTTGCCGGGCTTCGTTACCTTGAAGCTGATGGCGAATTCGAGGCTTCCATCCTGCAGCGTGGCCTTGACGACGCGCTTGTCGAAGGCGACGCCGTCGTCGAAGGAGGACAGCTCGATCACACGGTTATTGTAGCCCTTGAGCACGCGGTAGCCGTCGCGGATGCGCAGGGTCGCGCGCAGCACCGCCGGCTCGCCGACCTTGGCGGTGACATCGGCGATCTGGATCGCATAGGCTCCATCCGCTGCGGCCGCCCGGCTGCCGCCGAGCGTGGCCAAGCCGGCCGGAAGTCCGGCAAGAACGGCGAGGATGAGAAGGCGCGTTAGCTTCGAAGTCGGTTCGCTGTTTCATGCTTGGATTCCAGCAAGATCGTTCCGGTGGGTTTCGCCCGCCCCGCCACGACTATGAAAGGGCGTGCTCCGCAGATTGGGCGGAAACCGGACGCCGTCGCGGGCGGCCGGTCATTAAGGGGTGTAAGGTCACTTGGATACGGCGAACACCCAGACGACACCGCCCTGCGGCACGTCCTTCTGCCATCCGACCGGCTCGCTCATCAGGCTTTGCTGGAAGGCGGCATCGACACCGTAGCCCGACTCCACGGCGACATACTGGACGCCGTTGACCTCGAAGGTCGAAGGCGGTGCGATGACGCCCGAGTTGGTTTTGAAGTGCCAGAGCTGCTCGCCGGTCTTGGCATCGTAGGCACGGAACTCGCGGTCGTTGGTCCCGCCGGTGAACAAAAGGCCGCCGCCGGTGGTCAGCACCGAGCCCCACATCATCGAGCTCGGATAGAGGGTCCGCCAGGCACGCTTGCCGGTGTTGACGTCATAGGCCTGCAGCTCGCCAAAAAAGCTCGCCTTGGTGTCGACCGAGAAATGCAGGTCCGGAATGCCGACGCCGGTCCACCACTGCCCAGGAATACGCTCCTCGACATTGCCTTCCAGATTGTTGCAGTGGTTTTCGTTCGCCGGGATGTAGTGTAAAAGCCGGAGCAATAATCCCTCACTGAAGCGGCCGATTGGTTTGGCTGCGCCGGAGTAAAACTGCGGCAGTTAAGGTCCCTTGTCTGATTCGGCAGGGGGCGGGGGATGAAGACAGTGGAGCTTTATGCGAGGGTCCGGCACGCGGTGCTGATCGAGGGGATCAGCGAGCGTGCCGCGGCAGATCGGTTCGGCATCAACGCCCGAACGGTCTCCAAGATGCTGCGGTTCTCGGTGCCTCCGGGATATGTGCGGACGAAGGCGCCATTTCGGCCCAAGCTCGACGCCTTCACCGGGGTGATCGATGCGATTCTGGCGGGCGACAAGGATCGGCCGAAGAAGCAGCGGCACACGAGCAAGCGGATATTCGAGCGGCTCCGGGACGAGCACGGCTTTATTGGCCGGCTGACGATTGTAAAGGACTATGTGGCGGGTTGGCGCCGACGGACACAGGAGATGTTCGTGCCGCTCGTCCATCCGCCAGGGCATGCTCAGGCTGACTTTGGCGAAGCGATTGGCGTGATCGGCGGCGTCGAGCACAAGATCCATTTTTTTGCTATGGACCTACCGCATTCCGACGCGATTTTCGTTGCGGGCTATCCGGCCGAGACAACAGAAGCGTTCTGCGATGGGCATGTGCGGGCGTTTGCATTTTTTGACGGCGTGGCGCAGTCGGTTCTCTACGACAACACCAAGATCGCGGTCGCCCGCATTCTCGGCGATGGGAAGCGGCAGCGGACGCGGGTGTTCAGCGAGTTGCAGTCACATTATCTGTTCGCGGATAGGTTTGGTCGTCCGGGCAAGGGCAACGACAAAGGGAAGGTCGAGGGGCTGGTCGGTTATGCCAGGCGGAATTTCCTCGTGCCGGTGCCGGTGTTCGCCGACTTCGAGGCGTTGAACGCGCATCTTCTGGAGAATTGCCGGAAGCGTCTGACCGACCGGCTGCGCGGCCATGCCGGCACGATCGGCGAGCGGCTCGATCAAGACCTTGCCGCCTTTCAGAGGCCGCTACCGGCGCCCTATGACGCTTGCGAGAAGACACCAGGGAGCATCAGCTCGCTATCGCTGGTACGCTATCGGCGGAACGATTATTCGGTGCCGACGGCCTATGGACACCGGAAGGTATTGATCCGGGGTTATGTGCATGAGGTCGTCATCGCCTGCGGTGCTGAGGTGATTGCGCGCCATCCGCGCTCCTATGAGCGCGAGGACTTCGTGTTCAATCCGCTGCACTATCTGGCGCTCCTTGAGCAGAAAACCAACGCGCTCGACCAAGCCGCGCCGCTGGCGAATTGGACGTTGCCTGAAGAATTTGCCACTATGCGGCGGCTTCTTGAGGCCCGGATGGGTAAGCCAGGCAAGCGCGAGTTCGTGCAGATTCTGCGGCTGATGGAAGTGTTCGCGGTCGGCGACGTGGCCGCCGGCGTCCGCGATAGCATCGCGCGCGGGGCGATTGGATTTGATGCCGTGAAGCATCTGGTGCTGTGCCGGATCGAGCGGCGCCCGCCACGCCTGGACATGACGGTCTATCCGTATCTGCCCCAAGCGAAGGTGGCGACGACATCGGCGCGCTCCTACTTGGATCTGTTGGCCGGAGCGGCAGCATGACCGATACGCCACAGATCCTGCTCGCCTACCATCTGAAGGCGCTGAAGCTACCGACATTCCTGCGCGAATACGACAAGACCGCGCGCCTGTGCGCGGCTGAAGGCGTCGACCATCCGCGTTACCTGATGCGGCTGGCCGAGATGGAAATGATTGATCGGGAACGGCGCATGGTCGAGCGCCGGATCAAGGCCGCCAGGTTCCCCGCGGTCAAGAGCTTGGACAGCTTCGACTTCCTCGCCTTGCCATCGCTGAATAAGATGATGGTGCTGGAACTGGCGCGCTCGGATTATGTGGAGCGGCGTGAGAACATCATCGCCGTCGGCAACTCCGAGCCCGCTTCATAATGCTCACCTGTCCATGTTGTTAAAATACAAGAGTTTTTTGCAGAGGATCTCCGGACGACGGACGTCGCAGCCGACGGGCTGTCGCCGCGTCCCTTACCTCGCTTCGATCCAAGTCGGCGGCCTTGATGATCCACGGCGCTCCCTTGCAGAGCTGATTCGCCGCGAGTTGACCATCTTTGATCAAGCGACGCACGGTCGACGGGCTGACGGATAAGGCTGCCGCGGCTTCGTCCAGCGTCACCTCGCCACGCTCCCGGCGCTCGCCCTCCCGATAGGTCGGAATCGCATTGTGATTCCGTAGGCTGCAGACCCGTGATTGCGTCCAGCCGTTACCGCGTCCCGTGGTTTTGCCGGCGCGATTGAGCACCGCGGCGATCGCTTTGTCCGGCATCTGTCGTGCCAGCACGCGCACGAGATCGATGGTCTCGCCCTCGGCGCTCCAGCGGTGCTGGCCCGTGCGGTTCTTCTTGACCTTGAGAGCCGAGTGGTCACCGCCGTGCCAGCGGATAACGAGATCCAGCGCGTTGTCCTCGACGCGGACGACAATCTCGTCGATCAGCGTCCGCACGATGCGCTTCCTTGTCTGTGGTGCCACGCCAGCTCTTATCCAGGCCAGCTGTAAATCGGCGCCGAGCGTCATCAGCCGCTCGCGATCGGCAGGGGTGAGATCGGTTGCGGGTGATGTGCTCAGTTCCTCCAGCTCCGTCTCCAGGCTGCGCACCACCATCAGCCGCTCGTTCCATCGCTTCTCCAGCTCGGCGGCGACGAGACGGTTGTCAGGATCGACGGCATCGTACTGGCGACGCGCACGGCCGACCTCGTAGCGGGCTTGCTCGAGCGCCAGTTCCACCTGCCGGCGCTTGTCCTCGCTCGCGCGGCTGCGCGCGGCCTGCGCGGCGAGTGCCGCCTCGATGCCGAGCGGCTGCAGGCGCTCGATCACCTCAGCGCCGACCTCGCGATCGATGCGCATGCCACCGAACGAGATACAGCGGTCGCCGCCATGATTGATGAAGCCACCCTGGCAGTGATAGCGGCCGGTATTGCCGTCAGTGCCGGAGTAGGCGACATGCAGCTTACGCCCGCAATGGCCACAGCGCAGCAGACCGGCAAGCAAAGCCTCGCCCCGGCGCAGCGCACCGCGGCTCATCGGGTTCTTGCCGTTGGCATTGTCCGCGATCAGGCTCAGGTTCCTCTCGTAGTCTGCCCAACTCAGATAACCCTCGTGGGTGTTCGGGATCAACACCTCCCAATCCTTGCGCTCCTTCTTGAAGCCGCGCACCACCTTCTTGCGGCCGGCCTCGATGCTGACGCGGCTGCCGGTGCGCCCAAAGACATAGGCGCCAGCGTAGATCGGGTTGGTCAGGATGTGCAGGACCGTGTTGTAGACCGGCAGCTTCCATTCGACGCGGCGGCCCTCGGCGCCATAAGTGACCGCGGGCAATAACACGCGCTCGTGCCTGAACCAGAGGTGCACCTGGCGCACCGACTGCATCTCGACGAACTTGGCGAAGACGAGAGCGAGCGCTTCGACGATACGCCGATCCGGGTCCTTCTCGATGCGGTTGTTGCCGATCCGCACGTAGCCTATGGCGACCGTCATGAACAGCTCGCCACGGCGCGCCTTCTGCTTCAACGCCTCGAGCGAGCGCTGGCGCAACACCGACAGTTCCATCTCGCTCATCGTTCCCTTCATGCCGAGCAGCAATCGGTCGTTGGGATGGCGCGGATCGTAAATGCCGTCCTCGTCGGCGATGAGCGTGCCGACGAGACCGCAGAACTCCAACAGCGTGTGCCAATCGCGGCCGTTGCGGGCGAGCCGTGACGCTTCGATCGATATCACCACGCCGACCCGCCCTTCGCAGATGGCGGCCAGCAGTTTCTCGAAGCCGGGCCGCGCGATTCCGCCGCCGGAGCGACCGAGATCGTCGTCGATGACGGCGACATCGCTCCACCCGAGCTGTCGCGCGCGTTCCGGCAAATTGTACTGGCGGCGCTGGCTCTCCAGGTTGTTGGCGACTTGATCGGCTGTGGATTGGCGGATGTAGACGACGGCCTGACGGGCCAGGTGCTCAGGCGTGATCTTGCTCATTCCCGGCCTCCCTCGTCACGAGACCGTCGGCTTGCGCCGCTGCTTTGCATTCGGCCGCCGCCTCGACCAGAAGACGCTCGATCAGGCGGACGAGCGTCATTCTCCGCGCCGCCGGAATCGTCTCCGTGGCCCAATCCGTCTCGAACAGGTCTCTCTGCCGGGTCTGTCGTGAGCGCATGATCACCTCCTCCTCGGGGGGCCGATTCCCCGCGGGACGAGGCTAAAAGCGTATCGAGGCGCGCGCGCAGCTCGACGAGACGATCGACGGATAGCCGAGGGCACGCGGTGAGTGTGACAGAGCCAGCCGCCACCTCGGCCATCCAGCACGGGACCAGAGCCAGCGTGCCGTCCGGCTGGACCACGACCAGGTGATCCTCGCCGGCAAACCGCCGCAGGAACATGACCGGCACCATCTGGCCGCATCGAGGATGGAACGGATAGTGGATCCGCACCTCGAACGCCGGACACCCGGCATTGTGACGCTGTTTCGTCCGGCACGGGCAAGAGCCACATCGCGCTCGGGCTCGGGCTGGCGGCCTGCCAGAAGGGCCTGTCGGTCGGCTTCGTCACGGCGTCGGCCCTCGTCCACGAACTGATCGAGGCGCGGGACGAAAAGCGGTTGCTGCGCCTTCAGCGTCAACTCGCCGGCTACAAGCTGCTGATCATCGACGAACTCGGCTATGTGCCGCTGTCGCCAACCGGCGCCGAACTGCTGTTCGAGGTCTTCAGCCAGCGCTACGAACGCGGCGCGACGATCGTCACCAGCAACTTGCCGTTCGACGAGTGGACATCGGTGTTCGGTTCTGAAAGGCTGACCGGCGCGCTGCTCGACCGGCTCACGCATCACGTCCATATTCTGGAGATGAACGGCGACAGTTACCGGCTCGCTCACAGCAAGCGGCGGTCGCGCCGGACCCGGCCGGAACCGCCGCCCGAAAATACCCCTCCGCCGACGGATGCCGACGTCCAGAAATAGCGAGCCCCAAGCAAAAAGGCCTCCGATATCGGAGGCCTTTTTGCTTGCGTAAGTGCTGCACTTTTGCTCCGGCCAGCCGCTGCACAATCTCTCCGGCGTTGACACCTTCGATGGCGAGATCCAGTAGCGCTTTCTCCGCCTTCCCCCTGGCTTCAGAATTGTGCCCCATGATACCGCCCCCCATAATTCGCGCAAGGATAGCGTATTACTGGCGCACGGCATACACGTCTAGTCTCGAATTCACATCCAAAATTGGGCTTCAGCTGTCGACTTGGCGCGGCGGCAACACATGAGCACTCAGCTGACGCTCCTTAGGCTGTCATAGAGAGAACAATCGGCAACCGGCGCATGCCGCAGTCGTAAGGCGTCCGGCGTCATGATCGTCACAGCGGGGGCGGGGTCTTTCTTGCGTGCGAGAATGTTCAAGATCACGCTGGCTGAGTGAACACCCTCGGCCAGCGCTTCGGCGCAGGCGCCTTCGACCGCCGGCAGTCCGTCGGTGAGAACGGCGGAGAGAATCGCCACCATCTGACGGTCGCCGTCATCGGAGCCGCGCAATTTGCGGCGGACACGCTCAAGCGCCGCGGGCAGCACCCAGCCTTTGAACGGCGCGCCATTCCTGAGCGCGCCGGGTTTGCGGCTCAGAATGGGGACGTAGTGCCAAGGGTCGTAAAGCGTCTGGCCGCGCCCGAACAAGCGGGGATGGTCGGCGATCACCGCTCCGTCCTGCCGGATCACGATGCTGTCCGCGTAAGCCTGGACCTCGACCGGGCGTCCCACGGCGCGTGAGGGGACGGAGTATTTGTTGGTGTCGAAACGGACAAGGCAGGTCTTGGAAACCGAGGCCGGTAAAGTGTGAAAGCCGTCGAAGCGACAAGCGACGGGCACAAGCTTGGGCCGCTCCTCCTCAAACACCTGCCAGATCATCTTCTCCGGCAGCTCAGGATGCTTATGCGCCTTCGCATACGCGACGCACTTGTCGAGAAGCCAGCCGTTGAGCTCCTCATAGCTCTTCACCCGTAGCCTTGGCGTAAAGAAGCGTTCACGCACCAAGCCGACCTGGTTCTCGACTTGCCCCTTCTCCCAACCCGCCGCCGGCGTGCAGGCGGTCGGCTCCACCAGATAATGCCCGCACATCTGCAAAAAGCGCCGGTTGAACCGACGATCCTTGCCCAGAAAGACCGTGTCCACCGCCGTCTTCATGTTGTCGTAAATGCCCCGCGAGCACGCGCCGCGAAAAAACCGGAAGGCGCGGTCATGCGCGTCGAACACCATCTCCTGGCTCTCACGCGGATAGGCGCGCACGAACAGCATCCGGCTGTGGCAAAGCCGGAAATGCGCCACCTTCACGATCGAAGTCACGCCGTTGATTAAGACGACCTCGTGGCTCCAGTCGAATTGATAAGCTTCTCCAGGAGAAAAGCTCAGCGGCACATAGGCCTCGGCCGTTGCCGCGCCCCGCTCCTTCGCCCAGACCTTGGCGTAGCGCCGCACAGCGTCGTAGCTGCCTTCATAGCCAAGCCCCCGCAGCTCTTCAAAAATACGGATAAGCGTCAGCCGCTCACGCCGCGGCTTGCCCTCATTCGATAAAAGCAGCCCATCCAGCTGATCGCGCCAGGGCCCGATCTTTGGCATCGGCTGGACACTCCGCTCATAACGAAACTCCGTCGCTCCAGACCGGATGACTTTGCGGATTACCTTCCGGGAAACCTTCAGCTCCCGGCTGATCGTCTTGATGGCTTTCTTCTGATGAAAAAACGCGCGGCGGATCTTCGCTATCGTTTCCACGACCAACATCCCAAACATGGCCCTCCGATCACCTCGAAGGCCAAATGTGAACCTCTCCGTTACCGGGGTCCCGATTGGATGCCGATCACCCCGAAAACGGGGTCCTTATTCCACGCCGAAACACACCCGAGTGCGCATGTTCATGAAAGCGGACAGCGTTTCCACGAAAGCGGACAGCGTGGAAGCGTCATGACGGGCAGGGCATTTGCGGCTTTCCTGCGAGCCGTCCCGAGGGACGGCTCGCAGGACCGACGTCTGACCGTTGCTGCATTCTAGGGTTGTCCTCAGCGTTAAGAAAGCTGCTTATTTTCTGGCGTCAAACTCTTGGTCTCCGCCGGTGTCCACGCCCGGATCGGTGTCCGGCTCGCGCAGGGATTTGCCCTTCAGGGGCAGACGAATGGCGTTGTGGACGATGCGGTCGAGGATGGCGTCGGCGTAGGTGGGATCGCCGATGGTGGCGTGCCAGCGGTCAACCGGGATCTGGCTGGCGAGGATGATGGAGCCGCGATCGTGCCGGTCGTCGATGATCTCCATGAGGTCGCGGCGCTGGGCGGCGGTGAGGTCGATCATCGCCCAGTCGTCCAGGATCAAAACGTTGACCTTGGCCACCTGGCGCATCAGCCGGCCGACGCCGCTGCCGAGCCGCGCGACAGCAAGATCGTCGAGCAGGCGCGACAGGCGCATATACAGCACGCTGTGGCCCTCGCGGGCGGCCTGATTGCCCAGCGCGCAGGCAAGCCAGCTCTTGCCCGTACCGGTTTTCCCGGTGACGATCAGATGACGGTGCTCGCCGATCCAGCGGCAGGTGAACAGGTCGCGGATCATGCTTTTATCGAGGCCGCGCGTCGGCTTCATGTTGAGGTTCTCAAAGCACGCGGCCTGACGCAGCCGGGCGTGTCTCAGCCGGCTCAGCAAGAAGTGAGCGCTTGTCGCTCACGATAAACGTTCGCTCCGGCGTTGGCGCGATCGGTCGCCTCGCGGTCGATCAGCAGCGCCAGTTGGTCGGTGAAGTCCAGCTGGCCGCGATCGGCGAGGTTCTGTAGCTCCTCCAGCGCGCGCGCCATGCCGAACAGGCGCAAGTGCTTGAGCTTTTCCAGGTTCTGGTAGTGCATCGGCTATCTCCTTCAGGTTGGCTTGGGGATTAGTGGTAGTAGGCGGGGCCGCGCAGATTTTCGTGCAGGCCGGCGCCGGAGGCGGTGGCGTCGCAGGGCAAGCCCGTCCGACCACTGGCCAGCAACGCGCGGACAAAGGCGTAGGAATGCACGTTGGCGATCAGGGCGGCGGTGGCCGCGCTCTGCAGTGCGTCGGCGCCGTGCTTCTCGCCGAGCGCGATCAGCCCGGCCACGTGGCGTGCGGCTTGGTCGGGATGATCGGCGCGCAGGAAGATCCTGTCCGACAGCGCCGTCACGGCTCCGCCGATGACGGCAATCGCCTCCTGCACGGCCTCAGGCGAGAGCCGCGCCGCCGCTCGATGCTGGGGCGGGCGATGTTCGTCGAGGGTGACGGCCGGACGCAGCACGCCCGGCTCCGGCCTGCTCCGCGCATGCGAGGCGACGCGTTCGCCCTGATGGAAAATGCCGACCAGGCGGGCGGTGTAGTGCACATCGACCGGCTTGCCGATCAACCCGAACGGTGCCGAATAGGCCACCCCATCGATGCAGATGTGATAGTCGGAGCCGAGTTTGAAGCGCTGCCAGCGGCCGATTGCAAAGGCCTCGCGGGGCAGCGCCTTCAATTTGGGCTTCTCATGCGCCGCGAACACACTGGCGCGGGTCTGCGTACCGTCCGCGCTCAGCGGCCGGTTGTTCAGCTCAAAGAGCTTTTCCGCAATCGCCGCATTCAGGTCATCCAGGCTGAAGAATTGCCGGTTGCGCAGCGGCGCCAGCACCCAGCGCTCGACCTGCTGTACGCCGTTTTCCACCAGGGGCTTGTCCCGTGGATGACGCACGCGGGCTGGGACAATGCCGATCCCATAATGCCGCGCCAGCGCCAGATAGGATGGGTTCAGCACCGGGTCGTAAAAGCTGGCGTGGGTGACGCCCGTCTTCAGATTGTCGGGCACCAGCTTTGGAACCGAACCGCCCCAGGCCGCAAACATCCGCACATGGCTGGCGAGCCAATCCTCGCTGCCTTGCGTCCACGTCGCTTCCGCATACAGGTGAGTGGAAAACGGCAGCGTGCCGACGAATATGCTCACTTGGCGCTCGCCACCGGCTGTCATCACCGTCATGGCCATGCCGGCGTAGTCGACCTCGCAAAGCTGGGCCGGCAGCATCGTCCGCCGCATGCGCGGCTCTGGCGCGAGGCTTTGATGGCTGCGGTAATGCCGGCGGAACTGGCTGTAGCTGTAACCATCCGGGTGCCGGTCCCGGTATTCCTGCCAAACCAGCAGCAGCGTCACCGCCGGCTTGGCCAGCTCCGCCGCAACCTCCGCCCAATCCGGTTGAGGCCGCGTGACCGCCGGCTCCGGACGCCGGAACAACAGCGCCTCAATCTCCGCCTCGCCCTTGTCGGCGACGTCCTCGTAGCGCACGCCGGCCGCATCCGCCCGCGCCAGATAATCCCGCACCGAAGTCCGGCCCAGCCGGACGGACTCCGCGATCTGCCGCAGCGAATAGCCCAGTTCATGGGCCAGCCGCAAAACCTCTTTAACCCGTCGCATATCCGACCGTTTCCGCGGCATCCGCAATCCCCCAAAAACCGAGGAAAAGCGTTAACCGCTTAAGAAAAGGTCAGACGCCGGAAGCAACCTCCGCGTGCGCCGCCTGCCGCGCCTCCAAGCTGTCCACCTTCATGAAAACGGGTGTCCGCTTTCAATGAAAATGGCTGTCCGGATTTGATGAAAACGACCGGTCGCTTTCAATGAT
>CAVSIA010000004.1:0-18775 GCA_963727575.1 uncultured Alphaproteobacteria bacterium
CAATCGGCTCGTCGGCCTCGCCCGGACTGTTGACGGGAGCGGCAACGCCGGCGTGCACCGGGCTCGCGTCGCCCCGGCCATCGAGCCGGGGCCTATTGGCCTCGCTGCCGAGCGACATGTCTATGGGTCCCGGCTCGACCTGACGGTCGTCCGGGACGACGCTTTCGGCGGCATCCGCGGGCGCCTCCGTCTCAATCGCCGGGTCAGCCTCCGCCGCGCGCTCCTTGGCCAGCCGCGTAAACCGCCGCCGCAGCACCTCCTTCATCATGGCGTAGTCGTCGCCCGGGGTCAGCGTGTCCGACTTGATGTTGAACTTGCGGTACTGGTTCTTCACGAAGCCTTCGGGCCCGGCAACGATCATCGCGCCGACGGCGTTCGCGCCCTGGATGTGGCTGTTGTCGTAAACCTCGATGCGCGCCGGACGCTCCGCCAGCCCGAACACCTTGGCGACGCCGTCCAGCAGTTTCGCCTGGCTCGACGCATCGGCCAGCTTGCGCCCCAGCGCCTCCTTGGCATTGGTCAGCGCATGGGCGACCAGCCCCGCCTTCTCGCCGCGCTTCGGCAGGGCGATCTCGACCTTGCGCCCGGCCTTGATGCCGAGCGCCTCGGCCAGCAGCGCGCGCTCGGGAAAGTCATGGGAGACGAAGATGCAGCGCGGCACCGGCTTGTCGTCGTAGAACTGCGCCATGAAGCTCTCCAGCACCTCCTCCAGGCTCACCGAACGGTCGGCGCGCGGGAAATAGGCGCGGTTGCCCCAATTCTGCTCGGCGCGGAAGAAGAACACCTGGATGCAGGTCTGCCCGCCCTGGCTGTAGGCGGCGAAGACGTCGGCCTCCTCGACGCCGCGCGGATTGATGCCCTGCGAGGCCTGGACATGGGCGAGCGCCCAGAGCCGGTCGCGGTAGCGCGCGGCACGCTCGAACTCCAGCGCTTCGCTCGCCTCCTCCATCAGCGCGCCGAGCTTCTTCTGCACGGCGTCGGTCTTGCCCTGCAGGAAGCGCACGCTTTCGTCGACCAGCCGCCCGTAATCCTCCAGCGAGATCTCGCCCGTGCAGGGCGCCGAGCAGCGCTTGATCTGATGGAGCAGGCATGGCCGCGTGCGGGCCTCGTAATAGCTGTCCGAGCAGCTCCGGAGCAGAAAGGCGCGCTCCAGCATGTTGATGGTGCGATTGACCGCGCCGGCCGAGGCGAACGGGCCGAAATAGTCGCCCTTGAGGTTGCGCGCGCCGCGATGCTTGCGGATCTGCGGGGCGGCATGCTCGCGGGAGATCAGGATGTAGGGGAACGATTTGTCGTCCCGCATCAGAACGTTGTAATAGGGCCGGAAGCGCTTGATCAGATTGGCTTCGAGCAGCAGCGCTTCGGATTCCGTCGCCGTGGTGACGAACTCCATCGACGCGGTCGAGGCGATCATGCGGGCGATGCGGTTGGTGTGGCCGCCGAGCCGGGTGTAGTTCGACACGCGCGCCTTCAGGTTCCGCGCCTTGCCGACGTAGATCACCTCGCCCTTGACGTCGAGCATGCGGTAAACGCCCGGCTCGGTGCCGAGATGCTTCAAATAGCGGGAGACGACCTGCGGCCCGGTTTCCCGGTCGCCGCCTCGGGCGTCCGTCTGGTCTTCGCTGTGATCCAAACTCATGCTCAATCAGGATAGTCCCAGGGGCCGCGCTGCAAGCCCCTCTGCGGAGGCGGCGCCGGCGCGATCAGCAAGAATAGCGGCGACAGTACCACGCCGGCGACGAACCCGCCGACATGCGCCCACCAGGCGACCCCGCCGCTCATGCTCGGGATCAGCGAGTCCCACGTGCCCTGCAGAAGCTGGATGCCGAACCAGATCACCGCATAGGCCAGCGCCGGGATGGTGAAGATAAACGGAATGATGATGATCGGTAAAAGCAAAGTGATGCGCGCCGTCGGAAAACGCACAGCATAAGCGCCGATCACCCCGGCGATCGCGCCGGACGCCCCGATCACCGGAACGTCGGACCGGGCGTTGAAATACCCATGCGCGTAGGTCGAAATCACCGCGCACAACAGATAGAAGATCAAGAATTGCACCGATCCCATCCGGCCTTCCAGCGTCGATCCGAAAATGAACAGCGTCCACATGTTCAAAATGATGTGCAGCCACCCGCCATGCAGGAAGGTCGCGGTCAGGAACGGCCAGAAATCGGTGGCGGTCACCCCGGCGCGCAGACTGCCGTCGGGCAGGAAATAGGCGGCAGGCACAAGGCCGTGCGAAAAGGCGAAATTGATCGCCTCGACGGGCGCTAGGTTGATCTGAAACAGAAAAACCAGCGTATTCACGGCGATGATGCCGTACACCACCACCGGCGTCTGGTATTTGGGGACTAAATCGCGGATTGGGAACATAAATCAGTTTACGCGGCGGTTGCGGCCACAGGCCGGTGGTCACGCGCGCCGCGCTGTCGGCCGCGACTGCCGCGTCGTTCTTCCAATCTAGGCGCTTCGCGGCCGTTCAGCCAGTGTGGAAGCGGATTTCCCAAGGGACGGCGCGGATTTACCAGGCTGCCGCGCCGGGCTAACAAGGCGGTCGACCGGAGGATCACATGGCTAAATTTCTCGCAGGCTT
Organism: uncultured Alphaproteobacteria bacterium; assembly: GCA_963727575.1. Taxonomy (GTDB): domain Bacteria; phylum Pseudomonadota; class Alphaproteobacteria; order Rhizobiales; family Rhodomicrobiaceae; genus JAHQVI01. The sequence continues at coordinate 2,594 of CAVSIA010000004.1, forward strand.
GGCAATCGGCGTCGCGCTCGCCTTCGGCTATGTCCAATGGGGCCTTCAGGCGCCGTCCGTGATGCAATTGCCGGATAAGCTCAGGGGCAATATCGTCTCCAGCGCCATCGAGGCCGATCTCTACGACCTCGGCAAACCCCTCGATCTACGCCGCCGTGCATTGGAAGTGTTTTTCCAGAACCGGCCGGAATTCGCCGCCGAGGTCGACGCAGAATTCTCGCATCCCTTTCTTAACGCGCTCTATCTGAAGCGGGTGATCCGCGAAGCCAGGGTGCTGCGCGGCGAATGGGACGCCTTCGACAAAGTGCTGGAAAAGCCCGCCCTGCGCGCCGCGCTGGAGAACAAGCACGCCACGTCGGACGAAACGGCCCTCAAGCAGGCGATGCTGTTCGACAAGCTCGCCGAGCGCCCGTTCCTCAGCCAGTGGATCGCGGAGTATCAGGGCGAAGTGACGCCGCAGACGCTGCTGCCTATGCTGCAGAAGCTTTCGGCGCAGACTGGCTGAGTGCTGCGGAGGCGAGAGAATTCCGGCGTCAGCGGTTGCTCAGCGCCAGCGACACGCCCGAGCCGACCAGAAACGCGCCGACGCCCTTGTTCAGCAGCCCGAGCGTCCGGCCGGAGTTGAGCAGGCCGCGCGCCAGCCGCCCCAGCGTCACATAGATCGAGATCGCCACGACCTCGAGCAGCAGGAACACGCAGCCCATCGCCGCCAGTTGGGTCGACGCAGGCAGGGCCGGGTCGATGAACTGCGGAAAGAAGGCGGTGAAGACGGCGATCGCCTTCGGGTTGCCGGCGGCGAGCAGGAACTCGTGCCGCGCCATTTCCTTGATCGTAACCATCTGCGGCGTCGCCTGATCGGGCGCCTCCGCACGGCTTCGCAGCAGCTTGATGCCGACATAGACGAGATAGGCGGCGCCGAGCCACTTGACGATGTGGAACGCCGTCTCGGAGGCGGCAAGCAAAGCGCCGAGGCCGACCGCGACCAGGACCAGCATCAGCGCGAACGCCAGCAGCCGCCCGCCGCTGCCTGCGAGGGCGCGGGCCGCGCCGAAACGGGCGGAATGGGTGAAGGCGAGCACATTGTTCGGCCCCGGCGCGCAGTTGAGCGCGAAGCAGGCCGGGACAAACAGGGTCCATGCAATGGCGTTCATGGTCGGCTCCTCATAATCCCGCGGCGCCCGGCCACCCGCCACATCGACGCCGAAAAAGCGCTCGCACCGGCGAACCGCGGCGCGCTTATTGATGCCATTCAGACCCCATCGCCACAAACGAAAAGGTTTCCCCGATGCGCCGCCTGCTCCCCGTTCTCGCCCTGCTCTTCCTTCCCGACCTTGACCGCCCGCGCGCAGGTCCCCAATCCGATCGACTGCAACGATGCCGGCAACACCGCCGAGATGAACGAATGCGCCGACCGCGCTTACCAGAAGGCCGATAAGGCGCTGAACGCCGCCTACAAGCAGACGCTCGAATACATCCGTGCCCACGGAGGCGACGAGAAGCCCTACGACGCGGCAAGCTGGGAGAAGGCGCTGAAAGACGCGCAGCGCGCCTGGATCGCCTATCGCGACGCCGAATGCAAAGAGCTGGTGGCGATCGAATGGACCGGCGGCTCGGGGACCAGCGCCGCCGTGACCGGCTGCATGACCGAGCTGACCGAGCAGCGCACGAAGATGCTGAAGGGCCGGTACGCGTCGCGTTAACGCGCCATCGGCTTAAGCCCGAACCGCCGTCATCGAAATCCCCGTGAAGACGGGGATCCAGCACGTCGCGGACTCAGGGATTACTGGATCCCCGCCTGCGCGGAGATTTCGTCCGAGTATGTCGCAGGCGGTTCCAGATCGACCGATCCTACCGCGGACGAGCGGATGCCAGCCTGACAAAAAAAGGCCCGGTGCCGAAGCGCCGGGCCTTGGAGTTTGGGATCGGAGACCAAGGCGAGGCCGGCGGGATGCCGCCCTCGCCGATTGCGTTACGCGATCTGGCTGCCGCGTCCGAATTCCGGATAGGCTTCGATACCGATTTCGACCTGGTCGAGACCGGCGATTTCCTCTTCCGCTGTCGGACGAAGACCGATGACCGCGGCCAGGATCAGCCACACCACGGTGCTCACCACGAGCACGAAGATGCCGATGGAGATGATGCCGATGGCCTGGACGGCAAAGCTGGCGCCTGAATTGGTCAGCGGCACCGCCATCGTGCCCCAGATGCCGGCGACCAGATGGACCGGGATCGCCCCGACCACGTCGTCGATCTTCATCTTGTCGAGCAGCGGAACCGCGAACACGACAAGCGCGCCGCCGATCGACCCGATCAGGATCGCCATCGGCACGGACGGCGTCAGCGGCTCGGCGGTGATGGCGACGAGACCGGCCAGAGCGCCGTTCAGCGCCATGGTGATGTCGACCTTGCCGTAGAGCACCTGCGTCAGGATGATCGCCACCATCACGCCGCCGCAAGCGGCGATGTTGGTGTTGACGAAGATCCGGGCGACCGAGGACGCGTCGGACAGCGTGCCCATGGCAAGCTGCGAACCGCCGTTAAAGCCGAACCAGCCGAGCCAGAGGATGAACGTGCCGAGCGTGGCCAGCGACATGGACGAGCCGGGGATCGGGCGAACCTCGCCGTTCGGGCCGTATTTGCCGATACGCGCGCCGAGGATGATGGCGCCCGACAGAGCCGCCCAGCCGCCCGTGGAGTGCACGATGGTGGAACCGGCGAAGTCGGAGAAGCCCATGTCGTCGAGCCAGCCCGTGCCCCAGTCCCAGGAGCCTTCGATCGGGTAGATGAAGCCCGTCAGCACCACGCAGAAGATCAGGAACGGCCACAGCTTGATACGCTCGGCGAGCGTGCCGGAGACGATCGAGCAGGCGGTGGCGCAGAACACCATCTGGAAGTACCAGTCGGAAGCGGCTGCATAGGTGCCCGGATCGCTGGCAGGGTCGGGAATGACCTTCGGCGTGAAGGCGCCGAGATAGTTTTCGACGATCCAGTTGCCGTCGCCCGGATACATCAAATTGTAACCGACCACCCAGAACATCAGGCCCGCGATTGCGTAGAGCGCGACGTTCTTGGTGCACTGCATGGCGACGTTTTTGGTACGGACGAGACCGGCTTCGAGCATGGCGAAGCCAGCGGCCATCCACATGACCAGGAAGCCCGTAACCAGGAACAGCAATGTATTAACGATATATTTGCCGTCGGCGGAGAGCTCGGTTGAGGGCGCCGCAGGGGCGGTACCCTGCGCATACGCGGAGGCGCTCAGGACCAGCCCGGCAACGCCAAGGATGCCCGCAGCCGCGAGCGCGGTTCGGGCAGGCGACATAATAGATAAACTTTTCTGCATATTCATTCAGGTGTCCCCCAAGTGATCAAAGTGCGTCGGCGTCGGTCTCGCCTGTACGGATGCGCAGCGAATGCTCAACCGGGGAGACGAACACCTTTCCATCACCAATCTGACCCGTTTTTGCGGCGGTTGAGATTGCGTCGATCGCATTTTGCAAATCTCCCGATTTGACGACGATCTCGAGCTTGATTTTCGGGACGAAGTTCACCGCATATTCGGTGCCGCGATAAATTTCGGTGTGACCTTTCTGGCGACCGTAACCTTTAACCTCTGTCACCGTCATACCCTCGATGCCGATGTCGGTCAGGGCGGATCTGACGTCGTCCAGCTTGAAGGGTTTGATGATGGCGGTCACAAGTTTCATGTGCCCAACCTCCGCTTGTTGACGCGGCGAGACGATCCAGCCGCTCCGGATTTGACCTGAGGTCTCGCCAATCAAGACCTTATGATCACTCCGGTCTTATCAAGAGGCGTGCCACAAGCGCCGTCGGGGTGCTAAATGCTTGATCAAACAGCGATTTTCGGAGGTCAAGGCAAGTAAGATTACGAGCTTGCGCGCACGCGCCTGCTCAGATTCCTAGCAGAATTGTGATTTTGCCTAAAAAGGCGGCATTGCTGCTGCAACAATCGGCATCGGCGCCATGGCGGCGCGCTAAGTCCATTGAAACGCCCGCAAAAATCGCATCCCGCCGACCGATTCAAAGTCGATCCGTGACACCGAAGACACTGATCAACTCGGGCGCGGCCAATCCGCCATGGTGGCCGTTGAAGCGGCTCTCAAGCAGACCCGGCTCGTGCCAGAAGATGAACCGCGCATCGTGCGGAAGCACGAGGATGTCGCCGATACGCCGGCGCAGCTCCGGAGAAATCGGCCCCGGACCGAACAGGCCCTCGGCGAGCGCACGGTCGATCGGCATGACCTCGGCCTCGCCCTCCAGCCCCTCGCTCAACACGGAGAGCGTCTCCTCACGCCGCTCGGGCAGGACGTGCAGAAACATGTCGCGCGGGGAACCGTTCGGATAGATCCGGTTGCCGGTCGGGCTGACCGGGAGAATGTCGGCAAGCTGCGGAAAGCGCTCGTTGATATAGACGGTGTCCTCCGCCTTCGCCGAGATCTGGTCATGGTCGGCGATGAACAGATACAGCGTGTTCGGGCTTTTCATGCCGCCGAGCAGCGACTCGAACGTCGCCCAGAACGCGACGCTCTCGGCTGCGTGCTCGCTGCTCAGCGGACCATATCGGTGCGCTATGGCGTCGATGCTCGGCCAGTACAGGCTGAGACAGGCCTTGTCCTGGAGCCCCTCGAGCATCTGGCGCAGATGCAGCATTCCCTCGGGCAGCGTGAAATGCGGCACCAGTTCGGCGCCGCGCGAGACCATCCGGTTATAGCTGGAGGCGGCATGGCTTCGATCGGCAAACTGGATCGAGCGCACCCCGTGACGGCCGAGCCGCTCGTGGATCGTGTCTCCGGCCTCCAGAAGCAGCGCCGGGTCGTAGCCCTTCTCCCGGCAGCGCTCCGGCTGATGCGTGCCGAGCACGGTGAACGGCAGCGACTGGATCACCTCGCCATAGGCGGGAATGTAGATGTTCCATTCATAGAGCGCGTGCTGCGCCGGAAGGACGCCGAAATTGATCGTCGTCACCGAGGCGGACGTGGTGCTCGGGAACAAGGCCGAGATCGGCGTCAGCACGCCGTCCTCGACGATGTGCTTCATCGTCGGGATGCGCTCGCGGTAGCGCTGCCACGACTGCCAGCCGAACGCGTCGATGAAGAACAGCACCACCCGGTCGGGGCGCGGATAGCTGCCGCCGAAACAGTCCTCGGGCAGAAGCGGGCCGAGCCTCTCTCCCGTCAGCAGGAAATGGATCGTCGGGGCGATGTTGGCGAAGGAGTAGTCGGCATAGATCGGCTTCAGCAGCGCCGGGCCGAAAGGCTCGAAACGCGCCAGGGATGCGTCGTTGATCATCGGCCAAACTCCATTACACCGCCCGGCGCCTCAGCGCCCGACTGCCAAAATCCTGCCGGACTCCCGTTCGCGAGCGCTCAGCCTGTCGATCAGATAGTTGGTCGACTGGTGCTCGTAGATCACGCGGTCCTCGTCCTCGATCCACAACCGCCAATATTCGTCGTGGCCCTCATCGTCGATACGATACTGGTTGACGCAGATCAGAGCATCCTTACGCGCGTCGAACTGGCCGAGCGTTTCAACACGCCCATCGCGATTTTCCAGGATAACCCGGTATGTCATGGCCTGCCCCGCTAAGTTGATTCGAGTCTCATTCGCTTTCGCGACACTTTCCCGCTTCTGCGGAAAATTTCAATTCACCTGTGAGCGCCGCCGCCACGCCGCTCGCCGAGCCCTGGCATCTCAGGCCGGCTTGATCGGGGCCACCGGCACATTGTCGAGCAGCCGGATCCGCCCCAAATACACCGCACCCAGAAGCCGCGAAGGGACGACGACATGCTGGCCGACCGGCATCAGATTGGCCGCATCGCGGACTTCGAGATAGTCCACCTTGAAACCCGCGCCCTCCAGCCAGTCGCGGCCGAGATAGGTCGCCTCGTGGATCGGCCGGCCCTCCGAGAGGTCCTTGGAGACCTCTTCGAGCACGGCGTGGAAGCGCGGCGCGATCGCGCGCGCCGTCGTATCGAGATAGGCGTTGCGGGACGACATGGCGAGACCGTCCGGCTCGCGCAGCGTCGGACCGCCGATGACCTTGATCGGCAAATCGAGGTCTTTGACAAGCTGGCGCACCACCAGGAGCTGCTGGTAATCTTTATCCCCGAACACCGCTACATCGGGAAGCGCTTGCAGAAACAGCTTGGTGACCACCGTGGTAACGCCCGCGAAATGTCTCGGACGGCTCGCGCCCTCCAGACCCGAGGTGATGCCGATCACTTCGACGCGGGTGGAAAAGTCGTCCGGGTAGATTTCGGTCACGGCCGGCGCATAGAGCAGGTTGGTCTTGGCATCGGCAAGCTTGAGCCAATCGCCTTGCTCGTCGCGCGGATAGGCGGAGAAATCCTCGTTCGGCCCGAACTGCGTTGGATTGACGAAAATTGAAACCACGACGCGCTTGGCATGTTTCCTTGCAAGGCGCACCAGCGAAAGGTGCCCCTCGTGAAGGGCGCCCATGGTCGGGACCAGCGCAACGGACAAGCCGCGGTCGCGCCAGCGCCGGATCACGGAGCGCAGCTCCCTGGTCGTTCTTACGACGGGCAATCGACTGGCCATTAGGCGCATTCCCCCAGTTCTTGTGCGCGGACAATAGCAAGTTGGCGCGAAAACGGAAGTCGAGCGAGTACGGTGCGGGGCTTTCTTGGCCTTAAGTCAATCAGGCCATAGAATGCAAGAAGGAGAATGGACCCATGGCCGCGGACAAGAATACCCCGGCGCCCGTCACCGAAGGCACGGTGCCGGGCGAGCGATCGAGCGAGGGCGACGTCGCCGATTTCATCCAGAAGATGAAGGCGGCCGCGCCGACCGACACGCGCGGCGAACGCGGGCGGCTGATCTTTGCCATGGACGCCACCATGAGCCGGCAGCCGACCTGGGACATGGCGCTGAAGCTGCAGGCCGACATGTTCATCGAGGTCAAAGCGGTCGGCGGGCTGGACGTCCAGCTCATCTATTTCCGCAGCTATGACGAATGCCGCTCCTCCGGCTGGGTCAGCGATCCGGCGGCGCTCGCCCGGCTGATGACCAGCATTCGCTGCCTCGGCGGCTTTACCCAGATTCGCAAGGTGCTGGTCCACGCCCGCCGCGAGAACGAGAAGCGCAAGGTCAATGCGATGGTCTATGTCGGCGACTGCATGGAGGAGGATATCGACCATCTCGCAGCGCTCGCCGGCGAGCTGGGCATCCTCAACGTCCCGGTGTTCATGTTCCAGGAAGGCGGCGACCGCAAAGCCGAAACCGCGTTCCGCGAGATTGCAAGATTGACCAAAGGCGCGTATTGCCGTTTCGACACGGGTTCTGCCCGTCAATTGCGCGAGCTGCTGCGGGCGGTGGCCGCCTATGCGGCGGGGGGACGTAAGGCGCTGGAGAATTTCAGCCGGGACAGCGGTCAGGGCAGGCTCCTGCTCGAACAACTCAAATCGTAACGACGTCGGATGCAGTTTTTACTTCTCGGCCTTGCGCTTCTCGTTCTGGTGTTGCTCGCTGGGCGTTCATTCGCCCAGGCCGATCCAAAACTGCTGGCCCGGCGCGTGCGCCGGATCGGCGGCGTTGGCGCGTTGATCCTGGCGATCGTGTTTGCGGCGACCGGGCGGCTGGTGCTGGCCGTGCCGCTGATCTTTCTCGGCTTTTCGCTGCTGGGACGAGCGTTCCCATGGCCGGATACCGGCGGCGGGGCGGCCAAAAGCCATGGCCAGAGGTCATCGGTGCGCACCGACATGCTGGAAATGGTGCTCGACCACGATACTGGCTTCATGGACGGTGTCGTGCTGACCGGACCCTTCCGAGGGCGGCGGCTTTCCGAGCTGTCGGGCGGCGAGCTGTCGGCGCTGCTGTCCGATACCAAGGCGCGCGATCCGCAGGCGGCACAGCTGCTGGAAGCGTTCATCGATCGCACCGGACGCGGCGGCGGCTCGCAGCGCTCCTCCGGCGGCGGGCCGGGACCGGCCGGCATGGCAATCGAGGAAGCCTATGAGGTACTCGGCCTGAAGCCGGGCGCAACGCGCGACCAGGTGCAGGCGGCCCACCGCGCGCTGATGAAGAAATACCACCCGGACCAAGGCGGCTCCACCTATCTCGCCTCGAAGATCAACGAAGCAAAAGAGGTGCTGATCCGGCTGCTGGGCTGAGGGTCGCGGCCCCGGCTCGCGCCGCTTACGCGGTCAGCGGCAGGCGGATGGTGCAGACCAGCCCGTCCTCGCGCAGATCGTAATCGACCTCGGCGCTGCCCAGCCCGTGTTCGATCAGCTTGCGGCCGAGCCCCTCGCTCTGCGGCGGCATGACGGCCGGGCCGCCGCATTCGCGCCAGCGGAATTCAAGCTCACGGCCGCGGGCCCCCGATACCGCCTGCCAGTGCAGCAGGATCTGGCCCTCCGCCTTTGCCCAGGCTCCATGCTTCAGCGCGTTCGTCGCGAGTTCGTGGAGAACCAGGGCGAGGGGCGTTGCCGCCTGCGCATCGAGCCTGAGGCGCGGCCCATGCATTTCGAGGCGACCGGGGTCGGGGGCGACGGGCAGAACCAGATCCATGACGAGATCGCGCAGATCCGCATCATCCGTGGCGGCCGAGCTGAGCCGTCCGATGGCGGCGGCCACCGCGTTGACCCGGCCCTGGATCGCGACGATCATCTCGTCCTTGGTCTTGCGCGATTTCAACGTCTGAAGACAGATCGACAAAATCACGGCACAGAGATTATTGATCCGGTGTTCGAGTTCGCGGTTGATCAGCGTCAGGTTGGCGTCGTGAGCCACGAGGCGCGAGCTGGTCATTTCGAGCTGGTAGACCAGCGCAAGATTGATTCCGGACGTCAGGATGAACCAGAAAGCGCCAAGCAGCTCGAACTGCTCGGCCTCGGCTCCGCCGATCATGCCCCAATAGGCCCCGGTCATGGCCGATAAGGCCAAGACCGCAATTCCCCAGCGCAGCCCGCAAAAATACCCGGCCAGCGCGACGGCCGGATAGAATGTTGCAAAATACCACTCGCCGGGACTGGCGTGATCGATCAGCATCCGGACGGCAATTGCGCCAATGTAGATGAGCAGCGCGAAACCCGCACTGCGCAGAGACGAAAGAGACACTGCGGCCATCCCACCCCGGGGGCATTGGCGGCGCACAGTAAGCGGCATCGATCCGCCTGTCGGTGCTCTGGAACACCAAACTATCGGGAATTCTGAATCAACCAACACCTTCCCGGCCGATCGTCATCATCTCGATGGCGTCGCCATTCGCATAGACGGAGAGAACCGAAATCACGCCGTTTTCCGGAAAATACACATGAGAGAGCCCGCTCTCCACCTCCGCGAGCATGTCGCCGATGGCATAGGTCATCGGGGCGAGCTGGGGCAAAAGACGGTCGAGCGCTTGCTGATCCAGCGCTTTGAGCAGACAGTTTCTCGGCTGCAAGGTCCCGGCGGTCATTGAAAGGGAACGCCAGGCGGCGGGGTTGGTTCAATTACGTCGCATGGCGCGCGCCGATCGGGCGGCCTGGGCCTGCTATTCGATCCGCACGACCATGCATTCGATCGACATGCGCTTCAGCTTCTTGCACGCGCTCGCAGCATCGCCGCGCGAGAACTTGCCGAATCGCGCCCGGTAATAGGACTTGCCGCGCACCTCGCCGGAAACGGTCATTTCGTCATGGCCGTCGACGACGTTGGACGCCTCGGCGGAGACATGGGTCAGACGGTCGTGGGCCTGCTTGGCGTCCAGGAACGAACCGACCTGAATGTGATAGGGGCCGCCGGTGGCGGTATCGCTCGGAGTGACCTCGGCGTCGGTATCGCCCTGCTCGGCTGAACTCTCTTCGGCGGCGTCATCGGCCGTGTCGGCAACGTCGGCAGGCGCGGCGACGGCAAGCCGGGGAAGCGGCTTCTCGCCGGCTTCGGGCGCCTCGTTCTTGCGCGATGCGGCCATCGCCACACGCAGGGTCCGCTCGGAAACGCTTTCGTGAAAGGCCGGATTGCGCTCCGGCATCATGTCGGCTTGCAGAATGCCGGCGATCGCCACCGGCTCTTCGAGCCCGCGCTGCTTCAATTCATTGAGCGCGACCGCCTTACGCCAGGACTGGTTCAGCAGCGTCTGCATCCGCGCATTGCGTTGGCTGCTGGAGCGTCCGCCGAGCACCACGGCGATCAGGTGTTTGTCATCGCGGCGGCAGGAGGCCAGCAGATTGAAGCCGGAATCGCGGGTGAAGCCGGTCTTCATGCCTTCCATGCCCGCATAGCTGAACAACAGGCGGTTATGGTTCTTGAAGCGCTGGTTGCCGTACTGGAAATAGCGTGTGCGGAAAATTTTCGACTCTTCCGGGAAGTCCTTCAGCACCCGCCGCCCGAGCGTAACCAGATCGCGGGCGGTGGTCGTCTGGTCGCGGTCCGGCAGGCCCGAGGCGTTGCGGAATGTGGTTTTGCTCATTCCGATGGCACGTGCCTTCTGCGTCATCATCCGGGCGAAGGCGGTCTCCGATCCGGCAATGTTTTCCGCAACCACCGAGGCAACGTCGTTCGCCGATTTGGTAACCAGCGCGTACATGGCGTCGCGCACCGTGATCGAGCCGCCCGCCTCCAGACCGAGCTTGGACGGCGGACGCGAGGCCGCGTGATCGGTCACCTTGAGCTTGCTGTCGATTTCGAGATGGCCGTTATGCAACTGCTCGAAAAGAAGATAGAGCGTCATCACCTTGGTGACGGAAGCGGGATAGCGGGGTTCGTCCGGGTTCTGCGAATAAAGCAACTTGCCGGAATAGGCGTCGATGACCATGGCGGCCTGCGGCGGGGAGTAGTGGCTGCGCCTCGCATGCTTGCGCTTCTTGGCCTCCGCCGGGACCGCGGCGACCGATGCCGCCAGCAGCACAACCAGGCATAGCCGGAGCAGGCGGGCAAGGTCCCAGCCAGGGACGCCAGGCCACACGCCCTTCCGATGGTCCGAAATTTCCATGGAGACGCCCATGACAACCCCTCCCTCTAGCGCGCCGCCGCACGTCGCACGATCGTGGACGAACGTACTCCCGTAGCCCTAGCAAAGTGTTAACGGCTGATCCAGCCCTTGGCTATGCATAATGCAGAAAAGCGACTTTCTCGGTATCACATAGCGCACTGCTCACGCTGCCGGATCCGCCGCACGCCGCGGGTGGGCAGGCCGCTCGAGCCTCCGGGCGTGGCCGTATCGAGGGCCGCCATTGCGATCGGGCCAAACGAGTTAAAATTTGATCTTCACTTTCCGCGTTAGTGCGGGGCGATCGCAGTTTTTTTTTGACGAAAATGGACTAGTATCAAATGAGCCGGGGATGACACGGCCGGACAAATGATGTGGGAGGTTTAGCCTGAGTTTTTTTGCTGCCGTTCTGATAATGTTATGCTCGAAGTGGATCCCTTGAGCCGCCAGTGCATTGAAACTGAGAGGTGCAGAACCCAATCTTTGGGGAGGCGGCGCGAGAGGTTCGAAATTCTGGCATCATCATTGCAACCGAAAAATGTGGCACAGAGGCATTCATATCGTGGACGGCGCGAGCGCTGGGCAGAGGGGCGAGGCCGTGCCCGGCGAACGGATGTCGCAAAAAAAGAACGGTGATGACGGAGATCTGCGTGGCGGCATCGTCACCAAAACAGAACCTAAGACGAAGCGGCCAAGCCTTTACAAGGTCCTGCTTCTCAATGACGACTACACACCGATGGACTTCGTCGTTTACGTGCTGGAGCGGTTCTTCAATAAGCCAACGGATGAGGCGAACCGAATCATGATGCACGTTCATCAGAAGGGTGTCGGCATTTGCGGGGTCTACACTTACGAAGTGGCGGAGACGAAGGTTGCGCAGGTGATGAACTTCTCCCGCCAGCATCAGCATCCTCTACAATGTACCATGGAGAAGGAATAGCACCCCGTGCCCTCGTTTTCCTCTAGTCTAGAAGAGTCTCTACATCGCGCTTTGGAATTCGCAAACGAGCGCAATCATGAATATGCGACCCTGGAACATCTGTTGTTGTCGCTCGTCGACGACCGCGATGCGGCCGCTGTCATGCGCGCCTGCAATGTCGATCTGGACCTGCTGCGCGGCAAGCTGATCGACTATCTCGACAACGATCTCGACAATCTGGTTGTGGATCACGACACCGAAGCGCAGCCGACCGCCGGTTTTCAACGTGTGATTCACCGGGCGGTGGTACATGTGCAGTCTTCCGGCCGCGAAGAAGTGACGGGCGCGAACGTCCTCGTTGCGATCTTCGCCGAACGGGAGAGCCATGCGGCTTACTTCCTGCAGGAGCAGGACATGACCCGTTTCGACGCGGTCAACTACATTTCTCACGGCATCGCCAAACGTCCTGGCATGTCCGAACCTCGAGTTGTGCGTGGCGTGGACGAGGATGCAGCGACCGTGGAATCCGGCGAGGACAAAAAACGTGCGGGCGATGCACTCGAGGTTTACTGCATCAATCTCAACGACAAGGCGCGCGATGGCCGGATCGATCCGCTGATCGGCCGGGCCAGGGAAATCGACCGCACCGTTCAGGTGCTGTGCCGCCGTCAGAAGAACAACCCGCTTTTCGTCGGCGATCCCGGCGTCGGCAAGACCGCCATCGCGGAGGGGCTGGCCCGCAAGATCGTGCGCGGCGAAGTGCCCGAGGTCCTGGCCAACGCCACGATCTTCCAGCTCGACATGGGCGCGCTGCTCGCCGGCACCCGCTATCGCGGCGATTTCGAGGAACGGCTGAAGGCGGTGATGCGCGAGATCGAAGCCTATCCGGGCGCGATCATGTTCATCGACGAGATCCATACGGTGATCGGCGCCGGCGCGACGTCGGGCGGCGCAATGGATGCGTCCAACCTGCTTCAAGCCCGCGCTGCAATCCGGCGTGCTGCGCTGCATAGGGTCGACGACCTATAAGGAGTATCGCCAGCATTTCGAGAAGGACCGCGCGCTGGTTCGCCGGTTCCAGAAGATCGACGTGTCCGAGCCGACCGTGCCGGATGCGGTGGAGATCCTGAAGGGCCTGAAGCCCTATTTCGAGGACTTCCATAAGGTCAAATACACCCAGCAGGCGATCAAGGCGGCCGTCGAGCTGTCGGCGAAATACATTCACGACCGCAAGCTGCCGGACAAGGCCATCGACGTGATCGACGAAACCGGCGCATCGCAGATGCTGCTGCCGAATTCGCGGCGCAAGAAGACCATCGGCGTCCGCGAGGTCGAAGGCATCATCGCCACCATGGCCCGGATTCCGCCGAAGACCGTCTCCAAGACCGACAGCGAGCTGCTGCGCAATCTGCCGACGGACCTGAGGCGCGTCGTCTTCGGCCAGGATCAGGCGATCACCGCTTTGTCGTCGGCGATCAAGCTGGCCCGCGCCGGCCTGCGCGAACCGGAAAAGCCGATCGGCAACTACCTGTTCTCCGGCCCGACCGGCGTCGGCAAGACCGAAGTCGCGCGCCAGCTGGCGAACCTGCTCGGCGTCGAGCTGCTGCGCTTCGACATGTCGGAATATATGGAGCGTCATGCCGTCTCCCGGCTGATCGGCGCGCCTCCCGGCTATGTCGGCTTCGATCAGGGCGGCCTGCTCACCGACGGCATCGACCAGCATCCGCATTCGCGTGCTGCTGCTCGACGAAATCGAAAAGGCGCATCCGGACCTGTTCAACGTGCTGCTGCAGGTGATGGACCACGGCAAGCTGACCGACCATAACGGCAAGAAGGTCGACTTCCGCAACGTCATCCTGATCATGACGACGAATGCGGGCGCCTCGGATCTGGCCAAGCAGGCCTTCGGCTTCAACCGCTCCAAGCGGGAAGGCGACGACCAGGAAGCCATCCAGCGGCTGTTCACGCCGGAATTCCGCAACCGTCTGGATGCGATCATTCCGTTCCAGAACCTGCCGCGCGACGTGATCGGCAAGGTCGTCGAGAAGTTCGTCTTCCAGCTCGAAGCGCAGCTCGCCGACCGCAACGTGACCATCGAGCTCAGCCCGGAAGCCAGCGACTGGCTCATCGAGCACGGCTATGACGAGCGCTTCGGCGCACGCCCGATGTCGCGCATCATCCAGGAGCACATCAAGCAGCCGCTCGCCGAAGAGCTGCTGTTCGGACGGCTCGAGGGCGGCGGCACGGTCCGCGTGATCGTCGAGGAGAAGGAAGACGGCAAGAAGTCGCTCGGCTTCCAGATCGTCGAGGCACGGGAAAAGCCGCGCAAGTCCTCCGATGACGAAGAAGAGGACGAGCCGGACGGCCCGACTGACGAAGGACCGGCCAAGAAGGTCAAGGCGTCGAAGCGCACCTCGACCGGCCGCAGCAGTCCGCGCCGCCCGAAGAAGGCCCCGCCTTCCAAGAGCGGACCGACCGGCAGCGGCAACAGCCGGACCAGCCTCGTGCCGAAGGTTCCCTTGGCATAGCAACAGATGGCGGCGGCTGACATCAGCCCCGCCATTGCTCAATCGATAGGCTCGGTGATCGTGAGCTATGCAATTTTGCTGGCTTACGGTCACCGACTCTGCATTTTGTAGCGGCGTATTTTTCCCGTAGAATTATGGTTGGCCTGCCGCAACCGGCAGCCGCGCCCGGCGTTTGCCTTCAACGCACGAAGTCCCGCCCACAGTGGTTTATCTCGAATGGATGGCGGCGTTCCCGATACGGTCAACCCCGCCTGGGCCGCGAATGCGACCCGGATCGGCGCTGCCTTGCGCGGGGCACGAGAGACGCCGGTTCTGCCGCCGATCATTCTGTTTTCCACCTTTGTCGGCTTCGGCGCGCTGACCAGCCAGACTGGCCTGTCCTGGCTGGAAACGCTGTTCATGTCGCTGTTCATCTTCGCCCTGCCCGGCCAGGTGGTGCTCGTCGACCAGATGGCGCGCGGCGCCGCGGTGCTGACGGCCGCCGTTGCGGTCGCGGCGACCGGCGTGCGGCTGCTGCCGATGACCGTCGCCCTCCTGCCGCAGCTTCGCGACCGGCGCGTGCCGCGATGGATGGAGTTCGCCGTCGCCCATCTCGTGTCGGTGACGGTCTGGGTGGAATCGATGCGCCGCGTGCCCGGCGTGCCGCGACAATTGCGGGCGCCCTACGCGCTCGGCATCGGGATCTTGCTGGTCTCCTCGGCATCGACCGGAGCCATGGTCGGCTACCTGCTCGCCAGCAACGTCTCGACCACGGTCAGCGCGGCGCTGCTTGTTCATGACGCCGCTCTATTTCCTGTTCGGCATGCTGATGACCGTCCGCAGCGCGGCGACCCTGATTCCGATCCTTGTCGGTCTGGTCCTCGGGCCGCTGTTCCACCTCGTCCTGCCGGACTTCGATCTGCTGCTGACCGGGCTGATCGGGGGAACGTTCAGCATGGTGATCTCCCGCTATTTCTGGCCGGGAGGCAAGCCATGATGCCGACCGCCGACGTCATGCTCTATATCTTCGTCGCCGGGGTCGCCGCGACCGCGATCTGGCGGTTTGCCGGGCTTCTGCTTTCCAGCGGGCTCGCCGAGGACAGTCAGCTCATCGCCTGGTTCCGCGCCGTATCGACGGCGCTGGTCGCGGGCCTCGTCGCCAAGCTCATCCTGTTCCCGCCGGGCGCGCTCGCCGAAATCGGCGTCGCCGCCCGCATCGGCGCGTTCGGCCTCGGCGTGCTGTGCTTCGTCCTCGGCCGCCAGCACCTTGGGCTGGGAATGCTCGCAGGTGTGGGAGCGCTGGTCGCCGCGCGGCTGCTCGGCGCCTGACCAACGTCGTACATCCCATTGTCGGACCAAGCCGTTTTGACGCGTGGGCGGAACGTTTCTATCGCATCAGTTCAAGTCGCCCCGCCGCGGTCGAAATCCCCGTGAAATCGGGGATCCGGTATGCCACAATTCATAAGATCACTGGATCCCCGCAGGCGCGGGGATTTCGACCGCGTTTGCCGCGGGCAGGTCCATCTTGATCGATCCCGCTCTAACCGCCCTTCCGAGCTATCAGCGTATAGCTCTGCGGAAGCTGAGCCGTCTGGTCGTTATAGATGTCGAACGGGGTGCTGCTGATATTGTGCGGATATTCGCGGAAATGCTCGATTTGCAGACCGTGGCCGAGACAGGCGGACAGGATATCCCCGAGCGTGTGCGCGAACCAGTAATGCGCCTCGATATCCTGGCCGGGCGTCCCGTCATAGACGATCGGCGAATGCTCCTCGAACGGGTCGAGCTTGAAATAGCTATGCACAAGC
>CAVSIA010000005.1:0-141388 GCA_963727575.1 uncultured Alphaproteobacteria bacterium
TCGTGATCGTCGGTAATGGCGTCCAGTGCCGAACTTGCCTCCGCAGGGAGATTGCCTCCGGCGTTTTCGGACGGCCGACTCTGCCGAATGTCTTGACCAAACTCCGGCTTGTCAATCGAACCGGAGCCTGTGCTCACCGGCCTCGCTTGTCAGCCTGTCCGATCCGACGACGATCGGCCCAGGCGCGGCGTTGCACCGCTTTCGGCGGCGGCATTGCTGCCCGGCAATTGCGCTCCGGCGGGCCGGACCACACCGGGAGCATTCGTCCTGACCTCCCGGACGCGTCCGACGACCAACGCCTCGCCGCAAAACAAAAGCCGCCGCGCGGGCTCATGGCCCAGGCAGCGGCTTTCGCGCGATACGTCCAAGTCTATTTCTGCGCCGTCCGGGTGCGCTGTGCGGTCTGTACCGGCTTCTGCGTCTCATCGCGCGCGACGCGTTCGAGCCCGCTATTCACCGCGGTTCCGCGGAAGCGCTGCGCCCAGAACAGCTGGGCGTATTGCAGGCCCGGCTTGAACTGGTTCAGCAGCATGTTGCGCGACTCGCCGAAGAACGCGTGCACCTGGGCAAGGTTCACCGCCGAGTCGTCGCTCAGATCCATGGACGCGACAGGGGTGCCGGACATGAACGGCAGGATCGGGAAGGGCTGGTAATACAGCTCGTCCGGATGATCGTCGTCATACTCGGGCGCAGACGCCATCTCGTCCTCGGGAACCGTCGCCGCCGGCGGGGTGCCGCCATTGGCCAGGAAATCCCGCTTCGCCTGCTCGTCGTCGACGGCGGCCGATGTCTTCTCCAGAGCCGATTTGACCGCCGGGTGCGGCGGTTCAGCTTTGTGCGATGGAGACGACCTGCCGAGCCCGTCGAAGGGCGTCAGGCTGGCAAACACCATCTTCGGCTGCGGTTTTGCATCCGGAAGATCGGGAGCCGGTGCCGGAACGGGAACCTGCGTCGGGGAGAAGCTCGCCAGGATGGTGCGGCCCTCGACCTGGTTTTCCAGACGGCGCTTCACTGCGATCGGAAGCTCGCCGCCCTTGCGCTCCAGATTGGCAAGCGCGACCTGGAAATCCTTCTTCGTCAGCGGTCTGCCGTCGGCCGGGATATGCTTGGAATGGCCGGACGGAAACAGGATCGCCAATTCCTGGCGCGGCACGCGCGGCCAGCTGCGCACGCGTCCGGTGTCGACATGGACGAACGGGATTGCCGAGGTCGGGTAGTAGCCGACGCCGCCGCGTTCGCGAATCAGCGCCGAATTGCGCAGCTGCTTGATCGGAATGTCGGGGAAATGGATGTCTGACGCCTTGCCTTCCATATGCTTGCTGCGCTTGGCCTGACCGCCGCGTGTCCGGCGCAGCATGGCGTTGGTCGCCGGCGAGCGGTAGCCGCTGATGATGTGCACCGGCTTCTTCGAGCCGAGCTCGCGGTGGATCTCCCAGATGATGTCGAAGAGATCGGGGTCCATTTCGATCACTTTGTTGCGTCGAAAGTCCCGCATGAAATAGTTGAGCTTTTTCAAAGCTTCGGGAACGAACACTCCGTCGCGCTTGTAGACGATGGAGATCGTGTCCTTGGTATGGATGTTGTACATCTCAATGCGCCGCTCTTCCGCAGATGCGTTCGAAACGGATAAGAAAAGCGCAGAGGCTAAAAGTACGAAAACGGCGAACATGCGCCGGTTCCGCACTCGGTCGATCAGAGACGTGCCCAAATTTCCCTCTCGATCGGAGCTTGGAGATTGTCCGATCTTTTTCAGCCCAAACACCAACTTGATCCGCCGCATTCGATCCTAGACCACGATATCAGGTGTGGCCGATCTTCAACGGCG
This sequence comes from uncultured Alphaproteobacteria bacterium, assembly GCA_963727575.1. Classification (GTDB taxonomy): domain Bacteria; phylum Pseudomonadota; class Alphaproteobacteria; order Rhizobiales; family Rhodomicrobiaceae; genus JAHQVI01. Next base: position 1,826 of record CAVSIA010000005.1, read on the forward strand.
GGTGGTTAAAAATCAGTATCTGCGGAAATGAGGGCAAAACATGGCGGATAGCCTGTTGACAGAGCTGTGGAAAACTCTGTCCGCAGTTTCCCTGCAAACAGGCCGCTTGCAGGGGCATCTTTTTTGGTGGGTGGGAAACCGTGCGGCAAAGATTTAGTTCCGCAGGCCGCCTTCGCCGACGTCGAAATTGTCGCCCGACGAGGCCAGCATCTTCTGCGAATCGAGTTTCAGAGCGATGCGCACCGTGGCGTCATAGCCGTAAATGTCGCGGATAGCCGTGCAGCGTGCCGTCATCGTCGACCCAGGCGGTGAAGTAGGAAATGTGCACCGGCAGCTTCTTCTGCAAGCCGGACATGCTCGTCATTGGCCACCGTCAGCTCGCGCTCGATGCGCTGCTCCGACCAGCCCTGATCGGCCAGCAGAATCCGCGCGAACTCAAGCGGGTTGCGCACGCGCATGCAGCCATGGCTATAGGCCCGCACCGGCCGGTCGAACAAATGCTTGCTCGGCGTATCGTGCATGTAGACCGCATGCTTGTTCGGGAACAGGAATTTGACCTGGCCGAGCGCATTGGCCGGTCCCGGCGTCTGACGCAGGCTGAGCTTGGTCGGGTCGACGAGCTGCCAGTCGACCATATACGGATCGACCGTCCGCCGGCCGAGCCAGATCACCTCGAGATTGTTGCGATAGAGATAGTCGGGGTTGCTGCGCGCGGCCGGGATGATCTCCTTGACCAGGATCGACTGCGGCACGTTCCAATAGGGATTGAAGACGACGGTTTCCATCTCGTCGGAAAAGATCGGCGTCGGGTTTTTCGGCGAGCCGGTGACGATCCGTTCCTCATGGATGATCTTGCCGCCGCTCATCAGCCGGAACTTGAACTCGGGAATGTTGATGAAGACGTAGCGGTCGCCCAGGTCGCGCGGCTCCCAGCGCCAGCGCTCCATGTTGGAGATCAGCGTGTTGACGCCGATCGAGATCGTGCCCTCGTTCATGCGCCTCGCGCGTATTGCGCCCGATGATCCCGTCCGGCTTCAGGCCCCTTGGTCTCCTGGAAGACGCGGACCGCCTCGGCCAGAGCATCATCGTAATATTCCGCCGGATTGCCGTTCGGCGCGCTCGCCGGCACCGGGACCGCCAGCCGCTCGCGGACCGTGGCGATCTGCGGGTGATAGGTGTTCGGGCCGAGCGAGGGGCCTTCGGGAATGCGCACCGGGATCGAGCCGGATTTCACCGCCGAGCGGGTCTCGGCGAGCTTTTCCTTCAGCCGCTTGAACTGAGGATGCTGAGGATTGTAGCCCTCCAGGTAGTCGGCGATGTGGCCGTCTGCCTTGGCAAGGCCGGAAAGAATCGCGCCGGTTTCGGGATGGACCGGCTTGAGGTCGAGGAATTCCTTGTCGATCGACGTCGGCACGAGACGGCCGGTCTGCGCCTGATTGGCGTAGTTGATCGCCGCAAGGCTCATGCGCAGCTCGGTGTCGGCAAGCCATTTCGACGGCGGGCCGGAAAACGTCTTGAAGCTGGCGCCGTCGACGATCGCATAGTCCCGCGGCTCCAGGCCGAACGTGTCGGCGCGCTTGAAAACGGTCTTGAGGCTTTCGCTGGCCTTCGGTGCGAGGCCGTCCTCGTCCACCCAGATCAGCTTGGCGGCCTCGGATTTGTAGAATTGGCCCAGGCCCTTGAGCTCCTCCTTGGACAAGGAGAATTTCGTTTTGGCCGGGCCGTCCAGCTCGTCCCGCAATGCGATCAGGGTGACGAACTCGCGGTCGATCAGGCGCGCCGGCGATCCGGGCTCGACGGCCTGCGCCGTCATGCTGCCCGCTTCAATCAGCACCACTGCCGACAACAGCGGCGTCAGCCAACGTGACACCTTCATGGCCGCTTTTCCCCTCGCTCTCAATCCCAAGACCCAACGCGAACGCATCGAACGGTAGACGCAGCACGCACCGCTTCGGTTCATTCGCGCGTCTTCCATGACCTCATTCTGGGTCAAAGAAAAGGGCTTTTGCAAGGGGCGCCTCTTCCACGGACGGGCGGCGTCACCTAATTGTGACGGCCCGAGAGCCCGAATTCGCGCATCTTGCGGTAGAGCGTGGAGCGGCCGATGCCGAGCCTTCTGGCGACTTCGGTGATGTGACCGCGATAATGGCCGAGCGCGATTCGGATAAGGTCGGCCTCGATTTCGTCCAGGCGGCGAACTTCGCCCTGGTCGGTCAGCGCCGGGATGCCGACCATGGTGCTGTTGGGGAACGGCGTCAGCGTGATCGCCCGGTTCGACGGCGAGGTGCCGCCAATCATGGCAGGGCCTTCATAGCGCTGCTGTGTGGGAAACGGAGCAGGCGCCGGCACGCTAGACTGAAAACCGGGCACCTGCGCCGCAATCTGCGGGAAGTCCCGCAACGTCAACCTGTTGCCTTCCGCAAGGATCACGGCGCGGAAGATCGCGTTTTCGAGCTGCCTGACATTGCCGGGCCAGACATAGGCCTTCAGCAGCGCCATCGCTTCGCTTTCGATCTCCTCGATCGGCTTGCCTTCCTCGGCGATCACCTGCTTGAGGAAATGCTGGCTGAGCGCCGGGATGTCGTCCGGGCGGTCCCTCAGCGGCGGCAGCCAGATCGGAAAAACATTGATGCGGTAATAGAGATCCTCGCGGAACTGTCCCTGCTTGACCTGCTCGATCAAATTCTTGCTGCTCGAGCAGATCAGGCGGACGCCGCCCGTATCGGCGGGATGGCCCGCGGTCAGGTCGGCCAGACGCTCGGAGAGCAGCGCCTGCGTTCCGCCTGGAAGCTCGCCGACCTCCTCGACGAACAGCACGCCGCCTTCGGCCTCCACCCAGGCGGCGGCCAGGGCAACCGGGTCGGTTTCGGACGCACGTTCGCGGCCGGTGCCGGCCTGCGGACGCATGAAACGCAAAGGCATTGCCGCCCGCGTGCCGGCCGAATGAACGATCCGGGCGAGCAGCCTCTTGCCCGTGCCCGGCTCGCCCTCGATCAGGATCGGCAGGTCCAGGTCGGCGGCGCGCTGCGCCAGGGTCCGGGCGCGCAGCATTTCAGAGGAGACCGCGATCAGCGTGGAGAAGTCCGAGTGACCCTCGACGCGGTGGCGCATGCGGCTCAACTCGCCCTCCAGCGCGCTGATTCTCAGCAATGTCTTCAGCGCGATCTCGACGCGCTCGGGCGTTACCGGCTTGAACAGCACGTCGGCGGCGCCGGCGGCGGTGAATTCCTCGGTGCGGCCGCTCGATGCCGCTCCGACGAGGGCGACGATCGGCGCGCCGAACGCTTCCCGGGCGCGGGCCAGGGCTTTGACGGCGTCGGGGAAGGCTATATCGAGGTCGAGAACGACGAGATCCGGCGCGCCGTGACCATTGCCCCGGAACGCGCTGACGTCGTCGGCGCTCTCGGCCCTGAGGTCGAGCTGGGCGGCGATTTTCGTCAGACGCAGGCTTTCAGGAGGATCGCAGTTCACGATCAGAACGGTTTTGACCATACGCGGATACTCAACTCTGCTTGGGGAAGCCGCCTGCTGCTTATGCGCGCATCGATGCGAGCGGAACCATCTCTGATTGTGGCAGGTAAGGGTAAAAACGCACTGAATTTGCGGCAGTGCGGTTTCGGCAGTGCGGAAAGACGCGATTAAGGCCGTGCAAAGGGCGCCGATCGGGCGTCTGCGTCTTTTGACATTGTTGCCGAGGGCGCACATGTTAATGCCGTCGGGCAACGATAATCACCAAGGAGTGAGCACACGATGAAATCGAGCTATCCCTTCGCCGATCGGTTCGTTCACGTGAGCACTCCCGAAGACATGGCCTCCGCCGCCGCCGATGCGGGCGAGCTCGGCGCGATGCCGGACTGGAAGCTGTCCGATCTGTACCCATCCACCGACGCACCGCAACTCAAGCAGGACCTGGAGCGCAGCGCCGCCGATGCCGATGTCTTCGCCGAGCGCTATCAGGGCAACCTTGGCGAGCTGGCGGCAAAGAGCGGCTCTCAGGGCCTCTATGATTGCCTGAAGGAATTCGAGGCGCTGCAGGACCGGCTCGGCCGCATCGGCTCGTTCGCCTTTCTGAATTACGTCACCAAGGTCGACGATCCGGCGCGGGCGAAGTTCTTCGGCGACATCCAGGAAAAATTGACCAATATCGGCGCCAAGCTGCTGTTTCTCGGTCTGGAGATCAACCGGATCGAGGATGCGCTGCTCGAGCGGATCATGAACGAAGCCCCGCTCGAGCCATTTCCGGCCCTGGCTCGAGGAGGTTCGCAAGGAGAAGCCCTATCAGCTCTCCGACGATCTCGAGCGCCTGTTCCATGAAAAGAGCGTCACCGGGCGCGGCGGCTGGGGCCGGCTGTTCAGCGAAACCATGGCGGCGCTGCGGTTCGATATCGACGGCGAGCAATTGCCGCTGGAGCCGGCGCTCAACTACATGCTTCACCCCGATGAGACGAAGCGGCGCAGCGCGGCCGAGGCGCTGACGAAAGAGTTTCGCGGACGCCTGCCGCTGTTCGCGCTGATCACCAACACGCTGTCGAAGGATCTGGAGATCGCCAATCGCTGGCGCGGCTTCGAGGACATCGCCGCCTCCCGGCACCTCGCCAACAATGTCGAGCCGGAGGTCGTCGATGCGCTGGTCCAGGCCGTGCGCGACAACTATCCGCGCATCTCGCACCGCTATTATGCGATGAAGGCGAAATGGCTCGGCAAGGAGCGGCTGGAATTCTGGGACCGCAATGCGCCGATCTTCGCCCAGCCGGAGCGCAGCATTCCCTGGGAGGAGGCGCGCCAGACCGTGCTCACCGCCTATGAGCGGTTTTCGCCGAAGATGGCGGCGATCGCCGCAGGACTTTTTCGACAAGAGCTGGATCGATGCGCCGACCCGCGCCGGCAAGTCACCTGGGGCCTTCGCACACCCGACCGTGCCGAGCGCGCACCCTTACGTGATGCTCAACTATATGGGCAAGCCGCGCGACGTCATGACGCTCGCCCATGAGCTGGGCCACGGCGTGCATCAGGTGCTGGCCAACGGGCAGGGCGCGCTGATGGCCTACACGCCGCTGACGCTGGCGGAAACGGCGAGCGTGTTCGGCGAAATGCTGACCTTCAAGTCGATCCTGGCGGGCACCGCCGACCGCAAGGAGAAGAAGGCGCTGCTGGCGCAAAAGGCCGAGGACAAGATCAACACGGTCGTCCGCCAGATCGCTTTCTACCAGTTCGAGCGCCGTCTGCACGCCGAGCGGCTCGAAGGGGAGCTGACCGCCGACCGGATCGGCGAGATCTGGATGGAAGTGCAGGCCGAAAGCCTCGGCCCCACGGTTCATCTCGGCGACGGATACGAAGTGTACTGGACCTATGTCCCGCACTTCATCAACTCGCCCTTCTATGTCTATGCCTACGCATTCGGCGACTGCCTGGTGAATTCCCTCTATGCCGTCTATGAGAACAGCGAGGCCGGCTTCCAGGAGCGCTATCTCGACATGCTCCGCGCCGGCGGCACCAAGCACCACAAGGAGCTGCTCGCGCCGTTCGGCCTCGATGCCACCGATCCCGGCTTCTGGGCGATGGGGCTGGGCGTCGTGGAACGGATGATCGACGACCTTGAAGCCTTTGACGACGGGGCGGCCGCCTAGCGCGGCCATTCGTCCGCGGGCCGCATCCGCCGCCATGGCAAGCTTGGAAAGCTTTTGCCTTCACCCTATCTCGCATTGAGATCAACATTCGGGGCGGCTCAATGACCGACGGCGTTTCTTCTCCAGATAAGGAAGCAAACCGGCTCAGCCGGCGATTGCAGCGTTATGCGCAGGTCGGCTCCAATGTCGGCGGTGTCGCGGCCGGCATGGCGACGCGCTATGTGCTCGGCCTGGCGCAGGGCCGCGAGCGCAATGCGGCAGCGCTTGCCGAGGCGCTCGGCGGGCTCAAGGGTCCGCTGATGAAGGTGGCGCAGCTCCTGTCGACCATTCCCGACGCGCTGCCCGCTGAATATGCCGAGGAGCTGGCCAAGCTCCAGGCCGAAGCCCCGCCGATGGGCTGGGCGTTCGTCAAGCGGCGCATGGCCGCCGAGCTCGGCGGCGACTGGGAATCGAAATTCGCGACCTTCTCGCGCGAGCCGCAAGCCTCCGCCTCGCTAGGGCAAGTGCATAAGGCCACCGCCCATGATGGCGCGATCCTGGCCTGCAAGCTGCAATATCCGGACATGCAGTCGGCAGTGGAGGCCGACGTCAACCAGTTGCGCATGGTGCTCGCCGTGCAAAGGCGGATCGAGCCGAATGTCGACACATCTGAAATCCCCGAGGAGATCGCCGCGCGGCTGCGCGAGGAACTCGATTACGAGTTGGAAGGCCGGCACATGGCGCTCTACGGTCGGATTTTCCGGGACGATCCGGTCATCTGCGTGCCGGGTGTTCGGCCCGAGCTGTCGACCCGCCGCCTGCTCACCATGGACTGGCTGGACGGCGCACGCCTCCTCGACTACAAGGGCCGGCCGCAGGAGGAACGCAACCAGATCACCCGCGCGCTGTTTCGCGCCTGGTGGTACCCCTTCAGCCATTATGGCGTCATTCACGGCGACCCGCATCTGGGCAATTACTCTATATTTGAACATGATGGGCGCGCGGCGGGCATCAATCTGCTCGATTATGGCTGCGTGCGCACCTTCCGCCCACCCTTCGTCCAGGGTGTGATCGACCTTTATCGCGGTCTCGCCCGCAACGATCGCGCCCTCGTCGTCCATGCCTATGAGACCTGGGGATTTCGCGGCCTGTCGAATGAGCTGATCGACGTCCTCAATCTTTGGGCGCGGTTCATTTACGGTCCGCTAATTGATGACCGGGTGCGCCGGATCGCCGAGGACGTTTCGCCAAGCCAATACGGGCGCAAGGAAGCTTTCGCCGTGAAGAGAGGGTTGATCGCAAAAGGCCCGGTCAAGCTGCCGCGCGAGTTCGTGTTCATGGACCGCGCCGCCATTGGCCTGGGCGCGGTGTTCCTGCATCTGGATGCCGAGCTGAATTTCTACCAGCTGTTCAACGAGACCATCGAGGATTTCGACCTGCAGGAGGTTGCCGCGCGTCAGGCGGCAGCGTTTGGCGAGGCGGGCGTTCCCTTGCCCGAGCCCGCGCGATGATCAAGGCGCGTCTGGCAGTGCCGATCCTGGTTCTCGGCCTGGCGCAGAGCGCCCACGCGAATGGCGGGCTCACGGCCGGCGAGGGCGAGATGTGCGGCGGCATCGCCGGCATCCAATGCGCCGAGGGGCTCTGGTGCGATCCCGAGCCAGGCGCCTGCGGCCACCCGGACACTGCCGGAATCTGCATCGAGGTGCCACAGTTCTGCACGCGCGAATATCGCCCGGTATGCGCCTGCGACGGCAAGACCTATGGCAATGATTGCGATCGCCGCTCGAACCGGGCGCCCAAGCGGCATGACGGCGCCTGCGAATAAAATCCGGCTGGACAGAGCGTCGGCGTCAAGGCGATTGCGAAGGTAACCGCGGACGTCGCTCATGTCGGGAAGCGGTACATTGCGGATGGCGCGCCTTCTCGGCGTCGCACTGTTCACCGTCATCCATCTGGGCGCTCTGGATCTCCTGGTGGCGGGGTCGCTGATCGGGCAACTTGCGCGGGGGCCCAACGGCGACGATGTGGGAGTGCCCTATCGCGAAACCGCACGGTCTATCGCATAGGAGAGCGCCTGTCGCCGCGCATACGCGGATCGTTGCCCTGAGCGGGCGCGCGAACTTCTTTCTCAACAGGCTGTCTGGGCAATCGGTGCCTGGACGGTCATCGAACTGGTGATGCGCGGCATCGCGCCGATGTTCCGGCGCCGGTAACCCGGGACCGAGGTCCCGCTCTAGTGGATCGAACATGACATTTGAGTCCCTCTCGCCGTGCGATGAGGCCGAGGTAAGTAATTAGAATGTCATGTCAATTCGATCCATCAACATAAAACGGCGTGGTTCGAAGCGTTAGATTCGAACCACTAGCTAGTCGGAAACAGTGTCAACTTGCGGCACGCTCTAGATTCGTTAGCTGATCGCGTGATCGAACGGAAAACCGGATTCCACTTTTCCTGATCACGCTCTAGGACCAGCGCCGGTTCGACCACATCCACTGCTCCGGCGTTTCCCGGATCCAGGCCTCGAATTGCGCATTCAGCTCTGTGAGCGCCGCCTTGATGTCGGCATTGGGGTCGTCGGTCCACGGCACCTTGATCTCGCGCATCCGCACCTTGAAGCGCGACTCGTTGCCGACGCGAATGCACCGGCCCGCCCAGAGCCGTGCGCCAGCGCGCCGCGCCAGCATCACCGGCACGATGTTGGACGGCGCCGGCTTACCGAAGAACGGCACCGGCGTGCCTCTGGCCTCATATCGGTCGGCGAGAAAGCCGAGCCGTCCGCCCTGGCGCACATAGCTCGCGATCAGCCGCGCGGTGTCATGGCCGAGCTTGACGCCCTTCATCTTGCCGCGCGCGAACAGACCGCCCGGATAGAGCGCCTGGCGCTGGTCACGGAGGTAAAGGTCGATATACGGATTGTCGACGAGCCGGTAGACGGCGGCAGGCTTGGCGCCCGCGTGGGTCAGCGGCCACATTGCCAGCTCCCAATTGCCCATATGCAGCGAGCAGGTGACCGCGGCGCCCATCTTGCCGGCATAGCGGTCGAGGAGCTGCGGGTTTTCGATTTCGATGCGCTCCGGCTCGTCGAGGATCCGGTCGAGCAGCATGGTTTCCGCCATTACCCGGCCGAGATTGCCCCACATTTCCAGCGCGATGGCTTCGCGCTCCGCCGGCGTCTTCTCCGGAAAGGCGATGGCGAGATTGTCGAGCGCGCGCCGGTGCCGCCGCCCGTAAGGCGCAAGCACGCGCCATGCCCCTGCCGAGAATTCCCGCGCCATATCCAGCGGCATCAGCCGGACCATGCCGATGATGCCGCGCAGCAGCACGTATTCGATGAGATGGCGGATGTTGAGGAGCGTGGACATTTCCGGGTTCGGGACGGTGGCGGGGGACGGCGTTGACGCGAGAGCGGGCGCCAGGATGCTTACTGCCAAGTGCGCATCACCCAGTCAAGCCGGGATAGCGCCCTCGTCCCACTTAGCCGCAGCTTGCTGGAGACCGTTCATCGGAATCGGCCGTGCCGCTCAGGCTTTGGTTTCAGCATCGGATGTGTCCGAAAACCGCTTCGCATCCCCGCTTTCGCTGGGACACGCTTTTCGGTCCGATGCCTTTTGGTTTCAGCATCGGATTTGTCCGAAAACCGCTTCGCATCCCTGCCTTCGCGGGGACACGCTTTTCGGTCCGATGCCGTAGGCCGGTGTTACGAACGCGCGGCCGCCATGCCCTGCCGCATCGCGGCCCGGCGCAAGGGACCCGCGAGCGAAAGCGCGGTCAGTCCGGCGCCCCTGGCGAGCTGGAACAGCGGCAGGTTCGAGATCAGCGTCCTGTTGAGCAGGTCCGCGGCAAGCGTCCGCGTCCAGATATCGCGACGACGGCGGCTCTCATAGGCGGCGAGCACCGCCTGCGAACCGGGATCGGCGGCGCCGGTCACCGACAGCGCCAGATCGGCGACGTCGCGAAAGCCCAGATTGAGCCCCTGCGCCCCGATCGGCGGCATGACATGAGCCGCTTCCCCCACCAGTGCGAGGCGATCGCCGGTTAGATGTTTGGCGACCAGCCCCGAGAGCGGGAATGCGCCGCGGGGGCTAACCTCCAGGACATCGCCGAGCAGACCGTCCAGCCGCTTTGCGATTTCCCTGCGGAAGCCGTCGTCATCAAGTTGGGAAAGCGCGCGGCCGGTTTCCTGCTGCTCGACCCAGACGAGGCTGGACCAGTCGCCCGGCAGCGGTACCACGGTGAACGGACCCGAGGCGTAATGGAATTCGGTGCAGGCGTTCCCATGCGGGCGGCTATGGCGAAAATTGCACACGATGGCGGTCTGGTCATAGGCCCAGCTGCGGATGCCGATGCCGGCGGTCTCGCGGCATAGCGACTTGCGCCCGTCGGCGCCGACGACGAGGCGGGCGCGCAGCGTCGCCCCTTCGGCAAGCGACAGCGCGACGAGGTCCGCCCCGGGCTTCAGCCCGATGACGCCGGCGCTGGGGTGGAAGCCGTCCTCAAGCTCCGCCAAAAGCGCGCCGACCAGATCGGCATTGGGAACGTTGTAGCCGAATGCGTCGCTGCCGATTTCCGCGGCGTCGAACTGCGTGTCCGGAGCCCGGAAGAACCGCCCGGTACGGTCGACGATGCGCAGCACGCGAAGCGGCGCGGCATGGGGCCTGATGCGCTGCCAGACGCCGGCGCTCTGCGTGAGAAAGGCAACGGAGCCGTCCAGAAGCGCCGTGGTGCGCCGATCGGGCGTCCCGGTGACCGGCGCCGGACCGACGCAAATCGTGTCCAGTCCCGCATGCTTGAGGGCCAGGGCCGCGGCCAGTCCTGCTGGTCCCGCGCCGACGACGACCGCGTCGAAGATCCGATCTGAAGGTTGGGCTGTCATGGCATCATTCTGAGGGCAAGTTGGCAGCGCGACAAGCGGACCGATTGTCGAACGCGCCACATCGTCGGACGAGCCGCCAAGCCACGCGCGTTGTCAGCGCCGCAATTGGCTGCTTCGGCTCTGAGCCGTGTTGGTCCGCTCGCAGGCAACGATAGGGCCGTTGACGCTGTTGATCAGGCTGCAGACGCTGTCATTGCATCCACCGGCCCGCGGCGTGCCATTGCTGGCAAGCTGCCGCATCACCGATCCGCCAAGCCGCGCGGCCTTTTCGTAGAGCGCGCGCGCCGTATCCGCATCGCCCATCACGCCGACGACCTTTTTTCCGTCCAGGAAGATCGGGTCGTAAGTCTTGGCCAGACCGGAATAGGCATCGGGCAGATTGCGCCGGTCGACCAGGTAGCGGAACATCAGCCGCGCCGCCACGATGTCGCCGCGGTCCAGATAGTCGTTGCCGCGCGCCAGCATGTCCAGATCGGAGGGGTCGGAAGAGGCGGTCGGCTCGATAACCTCGGATTTCTCCGGCGGCGCGATCTGGCGGACATGCGCCATATATGGCGAACTGATCGGGCGGCCGACCTGCGCCACATGGGCGGGCAGCGAGCAGGCGGTCAGAAAGTCCACGAGGTCGGTCGAAAGCACGCCATAGGAAATCCCGTTGGCTTCCTTATGGATGGCCGTACTGATCGCAAAGACCACGCCGTCGTCATCAATCAGCGGGCCACCGCTATAGCCGGGGATGATCGGCGTCTGGTGCTGAAGCTGGCTGCTGAACCAGCGATTGGTCAGCACCCGCGAAACATAGCCCTTGAGAACGGAGGGAATGAAGAAGGTCGAATCCTCGCCCTGCGCCCAGGACAGCACGCCCTGCGGATCGGCCGCGGCGGGGAATCCGATGGCGAACAGATCGGAGGCGACCGTGGGGTAGCCCGCCGCGAGCGGCAGCGGATCGCCCGGCAGATCGTCGAGCGCCTCCAGCAGAGCGAGGTCCTTTTGCGGGAATATGGCGATCAGCCGGAGCGGGATGCGCTTGACCACGCCGTTGTCGTCGATGAAGCCGACCGAATAGGCAGTGCCCTGATCGATGACGTGCTGGTTGGTGGCGATGATGCGCTTGCCGCTGACCAGAAAGGCGGTTCCGCCCTTGATCGCCCCTTCGATTTCCACCAGGACGCGGTAAACCTGCCGCGTGGCCGTCTCGACGGTTTCGCTGGCCGATCTGTGCGCCTCGAATGGCGGAATGTTCGCATTGATGGCGGCCGGCTGTACCATACCGCGCTCGCTGGCGACGGTCAGGTGAGCCGAGCCGAGCCATGAGCCGATGACCATCGCGAGGCCGGCGGCCGATCGCAAAAGATGGGCTGAAGTCCGCATAATCACGCGCTTAATGAAACCGTATTCCATGGTGCTGGGGGTCGGATTCCACATTAGTGCCGCGGCGCAAAACGCGTTGTGCAGCGGCAAGCCTACGAGATCTAAGGGTAAACGAAACGGCAAAACGATGGCCTGCGCAACCGGAATGTTCCCTAGAACTAAGTCTTTTGTGAGTTTCTCAAAGATGAGTGCACAGAAGTCGCGGATCCGGGGACGCAGCAATCTTTTTATGTTGACACGGAATTAAACGTAATATCTCGCCCGCGGCTTCTGGATCAGCAGCCGGCGTGCATGAAACAGCGCCTTATCCGCTGCAAGCCAGATCTTGCGATCATCCTCCGCCCGTAGATAGTCGAAGACCAGCTTGGAGGCGACGATGCCGATGACGAATAGCAGCAACGCCGCAACGGCGGCGCTGACGATGAAGGTCCGGTCGTGGATCTGGGTGACCCCGTGGCGAAGCACGAGCCAGCCGACGATGGCGAGCGTGGCGGGCAGAGTCGCCAGGAACCCGAAGATCGCGATCTTCCACCACCGTTCCTTCTTGCGGATCAGCTTCAAATTCTCCTGAAGCCGCGCGATCGCGCCGGTGGTGTGATTCTCGAGATAGATGCAATGGCCGTAGGGTGCTTTTTCGCGCGCGGCCCAGACGGCGGTGACCGCATGGCCGTTGCGGAAAGCGATCCCGCTGTCGATGAGCAGGATCTCGATGTCACGGCCATCGCGCTGGCGGAGCAGGAAACGCTGCCGCTGCGCGCGCCTCGGCGGCATAATGCCTTTGGCGGCGAGCGGCGCGGCGCGGTCGCCGGGGTCGGCCCAGCTCTGCAGCCCGGCGATGATCCCTGTTGCGGCCCAGGCGAAGAAGTCTCCCATGCTCTGCCCATCGAAGTCGGAATTGACGCGAATACGTAAGTGAATGCCGGGAAAGGGGCTGGAAAGCTATTTTATCTTTCTTCCCTAATGTCCTGGGTAGCAATCCTGGCTATGGTCCCCCATATTGCCACGGATATGACGTTCTCAGGACTTTTACCGATTTTTTTGGCAGTTCAAGGCCAAGCTGCGCCCGTTGTCGAGTCAAAACGGGTAGAAAATTTTTGCTCGCGGCAAAATGGACGCAAAAGGGCGATTTTGAGGCTTGACGCTCCTATTTGACGCGTCTATCAATCAGCCATCGAGTTGGCAGGCAGTAGCGCCGTGCATCGATTAGGTGCGCTTTTTGTCCTAAACGCTGCCAAGACATTTGAAGAAACGACTGGGTGTATGACCCTCCGGTCCTAAGAGGCTGGCTGGTCCTCTCGTCTTTGTGCTGGTCGCTCAATCGCGCCCCGGCTTTTTGCCGTGACGTGATTTGCCGGCAGCATAACTTTTTCTTGGGTAGAGGCGCATGCCGACGATACAACAGCTGATCCGTAAGCCGAGAAGGGCGCCCGTAAAGCGGAACAAGGTTCCAGCGATGCAGGCCTGCCCGCAGAAGCGCGGTGTTTGTACGCGCGTCTATACGACGACACCGAAGAAGCCGAACTCCGCATTGCGGAAGGTCGCTCGTGTGCGTCTGCAGAACGGCTTCGAAGTTACCAGCTACATTCCGGGTGAAGGCCACAACCTCCAGGAGCACTCCGTGGTCCTCATTCGTGGCGGCCGCGTCAAGGATTTGCCCGGCGTCCGCTATCACACGATCCGCGGCGTTTTGGATACGCAGGGCGTTTCGAAGCGGCGTCAGCGCCGTTCGAAATACGGCGCCAAGCGGCCGAAATAGTCTGCTGAACGGAAAGGCGAGCAAGAGCCATGTCGCGACGGCATAGGGCAGAGAAGCGCGAAATCATTCCCGATCCGAAATACGGGGATAACGTGCTGACGAAATTCATGAACAGCCTCATGTATGAAGGCAAGAAGTCGGTCGCCGAACGCATCGTTTACGGCGCTCTGGACCGGATCGAGGGTCGAGCCAAACGCGACCCCATCCAGGTGTTCCATGAGGCGCTGGACAATGTGAAGCCAGCGATCGAAGTCCGCTCCCGCCGTGTCGGCGGCGCGACCTATCAGGTCCCGGTCGAGGTTCGCACGGACCGGCGCCAGGCGCTGGCGATCCGCTGGATCATCACGGCCGCGCGTGGACGCAATGAGAATACGATGGAAGAGCGGTTGTCGGGCGAGCTGATGGATGCAGCCAACAATCGTGGAACAGCGGTAAAGAAGCGTGAGGACACGCATCGTATGGCGGAGGCTAACCGAGCCTTTTCGCACTACCGCTGGTAAAGGGTTAAAAAGGATCGCGAGACGATGCCACGCCAGACACCAATCGAGGACTACCGCAATATCGGCATCATGGCCCACATCGATGCCGGTAAGACGACGACGACCGAGCGGATCCTCTTTTATACCGGAAAAAGCCATAAGATCGGCGAGGTGCATGACGGCGCCGCGACGATGGATTGGATGGAGCAGGAGCAGGAGCGCGGCATAACGATTACGTCGGCCGCGACGACCGCTTACTGGAAAGACAAGCGTATCAATATCATCGACACGCCCGGACACGTCGATTTCACCATCGAGGTGGAGCGTTCGCTGCGCGTGCTCGACGGTGCCGTGGCCCTGCTCGATGCCAACCAGGGCGTCGAGCCGCAGACCGAGACGGTCTGGCGTCAGGGCGACAAATACCGCGTGCCGCGGATGTTCTTCGTCAACAAGATGGACAAGATTGGCGCCGATTTCTACGCCTCCGTCGAATTCGATCCATAAGCGGCTGGCCGCCAAGACGCTGGTTGTCCAGCTTCCCTATGGTGCCGAGAGCAGCTTCAAGGGCGTGATCGATCTGGTCCGCATGAAGGCGGTGGTGTGGGAAGAAGAAACGCTTGGTGCGGCCTTCCATGATGAAGAGATCCCCGCCGATCTCGTCGAGAAGGCCAAGGAATATCGCGAGAAGCTGGTCGAGACCGCCGTCGAACTCGACGAGGTTGCGCTCGAGGCTTATCTCGAAGGCACCGAGCCCGACATCGATACGCTGAAGCGCCTCATTCGCAAAGGCACCTGTACGAGCCTTTTCTACCCGGTGCTGTGCGGATCGGCCTTCAAGAACAAGGGCGTGCAGCCGCTGCTCGACGCCGTGCTGGATTATCTGCCATCGCCGAACGAAGTCCCGCCGATCAAGGGCATCGATTACAAGACCGGCGAGGATGTGGTACGCAAATCGTCTGACGCCGAGCCGCTTTCGGTCCTGGCGTTCAAGATCATGGACGACCCGTTCGTTGGTACGCTGACCTTCTGCCGCGTCTATTCCGGCAAGCTGGAGTCGGGCGCGGGCATCTTCAACTCCACGCAGGAGAAGAAGGAGCGCGTCGGCCGAATGCTACTGATGCATGCGAATAACCGGGAAGACATCAAGGAAGCCTACGCTGGCGATATCGTCGCGCTCGCAGGCCTCAAGGAAGTCCGCACCGGCGACACGCTCTGCGATCCGGCAAAGCCGGTCGTGCTGGAGCGGATGGAATTCCCCGATCCGGTTATCGAGATCGCGATCGAGCCCAAGTCGAAGGCCGACCAGGAGAAGCTGGCGGTGGCGCTGTATAAGCTGGCTGCCGAGGATCCCTCGTTCCGCGTCTCGACGGATCAGGAATCCGGGCAGACCATTCTGAAGGGCATGGGCGAGCTTCATCTGGACATTAAGGTCGATATTCTGAGGCGGCAGTACAAAGTGGACGCCAATATCGGCGCGCCGCAGGTCGCGTATCGCGAGACCATTACGCGGTCGACGGATATCGACTACACGCACAAGAAGCAGACCGGCGGTTCGGGCCAGTTCGCCCGCGTCAAACTGGTGATCGAGCCGGGTGAGTCGGGTAGCGGCTTTACCTTCGATAGCAAGATCGTCGGCGGCTCGGTGCCGAGGGAATATATTCCGGGTGTCGAGAAGGGCCTGAAGAGCGTGCTCGACAACGGCGTGCTCGCAGGGTTTCCGGTCATCGACGTCAAGGTGACGCTGATCGACGGCGCCTATCATGAAGTTGACTCCAGTGTTCTGGCATTCGAGATCGCCTCGCGGGCCGCGCTCCGCGAAGGCATGCACAAGGCCGGCCCCAAGCTGCTCGAGCCGATCATGAAGGTCGAAGTGGTGACGCCGGAGGAGTATCTCGGCGGCATCATTGGCGACCTGACGAGCCGGCGCGGTCAGGTGCAGGGGCAGGAAATGCGCGGTAACGCGACGGTCGTGAATTCGCTTGTGCCTTTGGCGAATATGTTCGGTTATGTGAACACGTTGCGGTCGATGAGTCAGGGCCGTGCACAATTCACCATGACCTTCAGCAATTACGCCCAGGTTCCGCAGAATGTCGCGGAAGAAGTTCAAGCGAAGTTTGCTTAGTGGGCTTGAGTTAGAGCCAAAAGCGAGAAGAGACGGAGAGCCAAATGGCTAAGGGAAAATTCGAACGTAACAAGCCGCACGTCAACGTCGGAACGATCGGTCACGTTGATCACGGCAAGACGACGCTGACAGCCGCGATCACAAAAGTGCTTTCCGAGACCGGCGGCGCTACATTTCAGGCTTACGACGCGATCGACAAGGCGCCGGAAGAGCGGGCCCGCGGCATCACGATCTCGACGGCTCACGTCGAATACGAAACCGCAAACCGTCACTATGCGCATGTCGACTGCCCAGGGCATGCCGACTATGTGAAGAACATGATCACCGGCGCTGCGCAGATGGACGGCGCGATCCTGGTGGTCAACGCCGCAGACGGGCCGATGCCGCAGACCCGCGAGCACATTCTGCTTGCGCGCCAGGTCGGTGTTCCGGCGCTGGTTGTCTACCTCAACAAGGTCGACATGGTCGACGATCCGGAACTGCTCGAACTGGTCGAGTTGGAGGTTCGCGAACTGCTTTCCTCCTACGAGTACCCCGGCGACGATATCCCGATCGTCAAGGGATCGGCGCTTGCGGCTCTGGAGGGCCGCGACGACGAGATCGGCAGAAACTCGATCCATGAGCTGATGAAGGCCGTCGACGATTACATTCCGCAGCCGGAGCGTCCGGTCGACCAGCCGTTCCTGATGCCGATCGAAGACGTGTTCTCGATTTCCGGCCGCGGCACCGTCGTGACCGGCCGTATCGAGCGCGGTATCATCAAGGTCGGCGAGGAAGTCGAGATTGTCGGCATCAAGCCGACAACCAGGACCACGGTTACTGGTGTCGAGATGTTCCGTAAGCTGCTTGATCAGGGCCAGGCCGGCGACAATGTGGGTTGTCTGCTTCGCGGTATCGACCGTGCGGCCGTCGAGCGCGGCCAGGTGCTGTGCAAACCCGGCAGCGTTACGCCGCACACCCAGTTCAAGGCGGAAGCCTACATTCTGACCAAAGAAGAAGGCGGCCGGCACACGCCGTTTTTCACCAATTACCGTCCGCAGTTCTACTTCCGCACCACCGACGTGACCGGTGTGGTCAAGCTGCCGGAAGGCACCGAGATGGTGATGCCGGGCGACAACATTGCCATGGAAGTCGAGTTGATCGTTCCGATCGCAATGGAAGAGAAGCTGCGCTTCGCTATCCGTGAAGGCGGTCGGACCGTCGGCGCCGGCGTCGTGTCGAGCATCATTAAATAAACGAACTCAAGTGGGGCGCGGTTTTCCGCGTCCCGACCTTAGGGCAGTTGACATGCAAGGCCAGAATATCCGTATCCGGCTCAAAGCGTTCGATCACCGTGTGCTCGATGCTTCCACCCGGGAAATTGTAAATACCGCCAAACGGACCGGTGCCGAGGTGCGCGGGCCAATTCCTCTGCCCACGAGGATTGAAAAGTTCACCGTGAACCGCTCGCCGCACATCGACAAAAAGAGCCGCGAGCAGTTTGAAATGCGAACACATAAGCGACTGATCGATATTGTCGATCCGACCCCGCAGACTGTCGATGCTCTTATGAAGCTCGACCTTGCGGCCGGTGTTGACGTCGAGATCAAGCTTTAAATTTAGATTGCCGAGGCAGCTCGATGCGGTCAGGTGTAATAGCGCAGAAGATGGGAATGACACGGATCTTCACGGAGTCCGGCGAACATGTGCCGGTGACCGTATTGAAGGTCGATGAATGTCGTGTTGTTGCTCATCGGACTGACGAAAAGAATGGCTATACCGCGCTTCAGCTGGGTGCCGGTAGAGCGAAGGTCAAGAATTTGAGTCGCGCCGAGCGCGGCCATTTCGCAGTGGCCAAGGTCGAGCCGGCGCGCAAGCTCGTCGAGTTTCGCGTCACGCCGGACAATGTGGTCGACATCGGCTCCGAGATCACCGCGGAGCATTTCGTCGAAGGCCAGTATGTCGATGTGACCGGCACCTCGATCGGTCGCGGTTTCGCGGGCGGCATGAAGCGGCATAATTTCGGGGGCCTTCGGGCTTCTCACGGTGTCTCCGTTTCGCACCGCAGCCACGGGTCGACGGGCCAGCGCCAGGACCCCGGGAAGGTCTTCAAAGGCAAGAAGATGGCCGGTCATATGGGCGATGTGCGCGTCACGACGCAGAATCTCAAGGTCGTCAAGACCGATGTCGAGCGCGGCCTGGTCATGGTTCGCGGCGCCGTTCCTGGAGCCAAGGGCGGATGGGTCCTGCTCCGGGATGCGGTCAAGCAGGCCGTACCCGAGAGCGCGCCGCGTCCGGCCGCGCTGCGCGGTGGCAAATCGGCAGACGAGAAGGCAGAGGGCTAAGAGATGAAAGCGGACGTAACAACGCTCGACGCCAAGAAAGCCGGGTCCATCGATCTGCCGGACGAGGTCTTCGGGCTTGAGCCGCGCGCGGACATTCTGCAGCGTATGGTGCGCTATCAGCTCGCCAAGCGCCAGTCCGGCACGCGCCACGTCAAGGACCGCTCGCTGGTCTCCGGTACGCGGGCGAAGATGTACAAGCAGAAGGGCACGGGCCGCGCTCGCCACGGCAACAAGCTGGCGCCGCAGTTCCGCGGCGGCGGTAAGGCGTTCGGACCGGTCCCGCATAGCCATGCAATCGATCTGCCGAAGAAGGTCAGGGCGCTTGCGTTGAAGCACGCGTTGTCGACAAAGGCAAAGGCGAACGAGCTGTTCATCCTCGATAAGGCGGAGCTTTCCGAACCGAAGACGAAGACCTTGCTTTCGAAGTTCGCGGCGCTTGGGTTCAACTCTGCTCTGATCATCGGTGGCAAGGACGTCGACACGAATTTTTCGCTCGCTGCACGGAACATCCCGAATATCGACGTTCTCGCGGTCGCGGGCCTCAACGTCTACGACATTTTACGCCGCCGGAAGCTGGTTTTGACCAAAGACGCTCTCGAGGCGATTGAGGAGCGCTTCAAATGAACGAAGCCGATCTCTACGACGTCATTCTCGCGCCTGTGATCACGGAAAAGGCGACCATGGCGTCCGAGCACAATCAGGTGATCTTTCGCGTTCGTCACAGTGCGACAAAGCCGCAGGTTAAGGAAGCGGTCGAGCGCTTGTTCAACGTGAAGGTCAAAGCCGTCAACACTCTGAACCGGGTCGGCAAGCTAAAGCGCTTCCGAGGCATTCCCGGGCGGCAGAAAGACATGAAGAAGGCGATCGTTACGCTCGAGGATGGGCATTCCATCGACGTGACGACGGGCCTTTAAGAGCAGGTACACGAGCCATGGCATTGAAATCCTATAATCCGACCTCGCCGGGCCGCCGCCAGCTCGTCCTGGTCGATCGCAGCGAGCTTTGGAAGGGCAAGCCGGTCAAGAGCCTGACCGAAGGGCTTTCCGAGAAGGCGGGTCGCAACAATCTCGGCCGGATCACGGCGCGCCGGCGCGGCGGCGGTCACAAGCGGACCTATCGGCTGATCGATTTCAAGCGGCAGAAAGTGGACGTTGCGGCAACCGTGGAGCGGCTCGAATACGACCCGAACCGAACCGCGTTCATTGCCCTGCTGAAGTATGACGACGGCGAGTTGGCCTATATCCTCGCGCCGCAGCGGCTTGCGGCCGGCGACAAGGTCGTGGCCGGGGATCGCGTCGACGTGAAGCCGGGCAACGCGATGCCGCTGGCGAACATGCCGATCGGCACGATTGTGCATAATATCGAGCTGAAGCCGCGCCGCGGCGGGCAGCTTGCGCGCGCCGCCGGTTGTTACGCCCAGCTTGCCGGACGTGACGGCGGCTATGCGATCCTGAAATTGAGTTCCGGCGAGACCCGCATGGTGCGCGCCGATTGCATGGCGACCGTCGGTGCCGTGTCCAATCCGATCAACTCCAATGTCAGCATCGGCAAAGCGGGCCGGACGCGTTGGCTCGGCAAGCGCCCATCGGTTCGCGGTGTGGCAATGAACCCCATCGATCACCCCCATGGTGGCGGCGAAGGCCGGACATCAGGCGGGCGACATCCGGTGACGCCCTGGGGTAAGGGCACGAAGGGCATGCGGACGCGTTCGAATGTGGCCACGGACAAGTTCATCGTCCGTAGCCGGCACGCAAAGAAGAAGTAGGAGAAAGACGTGGCACGGTCGGTCTGGAAAGGCCCTTTCGTCGACGGCTATCTGCTGAAGAAGGCGGATAAGGCACGGGAAGCGCGGTCGAATGCGGTCATCAAAATGTGGAGTCGTCGTTCGACGATCCTGCCGCAATTCGTCGGACTGACCTTCGGCGTCTATAACGGGCAGAAGCATGTTCCTGTGCTGATAAGCGAGGACATGGTCGGGCACAAATTCGGCGAATTTTCTCCGCCGCGGACCTATTACGGGCACGGCGCGGACAAGAAGGCTAAAAGGAAGTAGCGATGGGCAAGCCGAAACGAGAGCGGCGCCTTGGCGAGAGTGAGGCGCAGGCGGTGACGCGGAATATCCGCGTCAGTCCGCAGAAGCTGAACCTCGTGGCTGCGATGATCCGTGGTCAGAAGGTCGAGAAGGCGCTCGCGGATCTCAAATTCTCCCGCAAGCGCATCGCTCAGGATGTGAAGAAGACGCTTGAGTCGGCCGTGGCCAATGCCGAGAACAACCACAATCTCGATGTGGACACGCTGTTCGTCTCGCAGGCATTCGTCGGTAAGAATCTTGTGATGAAGCGCTGGCGTGCCCGGGCGCGGGGCCGCGTCGGGCGTATCGAAAAGCCGTTCTCTCAGCTGACGGTCATCGTTAAAGAAGCGCAGGAGACCGCCTGATGGGACAGAAAGTAAATCCGGTCGGTTTGCGGCTGGGGATCAATCGTACGTGGGATTCCAGATGGTATGCGGGCGGGCAGGACTATGGCCGTCTGTTGCAGGAAGACCTGCGCATCCGCAATTACATCGGTAAGACGCGCCGCCAGGCGGGTATTTCCAAGGTGATCATCGAGCGTCCGCACAGAAAATGCCGCGTGACGATCCATAGCGCACGTCCTGGCATTCTGATCGGCAAGAAGGGCTCGGACATCGAGAAGCTGCGCGGCGAGCTCGCGGCGATGACGGACTCCGAAGTTCACCTGAACATCGTCGAGGTCCGCAAGCCCGAGATCGATGCGACGCTGGTCGCCGAGAGCATCGCGCAGCAGCTCGAGCGCCGCGTGGCTTTCCGCCGGGCGATGAAGCGCGCGGTTCAGTCCGCACTGCGTCTGGGTGCGCTTGGCATCCGCATCAATTGCGGCGGACGCCTGGGCGGCGCCGAAATCGCGCGGATGGAATGGTATCGCGAAGGGCGTGTGCCGCTGCATACGCTGCGCGCGAATATCGACTATGGCACCGCCTTGGCTACGACCGCCTATGGCATCATCGGGATCAAGGTGTGGATCTTCAAGGGCGAGATCTACGATCACGATCCGATGGCTCAGGAGCGTCTTGCGCTCGAGGCGCAGGAAGGCGGCGGCGGCTCGGGCCGTGGCCGTCGGGAATCGGCTCAGGCATAAGCCGCAGCGAAGCAGGAATAACGGGGCAGAAAGATGCTGCAACCGAAACGTACAAAGTTCCGAAAGGCTCACAAGGGCCGTATCCGTGGCAATGCCAAGGGCGGCTTCGAGCTCAATTTCGGCTCTCACGGTCTGAAGGCGCTGGAGCCTGAGCGGGTTACCGCGCGTCAGATCGAGGCAGCTCGTCGGGCAATCACGCGTCAGATGAAGCGTGCCGGCCGGGTGTGGATCCGCATCTTCCCGGACCTTCCGGTTTCCAAGAAGCCGATCGAAGTCCGCATGGGTAAGGGCAAGGGCGCGCCGGAGTTCTGGGCGTGCCGGGTGAAACCGGGCCGCATCATGTTTGAGATCGACGGCGTGCCGGACGGTATCGCTCGTGAGGCGTTGCGCCTTGGCGCCGCGAAGCTCCCGATCAAGACCCGGGTGATCGCGCGCTTCGGTGAAATTGCGGTTGCGGGAAAGGCTTAGGACCATGAAGCTGACCGAGATCAAGGATCTGACCCCTGACCAGCTTCGCGACGAGGTTATCAAGCTGAAGCGCGAGCAGTTTAACCTTCGTTTCCAGAAGGCGACAGGTCAGTTGACGAATACGGCACGGGTGCGCGAGGTGCGCCGTACCATCGCAAGAATTAAGACGGTGGAGCGCGACAAGCAGCGCGCCGCGCCGAGCACGACATAGAGGCGTCGATTATGCCAAAGCGGATTCTCCAAGGTGTTGTGGTCTCCGACAAGAACGAGAACACGGTTGTCGTTCAGGTCGAGCGCCGGTTCACGCACCCGGTTCTGAAAAAGACGGTGCGCCTGACCAAGAAGTACCATGCGCACGATGAGGGCAATGCCTGCAAGCAGGGCGACCTCGTCCGTATCGAAGAGTGCGCACCGATATCGAAGCGTAAGAAGTGGATCGTGCTCGCGCAGTCGGGCGCGGCGGGCTGATGGTCCGGAACAGGCACCAGGCAACATCGTAGTCCGCGCGCGGCGGTTCGGCCCCGCGAGAGCGGGCTGAAGCATTAAGGGCAGTCAGATGATTCAGATGCAGACGAATTTGGATGTCGCCGATAACTCCGGCGCCCGGCGCGTGCAGTGCATCAAAGTGCTGGGCGGTTCGAAGCGGCGCTTTGCAACCGTCGGCGACATTATCGTGGTGAGCGTCAAAGAGGCGATCCCGCGGGGACGGGTGAAGAAAGGCCAGGTCATGAAGGCCGTGGTCGTGCGGACCGCGAAGGGCCTGCGCCGTCCGGACGGCAGCCTGATCCGCTTCGATCGGAACGCGGCGGTCCTGGTGAACAACAACAAGGAGCCGATCGGGACCCGCATTTTTGGCCCGGTTCCGCGTGAGCTGCGCGCGCGCCAGCACATGAAAATCATTTCGCTGGCTCCCGAGGTTCTGTGATGGCGAAGCTGAAGATCAAACGAGGCGACAAGGTCGTCGTGCTGGCCGGCAAAGACAAGGGCAAGCGCGGCGAAGTCGTGAAAGTGTTTCCGTCGGAGGCGCGGGTGGTGGTGCAGGGCGTCAATCTGATCCGCCGACACCAGAAGCAGACGCCGGCGCAGGAAGGCGGCATCGTTTCCAAGGAGGCGGCGCTGCATATTTCCAATGTCGCGCTTGCGGATCCTAAGGACGGTGAGCCGACGCGGATCGGCTATAAGCTTCTCGATGATGGACGCAAGGTTCGCGTTGCCAAGCGTTCGGGAGAATTGATCGATGAGTGAAGCAGCAGGTTACAGCCCCCGCTTGAAGAGCCACTACTACGAAAAAGTACGGCCGGCGCTCGCGGAGGAGTTCAAATACAGCAATCCGATGCAGATCCCTGCATTGGAGAAGATCGTCCTGAATATGGGCATTGGCGAGGCCGTCGCCGACCGGAAGAAGGTCGATTCCGCCGCGCGCGATCTGGCACTCATTGCCGGGCAGAAGCCTGTGCTGACGAAGGCCAGGAAATCGATCTCGACCTTCAAGCTTCGTGATGGCATGCCCATCGGCGCAAAGGTGACGCTGCGTAAGGCGCGGATGTACGAGTTTCTCGACCGCCTGGTGACGATCGCATTGCCTCGGGTGAAGGACTTTCGCGGTCTCAATCCGAAGAGCTTCGACGGCCGCGGCAACTATGCGCTCGGGATCAAGGAACACATCGTGTTTCCGGAGATCGACTATGACAAGGTCGAGTCGGTGTGGGGCATGGACATTATCGTATGCACCACCGCTCCCAACGATGACGAAGCACGGGCCCTGCTTGGGCATTTCAACTTTCCGTTCCGCAAATAGGTCAAGGCCGGCAAGGCGCGGACAAGGAGACTAAGAATGGCGAAAACGAGCATGGTAGAGCGCAACAAAAAGCGCCAGAGGCTCGCAAAAAAATACGCCTCGCGCAGAGTGGCTTTGAAAGCCCTGGCGCAGGACGAGAGCCTGCCGATGGAAGAGCGTTTCCAGGCTCGGCTGAAACTGGCGAAGCTGCCGCGTAATTCGGCGGCGAGCCGTATTCGTAATCGCTGCGAGGTCAGCGGGCGTCCGCGGGGCTACTACCGCAAGCTTCGGATGTCGCGCATTGCACTTCGTGAACTCACGTCGAAGGGGTTGATACCCGGCATGGTTAAGTCGAGCTGGTAAGGGGGATCCGATGACCGTTACAGATCCCTTGGGAGATATGCTGACCCGCATCAGGAATGCCCAGATGCGGAGCCGTCCGAAGGTTTCGACCCCCGCTTCCAAGCTTCGCGAACGCGTTCTTGAAGTGATGAAGGACGAGGGTTATATCCGCGGCTTTGCCCGCATCGAATATCAGGGCGGCAAGTCGGAAATCGAAATCGAACTGAAGTATTTCGACGGCAAGCCCGTGATCCGCGAGCTGAAGCGGATTTCGAAGCCGGGGCGGCGGGTGTACTCCTCCGTGGACGAATTGCCGACCGTCGCAAACGGCCTCGGCGTCGCGATCCTGTCGACACCGAGAGGCGTGATGTCGGACAGCCAGGCGCGGCGCGAAAATGTCGGTGGAGAGGTTCTCTGCAGCATTTTCTAGTTTGCGCAGAGACACTCGTGAAGAGATGAAAGGCTTGGACCATGTCCAGGATTGGTAAGAAGCCGGTTCCGGTGCCGAAAGGCGTAACGGCGAATGTCGACGGGCAGCATGTCGCGGTCAAGGGACCGAAGGGCGAGCTCTCGATGACGCTGGTCGACGACGTGACGGTGACGCTGGGCGACGACGGCATTCAAGTGTCGCCGCGCGACGAGAGCAAGCGCGCCCGCTCGATGTGGGGCATGTCACGCTCGCTGGTCGATAATCTGGTGACCGGAGTGACCAACGGCTTTTCCAAGACCCTTGACATCAATGGCGTCGGCTATCGCGCGGCGCTGAAGGGCAAGGACCTTCAGCTGCAACTTGGCTACAGCCACGATGTGCTCTATCCGATTCCGGACGGCATCCAGATCCAGTGTCCGAAGCCGACTGAGATTATCATCAGCGGCATCGACCGCTCTCAGGTCGGCCAGGTTGCCGCCGAGATCCGCGGTTACCGCGGCCCCGAGCCTTATAAAGGCAAGGGCGTCAAATATTCGACCGAAACGATCTTCCGCAAGGAAGGCAAGAAGAAGAAGTAGTGGAGAGCTCGATGGGCGCCAATACGAATTTTGCTCGGCGAAAAACGCGTGTTCGCAGGAGCATCAAAGGGTCTTCGAAAGGGCGGCCGCGTTTGTCGGTGTTCCGCTCGTCGAAACAGATATACGCACAGGTCATCGACGACGCGAAGGGCGCGACGGTCGCCTCCGCATCCTCGCTCGACAAGGAACTTGCCAGCGCACTGAAGACCGGCGCCGATCTGGCGGCTGCGATCGAGGTCGGCAAGCTGCTGGCCAAGCGCGCGGTGGCGGCCGGTGTCAGCGATGTCGTGTTCGACCGCGGCGGCTATATCTACCACGGCCGGATCAAGGCGCTGGCGGATGCCGCGCGCGAAGGCGGCCTGAACTTCTAAAGCTAATGGCATTGACCAGACTGAAGGGGATTTAGATTGGCGCGAGCACCACGAGACCGAGACCGCGACGATCGCGACAGCGAATTTGTCGACAAGCTCGTACACATCAACCGCGTTGCCAAGGTGGTTAAGGGCGGACGCCGTTTCGGTTTTGCCGCGCTGGTGGTTGTGGGCGATCAGAAGGGCCGGGTCGGATTCGGCCACGGCAAGGCCCGCGAAGTGCCGGAGGCGATCCGCAAGGCGACCGAATCCGCCAAGCGCGGCCTGATCAAAGTGCCGCTGCGTGAGGGCCGCACGCTGCATCACGACGTCACCGGCCACCACGGCGCCGGCCGCGTCGTGCTCCGCGCGGCGCCTCCCGGAACCGGCATCATTGCCGGCGGTCCGATGCGCGCCGTGTTCGAAACGCTCGGCATCCAGGACGTCGTGGCGAAGTCTCTCGGCACGTCGAACCCGTATAACATGGTGCGGGCGACCTTCGACGCACTGCAGTGTGAAGACAGCCCCCGCACGGTTGCTGCGCGGCGCGGCAAGAAGGTCAGCGAAATCGTTGCCCGGCGCCGCGATTCCGCCGAAGGCACCGCGGTGGTTCAAGAGGCTTAGAGCCGGACGGGAATTGATCGATGGCTGAGAAGGCAAAATCGAAGGGCTCGACCCTCGTGATCGAGCAGATCGGCAGTCCGATCCGTTGTCCCGCGCATCAGCGCGAGACGCTGATCGGACTCGGTCTGAACAAAATGCGTCGGCGCCGCGTCGTTCCGGATAACCCGGCCGTGCGCGGTATGATCGCGAAAGTCCACCATCTGGTCCGCATTGTCGAGGATCAGGCTTAGGTCCGGGCTCCGCTAAATTGCATAGGATTGGGGCGTGCTCATGCAGCTCAACGAACTGAAAGACAATGAAGGCGCCCTCAAGGCGCGCAAGCGCCTCGGTCGTGGTGTCGGCTCCGGGCTCGGCAAGACCGCCGGCCGGGGACAAAAGGGGCAGAAATCGCGTTCGGGCGTCGCCATCAAAGGCTTCGAGGGCGGTCAGAACCCGATCCACATGCGGTTGCCGAAGCGCGGTTTCAACAATCCGTTTCGCCTGAAATTCGTTGCGGTGAATCTCGACCAGCTTCAGCGCGCCGCGGACGAGGGCAAGCTGGACGCCTCGAAGGCGATCGACGCTCAGGCGCTGATGACGGCCGGGCTGGTTCGGCGGGCGCATGACGGCATTCGCCTTCTCGGGCGCGGCGAGCTGAAGGCAAAGCTCAATCTCGAGGTTGCCGGCGCCAGCGCGAGCGCGGTCAAGGCGGTCGAAGCGGCCGGGGGCAGCATCAAGCTGTCGCGCCCCGCTGAGAAAGCCGCCATCGAGGAGCGGCGGACCAAAAGAAGCAAGGCTGCGGCTTCGGCGTCCAAGAGCTAGCCTTGAAACGGTGGGAGCGTTAGCCATCTCAGTGTGGCGGCTTGAACGGACCTCGATCCATCGGATGACGATAGACTTCGCCGCTGCTTTCCGCGGCATGTTCGTTAAGCCTTCCGCAGCGCTCCGATCGGAACTGGAGTATATCTAATGGTTTCTGCCGCAGAGCAGCTTGCCGCAAATCTCAACTTTTCGGCATTCGCCAAGGCTGAAGAGCTGAAGAAGCGCCTGTGGTTTACCCTTGGGGCGCTTCTGGTTTACCGGCTGGGCACATATATTCCGCTTCCCGGCATCAATCCCCAGGCCCTGGCGGATCTGGTTCATCAGAATCAGACCGGCATTCTGGGGTTGTTCAATACGTTTTCGGGCGGCGCCGTCGGCCGGATGGCGATCTTTGCCCTGAACATCATGCCCTATATCTCTGCATCGATTATCGTGCAGATCCTGACGACGGTTTCGCCGCATCTGGAGCAGCTCAAGAAAGAGGGCGAGACCGGACGCAAGCAGATCAATCAGTATACGCGATATGGCACCGTGCTGCTCGCCGCCATCCAGGGCTATGGGCTGTCGGTCGGCCTGGAGGCCGCCGGCACCATTGTCGCCAATCCTGGCTGGTTCTTCCAGTTGACGACGGTGATCACCCTCGTCGGCGGGACCGTGTTCTTGATGTGGCTCGGCGAGCAGATCACAGCGCGCGGCGTCGGCAACGGCATTTCGCTGATCATCTTCGCCGGCATTGTCGCGCAGTTGCCGACAGCGCTTGCGGGCACGCTGGAACTCAGCCGGCAAGGCGCGATTTCCGCCGGGCTGATCGTGGCGCTGTTCATCGGCGCGGTCGGTGTCATCGCCTTCATCGTGTTCATGGAACGCGCCCAGCGGCGCCTTCTCGTGCAGTATCCGAAGCGCCAGATCGGCAATAAGATGTTTCAGGGAGACAGCTCGCATCTCCCGCTGAAGCTGAACACGGCAGGCGTGATTCCGCCGATTTTTGCCTCTTCCCTGTTGCTGGCGCCGATTTCGATCGCCAATTTCTCCGGGGGCACCGGGCCGGACTGGCTCAACACCGTGACCGCGCTTCTCGGGCGGGGCCAGCCGCTGTTCCTGGCGCTTTACATCCTCGGCATCGTGTTCTTCGCGTTTTTCTATACGGCGATCGTATTCAATCCGCAGGAGACGGCCGATAATCTGAAGAAATATGGCGGCTTTATTCCCGGAATTCGGCCAGGGGCGAGGACCGCCGAGTATATCGATTATGTTCTGACCCGCATTACGGTGATCGGTTCAGCTTATCTCGCGGCCGTCTGCGTGTTGCCGGAATTGCTGGTCTCGTCTGCCGGTGTTCCATTCTATTTTGGTGGCACATCGCTGCTGATCGTCGTCAGCGTTACCATGGACACTGTGGCGCAGATACAAAGTCACTTGCTCGCACACCAATATGAGGGCCTAATCAAAAAGGCCAAGTTGAGGGGAGCGAAGCGCTAATGAATTTGATTTTGCTGGGTCCGCCCGGAGCAGGAAAAGGCACGCAGTCCAAGCTTCTTGAAAGGAAGTTCGGCCTGAAGCAGCTTTCGTCGGGAGATATGCTGAGGGCAGCCGTGTCGAACGAGACGCCGGTCGGTACGAAGGCCAAGTCCTACATGGACCAGGGCGCGCTGGTCCCGGACCAGATCGTCGTCGACGTGGTCTTCGAGCACCTGACGGGCCTGAATAACGGCAACGGCTTCATCCTCGATGGCTTTCCGCGCACCGTCGAGCAGGCCGAGGCGCTGGATCGGTGGCTGGGCGAGCATGGCGGCCAGATCGACCGCGTGGTCGTGATCGACGTGGCCGACGACCGCCTGGTCGACCGCATCGCCGGGCGCTATACCTGCGCCAAATGCGGCGAGGGCTACCACGACTCCTTCAAGCTCCCGAAGATGGACGGCGTATGCGACGTATGCGGGAGCCACGAATTCAAGCGCCGCGCCGACGACCGGCCGGAGACCGTCAAGAATCGGTTGGCGACCTATCATGAGCAGACGGCGCCGCTTATCGACTATTACAGCGCTCAGGGCAAGGTCGCGCCCATTGACGGTGAAGCTTCGATCGAAACCGTTTCCGGTCAGATCGACGAGGTGTTCGGTGTGAATGCAGACAGTTGAAATTGAGATGTCTTGAGGTTGACGGCGTTTGCGAATATCAGCTAAATACAGGCTCCTCACCGAATAGGTATCGTTTTGCCTCGATAGCCTCTTAGGCAGGTCCTAATCAGGCTGGATCGAATTCCAGGCAATCTCGGAGACGACGGCGGATCGCATAAGGCATCCCGCCTGCTAAGGAGAATTGATCGTGGCACGTATTGCGGGTGTCAATATTCCGTCGAATAAGCGCGTCGATGTCGCCCTGCGCTACATCCACGGCATTGGACAGAAATTCGCGAAGGATATCTGCGACAAGACGGCTATCCCGCCGGAGCGTCGCGTCAATCAGCTTTCGGATGCGGAAGTGCTGCAGATCCGCGAAGTGATCGACCGCGATTATATGGTCGAAGGCGATCTGCGCCGCGATGTGGCGATGAATATCAAGCGCCTCATGGATCTTGGCTGTTATCGCGGGCTTCGTCATCGCCGCGGCCTGCCGGTTCGTGGCCAGCGCACGCACACCAATGCCCGGACCCGCAAAGGCCCGGCAAAGCCGATCGCCGGCAAGAAGAAATAAGGCCTGATCGCCGCCGGCGCGCGGCTCTGATGTGATTTTGAGGACTGACGTCGTATGGCTAAGGAAAAGACGCGCGTTCGCCGCAAGGAGAAGAAGAACATCACCTCCGGCGTGGCGCATGTGAACGCTTCGTTCAACAACACGATGATCACCATCACCGATGCGCAGGGAAACACGATTTCCTGGTCGTCAGCGGGAACGATGGGCTTCAAAGGTTCGCGCAAATCCACGCCATTCGCGGCGCAGATGGCGGCCGACGATGCGGGCCGCAAGGCCATGGAGCATGGCATGAAGACGATCGAGGTCGAGGTGAGCGGTCCCGGTTCGGGGCGAGAATCCGCATTGCGCGCGCTTCAGTCCTGCGGTTTTCAGATCGTCTCCATCAAGGACGTGACTCCAATTCCGCATAATGGCTGCCGTCCGCGCAAACGGCGCCGCGTCTGAGAGACGCTTGACGAGGGCGGCGGCGCAACCACCTGCGGTCTGCGCCCGCCCGGCCTGAAATATATGGATTTGCGTTGCCAGCCCGTGCTGGCACAACGCTTATAAGAACGAGGTTCTCCGTGCTGCAAAAGAACTGGCAAGACCTGATCAAGCCCGCAAAGCTGAATGTCGCTCCTGGACGGGAGCCGAAGCGGCTGGGTACGATTGTCGCCGAACCGCTTGAGCGGGGTTTCGGCCTGACGCTCGGCAACGCGCTTCGCCGTGTGCTGCTGTCGTCGCTTCAGGGCGCGGCCATCACCAGCGTCCACATCGACGGCGTGCTTCACGAATTTTCGTCGATCCCCGGCGTGCGCGAGGATGTGACCGACATCGTCCTCAACATCAAGGAAATCGCGCTGCGGATTCATTCCGACGGCGTGAAGCGCATGGTGCTGAAGAAAGAGGGCCCGGGCGTCGTTACCGCCCGTGATATCGAGGCCGGCGCCGACGTCGACGTACTTAATCCGAACCAGGTGATCTGCACGCTGGACGAAGGCGCATCGGTCCGCATGGAATTCACCGCGTCTCTCGGCAAGGGCTACGTCCCGGCCGAACGGAACCGCCCGGAGGATGCCCCGATCGGTCTGATCCCGGTCGATAGCCTGTTCAGCCCGGTGAAGAAGATCTCCTACAAGGTCGCCAACACCCGCGAAGGCCAGATCCTGGACTACGACAAGCTGACCATGGAAATCGAAACCGACGGTTCGCTGGTTCCCGAAGACGCCGTGGCGCTTGCCGCCCGCATCCTTCAGGATCAGCTGTCGATCTTCGTCAACTTCGAGGAGCCCCGCAAGGAGGTCCGCGAAGAGCGGACGCCGGAGCTCGAATTCAACGCGGCTCTACTGAAAAAGGTCGACGAACTCGAACTCTCGGTGCGTTCGGCGAACTGCCTGAAGAACGACAACATCGTTTACATCGGCGACCTGATCCAGAAGACCGAGGCGGAAATGCTTCGCACGCCGAACTTCGGCCGCAAGTCGCTCAACGAGATCAAGGAAGTTCTCGCCGGCATGGGCCTGCATCTCGGTATGGAAGTACCGAACTGGCCGCCGGAAAACATCGAAGAACTCGCCAAACGTTTCGAAGACCAATATTAATTTGACGCGGGCGGCCGTTGCGCCGCCTGACGCAAAGTCGAGGAATTTCGCATGCGCCATCGTAATGCTGGCCGGAAGCTGAACCGGACCTCCGAACACCGCAGGGCGATGTTCGCCAATATGGCGGCGGCGCTCATCAAACATGAGCAGATCGTGACGACCCTGCCGAAGGCGAAGGATCTGCGCCGCGTGACCGAGCGTCTGATCACGCTGGCCAAGCGCGGCGATCTGCATGCCCGCCGTCTGGTCGCGTCCCGTCTTCGCGACGACAAGATGGTGGCGAAACTCTTCGAGACTATCGGCCCGCGCTACAAGGACCGCAATGGCGGTTACACCCGCGTGCTGAAAGCCGGTTTCCGCTATGGCGATTCCGCGCCGGTGGCGGTGATCGAGCTGGTCGACCGCGACGAGAGCGCCAAGGGGCAGGATTCCGGCCCGACCGCCGACGAAGCCGCCGCGCAGGCTGCCGCCTAGGCGGCGAATCGCTTGACTGCGGCGCGCGTGGTCCTCGTCGCATGGTCCGGCTGTCTTACCCGCGAGGCCGGCCCGGCGCAGGCCGGAATTGGCGACAGGGTGGCGCGATTTGCGCCACTCGGCATTTGTAAGCGGATGCGGGGGAGGTCTCAGAGGATGAGGGATTTGCGCCTGTCCGCGACGGGTCAACGAGCCCTGATAGGGCTTGCCGCCGCAGTGTTTTTGACCGCCTCGCCGGTCCTGGCACAGGACAACCAGACCACGCTGGAACGCACCGTTCCGCGCAGCCATTCCGACCTGATCTTCTCCTATTCCGAAGTCGTCAAGAAAGCGGCACCGGCGGTCGTTAACGTCTATGTGCAAAGCCGGTCCCGGCGGCCGCGCTCGCCCTTCTTCGAAGATCCGTTCTTCCGCCGGTTCTTCGGCGACAATCTCGGCGACGGCAGCCGCGTCCAGAACTCCCTCGGATCCGGCGTCATCGTTTCGCCCGACGGCATCGTCGTGACCAACAACCATGTCGTGCAAAGCGAGGGCGAGACCAATATCAAGGTCGCGCTTGCCGACAATCGCGAGTTCGAGGCCAAGATCATCCTGCGCGACGAGCGCACCGATCTGGCGATCCTGCGCATCGGCGGCGGCGAAAAGGACTTCCCTTATCTCACCTTCGCCGATTCCGACGCGCTCGAGGTCGGCGATATCGTGCTGGCCATCGGCAATCCGTTCGGCGTCGGCCAGACGGTGACCAACGGCATCATTTCCGCGCTGGCGCGGACCCGGGTCGGCATCTCCGACTATCAGTTTTTCATTCAGACCGACGCTGCGATCAATCCGGGTAATTCCGGCGGCGCGCTGGTCGATTTGCGCGGGCGGGTGGCCGGCATCAACACGGCGATCTTCAGCCGTAGCGGCGGGTCGCAAGGCATCGGCTTTTCCATTCCCTCGAACATGGTCCGGGTGGTGGTGAATTCGGCGCTGCGCGGCGGCAAGGTCGAGCGGCCCTGGCTCGGCGCCGAGCTTCAGGCCGTCACCTCGGAAATCGCGCGGCGCGCTGGGGCTTGACCGTCCCGCAGGCGCCATCGTCGCCAATGTGATCGACGCCAGTCCCGCGGCGAAAGCCGGCCTCCGCAACGGCGACGTTATCATCGCGGTCGACGGCCGCTCCGCGACCGATCCTCAGGCCGTGCTCTATCGCCTGGCGACCAAGGGCGTCGGCACGCAGGCGGAGTTGAGCATCATTCGCCAGGGCAGGCCGCGCAAGCTGGAGCTGGCGCTGCTCGCGGCGCCCGAGACCGTGCCGCGCAACGAAACCCAGATTGCCGGCGCCAATCCGCTCGCCGGGGC
This sequence comes from uncultured Alphaproteobacteria bacterium, assembly GCA_963727575.1. Taxonomy (GTDB): domain Bacteria; phylum Pseudomonadota; class Alphaproteobacteria; order Rhizobiales; family Rhodomicrobiaceae; genus JAHQVI01. The sequence goes on from CAVSIA010000005.1 coordinate 34,972, forward strand.
GACCGTCGCCAATCTGTCTCCGGCGCTCGCCGAGGAGATGTCGATGGACGATATTTCCGGGGTCGTGGTGGTCGAGACGAAATCCTATTCTGCCGCGCGCCGTCTCGGATTGCGGCCGGGCGACATCGTCCTGCGCCTCAACCAGCAACTGGTCAAAAGCGTCAAGGAGCTGGTCGGCCTGCTGCAGAAGACCTCGCGCGGCTGGGATCTGACCATCAAACGTGGCGGCCAGGAGTTTCGCACCTTCCTGCGGAGCTGACCGGTGGCCTTGCCTCGCCCGTGGCACGACGCTTCGCGCCTGCGGCCGGACGGGTCGCCGCTGCCCACTGTCTCCGACATCGCACCGGGACTGTGACTGAAAGCGCACATCGGGCCGCAATTCCGCCGCCGTTGCGCCGGATTTCGACCATGTCGCCAACGCCGAAATTTCAAGTTGGGGAACAAGGTTAACGCCCGCACGTTGCAGCTAGGGACTATCCCTGAGGCGCTCACAGATCCGTCTTGCGGCCGATGGCCGGCGGGCACTAATTTAACATATGACCACGTTGTTCGAGGCTGCCGGACTGGACAAAAGCGCGCCGCGCCCGCTTGCCGACAAGCTGCGCCCGCGATCCCTCAGCGAAGTTGCCGGGCAGGATCAACTGATCGGTCCCGGCGGCATGCTGCGGCGGATGCTGGATAAGGGCGGGTTGCGCTCGATCGTTTTCTGGGGACCGCCCGGGACCGGCAAGACCACGGTCGCGCGGCTGATCTCCAAGCAGGCCGGGCTGCATTTCGAGCAGATTTCCGCGATCTATTCCGGCGTCCAGGAGCTGCGCAAGCTGTTCGAAGCCGCGCGCGAACGCCGGCGCACCGGCATGGGCACGGCGCTGTTCGTCGACGAGATCCACCGTTTCAACCGCGCCCAGCAGGACAGCTTCCTGCCCGTGATGGAGGACGGCACGATCATCCTGATCGGCGCGACCACCGAAAACCCGTCCTTCGAGCTCAACGGCGCCTTGCTGTCGCGCTCCAGCGTCCTGATGTTCCGCCGGCTCGACGATATCGCGCTGGAGCAACTCCTGTCGCGGGCCGAGATCCTGGAGAAGCGCAAGCTGCCGCTGACGCCGGAAGCGCGCGAGCGGCTGATCGCTCTCGCCGATGGCGACGGGCGCACCCTGCTCAACCTCGCCGAGAGCGTGCTGGCTCTGACCGACGACAAGGCCGAGCCGCTGACGCCGGATGCGCTGGTGCAGATCGCGCAGCGCCGCGCGCCGCTCTACGACAAGAGCCGCGACGGCCATTACGACCTGGTCAGCGCCCTGCACAAATCCGTGCGCGGCTCCGATCCCGACGCGGCGCTCTATTGGCTGGCGCGGATGCTGACCGGCGGCGAGGACCCGCTCTATATCGCGCGGCGGCTGGTGCGGATGGCGGTGGAGGATATCGGCCTCGCCGATCCGCAGGCGCTGATCCAGGCGAATGCGGCCAAGGACGCCTATGATTTCCTCGGATCGCCCGAAGGGGAGCTGGCGCTCGCCCAGGCAACGCTCTATCTGGCCACCGCGCCGAAATCCAACCGGTCCTATGTGGCGTTCAACCGATCGATGCGCACCGCGCGCGATCACGGCTCGCTGCCGCCGCCCAAGCACATCGTCAACGCGCCGACCCGCCTGATGGCCGATCAGGGCTATGGCCGCGGCTATCTCTACGATCCGGACACGCCCGAGGGCTTTTCCGGGCAGAACTACTTCCCCGAGGAGTTGGACCGGCAAAGCTTCTACGAGCCCGGCAGCCAGGGCCTGGAGAAGGAGCTTTCGGCGCGCATGGCCGATTGGGAGCGACTGCGCCGGGACAGAAGCTGAACACCGATCGGCCCCATCTTTGGTGCTTATCGTGATTTCCCCGGCCGGACGTCGGCGCCGCCCTGCCGCCCCTATGCCCCGGTTTTGTACAGACCTTCCCGAACGGCTTATGTAAACGCCGCTCATATGCTATAGGGCGAACCACTGGCGTTTTGTGGGGAAGCACATGGTTACGTTCAATCAGCTCTGGAGCAATCACCCGACCAATACGGGGGAGCAGCATCCCTGCAGCACGCTCGGCATCGCCAATTTCGAAAACCAGTGCGCGATCCGCATGGGCGTATGCCTGCGGCGGTCGGGGGTTCAGGTCGGCGATGTTCGCGGCGCGATCACCTGCAACCAGGCCAAGCTGACCAATCACCCCAAGGAAGAGATGCATTTCATCCGCGCCAAGGAGGTGGCGAACGCGTTGCGCCGGGCGAGCATCGCGGGCATCGGCCCGGTCTACAGCCTGACGAAGCCGAGCGATTTCGCCAATGAGCTGGACGGGCGCAAGGGGCTGATCTTCTTCAACGGCTATTGGTGGCGCACGACCGACACGACCCGCGCCACCGGCGACCATATCGACCTGTGGAACGGCTGGCGCACCACGGCGAAAATGCTGTTTCCCTGGTTCGCCTGGCTCGGAGGCTATAACAAGTCGGGCGAGATCTGGTTTTGGGAGGTCAAATGAGGGTTATCCTGGGGATCTTATTCTTCGTCCTGTTCGGCTTCTTCGGCGCGTTCTTCGCCGGGCCTGTCGGTGACTGGCTGATTTCGCTGCCGACCTTCGAGAGCCCGGATCAGCAAGCCTATTTCGACTATGTCGCACGCTTCGGCGTAACCGTTGCGATCGGCCTGATCGGCGCCGTACTGGGCGTCCTGATCGGCGGGCGGCTGCGCGGCCGGCTCATCAGACGCGAGAGCTGAACCGCGCAATGAAACTCGTTCTGCTCGCAGCGGCCGGCGGCGCGCTCGGATCGGCCGCTCGCTACACGATCGGATTGATGTCCGGCCATATTTTCGGCATCGGTTTCCCCTGGGGCACGATCACGGTCAACATCATCGGTTCGTTCCTGATGGGCCTTGTGATCGCGTTCGGCGCACTTAAATTCTCAATAACGAACGAGATGCGCGTGCTCATCGCCACCGGCTTTCTCGGCGGCTTTACGACGTTCTCGGCGTTCTCCCTCGATTTTGCGATGCTGTTCGAGCGCAAGGCTTACGGCCTCGCAGGGCTCTATCTCGCCGGATCGGTGGGACTTTCAATTCTGGCGCTGTTCGCCGGACTGACCGTGGTTCGCCAATGGCTGATGTGAAGAACGACTTCCGCAAGGTAAAAGGCGCCGATGCCGGCATCCGCATGGATCGCTGGCTGAAGCTCAACTTCCCTGCGCTGCCCCATGCCCTGATGCAGAAGCTCTTGCGCAACGGGCAGATCCGCGTCAATGGCGGGCGTGCCAAGGCCGACCGGCGGCTGGACGCGGGCGATGAGGTGAAGGTGCGCAGCCTTGCCGAGTTCGTCCGGAAGGAGCGTCAGGGCGCGGCAAATCCGGTGCCCGTGCCGTCGATGGCCCCGCCGATGGGCGTCTCCAAGGCCGACCGCAAGTTCATCGAGGACATGATCCTTTACGAGGACGACGAGCTGTTCGTCATCAACAAGCCCTACGGCATCGCGGTCCAGGGCGGCATGAAGACCCGCCGCCATATCGACGGCCTGCTCACCGGCATGGAGGACCGTTTCGGCGGCCGCCCGCGCCTGGTGCATCGTCTCGATCGCGACACCTCGGGCGTCCTGCTGGTCGCCAAGACCCGCGAGGCGGCAAGCCGCTTCGGGCGGCTGTTCCAGACCCGTTCGGTGCAGAAGATCTACTGGGCGCTGTTGAAGGGCATACCGCGGCCGGCGCAGGGCAAGGTCGAGGCTGCGCTCGTCAAGGCGTCCGGCCCGGATGGCGACCGCGTGCGCAAGGCGCGGCCCGGCGAGCAGGATGTGGCGCAATCGGCGGTCACCCATTATTCGGTGATCGAGCGGGCCGGTCCCAAACTCGCCTGGGTGACGCTGAAGCCGGTGACCGGCCGCCAGCATCAGCTCCGCGCCCATATGGCGATCATCGGCAATCCGATCGTCGGCGACCAGAAATACGAGGGCGACCAGAACCTGCCGGTCGAGGATATCGAGCCGAAGCTGCATCTGCATGCCAGGCGCCTGATCCTGCCGCGCGGCAAGGGCGAGCCTCTCGATGTCAGCGCGCCGCTCCCCGAGCACATGCGCACCACCTGGGAGCTTCTGGGGCTCGATCCGGAACGCTACGACGCGAAGGAGGATGAATGAAGCTGATCATCTTCGATTGCGACGGCACGCTGGTCGACAGCCAGCACATGATCGTCGAAGCCTTGGGCGCCGCTTTCGCCGCCAGCGCGCTGCCGGTTCCCGACCGGGAGACGGTGCTGCGCCAGGTCGGGCTGTCGGTCGCCGAAGCCATGCGGGCGATGACCGGGCTCGACGACGGCGAGACGATCGCCGGGCTGTGCACCATTTACCGCTCCGCCTTCTCGGAGCTGAGGCAGAAAGGCGAGATGGCCGACCCGCTGTTTCCAGGCGCGCGAGCGGCCCTCGATGTGCTGAATGCGCGGGACGACGTCCTGCTCGGCATCGCGACGGGCAAATCCCGGCGGGGCGTCGACGCACTTCTGGAACGCGAGGGGCTCGCAGCCCACTTCGTCACCATCCAGACCGCGGATGACGCGCCGTCGAAGCCGCATCCCGGCATGATCCACCAAGCGATGGAAGCGGTCGGCGCCTGCCCGAACGACACGGTGATGATCGGCGACACCAGCTTCGACATGCTGATGGCGCGCGCGGCGGCGGTCTCGGCGGTCGGCGTCGGCTGGGGTTATCACGAGCATGAGGAGCTGATCGAGGCGGGTGCCGTTCATGTGGCGCGGGACTTCCCCGGCCTCCTTGCTTTGCTGACGCCGGACCGGCGCACGGAGGCCGCATGACCGGCAACGGTGCGCACAAGCAGCCGGAGGGCATGAAGCGGTTCTATAAGGATGTGACCACCGATGCGGGCGCAGCCGGGTGGCGGATCCTGCTCGACGGGCGGGCCATCAAGACACCCAAGCGCGCCGAGCTGGTCGCGCCGACCCGGCCGCTCGCCGAGGCGATCGCCGAGGAATGGCGGCGCCAGGGCGACAAGATCGACATCGCCTCGATGCTGCTGACCAAGCTTACGAACACCGCGCTCGACGCCGTGACGCCGAACGCGCCCGCGGTGGCGGACGATGTGGCGCGTTTCGCCCAGCGCGACCTGCTGTGCTACCGCGCCGAGCAGCCGGCAGAGCTTGTGGAACGGCAGAAGCTGTATTGGGACCCCCTGCTTGCCTGGGTGGACGAGAACCACGGGGCGCGCCTGATCGTCACCGAAGGGGTGATGCCGGTCGACCAGCCGCAAGGCAGCATCGATGCGCTTCGCGCCGGCTGCGCCCGGCTCGACGCTTTCGGCCTGACGGCGGCGCATGTGATGACCGCGCTGATGGGCTCGGCGGTGCTGACGCTTGCTCATATCGGCGGGCGGTTGTCGCTCGAGGACAGCTGGGCGGCTGCCCATGTCGACGAGGATTTCCAGATCGAGAAATGGGGCGAGGACCACGAGGCCAGCCGCCGCCGCCAGACCCGTTTTGCCGAAATGCGCGCAGCGTCCGACTTCTTCCGGCTGAGCCGCGACCATTGATGTCGCCGCGCCACAGGCGCGCGCTTCGCACCGGCGAAACCGCTGCTTTCCTCCCCATGACGCGCATTTCTCATTAAGAAAGGACCGTAAGCACTTGGGAGGAAGGCCGATGGATTTCTTTTACCAGAGCGCCGCGCTCGCGGCGTTCGTCGCTGCCGCCGTTTTCGCGCTCTATTTCATCAAGCACGTCATCGCGGCCCTGAACCGCCGGCGCGACCAGAAGCGCAAGGCCGAGCGGCTGATCTGCGCGCTCTATGCCGAGATCAAGGCCAACACGCAGGACCTTGAGGAATTCATCGCGCATTCGCCGCCCGTCGATCGGGTGAAGCAGGCCGTGCGCGACGATCCGGCGCTCCGCCCGCATCTGACCAGCGCCTGCCACCGCATTGTCTATGAAAGCCATCTGACCGAGCTGGCGGACCTGCCGCGTCCGGTCATCCTCAACGTCGTCGACTTCTATTGCCAGATCGAGCGCCTCGTCGCGCTGATCGACGGCTTCGACCGGCCGTCCTACGACCGTATCTCCGACGACGGCCGCTCGCAGGTGATCGACGAGCTGTGGCGGACGGTCGAGCGCGGCGTGAAGATCGGCCGCCAGGTCATGCATGGGCTTGAGGTCCATGCGCCGCTGGAGCTGACGCTCGATGCGTTGAAGCCGGCTTGAGCGATCGGCTGTTTGGGCGGTCGGCTTGACCGCCCAAACAGCCGGGTTGCGCGATGGCAAGGGACTTAAAGGCCGCGGAAGCCAGACTTAAGCCAGATTGCCACGGTAAACATGAATAAACCGAAGGTTCCTGCTCAAACACTGCAAAATCAGTTCGTCGCGTGATCTCAAACGTTTGCCATATTCTGAATTATTTTAGCGGCTCGAAAATTGGCGGCATGCCCCTGTATATTGTCTTTCTTCCGTTTGCACTGATATTGATCCCGTTACTGACCGTCGATAAAGCCTATTGGGATCGTATTAAGAACAAAAAATTTATCGCTACATTGTTCCTCCTGGATTTTGTCAACTATCCCACGACAGCTGTAACCACCGTCGCGAGTTTCCTGCTGTTTTTCGCCATGGGGTACATGCACAGATACTGTATCCTCGTTTGGGTTCCCGATTAGAGCATCGGACCAAAAAGTGCGAAGCGGTTTTCGGAAAAATCCGATGCTTAAACAAACAGATAGAGCGACGCTTCTGAATCCGATTAAAAGCTCGTCGCTCTAGCCCGATCTATTCACGGCGGTGAGAATTCGCTGAACGTATCAGCGCTCATGTGCATCTTGGCAGATTACCGGCGCGCGGATGCATCCCGCTTGAGATTGGCGGCCGGCAAGGCGTTTTTTGCGGTTAAAGGGGTGGGCTCGTTCGGGGGCATCGGCGCCCCGGCGTTCAGGTGACGAGCCGCGGCAGCCGGCCAAGGACGGCCCTCAAAATGGGTTGGTAGGGACAGGCGGTCGGCAGGTGCAGCCGGATCTGGGTTTTCATCTCGACCACCCGGGCGGCGACCTTGATCAGACGTAGGCGCAGAGTATCGAACTGCGCAACGCGCCAGATCGAGCGTTTCGGCATCATGGCGCGCAGCCGCCACATCAGCCAATAAGCGCCCGCATGCAGGAACAGGCGGAACTGGTTGGCGGTCGCTTTTGAGCATGACGTGCGATCGGCGGCGAGATGGGTCTTCCAGGATTTGATATGGTTCTCGGCTATGCCGCGTCGGCAGTAGAGGTCTTCGTAGAGCGCCTTGGCCCGGCCGCCGGCGAGATTGGTGACGATGAAGCGGGTATCGGTGCCTTGCTCGCCGGCTTCGACCCGCGCGATGATGCGTTCGACCCGGCTCCAGCTCTTTGCGCCATCGAAGAAGTCCTTGAAGCGGCGCAGCTTGGCCGTCTTCGCTCCGGCCTCGAAACGGGCTTTGGTGCTGGCTTCCAACTCTTCGATATGGCGGCGCAAGGTCGTGGTCGGCGCGACGCCGAGGATGAAGTCAAGCCCCCTCGCCCGGCAGACGTCGATCACCTCGGGACAGCAATAATGGCTGTTGGCGCGGATCGCACGGAGCAGACGGCGCAGGAACGCGCCGATCTCGGTGCCTTTGGGGCGCTTGGCCGGACGCAGCATGGCGGTCACGAACCGCCCATCACCGTCAAACACGACCATTGGCTGGAAGCCATATTCGTCGTGATGAGCATTGAACAAGCGTAATTGCTGGCCGCCATATGCGGCATCGAACGTATCGTCGATATCCAGCACGATGCTGTTGGGCACCCGCCGGAAGGAGGCGCAGTAGAGATCAACCAGCGCCTGCCCCATGCGCAGCAGCGAACGGCGATCAGGCAGGTTCTCCAGGCGCGAGAGTGTGGGCTGCGAGGCAAGATCTGCGCCGGATGGCAGCGCGCCCTGCGCCAGCTTGAACGCCGGATCAGATCGTAAGCGCGATGCATCGTTGCCGTCCTCATAGCCGGCGGAGATCATCAGCATGCGGAACCGGATCATATCGGCGAGGCCGTGGACGACCTGATTTTGTGCCCGTGGATCCGCGATGCAGCCCGCCAGACGTTCGGCCACGTCAAGGCGTTGCTCGACCTCTCGCAAAACCAAAACGCCTGCGTCCGACGACAAAGCCCCACCGTCAAAACGCGCCACGACCGGTTTGCCAAAAACCGGTGACAGACCAGGCAACGGCAGCATAGGATCGATCATGGCGGGTGGGCTCCCTGCGAAAATGGCGCGGATCGGCTTTAGCAACCAAATCCTAAGCCATCTCAAAGGCTTGAGCTACACCCGCCAAACCACCGTGAATTTTCCGGGCTAGCATCTGGCGCGGCGCGAGATGGCGCCATTAAAGCGCGCGGAAGGTGGCGCTCGCACGGGCGACGGTCGCCCCGTCGGCGGTGATCAGCGCGTCGACGAAGCCCATCGAGCGTCCGGCCCGGATGACGCGCGGTTCGATCTGCAGCCACTGGCCGACCCGCGCCGTCGCCGCATAGTCCACCGAGAGGCTGACGGTGACGGCGCTGGTCAGTTCCGTCCCCGCAGCCCGCGCCGTGGTGCCATAGGCAAGGCCCATGGCGTTGTCGGCGAGCGTGGCGATCACGCCGCCATGCACGAAGCCGCGCGAATTGCAGTGCGCCTCGCGGAGCCAGACGCCGATCTGCACGGCGCCGTCGAGCGTGCGCGAGTAAAGCGGCTCCCACGGGTCGGTGACCCGGCTCTTCTTGAAATGCGGCGTAAAGCCGTCCGGCGGCGCCTCCGACATCATCCCCCCTTGGCATGCTTGGGAGCCAAGATACACCAGCGCCGAACCGCCCGCCAATCCGGCGCGGACACGAAGCTTTTATCGCAAGTGATGCAGGGCAGGGTGCCCATCTGCGGTAAGCATGAGGTGAGCGCATCGGTAAGAACGGCACGCATCCGGTCGGGAACGTCGCCTCCGCCGACATCTTAATCTCGGCAGGATCGGCTGAGATGGACTGCTTGCTCCGAACTCGGACGAAGTCCCCGTGAGAACGAGGATTCGGTAAACTCCTAGCACCATGCGGGCCGAACCAATGACCGAAGGACAGGCAATTCCGGAGACGGCGGACCATCGCGGCTCAGTGCTTGCGGGCGCGCAATGGCCGGTCTGGGGCGGCGCCGCGTCGGCCATCCTCCTGATCGCGCTGCTCGGCGCGCGGACGGCCGGATGGCGGATCGGCGCCGGCGGTCTTCTCGGCGCGTTCGGCGGCTTCGCGCTCTATCACGCGTCCTTCGGCTTCACCTCGGGATGGCGGGCCTTCATCCGCACCGGCGCGGGCGCGGCCATTCGCGCGCAGCTTCTGCTTATCGCGCTGATCAGCACGGCGTCGTTTCCGCTGATCGGCTGGTCTGGCGTGCTTGGGTTCGGCGTCGGCGGCTATGTATTTCCATTCGGCGTCGCGGCGGCGGCCGGCGCGTTCATGTTCGGCCTCGGTATGCAGCTCGGCGGCGGCTGCGGGTCGGGGACGCTCTACACGGTCGGCGGCGGCAGCACACGCATGGTGCTGACGCTCGCGGCCTTCATCGGCGGCTCGGTCCTCGCCACCGCGCAGTGGAGCGCGTGGCAAGGTCTGCCGGCGCTGCCGCCTCTGTCGCTGATCTGGCTCACCGGACCGCTCGCGGCGCTGGCGATCCTGCTGGCGCTTCTCGGAGCGTTGGCGTGGCTGACGATGTTCATCGAACTGCGCCTTCACGGCGGCCTCGCGCCGCGCCGGGCGACCGTCTCGGTGCTGCAAGGCCCGTGGTCGAGGCGGACCGGCGCGATCGCGCTTGCGGTCATGGGCATTCTGACGTTCGTCGTCCTCGGGCGCCCCTGGGGGATTACATCGGCGTTTGCGTTGTGGGGCGCCAAGGTCGCGGCGGCGATGGGCTTCGATGCGGCGAGCTGGGCCTTTTGGAACCATTCGCCCGCGCTTGAGGCGTCCGTCTTTGCCGATGCGACCAGCGTGCAGGATTTCGGCGTCATGCTCGGCGCGACCATGGCGGCGGGCCTGGCGGGGCGCTTTGCCCCGGTCTGGCGGATCGGCGCGGGGCCGGCGGCGGCCGCGGTCATCGGCGGACTGATGATGGGTTACGGCGCGCGTCTCGCATTCGGCTGCAATATCGGCGCGCTGGTCGGCGGGCTCACCTCGGGCAGTCTTCACGGGCTTGGATGGCTGGTTTTCGGTTTCGCCGGCAGTGTCCTCGGCGTCCATCTGCGGCGTTTTTTCAGTCTCGATTAGGGAGCGATTTCATGCAGAACACGATCAGGATGATGGCCGCGTGGCTTTTGCCGCTGGCGATGCTCGCGGCCGCCGTCGGCGTCAGAGCCGATACGCTGAAAGAGCGCGACGGCTGGCGCGTCATCCAGACCAAGGACAGCTTCGAGGCGCTCGGCAAGCGGCTCGAGGAGAGCATCAAGGCCAACAAGATGGGGCTGGTCACGCAGGCGAGCGCCTCGGCCGGCGCGAAGGGGCAGGGCATCACCATCCCCGGCAACCGCGTGGTCGGCGTCTATCGCAACGATTTCGCCCGCCGGATGCTCAAGGCCAGCATCGCCGCCGGCATCGAGGCGCCGATCCGCTTCTACCTGACCGAGAACGACGACAAGACCGCGACGCTGTCCTACAAGCTGCCGTCCACGGTGTTTGCCCCCTATTTCGATGGAGCGGCCGAGGATCTGCGCAAGCTTGCCGCCGATCTCGACGAAATCTTCGCCAAGATCGCCGACGAGGCTGTAAAGTCCTGACGGCGCCGGCTCAGGACGCGGCAGCGGCCCGCGGCGCGGCGCCGGTGGCCGCGTCGAGCTTGCGGATGGCGGCGATGACGGCTGCGGGCTCGACATGCATCAGCATATGCCCCGCGCCGTCGATTTTCTGTAGCTCGCCGGACGGCAGCGCCTTGAGCGGCTCGAGCTGAAACGCCGCGTCGAGCACGTTGTCGCTCACCCCGTAAAGGCAGATCACCGGGGTGCGAACGTCGCCATAGCGCGGACAGATCTCATGCAGCGTCGTCGTCGACGCCATGAAGTCCTTCATATTGGTGAGGATCGCCTTGGGCCGCAGGCTGAGCAGGCCGCCGCTGGCGACGGGGAAATCCGGCGTCGGCCGCTGGGGAGCGAACACGGCCTCGGTGATCTGCTTGCCATATCGGATGCCGAGCGGCACGCCGACTGTCCAGGCGATCAGAAATTGCATCAGCGGGGAGCGGACCTCCAGAGCCTTGAACATCGGCGGGGCCGCTTGCGGCGGCTGCGCGACCGGCGCGAGCAGGACATAGCCGCGCGCCTTGTCCGGATGCAGGACGGCATGAGCCAGCGAGACCCCGCCGCCGAGCGAATGGCCGACGATCAGCGGGTCGGTTATGCCGAGCCGGTCGAGCGCCTTCTGGATGATGGCCGCCTGGGTTTTCAGCGTCGCATCCGTGCCCTCCGGGCGCTCGCTGTAGCCGGCACCGGGCCGGTCGATGGCGATCACGCGGTTGGTCTTGGCGATCTCGTCGAGGATGGTGGCCGTGTAGTGCCGCAGACTGCCGCCGAGCCCATGGATCATGACCACGGGCGGGCCTTCGCCGCGCGCGACATAATGGAGCTTTGCCCCGTCGACCTCGACGAATTGCCCGATCGGCGGCACAGCCTTTTCCACCTTCATCGCGGTCCACCGGCTGAACGCGGCAAGTCCGCCGACGATGATGGCCAGAATGATGAGGATGGCCGCCAAAATCCCTTCGAGCATCTCGTTCCCTTTGCTGCTTGACCGCTGCTGCGTGCGAGCTTGACCTGCCCGTCTTGCCGGCCCGAATTATGCGGGCTAAATGCGCCGCGGTCGAGACGCATGGCCGTTGTGGGTATTGCCTTCCCTTTACACGTGCGTGCTATAAGAACGGCTGAGCCCTGGCGGAGGGCGCCGGGCGGGCGCCTGCCTGGCCGTAACCGGCTGAACGTCACCTGAGGTAAACAGCGGATGAAGCAAGTCCTCAACGAATTGGAACGGCGCCGCGGGACCGCGCGGCTCGGCGGCGGCGAAAAGCGGATCGATGCCCAGCATAAGCGCGGCAAGCTGACGGCGCGCGAGCGCATCGAACTCCTGCTCGACGACAAGTCCTTCGAAGAATACGGGATGTATGTCGAGCATCGCTGCACCGATTTCGGCATGGCCGAGATGAAGATTCCCGGCGATGGCGTGATCACCGGCTGGGGCACCATCAACGGCCGCACCGTCTATGTGTTCGCCAAGGACTTCACCGTGTTCGGCGGCTCGCTGTCCGAGGCCCACGCGCAGAAGATCACCAAGATCCAGGATATGGCGCTCAGGAACCGCGCCCCGATCATCGGCCTGTTCGACGCGGGCGGCGCGCGCATCCAGGAGGGCGTCGCCGCGCTCGGCGGCTATGGCGAGGTGTTCCTGCGCAACGTGCTCGCCTCCGGCGTCATCCCGCAGATCTCGGTGATCATGGGGCCGTGCGCGGGCGGCGACGTCTATTCGCCCGGCCATGACCGACTTCATCTTCATGGTGAAGGATACCAGCTACATGTTCGTCACCGGCCCGGACGTGGTGCGGACGGTGACCAATGAGGAGGTCACCGCCGAGGAGCTGGGCGGCGCGTCCATCCATACGACGCGGTCCTCGATCGCCGATCACGCCTATGACAACGACGTCGAATGCCTGCTGCAGATCCGGCGTCTCCTGGATTTCCTGCCGTCGAACAATCTCGCCGGCGTGCCGGTCCTGCCGACCGAGGATTCCTTCCAGCGCATGGAGCCCTCGCTCGACACGCTGATCCCGGATCATCCGAACAAGCCCTATGACATGAGGGAGCTGATCCTCAAGGTCGCGGATGAGGGCGATTTCTTCGAGATCCAGGCGAAATTCGCGCAGAACATCATCACCGGCTTCGGGCGCATCGAAGGGCAGACGGTCGGCTTCGTCGCCAACCAGCCGATGGTGCTGGCCGGCGTGCTCGACAGCGACGCCAGCCGGAAAGCGGCGCGTTTCGTGCGCTTCTGCGACTGCTTCAACATCCCGATCATCACCTTCGTCGACGTGCCCGGCTTCCTGCCCGGCACGGCGCAGGAATATGGCGGTCTGATCAAGCACGGCGCCAAGCTGCTGTTCGCCTTCGCCGAGGCGACGGTTCCCAAGGTCACGCTGATCACCCGCAAGGCTTATGGCGGGGCGTATGACGTGATGTCGTCGAAGCATATCCGCGGCGACGTCAATTATGCCTGGCCGACGGCCGAGATCGCGGTGATGGGGCCGAAGGGCGCGGCCGAGATCCTCTATCGATCCGAGCTGAGCGATCCGGCGAAGATCGCCGCGCGCATTCAGGAATATCAGGACCGCTTCGCCAATCCGTTCGTCGCCGCCGAGCGCGGCTATATCGACGAGGTGTTCACGCCGCGCAATACCCGTGCGCGGATTGCCAGGGCGCTGAACATGCTGCGCAACAAGACCGTCGAGAACCCCTGGAAGAAGCACGACAATATCCCGCTCTAAGCGAGTTGGCAGGACCGTTTGCGGCCGGCCTACGGCTCCGCGCGCCATGGCCGGCGGGGGCCGTCTTCGCCGGCGTGCATGAGGCTTGAACAGGCGGCTCCGCCCTGTGGCAGCCTCCCGGCGGCGGTTGCTTGCGCCTTGCCAATCGCGGGACTTGCCGCAATAATCACCGATGTTCTCAGGGCGGGGTGGAAGTCCCCACCGGCGGTATGTGGCGCGTGCCACGAGCCCGCGAGCGCCTTCCAATGGAAGGGTCGAGCAGATCGGGTGAAAATCCTGAGCCGACGGTCATAGTCCGGATGAAAGAGAACGTGCTGCGGATTCATCGCGAGGTGAGTTGCGCACGCTCGTGATCGCCTTGGGTGACGTGTCTGTTGCTTAAAGGAGATCACCATGACACACACCCGATATGCGTTTGTCAAAGCCAGCTGGCACTCGGAGATTGTCGATCAGGCTTTGACCGGATTTTGCGAAATCATTTCGCCGGAGCATGTGGACGTTTTCGACGTTCCCGGCGCATTCGAAATGCCGTTGCTCGCACGCGAACTGGCCGAGACCAGAAAATATTCGGCTGTCATCGCGGCGGCCTTCGTCGTCGACGGAGGCATCTACCGGCACGACTTTGTCGCGCAGACCGTGGTGAATGGTCTGATGCGGGCGTCGATGGACAGCGATGTGCCGGTGCTTTCGGTTTCGTTGACCCCGCATCACTACCAGGAAACCCCTCATCATACCGAGATCTTCAAGCGGCATTTCGTCAAGAAGGGCCGAGAGGCGGCGGAGGCTGCGCAAATGATCGGCAAGCGCCGGGATGTGCTGGCCGCGTGACGTCCCAAGGGCCGACTTCTACCTCGCCCCCGGCGATCGATGAACGGCGGCGGAAAGGGGCCTCGTCCGGGTGTCCTGCAATGGGCGTGGCTCGCTTGCCGCCTGCACTCATTGCAGGACGCGCGAACCGGCGGATTGCTTTTTGCTTGGTGCGGCGCTGGCGGCACTTCATGTTGCGTTCATTGCAACGCTAGGGGGAGGGGCGTCCATGCAGATCGCCGCATCGCTGCTGACCGGGCTCGTCTTATTGATCCATGTCTACATCGTGCTGCTGGAGACGGTGATGTTCCGCGCGCGGGGGGTGAAGGCGTTCGGCATTCCGCCAGCGCGCATCGAGGAGATGGCGCCGGTGATGTCCAACCAGGGGTGCTACAACCTGTTCCTGGTCGCGGCGCTGGGTCTGGGACTGCTTTATCCTGACCCCGCGATTGCCGAGGCGTTCACGATTTTCGGTCTCGGCTGCGTCATCGTCGCCGGGATCTGGGGCGCCGCGACCGTCATGCTGCGCATCCTGTACATCCAGACCGTGCCGGCGGCGCTGGCGCTTGCGGCCGTGCTGCTGAGCTGAGCCGCCGCGCCGTGTGACCGATCCAGGCGCGAGCAGGTTCGCCAATCAATGACGGCGCCGCCGGTCCATCCACGGGCGCCACCTCGACGGACGCGTCTCAGCGCTTCTGCGGCTGGAGATGCTCGGCGCTGACCCATCCGGCAATGCCGAGATAGCGGACATGACAACGGATGCGGTCGCAGCCGCCGATCGGCTTGACCCCGCTGGCAAAGGACGGGATCGTCCCGACAACCGCGCCGTCATCGGCCGGGCTGTCGCGGACCTCAAGCGGTGTCCAGAGCGGCAGGCCGATGACCTGGAAGGTCTGCGAATCCTCCACCGATTTGTCAGCCAGATGCCGGCGCGCAACCCAGCCGATCCGGTTCTCCCAGCGAACGCGGCACCATTGCTCGACGCATTGGCGCAGACCTTCGACATCCTGCGCAGTGCTGGGGATCTCGGCAACCACGCTCGACTGCGCGTTCGGCTCGGCGTAGATCGGCAGCGAGGCTTGGTCCGCAAGACCGGCAAGACCATAAAGATGCGTGTCGCCGCCGGTGACGGGCGGAATATTCGCAGTGTCCTCGATCTCCGCGCTCGTGGCGGTGGTGAGCGTTTTGTTCAGCGCGTTGGCTTCGTCGCGTCCCGGCCCTGGCGTGATCGCGGAGGTGACGGCCTCGGGCGGAGGTTCCTGGATATCCAGGTCGAACATACGAATGGGCAGCCAGCCGATCAGCGAACCGGACCGCACATAGCACCAGCTCTGGATGCAGGTGCCCAGCCCCTCGACCGTTGTGGTCTCCGCCGACAGCATACCGGCAACGGGCAGCTTCTCATTGGGAAACGCAAAGACCGGGTAAGGCTCTCCGTCGGTATCGACGAGACGGAAAAGCTTGATCTTGGATAGCGTCGCCAGCTCGGCCACGGAAAACGGTTGCGACGGCGCCTCGCCGGCCGCCGCATTCGGCGCCGGGTCCGACGCGGCAACAGCGTTGTCGGCCGCGATATAGTCCTGATAGACCCAGCCGGTCACGCCCTGATATTCGATCCGGCACCAGCCGCTCTCGCAGGGACCGCCACTCAACCCGCGTGCGTTGCCGGGAATATAGGCGAAAATCTTCGAGCGGCCCGAGGGGCGCTGCCGCAGATGAACGCGTGCCGACGCCACGACATTCTTGACGCGCCAGCTTTCCGCGGCGGCGGGCTTGCAAAAGGCCAATGGAAGACCGACGCTGAGGGCAAGTGCCGCCAATGAAACCTTGCTGAACTCGGACGGTCCCCACATCCCTCTACTCCCTACGCACTCGCGAGTTGCCGCGCACTCGCTGCCCGATGCCGTCACACCGCGGACGGCGACGCCTGACTGTTCAGCAAATAGCTGTTTAGGTTGATGAAATTAGCTCAAAGAGCGAGACCGGCGGTGCAGCAGCCTCGTCCCCCTCCTCGCCACGCAGTATGAGCCTCACGCAACATCAGGCGCATATTGCCCCAATGCGATAAGAATGTGAACAAGTTTACCGAAATCTTTAACCTTTGCGGTTAAGCACTCTCGTCGAAAAGCTCGCGTCCGATCAGCATCCGCCGGATTTCGCTGGTGCCGGCGCCGATCTCGTACAGCTTGGCGTCGCGTAGCAGCCGTCCGGTCGGATAGTCGTTGATGTAGCCGTTTCCGCCGAGGATCTGGATCGCTTCGAGCGTCATCCAGGTGGCCTTTTCCGCGGCATAGAGGATCGCGCCGGCGGCGTCCTTGCGCGTGGTCTCGCCGCGGTCGCAGGCGCGGGCCACGGCATAGACGTAGGCGCGGCAGGCGTTCATCGTGGTGTAGAGATCGGCAAGCTTGCCCTGCATGAGCTGGAACGTACCGATCGGGGCGCCAAACTGCTTGCGCTCGTGGACATAGGGCAGAACCATGTCCATCGCCGCCTGCATGATGCCGATCGGTCCGGCCGCTAGCACCGTGCGTTCGTAGTCGAGGCCCGACATCAGCACCTGGACACCGCCATTGAGCTTGCCGAGAACGTTCTCTTCCGGCACCTGGCAGTCCTGAAACACCAGCTCCGCGGTATCGGAGCCGCGCATGCCGAGCTTGTCGAGCTTGGGCGAGGCGCTGAAACCGGCGAAATCCTTCTCGATGAGAAAAGCGGTGATGCCGCGCGGGCCGGCATCCGGATCGGTCTTGGCATAGACGACCAGCACGTCCGCATGGGGGCCGTTGGTGATCCACATCTTGGTGCCGTTGAGCACATAGCGGTCGCCGCGTTTCTCCGCCCGCAGCTTCATCGAGACCACGTCCGACCCGGCGCCGGTTTCCGACATCGCCAGCGCACCGACATGCTCACCGGAAATCAGCTTCGGCAGATAGCGGCGCTTCTGCTCGTCGCTGCCGGCACGCCGGACCTGATTGATGCACAGATTGGAGTGCGCGCCGTAGGAGAGCCCGACCGAGGCCGAGGCGCGGCTGATCTCCTCCATCGCCACGCAATGCTCCAGATAGCCGAGCCCGCTGCCGCCGAATTCCTCCTCCACGGTGATCCCATGCAGGCCCAGATCGCCGAGCTTCGGCCAGAGATCGCGGGGGAAAACGTTGGTTTTGTCGATCTCGTCAGCGCGTGGAGCGATTTCGTTCATCGCGAATGAGGCAACGGTATCCCGCAGGAGATCGGCGGTTTCGCCCAGATCGAAGTTAAGCTCGCTACGATGATTTCGTCCGGTTGTGGATGCCATCTTTTCACCTGCTCGGGTCGCTCCCATATGCTTTGAAATTAAACTTGCCCTGCTTCGAGGCAAGGTGAAACAATTACGTGCTGCCGGGGAGTCGACTTTCAGTTGAAAACGCAAAGGGGACTGCCATGCGCATCAGCGCTCTTCCTCCGGCGGCCGTGTTGGGCCTTTATGCCGGGCTCGCGATCTCGGCCGTGCCGGCATCTGCGGAAACCGCGGCCAAACCATCCGCCCAGCAGACCCCGCCTGCGGCTGCAACCGCCAAGGACGCGGCGCAGGAGCCGGGGCGCACCTTTTTCTCCGACGACAAGGCGCGCGAATTGCTGTCCGAGATCGACCGGCTGCTGAGCCGTGCCGCCGAGGAGCGCGCCGACCTGAAGGACCTGCCCAGCCGGAAGAATTATGTCATCCCGCCGCTGTGGAAGGAGACCCGCGAGGACCGCGAGGCCGAGGTGCGCAAGCTGCTCGATTCGGTGCTGCAGATCGTCTCCGATGCGCCGGTGCTGGAGATGCAGGCCAAGCTGCAGGAGCACCGCGACAGCATCGCCAAGATCAAGGATCAGATCACGGCGCTGCGCGAGAAGCGGCTGCGCGCGCCGCAAGACGGCGTGCTGCCCGGCATCTGGGACGACACCAAATCGTCGCTCGACGGCAAGATCGCCGACCTTGAAGCCCGGATCAAACTCAATGAAGAGCAGATCGCCAAGACCAAGCTGGACATCAAGGCGGCGCTGTCCGCATCGGGCATCCAGCTGACCGACGATCAGCTCGACCTGCTGCTCGACAGCGTGCTCGGGGGCGACCTCGTCAGGCTCGTGACGGCCTTCCAGGCGGCTAAATCGATCGACGATCAACTCGCCCAGCTTCTCGACGCCTCCAATGAGGACATCAAGGCGGCGCGCCGCTATTTCGCCATGCACGCCGCGCTGTTCGCGATGATGGTGCATGCGCAGGACCTGCTGATCGACAAGATCGACACGGTCTATGTGACCAAGCTGCGGGGTATCCTCGGCGACATCCGTCAAACGCGGAATGCCACCAAGCGCCTGCTGTCCGAGCAGAACCGGGCGGACCAGAAGCGCGCGCTGGACGCCAACGTCAACGCTCAGAACTTTGCCGAAAAGGTTGCCAGCTTCTATCGCGACTATCTGCTGACGCAGCGCAGCCAGCTCGCCGAGGCCCGCGAGCGCACGCTGCGCGACCTGGCCATCGCCGACAACACATTCGAGACGGTGGAGGCGAGTTTCCAGCTCCGCGAGCTGATGCAGGATGCGCGCACCTCGTTCGAGGCCCTGCAACGGCTGGAAGCGCCCGGCTTCGAGCAGGTCTTCAAGAACGAGACCCTGCGCAAGGAATTCGAGAGCCTGACACAGAAGCTCGGTCCGACCTCGTAAGCGTGATCGGCCGAGACGGAATTGCTTGCAGCAAACTCAGACGAAATCCCCGTGAAAACGGGGATTCGGCGCTGTGCAGACTCACGCCTTTGCTGGATCCCCGCCTGCGCGGGGATTGCGACCACGGTGGTTCGCCTTGGATTGATCGGGCCAGGGCAGGATCGTATGAGGTCGAATCGCTTGCTACGCGCTGCGACGAAATCTCCGTGAAAACGGGGATTCAGCGCTGCAAACACACGACTTTACCGGATCCCCGCCTGCGCGGAGATTGCGACCACGGCGGGTCGACTTGGATTGATCGGGCGAGGGCAGGATCGGATGAGGTCGAATCGCTTGCTACGCGCTACGACGAAATCTCCGTGAAAACGGGGATCCAGCGCTGTGCAGCCTCACGCCTTTACTGGATCCCCGCTGCGCGGGGATTGCGACCATCGTGGTTCGCCTTAGATTGAACGGGCTAGGCAGGATCGCATGAAGGCGAATCGCTCGCGGCAAACTCAGACGAAATCCCCGTGAAAACGGGGATCCAGTAACGGCGTGAGGCTGTTTGCGGATCCCCGCCCTGCGCGTGCATTGCGAACAGGGTCGTTCGATCCAGTGCCATCAGTGACGATGAAAACGAGCGTCGCCCCGGACGAAGCGAAGCGAGAACCGGGGCCCAATCCGCATTTCCCGCAGGCTGCGGGCGGATCGAAACGCACGTAGGCCCCGACTGGCACGCCGGGGCCACACGGAATTCGGGACAATGTCTCGGTATAAACGCAACTGGCGCTCGATTGATCGCGCTCCGGCGCCCGTCCGATCAGAACGGGTTCCAGGTCTGGCGCTCGGTGAACTTCAGATAGGCGAGATTGGCGCCGATCCTCAGGCCGATGCCGGTGCGGATCGGCACCATGACCATGCCGCCCTTGCCGAGCACGTTGAGCCCGACGCCGCCCGCCACATAGGCCGAGCCGCCGACGCCGGTGAAACGGCCGAAGATCTTCTCCGGCTCGTCGAGATTATAGACCAGGAACAGCGCGTTGGAGCCTTCGGCGCCCAGATCGTAGCCGAGCGACGGCCCCTGCCAATAGATCGGCCGCTCCGGCTCGATCTTGCTGTGCAGCGTGCCGTTGCCGTAGCGCAGGCCCGCAAGAAGCGCAGCGCCGCCCTCGCTACCGGTAATATAGGCGTTCGGGCGGCCGAACTGCTGGAAGGCGTAATTGATCGCGGCGGCGAACTGGGCGGTGACGGTGCCGAAGATGCCGCGCCCGGCGTCGCTGATTTCCTCGATGCTGTAGGTCGTGTCGACGGGCTGCTGCGGCGGCGGCAACTGGCCGTCGGGTGGCGGCAGCAGGCGCGTCGGCTCCTTGCCGTTTGATTGTGCGGCGAACTGGCGTTCGCGCTCGACGTCGGTCATCGGCGGCGGGGAAACGGTCTGACTGTCGGTCTGCCAATTGTTGTGGGCGACCTGTGAGTTGGCCGGACGCCGTTCCGGCATGTCGGGATTGAGCGGCTTGGGCGCTGCGGGCAGCGGGGCGCTGGCATTCGCCTGCGGCGCCGGACCGGCCGGCTTCGGTTCGGTTATTGGGCCGGTTTCAGGTTTGGCCGCCTCGACGTTGGGGCGCGCCTCCGGCTGCTTCTGCGCCAGCCGGTCGCCCTTGTTCATCGGCTTGGCGCCGGCATCCGGTAGCGTAGGCAGCGGGCCTCCCGCCACTTCGCGGTGCTGCGGGCCCGCCTCGCCCTTGCCCTTCGGCGGGGCCGGATTGTCCAGCGCCACGTCGGCTTTGGCGAGCATATAGCCGGATTTCTGGCCCATCACGGTCAGCAACCGGTCGCGAACCCGTTTCAGCTCATCGAGCTTCTCGCAGTTGATGTTCTCGTTCGGCGTCTGGCTGAGCCCGTCCATCTGCGCGACCAGACCCTCGATCTCGCGATTGAACTCGCTCATCTTGTCGTCTTGGATGGTGGCCGCGCGCGCCTGGATCTCGTCTTCGCTGAGATTGTGTTTCTGCTGGAACGACTTGAGCTTGGCCTGGAAACGTTGCGCGCCGCTGGCATTCAGCTCGCGCAGGGCCTGGGCGGTCTCGTCGACGACCCTGCCGAAATCGGCAATCGTGCAGGCGAAGGCCCGCTGCGGCGTACCGCCCAGCAAAACGAAGACGCTGGCAAGAATTGCGAAGAAATAGACCGAAGCTCTGGTCATGCCAATGTTCCCGGCAGGCGATCCTGCGACATTTGTGATTGAGTCCGTTACTCGGCTAACGCGCCACGTTGCATTAAGTTCGGCCGGCGCGTGGCCCGATGCAATACCGTCCGTTTACCGCCAGACTATGGCGACAATCGCATGTCTGAGCGATTCTCGCGCATCGGCGCGCTCGGCTATCCCGGCCAGCTTTTGACATATGCACAACTTGGATGACTGTAAGCTGTACGCCGCCGATCATCCGTTCGGTTGTATGCAAATTCCTGCCCGTCCGCGGCCTTATGCCTGCGCGCAACGGTTGCTCTTGGCTGCAACTTTCTGAATAAATCGACCCATGACGAAGGTGACTCTCCTCAGAGGCTTGATTTCCGCATTGTGCGCGGCGGCCGGCATCGCGCTGATGGTATCCTTGGCGACCATTTCAGCGGTTCCGATCGGCACGATCCCGTTTGCCACCTCGATCGTGCTGGTGTCCGGTGCGCCGAAATCCCCGCCGGCGCGAACGCAGGCCATCGTATTCGGCCATCTGATCTGCGCCGCGGCCGGCATCGCCATGCATTACAGCGGCTTTGAAATGACGGCAACCGTCGCCGGCGCCGTCGGCATAAGCGTCGCACTCATGCTGGTGTTCGATGTGTTCCACCCGCCGGCGGGCATTACCCCGCTGGTGCTTTACGGCTCGCATCTGAACTGGACGTTTCTGATCGTTCCGGTGCTGGTCGGCGCGGTGAGCGTCGCCATTCTCGCCAGAACCGCGGAGAAGCTGCTGGAGATCGCGGATATGGCCGGCGGACGCCGCCGCAGCGAGGCGGACGTGGAGGCCCAGGCCGAGGCCGATCAGGGCGCCCAGCGATAGACCCATTTCTCCGTCAGCGGCTTGCCCATCTGCCGAATCTGGAAGCTGACATCGGCGGTCTTGTCGCCGTCGGGATGATACTCGATGCCGATGCGCTTGCCATCGATGATCGGGTTCGGCGAAACGGTGAACGCCCTGACGAAACCCGCGCTGGCGGTCACGTCGTAGTCCCAGAATTCCTCGTCGGCCTCGGCATAGAGTGGTCCGCCGGCGAAATCGAGCAGCATGTAGCGGCTGCCTGGAGGGATGCCCTTGCCGACGCGCGTGCGCACCACCTGGGCGACGTCGCGCTTGATGGGCGTATGCCAGCACCAGCTCAGGCGGTATTTGAAATCATGGCCCTGGCCCGGCTGGAGCGGCTCCTTGGGCCGCCAGAAGGCGACGATATTGTCGGAATATTCCGAATCCGTCGGCAACTCGACCAGATCGACGCTGCCTTCGCCCCAGTCGGAGAGCGGCTCCACCCAGGCGCTCGGCCGCTTTTCGTAGCCGGCATTGATGTCCTGATACTGATCGTAGTCGCGCTCGCGCTGCATCAGGCCGAAGCCGCGGAGCGAGGTGTTGGAGAACATCGAATAAAGGATCTGCGGCGCGGTCACCAGCGGCCGCCAGATCCAGTCGCCGTCGCTGGTGAAGATCAGGAGGCCGTCGGAATCGTGGACGCGCGGGCGGAAATCGTCGTGGAAGGTGTGATCGGAGGGGCCGAAGTAGAACATGCTGCTGAACGGGGCGATGCCGGCATGGGCCAGCGGCCGGCGCGGATAAAGCACGCATTCGGTGTCCATCACCACATCGACGCTGCGGCTGATGGAGAAGCGATAGGCGCCGGCGACACTCTTGCTGTTCAGCAGGGCATAGACGGTGACGTCGCCGGTCCGCGGGTCGGGCTGATCGACCCAGTAGGCGCGGAACGAGGGGAACTCCTCGCCTCCCGGCTGGGCGGTGTCGATGGCGAGGCCGCGCGCGGACAGACCGTAGCTCTGCCCCTTGGCCCGGCCGCGGAAATAGCTGGCGCCCTGGAACACGAGAAACTCGCCGAACACGTCGGGCTGGTGGATCGGGGCGTGGAAGCGGAAACCGGAAAAGCCGGCATCGTCCGGCAGCGGCACGCGCTGCTCGGCCGGCCCGAAATGGAACATCGAGCGGTCGTAGCGGATCTTCGAGGCCCGGCCGTTATCCAGCAGGTAGATGTCCACGGGGTCGCGATAGAGATAGCCGGCGTGGAACAACTCCATCCGCAACGGAATGGTGGTGTCGTGCCAGATCGCCTTGCGGGCCTTGAAGTTGATGGCCCGGTACTGGTCGTAGGTGAGATTGGCCAGGGCCGGGTCCATCGGCGTGACGCGCGGCTCGAACGGCTTGGCGGCGAGGTCCTGCGCACGCGCCTTCAGCCCCTCCCAGGAGAACGCCTCGGGCGCACCGGAATCCTCGGCGGCGGCAAAAGCCGAGCCGTTGCTGCGGAGGAAGGCGGACAACCCGCCGAGCCCCGCGATCGTCATGAAGGCGCGCCGATCCATGCCGCGTGCTCTTATCGTCGTGTCGGTGAAGTGGAGATTGTTGTTATTGTCTGTCGGTGGGACAGTCAGGGAACCCGCATTTGCCGCACGTCCCCTGACGCTGTCAATTCAAATCGTCTTCGATCAGGTGGCCGGCGCGGTCGCGTTTGGCCGCCAGATAGGCGACGTTATGCAGCGTCAGACGGGCCTTGGCGCGGTGGCTGGAAACCACGTCGAGCCCGGCATCCTTCAACGCCTGAACCTTACTCGGATTGTTGGTCAGGAGCTTGATCCTGTCGAAGCCGAGCTGCTGCAGGATGGCTGCTGCGAATTCGAAGCTGCGCTGGTCCAGACCGAAGCCGAGGATCTCGTCGGCATCGTAGGTGCTGTAGCCGGAATGCTGCAGACGGTAGGCGCGGATCTTGTTGGCGATGCCGTTGCCGCGACCTTCCTGGTCGAGATAGAGGATCACGCCGCCGCCATTTTCGGCCATGAATTTGGCCGAGCCGCGAAGCTGGTCGCCGCAATCGCATTTGAGGCTGGCGAAGAGGTCGCCGGTCAGGCAGGCCGAATGCAGCCGCACGAACACCGGATCGCTGGCTTTCGGCCGTCCGATCACCACCGCCACCTGGTCGCGCATGCCCTCGCCGCCGCGGAACACCACGAATTCGGTATCGCCGATGTCTTCTAGCGGAACCGGCGCGCGCGAGACGATGCGCGGCGTGTTGATCACATGTTTGCGATAATGGTCGAGCGAGGCGGCGTCGACCTGAACGAACAGATCGGCCGCACCCGCGTCGTCCTGGGGGAGCTCCGCGATCACGGCGGCGGGAAGCAGATAGGCGAGCCGGGCAAGGTCGAGCGCGGCCCGCTCCGTGTCGCTCGCCGTTTTCGGCGCGTGGCCGTTGAGATGGGCGTCGATCTGGTTGATCAGATCGTGAATTCCGGTGGCGGTCAGATGATCGAGCGGGATGATGCCGGGCGCGTCAAAATCGGAGCCCAGCGCGCGGAGCCGGGGCTGCGACAAGACCAGCTGCGGCGTTCCCGCAGCGAGTGCGGCGATCGCCGCGAGCGTTTCGTCCTCGACCGTCTCGGCGCCGATCACGAGATAGCGCTTGTCGCCAGCATTGAACAGCACCGGGCGTCCCGAGCGCAGCTCGCCGAGCGCGCGCTCCACCGCAACTTCGCGCTGATTACCGATCAGGCGCGTTAAATCTGCTAGATCCATCCTAGATTAGCTCCCCTTTGAGATCCACATGCATTAACACTGCGATGTGGTCTTTTATTCGGCGGTGATTGGTTTACCTTTTCGAAGAGGCATGGTGACAAATCCAGTCGACGGTCCATGGTCTAAGATAGGTTTAAGCTCCATGATCGACAATGAATAGCGACCCGGCGGAAGCGCTTGAGCCGATTTTGACGAGCGATCCGGCCAAACCCTATGTCGTGGCCCAGCTCGGGCAATCTCTCGACGGGCGAATTGCGACCCCGACGGGCGCCTCGAAATATATCAACGGGCCGAGCGCCCTCGATTTTCTCCATCATCTGCGCGCCTCGGTGGACGCGGTCGTGGTCGGTATCGGGACTGTGCTCGCCGACGATCCTCTTTTGACCGTCCGGCGTGTCCCGGGCAGGAATCCCGCTCGTGTCGTCATCGATCCGAATGGACGGCTGCCGCGGCACGCGAAATGTCTTTCTGATGGCAACACCGACGTTTATGTAGTGTCAAGCGCCCCTGATTGCGACCGGGCGGGCGAGAGAACCCTATATGTCGCATCGGGTCCCGGCGGTATGCATCCCGGCCACATCGTTAATGCACTTTTCGCCAAAGGGTTCCAACGCTTGCTGATCGAAGGCGGGGCCAACACGATCTCGCGATTCCTCGCGACAAGGGCCGTCGACAGGCTCTATCTGCTCGTTGCCCCGATGCTGCTCGGCTCCGGCCAGTCCGGCCTCGTCATGCCGCCGATCGACCAGCTCGACGAGGCGATGCGGCCGGTGACGCGTTGCTATTCGCTTGGTGGAGGCGATGTGCTATTCGATTGTTGCTTTAACGGCTTGCGTGAGGAGCGCGGAAGGGATGACGAGCGTAGCTGATGATCGCGGGCGTTCAGGCGCCGAGGGCTATTCAGCCATCGCCAAACTGCTGCATTGGACGATTGCGGCCTGCATTCTGCTGCTGATCCCGGTCGGCATCACCATGCACTATATCGGGTCGGGTGATCTGCAGAACGTGCTCTACTTCGTTCACCGCTCCGTCGGCGTCCTTGTGCTCGCGCTGATGCTGATCCGGCTGGCCTACCGGCTGATCAACGGCGCGCCGCCCCCGGAGCCGACGCTCGAGCCGCTCCAGCGCGTCGCCTCGCACCTGGTGCATCTGGCGCTCTATGCGCTGGTGATCGCCCAGTCCCTGATCGGCTGGGTCGGCACCTCGGCCTATGGCGCGGCGATCTCCGTCTTCGGGCTGTTCACCTTGCCGGCGCTGGTGGGCAAAGACCAGGAGCTGGCAAAGCCGCTTTTGGCCGCCCATCAGCTCATCGGCTTCGCCATAGCTGGCCTTCTGGTTCTGCATATCGGGGCGGCGCTCTATCACTATTTCATCCGCCGCGACGGGGTTTTGCAGCGGATGCTGCCGTGAGCCTGTCTCCGCGGACGTGAAAACATTTGGATAACTCACTGAGCCGCGGCGTTTTCGCGCTTCGAATCGCCGCGGCTTTGTGTATTCTGCAGGCCCATGGCGCGATATATCTTCATCACCGGCGGCGTGGTCTCCTCCTTGGGAAAAGGTCTGGCATCCGCGGCCCTCGGCGCATTGCTGCAGGCACGTGGTTTCAAAGTGCGGCTGCGCAAGCTCGATCCTTATCTCAATGTCGATCCGGGGACCATGAGCCCGTATCAGCATGGCGAAGTGTTCGTCACCGATGACGGGGCCGAAACCGACCTCGATCTCGGCCATTACGAGCGCTTCACCGGCGTTTCGGCGACCCGGGCCGACAATGTCACCACCGGGCCGCATCTATCAGGACATTCTCGCCAAGGAGCGGCGCGGCGACTATCTCGGCGGCACCGTCCAGGTCATTCCGCACGTCACCAACGCCATCAAGGAATTCGTGCTGTCCGGCAATGACGGCGTCGATTTCGTGCTGGTCGAGATCGGCGGCACGGTCGGCGACATCGAGGGCTTGCCGTTTTTCGAGGCGATCCGCCAGCTCGGCAACGAGCTGCCGCGGGGCGACGCCGTCTACATCCACCTGACGCTGCTGCCTTATATTCCCGCCGCCGGCGAGCTCAAGACCAAGCCGACGCAGCATTCCGTCAAGGAGCTCCGCTCGATCGGCATTCAGCCCGACATCCTGCTGTGCCGCTCCGACCGGCCGATCCCGGTCGAGGAGCGCCGCAAGATCGCGCTGTTCTGCAATGTGCGGGAAGAAGCGGTCATCCAGGCGCTCGACGTCGCCAATATCTACGACGTGCCGGTTGCCTATCATCGCGAGGGGCTCGACGGCGAGGTGCTGCACGCCTTCGGCCTGGAGGCGCCCGCGCCCGATCTGAAGCGCTGGGAGGAGATTTCCAAGCGCATCGCCAGCCCCGACGGCCACGTCAATGTCGCGGTGGTTGGCAAATATACCGGCATGAGCGACGCTTACAAATCGCTCGTGCAGGCGCTCGTCCATGGCGGCATCGCCAACCGGGTCGGCGTCAACATTTCCTGGATCAGCTCGGAGGATCTGGAGACCGGCTCGCCTGCCGATCAGTTGGAGAACATCCACGGCATTCTCGTCCCCGGCGGCTTCGGCGAGCGCGGCGCGCAGGGCAAGATGGAGGCCGCGCGCTACGCACGGCTGCGCGGCGTGCCTTATTTCGGCATCTGTTTCGGCATGCAGCTCGCGGTGATCGAGGTGGCCCGTCACGTTGCCGGCATCAACGATGCCAGCTCCACCGAATTCGGCGAGACGCAGAACCCGGTCGTCGGTTTGATGACGGAATGGATGCAGGGCGAAGCGTTGGAGAAGCGCAGGGCAGGGGGCGATCTCGGCGGCACGATGCGGCTGGGCTCCTATCCGGCGCATCTGGAGCCCGGAAGCCGCGTCGCGCAGATTTATGGCGCCTCGCAGATCGTCGAACGGCACCGTCACCGCTATGAGGTGAATACCAACTACCGGCCGCAGCTCGAGCGGGCGGGGCTGAAATTCTCCGGCCTGTCGCCGGACGGGATGCTGCCGGAAATCGTCGAGATCCCCACCCATCCCTGGTTCGTCGGCGTTCAGTTTCACCCCGAGCTGAAATCGCGCCCCTTCGCGCCGCACCCGCTGTTTGCGTCGTTCATCGAGGCGGCGGTGGAGCAGAGCCGGCTGGTCTGAAGCTCCGGCCTCGCCGTCGGGCCTTCGCTCACTTCACGAATGCGACCTCGACGCCGGGCTCGACGAGACCGGCCAGCTCCTCGACATCCCAATTGGTCAGCCGCACGCATCCATGGCTGGCTTCCTTGTCGATCTCGGCCGGCTCGGGCGTTCCGTGAATGCCGTAGGTCGGCTTGTCCAGGTCGATCCATGTAGTGCCGATCGGGTTGTTCGGCCCTGGCGGAAGGGTCAGCTTTTCCTTGATGCCGTCCGCGGTGAAATTCTCGTCCGGCCGGTAATAATAGGCCGCGTCGAAGGCGATCGCCTTGATCGTGTGCGTGCCGGACGGAGAGGGCAATTCGCGGCTGCCGATCGTCGCCGGATAGGCAACCACGAGTTTGCCATCGGCGTCGAGGCCGTGAAGCTGTCCAAGGCTCTTGTTGATCCTGATCGATTTGACCGTCGTTTTCGCCGGCGTACCGACATTGGCGACGATGATTTCGGCGCCTTCCGTTGCGGTGCCGATGTCCGGATTGAGACTGTTGAGGAGGTCGATATCCATGTGGAACCGCTCGCCGAACATCTCCGCCGGTGAGCGGTAGGCGAGCCGTTCCATTTCGGACATCTTCTTGTAGTCGCCGGGGATCGGGCCGACGAACGGTCCCTTCAAGTCGTCCTTGGTGATCTTGTAGCGCATCAGGACGTCGCCGGACGATCCGCCGCCGAGCGCGTTCCATGCCTTTTCGTCGAGCCGGCTGCCGCTATCGAGCTTGCGCGCCTTGGCGAAGCTGTCGAGCGCCTTGCTGACATTTTCCCCGAAGCGCCCGTCGATCACGCCCGGCGACATCGCATTGCGGTCGAGCAGGATCTGGGTTTTCAGGATCAGCGGCGAGACGGCTCCCGGCTGGACCGTATCCATCGCATTTGCGTCGAACTGCGCGGCGTTGACCGCGTCCATCGTCAAAGTTTCAGCCGCATCGGTCGACGACGTCAGCAGCACGATCAGTGCGGCGCCAATAGCATACTCTCTCATTGTCCCACTCGATTCCGTGTCCGTTGGCCATTAAGGATGTCCTTGGGGAACGTCCTGAGCGGGCGATTGGTTCAAAGCGGGACTTGGGCGCAGGGTGGGGCAACGGGATCTCAGAGCGTGGGACGTCCACGGATCAAATCGGCGGCGCGTTCGGCGATCATGATGGTCGGGGCGTTGGTGTTGCCCCGGATCAGGCGCGGCATCACCGAGGCGTCGACGACGCGCAGACCGTCGACGCCGATCACCTTCAGCTCCGGATCGACGACCGCGGCCGGATCGTCCTCGGCGCCGATGCGGCAGGTGCCCACCGGGTGATAGATGGTCTCGGCCTTTTCCCGGATGAAGGAGAGCAGGTCCGCGTCCGTCTGGAAGCCGGGACCGGGTTCGATCTCCTGGCCCTTGAACCGCGCGAATGCCGGCGCGGCCAGGATCCGGCGCGCGAGCTTCAGCCCTTCGAGCATGATCAGCGCATCGTCCTCATGCTCCAGATAATGCGGATCGATGGCCGGATGCTTGGTCGGATCGGACGACGCGAGCCGGATCTCGCCGCGGCTTTTGGGCTGCAGGCAGCAGCTATGCAAGCTGTAGCCATAGCCGAAGACGCGGGTGCGGCCGTGGTTCTCGATGCGCACCGGGAGGAAATGATACTGGACCTCCGAAAGCGAGGCATCGGGGGTGACGCGCACGAAACCACCGGCTTCGGCGATGTTGGAGGTGAGGAAGCCGCGCTTGGCCAGGCCGTATTTGAACAGCCCCCAGGCCCCGCGCGGGATCATCGACAGCGTGTTGCCATAGCCGGCCATCGATTTGGTCTTGTATTGCAGGATCGCGTCGAGATGGTCCTGGAGGTTGCGGCCGACGCCGGGCCGGTCGGCGATCGGCGCGATGCCGCAATGTTTCAGATGATCGGCCGGACCGATCCCGGACAGCATCAGGAGCTGGGGCGAATTGACGGCGCCGCCGCAGAGCAGCACCTCGCGGGCGGCGTTGAGCTGCATCGGCTTGCCGCCGCGCAGCAGGCTTACGCCGGTCGCCTTGCCGTTCTTGACGATGATCTGCGCGGCCAGGCTGTCGGTCATCACGGCCAGGTTCTCGCGGCCTCTGGCGCCGCGCAGATAGGCGACCGCCGTGGAGCAGCGGCGGCCGGCCCGCTGCGTCACCTGATAGAGGCCGAGACCGTCCTGACGGTCGGCGTTGAAGTCGCGGTTTTCACGGAGCTGAAGGTCCGCCCCCGCCGCAACGAAAGCGCGCGACAGCGGGCTGACATGGCGCAGGTCGCTGACCGAGAGCGGGCCGCCCGCGCCATGATGGTTGTCGGAGCCGCGTTCCTGGTCCTCGGCCTTCTTGAAATAAGGCAGCACCGACGCCCAGCCCCAGCCGCTGGCGCCGTCGGCGACCCAGGCGTCGTAATCCTCGGGCACGCCGCGGATGTAGCACATCGCGTTGACCGAGCTCGACCCGCCGAGCACCTTGCCGCGCGGCCAGACCAGCCGCCGGCCGTTGAGCCGGGCCTGCGGCGTGGTCTCGTAGCCCCAACTGATGCTGTCGTTGGCGGCGAGCAGGGCGAGGCCGAACGGGATGTGGATGAGTGCGTTCTTGTCCGCCGGCCCGGCCTCGATCAGGCAGACCGTCGTCGCGGTGTCCTCCGTGAGGCGTGCAGCAAGCACCGCGCCCGCCGACCCGGCGCCGATGACGATGAAATCGAATGTGCTGCCGCTGGCGATCTCGCCGCCGCCGCGGGCCATCAGGCCGCGCCTTTGAGACGCAGCAGGAACGAGAGCTGCCGTTTGACATTGGCGTTGTAGGGCGGGAACAGCAGCCGGGACAGGGTGAACCGGTCGCGGACCACGCTGTGCATGTTGGAAAAAGCCTCGAAGCCGGCTTTGCCGTGGCTGCGCCCGATGCCGCTCGGCCCGATGCCGCCGAACGGCAGCCGCTCATTGGCGAACTGCAAAAGGGCGTTGTTGACACAGGAGCCGCCCGCGGGCGCTTCTGCGAGGAAGCGGTCGGCAACGTCCGTCTCGCCGGTGAAGATATAGGAGGCGAGCGGCGGCGGAGCGGCGTTGACGTGGGCGATGGCGGCATCGGCGTCGGCAACGGTGCGAACCGGCAGGAGCGGCCCGAAAATCTCCTCCTGATCGAGACGCATGGCTGCGGTGATGCCATCGAGCACGGTGGGGGCAACGAAGCGCGCAGCGGGATCGGCCGCCCCGCCGACGATGATTTTCGCGCCCTTCGCCCGCGCATCGCTGATCAGATCGACGAGCCGCTCGGCATGCCGTTCGCTGATGATCGCGGTCAGGTCGTTGCCGCGCCGGCCCTCGCTCGTCTCCAGCGGATAGATCTTCCGTACCCGGTCGGCCAGTGCCTGTTTCAGCGCCTCGGCGATCGAGGCGTCGGCGAGGACATAGTCCGGCGCGATACAGGTCTGCCCGGCATTGATGAACTTGCCCCAGACCAGCTTCGCCGCCGCATCGGCGAGGTCGGCGCTCTTGTGCACATAGGCCGGCGATTTGCCGCCCAGCTCCAGCGTCACCGATGTCGGCCCCTTGGCCGCGGCGGCCATGACCAGCCGGCCGACCCGCGGCGAGCCGGTGAAAAAGACGTGGTCGAAGCGCTCCTCGATGAGGCTTTCGGCAACCTCCGGCCCGCCCTCGATCAGCGCCACCTCGTCGGGCTCGAAGGCTTCGGCGAACAG
Organism: uncultured Alphaproteobacteria bacterium; assembly: GCA_963727575.1. Classification (GTDB taxonomy): domain Bacteria; phylum Pseudomonadota; class Alphaproteobacteria; order Rhizobiales; family Rhodomicrobiaceae; genus JAHQVI01. Next base: position 66,605 of record CAVSIA010000005.1, read on the forward strand.
GTCGCGCAGATAGGCGCAGGTCGCCGGGGCAAGTTCGGACGGTTTCACCACGGCCGTATTGCCCGCGGCGATGCAGGAGATCAGCGGCCCGATGACCAGATTGGCGGGGTAGTTCCACGGCGCCATGATCAGGCAGACGCCCTTGGGCTGGGGCAGAACTTCGCTCCGTGCGCCGAACAGCGAAATCGGCGTCGTGTGCCTTTGCGGTTTCGTCCAGCGCCCGATCCTAGCGATGGCGTGGTCGATCTCGCCGATCATCGGCATGTATTCGACGATGTCGGTTTCCGCGGCGGCGCGGCCGAGATCCCTGGCGAGAGCGTCCTGAAGGGCGGCGCGGCGCTTGACGAAGGCGAGGCGCAGCGTGCGCAGCCGGGCCTGCCGGGTGCGCCATGATTCGCTTCGCTGTAATTGAGCTTTTTCGCGCAGCGCAACGATGCGGCCGCCGAAAGTCTGATCGAGCGTCATTTTCCCCACCTGGGCATCATGGAGCGCGATGCGCTGGTGCCAGTTGGAAGAATGATGCCAGCCCGTGGGAAAGTCCAGGACTATGGGAAACGGCGGGCGCCCGCTTCGCGATGAGCGGCAAGGCCCGCCGAGGGTCCGGCGCGCCGTGCCAAGTCTCAGTTCAGATCGTAGAGCTTGCGGACCACGTCCTGGACGGACTGGGCTGTCAGCACATTCGCTCTGAAGCTCTGCTGGGCGTCGATCTGCTCGATCCGCTCGCGTGCGACATCCACATTGGAGCCGCCCGCGGCATCGTCGGTATTGCCGGATCCCGCCGAGGTGTCGAAGACCGGCACGTAAGGCGGACGCAGATAGCGCTCGCTGGTGACCGTTCCCCCGTCTGGCCCGCTCGAGGACTGCACGCGCGTCGGCAGATAGGGCTCGCGCTGATCGGTCGGCGCATTGGCGACGTTGCTGAAGGGGAGGGTGCCGCGGGAGTCGATATTGGCGATGTTGTTCGCCGACGCCGCCAGCCTTCGGCTCGCCGCGTTCATGCCGGATATGGAGGCTGAATAGCTGTCGATCATAAGCAACTCCGCTGGAGCTTCACCTTTCGAGGCTACGTGCGGGGTGATAACGGCACATGACCGGGATCGGTAAAATGCCGATTATCTTGCGGCCTTTGATGGCCCGGTGAATAAAAGGTAAATGCGCGGCAACGGCTCAAAGCGAGGAAAAACGCCATGAAGGACATGGAAGGCAAGACCGTCATCGTCACTGGAGCGGGCACCGGGCTGGGCGCGGCGACGGCGCGGGCGCTGGCCAAACGCGGGGCGAATGTCCTCGTCAACTACGCCTCCAGCGCCGAAGCGGCCGAGGCGGTCGCCGAGGCTTGCCGCGCCGACGGCGTTAACGCGTTCGCCGTGAAGGGCAGCGTGGCCGAATTCGCCGAATGCGAGATGCTGGTCGCGGAAGCGGTCAGCCGGCTGGGCCGCCTCGACGTCGTCATCAACAATGCCGGGATCACCAAATTCGCCGATCAGAAGGACCTCGATGCGCTGACGGCTGAGGATTTCGAACGGCTCTACAGGGTCAACGTGATCGGCCCGTATCAGATGGCGCGGGCGGCGCGCGGCGCGCTGGAAGCCTCGGGCGAGGGCGTGATCGTCAATGTCTCCTCGATCGCCGGCGTCATCGGCATCGGCTCCTCGATCGCCTATGCGGCATCGAAGGGCGCACTCAATACGATGACGCTGAGTCTGGCCCGCTCGCTGGCGCCGAAGATCCGTGTGAATGCGGTCTGTCCGGGGTTCATCGCCTCGGGCTGGTTCACCAAATGGGCCGGCGAACAGGCCGAGGCATCGGTCGCGCGCCGGATCGCCGAGACGACGCCGCTGCGCGCCGCATCGACGCCGGAGGAGATTGCCGAGACGGTGCTGTTCCTGGCCTCGCCGGCCTCGCGCAGCATGACCGGCGAGATCCTGACCCCGGACGCCGGGCTGCATCTGGGCACCTGGTGAGGCTCTGACGGAGAGCTGGGCGCGGGGGGCGGAAGCGGGCACGATCGCGGCAAGCGGACTTTCATCGTGCGGCGTCTGGAGTATGGTTATCTGCCTGCTGACGAGGGCGAAAGCAACGATGCAGACCAACGTCGAGTTTCCCGCGTCGCGTGCAATCTCGATAAATTAAAAGCGAATTGTTGTCCTTTACCGGGTGATGCATTTTTCCTCTGCCGATGGCAAAAAGGGTTCCAACCGGTCTTCCGCCTGGTGTAGGCTTGGGCGGTTGGAAAACGCCTTCCACGAAAAGAGGAATAAGATCATGAAGATAACTGCGCTCGCCGGAGCTGCCGCACTTGCATTTGCGGTGACGGCGTCTGCTTCGGCGGAAGAGAAATTCATAACGATCGGCACTGGCGGCCAGACCGGCGTTTACTACGTTGTCGGACAATCGATCTGCGCGCTCGTCAATCGCGGCACGTCCGAGCACAACATCAAATGCACCGCTCCCTCGACCGGCGGCTCCATCGCCAACATCAATGCGATCAAGGCCGGCGACCAGACGATGGGCGTTGCGCAGTCCGACTGGCAGTACCACGCTTATAACGGTACGTCCAAGTTCGAAGGCCAGAAATTCGACAAGCTGCGCGCGGTGTTCTCCGTGCATGCCGAGCCGTTCACCGTCGTCGCCCGCACCGATTCCGGCGTCAAGACGTTCGACGATCTGAAGGGCAAGCGCGTCAACGTCGGCAATCCGGGCTCCGGTCAGCGCGGCACGATGGAAGTGCTGATGGCGGCCAAGGGCTGGCAGATGTCCGACTTCTCGCTCGCATCCGAATTGAAGCCGACCGAGCAGGCCGCCGCGCTTTGCGACAACAAGGTCGACGCGATCGTCTACACCGTCGGTCATCCGAACGGCTCGATCCAGGAAGCCACCACCTCCTGCGACGCCATCGTCGTTCCCGTGACCGGTCCGGAAGTCGACAAGCTGGTCGCCGACAATCCCTATTATGCCAAGGCGATCATTCCCGGCGGCATGTACAAAGGCACGGACAGCGATGTCGAGACCTTCGGCGTCCGCGCCACCTTCGTCAGCTCGTCCGATGTCCCCGACGACGTGGTCTATCAGGTGGTGAAAGCGGTGTTCGACAATTTCGACCGCTTCAAGGAACTCCACCCGGCATTCGCCAATCTGAAGCCCGAGGAAATGGTCAAGTCCGGCCTTTCCGCTCCGCTGCATCCCGGTGCGGAGAAATATTTCAAGGAAAAAGGCTGGCTCTAAGCCTTTGAAAAGGCTGGTCCTTCGGGGCCAGCCTTCTTTTTTTGCCGTCCCCGGCATTTGCCAATGGAAGGGGTTTTCCGGCACCATGGTTGTCGGGACGCCGGAATGACGGGGCAGGCTTTTACAGGCATTGATAACAGACCGGGGCGAGCACATGGTTGACAAGGACCAACAACAGGCATCACGGGTCGAGATGGAAGGCTCCGGTCATGGGGGACTGAGCCAGGAAGAACTCGACGAACTGGTTGCCTCCAGTGATACCGGTGCACGCACGCCCGGACCGATCTCCGCGCAGATCCTGCTGTGGGTGGCGCTGGCCTGGTCGCTGTTCCAGCTCTGGTTCGCCTCGCCTTTGCCGTTCATGGTCGGCTTCGGCGTCTTCAACGATACCGAGGCGCGCTCCATCCATCTCGCTTTCGCGCTGTTCCTCGCCTTTCTCGCATTCCCGGCAACGCATGGCCGCAGCGGGACCATTGTGGCCGTCGCTGTTCCTGCGATCCTGGGGTTCCTGTTCATCTATGGGTCGAAAGGCACCGTGCCATATTGGGTCATCGGCGGCATCTCGGCGCTGATGATCGTCGCCATCCTGCTCGGCTCGCCGAAGGATAGGGTGCCCGTCCACGAATGGGCGCTCGCCATCGTTGCGGCGATGTGCGCGCTCTACATCTACGTCTTTCTCAATCAGATCTCGGACCGTGTCGGCGCCCCGATCTTCTGGGACTTCATCGTCTCGATGGCCGGGTTGATGCTGCTCCTCGAAGCGACGCGACGCGCGCTGGGCCCGCCTTTGATGACCGTGGCGCTGGTTTTTCTGATCTACACCTTCCTCGGCCCGTACATGCCCAGCATCATCGCGCATAAGGGCAACAACCTGTCCGAAGTCGTCAACCACCACTGGATCACCACCGAGGGCGTGTTCGGCATCGCGCTGGGCGTGTCGACGAGCTTCGTGTTTCTGTTCGTGCTGTTCGGCGCACTGCTCGACAAGGCCGGGGCCGGCAATTACTTCATCCAGGTGGCGTTCTCGCTGATGGGCCATCTGCGCGGCGGCCCGGCCAAGGCGGCCGTCGTCTCCTCCGGCCTGACCGGCCTGATCTCCGGCTCCTCAATCGCCAATGTCGTCACCACCGGCACCTTCACCATTCCGCTGATGAAGCGGGTCGGCTTCTCGGCCGAGAAGGCCGGCGCGGTCGAAGTCGCGGCATCGGTCAACGGCCAGATCATGCCGCCGGTCATGGGCGCCGCCGCGTTCCTGATGGTCGAATATGTCGGCATTCCCTATTTCGAGGTGGTGAAGCACGCCTTCCTGCCGGCGATCATCGCCTATATCGCGCTGGTCTATATCGTCCACCTGGAGGCCATGAAGGCGGGCATGAAGGGCCTGCCGCGCGCCGTCGAGGCCAAGCCTTGGGTGCGGCGGATCATGGGCTTCCTGATCGGGGTGATCATGCTGTGCGCGGTGTCGCTCGGCGTCTATTACGGCCTCGGCTGGCTGAAACCGATCCTGGGCTCGTCGGCAAGCTGGGTGATTACCGGCGGCCTCATGGTCGTCTATGTCGCCCTCGTCGCCTACGGGTCGGGCGTGCCCGAGCTGGAAATGGACGACCCCAACAAGCCGGTGCTGTCGCTGCCGGTCCCGGGGCCGACCATCCGCTCCGGCCTGCATTTTCTGCTGCCGGTCGTCGTGCTGGTCTGGGCGCTGATGGTCGACCGGCTATCGCCGGGGCTTTCCGCCTTCTGGGCGTCGGCCTTCCTGATCTTCATCCTGCTGACGCAGCGGCCGCTCTTTGCCCTGTTCCGCGGGACCGGGGATTTCGGCGGACAGGTCGGCCGCGGTTTCCGGGAGCTCTATGAGGGCCTGATCGCCGGCGCGCGGAACATGATCGGCATCGCCATCGCCACGGCGACGGCGGGCATCATCGTCGGCGCGGTCAGCCAGACCGGCGTCGGCTCGGCGCTGGCCGAGGTCGTCGAGCAGCTCTCCGGCGGCTACATCCTCGCCATGCTGTTCCTGACCGCGATCCTGTCGCTGATCCTGGGGATGGGCCTGCCGACGACGGCCAACTACATCGTCGTGTCGGCGCTGCTTGCGCCCGTCATCGTCACGCTGGGCCAGCAGAACGGACTGCTCGTGCCGCTGATCGCGGTGCATCTGTTCGTGTTCTATTTCGGTATCATGGCGGATGTGACACCGCCCGTGGGGCTTGCGAGTTTCGCCGCGGCGGCCATCTCCGGCGGCGATCCGATCAAGACCGGGTTCGTTGCGTTCTTCTACTCGATGCGAACCGCGGCCCTGCCGTTCCTGTTCATCTACAACACCGATCTGCTGCTCATCAATGTCGACTGGCTGCACGGCATCGGCGTGTTCATAACCGCGACCATCGCCATGCTGCTGTTCGCGGCGGGCAGCATGAACTACTTCCTCACCCGCAGCTATATCTGGGAGAGCGTGGTGCTGCTGATGCTGGCGTTCACGATCTTCCGGCCGGGCTTCTGGATGGACATGATCTATCCGCCCTATCAGGAGAGCGCGCCCGCCGAGATCGCGGATGCGGCGAGCAATACGCCGGCGGGGCAGCCCTTGCGTCTGCGGGTGAAGGGCGTCGACAAGCTCGGCGATCCGGTCACTTTCGTGGTCCAGCTATCGCTGCCTGACGCGGCGACCGGCGAGGAGCGGCTGAAGAAGGCCGGCCTGCGGCTGAAGATCCGATGGCGACAAGATGATCATCGACGGCGTCCAGTTCGGCTCGCCGGCGAAGAAGGCGGGGCTCGACTGGGATCAGCAGGTTCTCCAGGTGCTGCGCCCGGTGTATCAGCCGTCGAAATATCTGATCCACATCCCGGCCTTCCTGCTGCTCGGCTTCGATCATCTGGCTGCAGCGCCGGCGCATGGAGGCGCGAGGAAGGCGAGAAGAGCGCCGTCGCGGCCACCGCCTAGCGGACTCGCCGCTGACATAATTTAGCGCGGGGAGAGACATCTTCCCGCGCTATTTCATTCGTCTCAAGGCTTCAGGATCAGATGGAGAAGGACGTGCCGCAGCCGCAGGTTTCGGTTGCGTTCGGATTCCTGACCTTGAAGGACGCCCCGATCAGATCGTCGACATAGTCGATCTCCGACCCTTGCAGCAAAGGCAGCGAGACGTCGTCGATCAGCACCGTCGCCCCTTCTTTTTCAATGACATAATCCCCATCTTCGCGCTCGGAGACGAGGTCGAAGGAATATTGAAATCCGGTGCATCCGCCAGCCAGAACGCTGACGCGGAGCATTTGCGCGGCGGGAGCGCCCGAGACGATCTGGGCGATGCGTTTCGCCGCACGGTCTGTCACTTGAACGGTTGTCATCGTCGTATTGGCCGAATCGCATAGTATTGTGAATGTGGACTTCTTTTATGGAAATGGTAGCCGGGGGGTATTTGTCAATCAATCCGTTTGCGCCCGGAGCGCGGGGTGGCAGCGGAAAAACAGAATTGGACACCGACAATGTCGATCCATCCGCGTTTTGTTGACCGGCCGGTTGCGCCCTACGCCTGCATTGCCCAGCAGAGCCGCGGGCGCCTCTACAGCGAACCCGGCTGCGACCTGAGAAGTCCGTTCCAACGCGACCGGGATCGCATCATCCATTCGGCGGCGTTTCGGCGGCTCACTTACAAAACCCAGGTTTTCATCTATCACGAAGGCGACCACTACCGGACCCGGCTGACGCACAGCCTCGAGGTCGCCCAGATCGCGCGAACGCTCGCCCGCGGCCTGCGGCTCGACGAGGATCTCGCCGAGACCATCGCGCTTGCCCACGATCTCGGCCATCCGCCGTTCGGCCATGCCGGCGAGGAAGCCCTGCATGAGGTCGCCAAGCCCTTCGGCGGCTTCGACCACAACGCCCAGAGCCTGCGCACCGTGACCAAGCTGGAGGGCCGCTACGCATCCTATGACGGGCTGAACCTGACCTGGGAGACGCTCGAAGGGCTCGTCAAGCATAACGGCCCGCTGCTCAATGCCGACGGCACGCCGACCGCGCGCTACGCGGGCGGGCTGCCGGCCGCCATCGTCGAATATGGCCAAAGCCACGACCTCGATCTGGCGAGCTACGCGTCAGCCGAGGCCCAGATCGCCGCGCTTGCCGACGACATCGCCTATAACAACCACGACCTGGATGACGGCCTGCGCGCCGGCCTGATCGAGATCGGCAAGCTGCGCGACGTGCCTCTTGCCGGCCGCTTTATCAAGGAGGTCGAGGCGCTGCACGGCGCATTGCCGGAGGCCCGGCTGATCTATGAGGTCAACCGGCGGCTGATCAGCGCCATGGTTTACGATCTGGCGGATGAAGCCTCGCGCCGGCTCGGCGAGTTGAAGCCGGCCTCGGTCGACGACATTCGCGGCGCGTCCTATCCGGTTGCGTCGTTCTCGGAGGCGATGAAGCTGGAGATGAGCGAGCTGCGCCGCTTCCTGTTCGCCGAATTCTATTTCCACCCGCGGGTGCAGGAGATCATGAACGGGGCCCAGAAGATCGTACGCGACCTGTTCGGCTGCTTCCTGAACGATCCGACGCAGCTGCCCGAGGAATGGCGTAAACAGGCCGAGACCAAGCAGAAGGGCAGGGTGATCAGCGATTTCGTCGCCGGGATGACCGACCGCATGGCGATCGACACGCATCGGCGATTATTTGACGACACGCCCCGATTACGCTAGCCGATAGCCTCTTTGCGCGGCTCGTTTCGGCACATCGGATTGATGATCATGAATGTATTTTCGCATTTCGCCGCCCGGTTTCAGGAGGCGGGGCTCGCCCTGAAGGCGGACGGCGTCCTGCCGGAAGAGGTCGACCTGTCCCAGTTGACGGTCGAGCCGCCGCGCGATCCGACGCACGGCGACATCGCCTCGAATGCGGCCATGGTGCTCGCCAAGTCCGCGGGCATGGCGCCCCGCGATATTGCCGCCGCGTTCGTTGCCCGGCTCCAGGACGATCCCGATATCGCCAAGCTCGAGATTGCCGGGCCCGGTTTCATCAACCTGACCCTGCGCGAGGCGTTCTGGCCGCGTATGCTGCGCTCGGTGCTGGAGCGGGGCGAGGATTATGGGCGCTCTGACATGGGCCAGTCCCAGCCGACCAATGTCGAATATGTCTCGGCCAACCCGACCGGGCCGATGCATGTCGGGCATACGCGCGGGGCGGTGTTCGGCGATGCGCTCGCCAATCTGCTCGCCTTTGCCGGCTATGATGTCACACGGGAATATTACGTAAACGACGCCGGCGCGCAGGTCGACGTGCTGGCGCGCTCGGCCTTCCTGCGCTACCGCGAGGCGCTCGGCGAGGATATCGGCGACATTCCGGACGGGCTCTATCCGGGCGATTATCTGTGCGCGGTCGGCGAGGCGCTGGCGAAGGAATACGGGCCCCGGCTCCACAACATGGAGGAGCACGGAGTGGCTGCCGATCGTCCGGGCCAAGTCGGTCGAGATGATGCTCGCGCTGATTCGCGAGGATCTGGCCGTACTCGGCATCCATCACGACGTGTTCTTTTCCGAGCGGTCGCTGATCCATGGCGACACCAACGAGGTCCGCGACACGATCGAGGAGTTGCAGCGCAAGGGGCTGATCTATGAGGGCCGCCTGCCGCCGCCGAAGGGCAAGCTGCCCGACGACTGGGAGGACCGCGAGCAGACCCTGTTCCGCGCCACCGAATTCGGCGACGACGTCGACCGCGCGCTGGTCAAGTCGGACGGCAGCTACACCTATTTCGCCGCCGACATGGCCTATCACCGCACCAAATTCCGTCGCGGTTTCAATAGCATGATCAATGTTCTGGGCGCCGATCATTCCGGCTACATCAAACGGATGAAGGCGGCCGTCGCCGCGCTCAGCGGCGGCAAGGCCGATCTCGACATCAAGATCTGTCAGATGGTCCGGCTGTTCCGCGGGGGCGAACCGGTCAAGATGTCGAAGCGGTCAGGGTCGTTCGTGACGCTGCGCGAGGTCGTCGACGAGGTGGGGCCGGGGCCGGTCCGCTTCATGATGCTGTTCCGCAAAAATGACGCGATGCTGGATTTCGATTTCGCCAAGGTGGTGGAGCAGTCCCGCGACAACCCGGTTTTCTACGTCCAATATGCCCATGCGCGGATCCAATCGGTGATGCGTAACGTGCAGGAAATGGCTTCGGAGATAGAATTTAGTGGAAAAGGCCTATCCGGCGCCCAGCTCGATTTACTCAAAGACGAGGCGGAACTTGCTGTTGTAAAGCGGATGTCGCATTATCCGCGCATCGTCGAGTCTTCGGCCCAGGCGCACGAGCCTCACCGCGTGGCTTTTTACCTTAATGAGCTTGCTGGCGAGTTTCATGGATTATGGAACCGAGGCAAAGAGTTGCCACAATTACGGTTCATCGTCGACGGCGATTTGGAGCTTACCAGGGCGCGCGTGGCTCTCCTGGCGGCCGTGGCGCAAGTTATACGGTCGGGCCTTGGGATTTTGGGCGTTCAACCAATTTCTGAGATGCGCTGAAACTTGACCCCGCTTGAGGCCATGCGCCTTTCGGCTAGACGGGTTTAGGGTAAAGGAACAGTTACACATGTCCATGTCTGACGATCCAAGAGGCTTCCGGCGCGGTGCAAGGCGCAGCGCCGCGACAGGGACATGCCGGACGTGCAGCACCGCCGGCTAACGATCGGTACGACGCCTATCGCCAGCCCGAGCCGCAGCAACCGCGTCAGCAGCAGCGGCCGCCGCAACCGCAGCCGCAGAACAAGCCGCCGTCCTTCTCCGCTTACCGGCCGGAAGCCTATGCCGGCGCCGAGCCGAACGGCGCGCCGCCGCGTCAGGACCGTCCGGATTGGGACGCGCCGTCGCGTGCCCCGGCCGCTGCCGCCCAGGCTCCGCGCAACGCGCCGCCCGCTGCCGACCCCTATTCGCGCGCGCCCGACCCCGCCGCCGCGCGATCCTTACTACCAGAACGCGCCGAGCGACCCCTACGCGCCGCGTTCGCAGAACAATTACGAGGCGGACTGGAACCGCGCCGCCTATCCGGACAATAACGGCCATCAGTTCCAGAACTACTATCCGCCGATGGACGAGCCGCCGCTCGATGCCGATGCGCAGTCCGTTCACGACCGTTTCTTTGCGCCGGAAGGACAGCCCGAAGAGGCCGCACCGCCGGCGGCTTCGCTTTCGGAGCGTTTCCGCGCCTTCGAGGAAGACGATTTCGATGCCGATGCCGGCCAGAGCCAGGGTTTCAGCGGCCAAGCCGCCGCGGCGGTCTACAATGAGCCCGCCCAGCGCCATACCGGCGCGACCGCTCCGCAGCATTATCAGGCTGACGATTACAACGGCAATTTCGCCGAGGGCGACCATTACGGCTGGGAGAACGGCTACGACCAGACCCCGGCTCCCGCCAATCTTCGCCCGATCCAGCCGCCGGCGATTCGCGACGAGGATCTCGATGCCGATTTCTTCGCCGACGAGGACGATTACGATCACGAGGATTACGAGCCCGATCACAGGGGCGGCCGCAAGAAGCTGGTCGCCGCGGTGCTGATCGGCGCCGTGGTTGCCGGCGGCGGCCTCGCTTACGTCTACAAGTCGACGAACACGACCGGCGGCGGCGAAGGGCCTTCGGTGATCGCGGCCGACACCCGGCCGATCAAGGAAGAGCCGACCGATCCGGGCGGGCGCGATTTCGCCAATCGCGACAAGCTGATTTACGACCGCCTTCCCGGTTCCGACAATGGCGGCTCGCCGCAACTGGCCAGCGGCGAAAGCGGCTCGGCGCCTCAGCAGAATGCCAGCGCGGATATTCCCGGCATCGTCACGACCGGAACGCTGGAAGAGCGGATCGAGAACGCGTTGAAGGCGCAGGGCGGCGACGGCAAGGCGGCCCAGGCTCCGGCTGCGACCGAAGAGCCGAACTCGCCCGAACTCGCCGCGCGCGGTCCGCACCGTGACCTTCGGCCCCGACGGCACGGCGCAGGCCGTACAGCCGCAGGCCCGGCGCATCGCCGTCGCCAGCGAGAATGACACCGTCTCGTCCGGCGTGGTCGTGACCACGCAGCCGACGGCTGCGAGCGGTGTGGACTCCGACCGCCCCGACGTGACGGAGCGTCAGCAGCCGGCGCCCGCCGCGGCCGAGCCAAGCCCGGCACCGCGTCAGCAGCTTGCCGCGATCTCGCCTCAGGAGCAGCCGCAGATCACGGAAGCGGCCGGCGGGTCAGGCGCGTTTTTCGTCCAGATCGCCGCACGCAACGATCAGGAAGCGGCCGTGGCGGCCTTTGCCACGCTGCAGCAGAAATATGCCCCGGTGATCGGCGGTCACGCGCCGTCGGTCCGCAAGGTCGACCTTGGGGCCAAGGGCGTCTGGTATCGCCTGCTGGTCGGTCCGATGGCCAGCAAGGAAGATGCCGATGCGCTTTGCGAGCAGCTCAAAGGCGCCGGCATGAAGAGCTGCTTCTCCCGGAAAGACTAGCCAAGCCGGGGTGCCGCTTTGAGCGAAGGGATCGGATTTCGGGCCTTCATCAGCGGCTGCGAAGGCCCTCGGCTGACCGAGAGGGAAAAGGGATTCTTCGACGAATCCCGGCCTTGCGGGCTTATCCTTTTCAAGCGCAACTGCCAGGATGCGGACCAGATCCGCGCGCTCGCGGCTGAGTTCCGCGAGGCGGTCGGGGACGAGCGCGTGCTCGTGCTGATCGACCAGGAAGGCGGCCGCGTTCAGCGCCTCGTTCCGCCAAACTGGCGGCGCTATCCGCCGGGACGCCGCTTCGGCGATCTTTACTGCTGCGACGAGGCGAAAGGACTGGAAGCGGCCCGGCTCGGGGCAAGGCTGATCGCCCGCGACCTCAGCGCGCTCGGCATCACGGTCAACTGCGCGCCCGTGATCGATCTGCCGGTCGGCGGCGCGCACGACATTATCGGCGACCGCGCCTATGGGCTGACGGTGGCGGCCGTCTCCGCGCTCGGCCGGGCCGTTGCGGAGGGCTATCTGGACGGCGGCGTGCTGCCCGTCATCAAGCACATCCCCGGACATGGCCGCGCCCGGGTCGACAGCCACGCTTCGCTTCCGGTGATCGACGCCACGCGCGAAGAGCTCGGCCTGACCGATTTCGTGCCGTTTCGCGCCCTGCGCGACATGCCGCTCGGCATGACCGCGCATATCCTGATCCCCTCGATCGACCCGGAGCGTCCGTCGAGCGCCTCGCCGGTGATCATCGAGGAGGTGATTCGCGGCGAGATCGGCTTCGACGGCCTGTTGATGTGCGACGATCTCGGCATGGGTGCGCTGTCGGGCGACATGAGGGCGCGGACCGCCGCCGTCCTTGCCGCCGGATGCGACGTGGCGCTCCATTGCAGCGGCAACTTTGCCGAGATGCAGGACGTTGCCGCGACCACGCCGGAGCTTGCCGCTGACGCCGCACGGCGCTTCGAAGCCGCCTGTGCCCGCCGCTGCGCAGCTGCGTCTTTCGACGAGGCCCGCGCCGAAGCGCTGCTGGCCGAAGTTCTAGGCGAAATGGCATAAATCAGCCATGATGCTGAAGAATTTAACCTTTTTGTTTGGGCGCGATGAGCGAGGAGCAAGCTCCGGAAGGGGCCGAAGAGGCGAATAATGCGCGTGCCGGAGCGAACGGCGCGGATGGCGGCGACTATGCCAATGTCGTGCCGTTCGACGAGATCGCGCCGTCCGAGCGCATGGTCGTCGCGCTGGACGGCTATGAAGGTCCGCTCGACCTGCTGCTCAGCCTCGCTCGCACGCAGAAGGTCGATCTGACCAAGATCTCGATCCTCGAGCTCGCCAACCAATATCTCGAATTCATCTCCGAAGCCCGTTCGCTGCGCCTCGAAATCGCCGCCGACTATCTGGTCGCCGCCGCCTGGCTTGCCTTCCTCAAGTCGAAGCTGCTGCTGCCCGTCGAGGAAAAGCAGGATGACGGTCCCAGCGGCGAGGAGATGGCCCTGCATCTCGCTTTCCGGCTGAAGCGGCTGGAGGCGATGCGCGAAGCGGTCGCGCGCCTGTTCGGCCGCAAGCAGCTCGGTATCGACTTCTTCAGCCGCGGCATGCCCGAGGGCGTGCGCACGGTCCGCAAAAGCGAGTATTGGGCGAGCGTTTACGACCTGCTCAAAGCGTATGCCGACCAGCGCGGCCGCAATATCCACACCCCCGTCAAGATGGGCGGGCGCAAGGTCTGGTCGATCCGCGAGGCCCGCGACCTGCTGGAGCGGCTGTTCGGCCAGACGCCGAACTGGTCGATCCTGGAAAGCTATCTGGAACACTATCTGCAGGATGCCGAGGTCAGCAAAACCGCGCTCGCCAGCTCTTTCGGCGCCACGCTCGAGCTCTCGCGCGAAGGTCTCATCGAAATCCGCCAGGCTCAGCCCTTTGCGCCGCTCTACATTCGCTGGCTGAAGCCGAACCCCTCCCAGAGCGGTGCAGGCGATCCTAAATTAACGAGTTAACCCCGCGTCCGGTATCAGCTTCGCGAGGCGGCGGGCTCTGTTTCCGCCGGTCTCGCCAAGGGAATGTCTGAGATGTCACAGAACGAGAAAAACGACCAAACACAAGGCCGGCTGCTGCTTCCCGCGCGTGAGCCTCCGCCTCAGCAGGAGTTCGCGGCCAATGTGGCGAGGCTCCCCTCCGCCGAGCGCCGCGAGAAGCTCCGCGTGCTCGAAGCTGTCCTGTTCGCGGCCCGCGATCCGATGGAAGAGGGCTCGCTGGCCGAATATTTCACCGGCGGCGAGGATATCCCCGCCTTGCTCGAGGAACTGCAGAACCTTTACGCAGCGCGCGGCGTCAATCTGACCCGCGTCGCCGGACGCTGGGCGTTCCGGACGGCGCCCGACCTGTCGTTCCTCCTGGAGCGCCATTCCGTCGAGCCGCGCAAGCTGTCCAAGGCGGCGCTCGAAACGCTGGCGATCATCGCCTACCACCAGCCGGTCACCCGCGCCGAGATCGAGGAAATCCGCGGCGTTTCGACGTCAAAGGGCACGCTCGACGTGCTTTTGGAAATGGGTTGGCTGCGGCTGCGTGGACGCCGCCGCTCGCCTGGCCGCCCGGTCACCTACGGCACAACCGACGTGTTCCTCGAGCATTTCGGTTTCGACAGCGTCAAGGATCTGCCCGGCCTGTCCGAACTCAAGGGCGCCGGCCTGCTGGACAGCAACCTGCCGCCGGGCTTCTCGGTGCCCGAGCCGAACAACTCCCCTCTGCTGTCCCCGGATGAAGACCCGCTGGACGAGGCGGATGCGGGCAACGAGGATTCGGAGGACGACGAACCGCTCGGCGAGGACGACGCATCCCCGGCCGAGGACACCTCCCTGCAGTTTCAGCCGCACGTCTTCGATCTTTTAAGACGAAGTCAAGGCTGATAAGACTATATAAAGGGGAGAGTTACTGGTCCCATAAGGAAGAAGGGTTTGCGTTTGGCATTGTTCCGGCAGAGCGAAGTCGACCCGGCTGAGGGCAATTCCGCTGGTGTATCCCATTGGGAGAAAAGGCGAAAAGCCGCTGCAACGATAGCGGCCGGAGTTTCGCTTTCCGGCGTCTCCAAGACATTCGGCAAAACGGTGGCGGTCGCGGATTTCGCCTTCAGCGTCGCGCCGGGGGAGATCGTGTGTCTGCTCGGCCCGTCCGGCTGCGGCAAGACGACGCTGATGCGCCTGATCGCGGGTATCGAACGTCCCGATTGCGGGGTGATCTCCATTGGCGACATCGACGTGGCGTCGCCAAGCGTGTTCATGCCCCCGGAACGGCGCGGCGTCGGGCTGATGTTCCAGGACTTTGCCTTGTTTCCGCATTTGCGCGTCATCGACAATGTCGCCTTCGGCCTGAAGCGGCTCGGCCGCGCGGTGGCCCGGAAGGAGGCGCTGGCGGCGCTGGCGCGCATGGGGCTTGCCGATTACGCCGAGTCCTACCCGCATATGCTGTCCGGCGGCCAGCAGCAGCGCGTCGCGCTGGCGCGGGCGCTGGTGCCGCGGCCCGGCGTTCTGCTGATGGATGAGCCGTTTTCCGGCCTCGACAGCCGTCTGCGCCACACCATCCGCAATGAGACGCTGGCCATTCTGCGCGAGGTGCGCGCGACCGCGATCGTGGTCACCCACGACGCCGAGGAAGCCATGCGCATGGCGGATCGGATCGCGGTGATGCGCGCCGGCCGGCTCGTGCAGGCCGGAACGGTCGAGGAGCTTTACAACCGCCCCGCCAATGCCTACGTGGCCGAAACCTTCTCGGAAATGAACGTTCTGCCTTACCGGGTGATCTCCGGCTGGGCGGTCGGCCCGCTGGGCCGTTTTCGCGCCCCGGCCGGCATCGAAGGCGAGGTCACGCTTTGCGTCCGCCCGCGCGAAATCGAGCTTTGCGAGGCGGTCGACGGCACGCCCGCCCATGTTCTGGAAACCCGGCTTTTAGGCCCGGACGTGCTGATCGAGCTTGGCCTGAAAGGCTTCGAAAGCACGCTGTCGGTGCGCGCCGATACGATGCCCATGCCCGAGAAGGGCACCGAAATGTTCTTGCGCGTTAAGCCTGGGGCGGTCTTGATCTTCCCTCGCGGCGGGGACACCTCTATATCAAGGGGCAACTGAGCGCCGCTTGCGGCGCAGCGATATTGGGCGTAAGTTTCACCTAACACAGCCTAAAACGTCATGTAAGGGTAGGCAAATGGCTCCTAGTTGGTTTCAGCTTCTGATCGTTCTGCTCTTGATCGTGCTCCTGTTCGGGCGCGGCAAGATCTCGGAGGTCATGGGCGACTTCGCTAAAGGCATCAAGAGCTTCAAGCGCGGCATGTCCGACGATACCGAGGACGAAACGCCGGCAGCCGCCGAGCGCAAGGCGCTCGAGGATCGTCCGGCCGAAAAGAAGATCGATGCGAGTGTCTCCTCGCACGAGAACATGCGGGCCGGCTAATGCTGCTCGGGCGCCGCACACTGCGGCGTGCCGTGACGCTCCCGGCTTCATTTCCATCGAAAGTCTGAACTGCGATGTTCGATATTGCGTGGTCGGAATTGCTGCTGGTTGCGATCGTGGCAATTCTGGTCGTCGGTCCGAAGGAACTTCCCGGTTTGCTTCGCTCGCTGGGCCGTATGCTCGGCAAGCTGCGCTCGACGGCCGACGAGTTCAAGAAGCAGTTCGACGAGGCGGTTCGTGAAGCGGGCGGCGAGGATCTGCAGCGCGAGATGCGTTCGCTCCGCAACAACAACCCGCTCACTCAGATCCGTGATTCGATTGCGGAAATCGGCAACGATCCGATAAATCCGCCGCCGAAGAAGCCGCTTCCGGAGGCGGAAGTCGACGTCGACGACCTTCCCCGCCTCCGCCGCTGCCGCCTAAGAACGCAGACAGCACGGTCAGCCAGGCGGCGACCGGCGAAGCCAGCGTACCCGCGCCGGAGAAGACCGCAGACGCGCCTCAGCCGCCCGCCGCTCCCGTCGAGAAGGACGAGAACGGCGCCGCTCACGAGATCAGGGTGAATGGCGAGCACCGGACGCTGAACTAAGAACCCGATAAGGCGCGCACCTCAGTGACAACAGACGATATCGACGCCACAAAGGCCCCGCTGCTCGAGCATCTGATGGAGCTGCGCACGCGGCTGCTCTGGTCCGTGGTCGGCATCGCGATCGCGTTCGTCATCTGCATCTTCTTCGCCAAAGACATCTACAACATCCTCGTCATGCCCTATCGCTGGGCGGTGGGCGCGGACGTGCCGATCGGCATGATCTACACCGCGCCGCAGGAGTTCTTCTTCACCCAGCTCCGGCTGGCCTTGTTCGGCGCGTTCTTCCTGGCGTTCCCGATCATCGCCTCGCAGATCTACATGTTCGTGGCGCCGGGCCTGTATAAGACCGAGCGCGATGCGTTCCTGCCCTACCTGATCGCGACGCCGATCCTGTTCCTGATCGGCTCGGCGCTCGTCTATTTCATGGTCATGCCGCTCGCCATGAAGTTCTTCCTGTCGATGCAGCAGACCGACGGGCCGGTGAAGATCGAGTTGACCGCGAGGGTCAGCGAATATCTGTCGCTGATCATGACGCTGATCATCGGCTTCGGCATCATTTTCCAGCTCCCCGTCGTGCTGACGCTGATGGCGCGCGCCGGCTTCATCACCGCCGACGATCTGCGCTCCAAGCGCCGCTACGCCATCGTTCTGGTGTTTCTGGTGGCGGCGGTCCTGACCCCGCCCGATCCGATCAGCCAGATCGGCATGGCGATCCCGACGCTGGCGCTCTATGAGGGCTCCATCCTCGCGGTGGCCTGGATCGAGCGGAAGCGTGCGGCAGCAGCGGCCGGCCAGCAGGACGATAAAGACGACACCTCCGTCTGATCCTGATCGCAGCCTGTGAGCGGGCAAGCGCCTGATCCACCCCAGGGGTGGACGGGCGCGCGCCGCCGTCTTATAGCTGCTGGCGGCCGTTGAGTTTCCATTTCCAATGACTGAGAGATTTCGCCGTGCTCGATCTGAAACTGATCCGGGACAATCCTGAGGGCTTTGACGAGGCTTTGCGGAGGCGCGGGCTCGCGCCGCTGTCGTCGAGCGTGCTCGCCCTCGATACCGAGCTGCGCCAGACCAAGACCACGCTTCAGGAGTCGCAGGGCCGGCGCAATCAGATCTCCAAGGAGGTCGGCAAGGCCAAGGCCGCCAAGGATGAGACGAAGGCGCAGGCGCTGATCGCGGAGATGGGCGACCTGAAGGAGGCGATCGCGACCGGCGAGGCGCGCGAGAAGGAGATCGCCGCCAAGCTCGACGAGATCCTTGCGGGCACGCCGAACCTGCCGGCGGACGACGTGCCGGTCGGCGACGAAAGCGCGAATAACGAGATCCGCCGCTGGCGCGACAGGCCGAACTTCGCCTTTACGCCGAAGCAGCATTTCGAGCTGGGCGAAGCGCTCGGCCTGATGGATTTCGAGACCGCGGCGAAGCTGTCGGGCAGCCGGTTCGTGATCCTCAAGGGCGCGCTCGCCCGGCTGGAGCGGGCGCTGGCGGCGTTCATGCTGGATTTGCAGACGCGGCAGTGCGGCTATGAAGAGGTCAATCCGCCGTTTCTTGTTCGCGATGAAGCGCTATGTACGGCACTGGACAGTTGCCGAAATTCGAAGATGATCTTATTTAGAGTTCCTGTTCCCGATAACAATCGGATTGCCTAGCGGGCAGAGAAACTGGCAGAAGCCATGAAGATTAATGACAATGCGCTTGCGGTTGGCGGAGCAGATTACATGTTCGAGCAGGAGATACGTGCTGCAGAGCGTGGTGTTCCTCCTCATCGTTACCTTGGCTGATCCCGACCGCCGAAGTCCCGCTGACCAACATCGTCCGCGGAGACATCGTCGACGAACCACGCTTGCCCCTCCGCTATACCGCGCACACGCCCTGCTTTCGCGCTGAGGCCGGCGCCGCGGGCAAGGACACGCGCGGCATGATCCGGCTGCACCAGTTCTCCAAGGTCGAGCTGGTCAGCATCACCACGCCCGACCAGTCCGAGGCCGAGCACGAGCGCATGACCGGATGCGCCGAGGAGGTGCTGAAGCGCCTGGAGCTGCCGTTCCGCACCATGGTGCTGGCGACCGGCGACATGGGCTTTTCCGCGCGCAAGACCTACGACATCGAGGTCTGGCTGCCGGGGCAGGACGCCTATCGCGAGATTTCGAGCTGCTCGAACTGCGGGGACTTCCAGGCCCGGCGCATGAATGCCCGCTACCGCCCGAAGGACGCCAAGGAGCTGCGTTTCGTCCACACGCTGAACGGCTCCGGCCTAGCGGTCGGGCGCACGCTGGTCGCCGTCCTGGAGAACTATCAGCTAGAGGACGGCAGCATTCGCATTCCTGAGGCGCTGGTGCCCTATATGGGCGGCCTGGAAGTGATCGAGACTGCGAAGTAAGTCCGCGCTTCTCGACGAGCCGAGCCTCTCTTGTCGCCCCGGACCTTATCCGGGGCCTGATGCCCCGACCACTCGCTCTATGCTTGCTGAGATGCCGAGTGGGTCTCGGCTCAGGTGGCCGGGACGACGTATCAATCGTCGAGGATCGAAATGCGCATCCTGATCACCAATGACGACGGCATCGAAGCGCCGGGGCTGGACGTCCTGCACCAGATCGCCTCCGAACTCAGCGACGATGTCTGGACCGTCGCGCCCGAGACCGACCAGAGCGGCGCGGCGCATTCCCTGAGCGCTCCACGAGCCGCTGCGCCTGCGCCAGCTCGGCGAGCGCAGCTATGCCGTCAAGGGCACGCCGACCGACTGCGTGATCATGTGCGTGCGCCATATCCTCCACGACCAGAAGCCGGACCTGGTGCTCTCCGGCGTCAATGCCGGCCACAACATCGCCGACGACGTCACCTATTCCGGCACCATTGCCGGGCGCGATCGAGGGCACGCTGCTCGGCATTCCGTCGATCGCGCTCAGCCTTGCGCGCGAACTACGACAAGCGCAGCGAGCTGCGCTGGCAGACGCCGATGGCGCATGGCGCGCCGCTGATCCGCAAGCTGATCGATGCCGGCTGGCCGACGGATGTGATGATCAATGTGAATTTCCCCGATTGCGAGCCGGATGCTGTCCGCAACGTCAGCGTCACCCTGCAGGGCAAGCGCGACCAGGACTATCTGCGCATCGTCGACCGGACCGACGCGCGCGGGCGGCCCTATTACTGGCTCGGCTTCAACCGGCAGCTCTCGCAGCCGGAGGAGGGCACGGATCTGTGGGCGCTCCGGCAGAATTTGATCTCGGTCACACCGCTGCATTTGAATTTGACGCATATCGAAACCTGCCGGAAACTGACGGCAGTTCTCGGAACCGGCTGAGGAGCGGGCCCGTTGATCACAGATGCGAACCGGGAGGACGCGCGAAAGCTGCGTTGCGAGGATGAACATCGAGGCCGAACGTGCGGCCGAACTCGTAGGACAGCTCCGTAAGCGCGGCATCCGTGACGAGCATGTCCTGGCGGCCGTGGAGGCCGTGCCTCGCGAACGGTTCGTCGAAGCCGAGGAATGGGGCGTCGCCTATGTCGACACTGCCCTGCCGATCGGATGCGGCCAGACCATTTCCCAGCCTTTCATCGTCTCCTATATGACCGAACAGCTCGGCGTCGAGCCCGATGACGAGGTTCTGGAGATCGGCACCGGCTCGGGCTATCAGGCCGCCGTGCTCGCCCGGCTGTGCCGCCATGTCTACACCATCGAGCGCCACGCCCCGCTTCTGGATCAGGCGAGCCGCCGCTTCGACGACCTCGGCATCCGTAACATTACGGCCATCGTCGGCGACGGCAGCATGGGCTGGCCGGAGCCGCGGCTCTTCGACCGGATCATCGTCACGGCGGCGGCCTCCAGCATTCCGCAGCCGCTCGTCGATCAGCTTGGCGTCGGCGGGCGGATGATCTTGCCGGTGACGAGGCCGGTTCTCGGGTCAGAAGCTGGTTCTGGTGGAAAAGACGCCGTCCGGCGTCACCCGGAAGGACCTGCTGCCGGTCCGGTTCGTGCCGCTCGTCGCCTCCGAAAAGGGAAGTTGAGCGGACGGCTACCTATTCGCGTCAAAAACAGGCTCATTTTAAACATGTTTTAACTGGCGGGCTGCAAAACTTGCCTCGGATGTGAGGTGCGGCCATGAAGTCCTGTCAGTTTTTGTTCCGGCGCCATATGCATGTTAAGCGTGTTGCGTCAGTTTGCAGTATCAGTCTTGCGGTCTCCCTGGCCGCGTGCAGTTCCCAGGGACTCTCCCTCGAAGAAACCGGATCGAGCAACTATGCCCACAATACGCGGGGCACGGTGCTGATCCCGTCCGAGCCGGTTTACGGCTATCCGGACAAGGACGCGGCGGCGAGCGATCATCGCGCCCCGTTCAATACTGCTGATGCAAGTCTCGGTGCCAGTGCGGCGCCGACGTCAATTCAGCGGACATCGCTCGCCCCGGTGCGCACGGCGTCCTACGACGCGCCTGCCGGCGGCAATTATCTCGGCAACAGCTATGCCATGGGGCCCGTCACACACGACGGCGGCGGCGCTGAGCCACATTCGGCAGCCGGACCGCGCTATGCGCAGGCCGGGCCGCCGGTCTATTACGACCGGTCGCAGGGCTACAAGCCGCCCTACTACGACCACAAGCCGGAGCGGCCGCGTTACGATGCGCCACCGCCGGAAGATCATCACGCGTCCCACGACGGGGACGGTGACGGCGGCTATGTCGTCGTCCAGGGCGACACGCTTTTCGGTATTTCCAAGCGTTTGGGCATCAGCGCGCGGGATCTGGCGGAGCTGAACGGCCTGACTGGCGCGACGATCTATGCGGGCCAGCGCCTGCGTGTCCGCGGCGGCCCGAAATACACCGCCGCCAGCGAGGATCATGCCCCGCGGCATTACGACGCCCCAAGCCCGGCCGAGGATCATCGGGCGCGGCATTACGAGGCGCCTGGCCGCCCCGCCGGTTACGACCGATATGCCGACGACGACCGCAAGGCGCCGCCGCCGGATTATTCGTCCTACCGGGATCGCAATTCGGGCACGAGCTACAGCGACTACAAGGCCCATCGCAAATATGAGGCCGAAGCCAATGTCGATGCCGAGGATGATCGTCCCGACGATCGCCCGAACGACCGGTATGACGCGCGGCCCTCGCATGAGGACCGGTACGCCAGCCGCTACGAGCCACCGGCGAACTATCGCCGCGACGAGCGTCATGTGCGTGAATACCGCAAGCCGAAGGAGGCCTACGACACCTATTCGGTTCAGCGCGGCGATACGCTCTACACGATCGCCGAGCGCAATGGCGTGAGCCATCGCGAGCTGGCGGACTATAACGACGTTCCGCCGAACGCGACCCTCTATCCGGGCCAGGTCCTGCATATCCCCAAGGGCCGCGGCTATGATTGGGGCCGCAACCGGCGCCGCGACGACGGCGAGGACTACAGCAACCGCCGGTCGCCGCCGCGCGACGACCGGGGTGGATATGGCCGCCGCGTGCCTTATTCGCAGAACGCGCCGGAGAAGAAGCCCGGAGCCGAGGAGCGCCGCGTGGCCAAGGCCGACGTGCCGGTCCCCGCCGACCGCGAGAAGGCCGAAAAGCAGCCCGCGCCGAAGGCCGAGCCGGCATCGGCTCCCGCCGAGGAAAAGCGCGGCGAGCCGGTCCTTGCCGCCCATCGCGACGTCGACCCCAAGGCCGGTCAGCCGGCCGCCGCGGACGACACGAAGGCGTGCCAGTCGCTGCTGACGCAGCCGGTTGCCCGCAGCGACAAAACTTTCCGCGAGCCGGTCCAGGGGCTGATCGTGGCCAAGTTCGGCACGTCGAAAGATGGCACCTTCAATGACGGCATCGACTTCTCGGTACCGAAAGGAACGCCGGTCAAGGCGGCCGAGAACGGCGTCGTCGCCTATGCGGGCAACGAGCTGCCCGGCTTCGGCAATCTGGTGCTGGTGCGGCATGCCGATGGCTACGTTACCGCCTACGCTCACAATGAGGAGCTGATGGTCAACCGGTGCGACATCGTCAAGCGCGGCCAGATCATCGCCAAGGCGGGCGCGACGGGCAAGGTTACCCAGCCGCAGCTTCATTTCGAGCTGCGCAAGGACTCCAAAGCCGTCGATCCTGAAGGATTCTTTTCCCGGTCGTGACTCTCCCCTGTCCTGACCGTATGCCCCGGCGGTTGCCCCCAACCGCCGGGGTTTTCGCGTTTTCGGCGCGTTGCCGGCGCAAGCGATCCCGCCGGGACGGCGCGGCTCAACCGAGCTGCTTGCCTTCGCGTCCGGCGACGTCCTGGATGAATTGCCAAGCGACGCGCCCCGAGCGCGAGCCGCGCGACATCGCCCATTGCAGCGCATCGGCGCGGAGCTTGTCGCGGTCGGCGGCGAGGCCGAAATGATCGGCATAGGCGGCGACCATGTCGAGGAAATCGGCCTGGGAGCAATTGTGGAAGCCGAGCCAGAGCCCGAACCGGTCCGACAGCGAGACCTTCTCCTCCACCGCCTCGGACGGGCTGATCGCCGTCGAGCGCTCGTTTTCCATCATGTCGCGGGGCAGAAGATGGCGGCGGTTCGAGGTGGCGTAGAAGATTACGTTATCCGGGCGGCCCTCGATGCCGCCCTCCAGAACGGCTTTCAGCGATTTGTACGAGGTGTCGTCGGCGTCGAATGACAGATCGTCGCAGAACATAATGAAGCGGTGCGGCGATTTGCGCAGATAAGCAAGGCACGCCGGCAGACTGGCGATCTCCTCGCGGTGAATCTCGATCAGCTTAAGCTGGCTGCCGGTTTCGGCCGCAACGGCCGCGTGGACCGCTTTGACGAGCGAACTCTTGCCCATGCCTCGTGCGCCCCAGAGCAGGGCGTTGTTCGCCGGAAAGCCGCGGGCGAATCGCTCGGTGTTCTCCACCAGCGTCGCGCGCATCTGATCGACGGACTTCAGCAGGGAAATCGGCACCCGGTTGACCTTGGCGACCGGGATGAAGCCCTCGGGCGAAGCCTGCCAGATAAAGGCTTCTGCGGCGGCAAAGTCGGGCTGGGCAGGCGGCGGCGGGGCGAGACGATCGAGCGCGTCGGCGATCCGGTCCAGCGCGGCACGGGCCGCCGGATCGGTCGTCAAGGGCAGGTCCGCCAAGTGGGGGTCGCGGGCTGACATAGGGCTTTCCAAATCTGCGTTTCAAGGTTGTAAGGTGCTGAAAGGACCAAGTCGGGCGATTTTCGTCAAGTGCTGGTAGGAAATTAGCCATTCAGCACTAGCCGCGCCAACGATCTCGCGCTATTGAGGGGGCGCCAATTCCCTCTTCTTTGGCCGTTGCATCGTCAGGCGACGCCATTATATTCGCCAAAACTCTCGATGTTCCGCTAGGCATCCGCCGGACGGACGCGGCGACTCCAAGGAGGTCTCATACCGATGTTCATTACGGAAGCCTACGCCCAGGCCGGAGCAGGGCCCGGCGGCAGTTCGATGCTGTTCCAGCTTCTGCCGTTCGTCATGATCCTTGCGATCATGTATTTTCTCATTATCCGGCCGCAGCAGAAGCGCGTGAAGACCCATCAGGACATGATCGGGTCGATTCGGCGCGGCGATACGGTGGTGACGGCGGGCGGCATGGTTGGCAAGGTTTCCAAGCTGATCGGCGACGCCGAGCTGCAGGTCGAGCTGGCCGAAGGCGTCAAGGTCCGCGTGGTCCGCAGCACCATCGCCGAAGTGCGCACCCGGGGCGACGTCCGCGAGGCCGCGGCGCGTCAGGCGCTCTCCAAGAAGAGCAAGGACGTCGAAGAAGAGGCCGACGCGCTTGAGGACGATCTCGCCGAGGGCGATGCCGCAAACGCCGGCGCCGTAGAAAAAGGAACCGCGGCGGCCAATCGCGACCGTTAGGGACGATCAGGCGCGGGAGGGCGCCGTCCCTTAAGGTCCGAACGAACAAACACGTCCCGAAGGCAGGCATCGATGCTCTATTTCAACCGCTGGAAAACGATTGCGATCGTGGCGATCTCGTTCGCCGGGGTCCTGTTCGCACTGCCCAATCTGTTCCAGCCCAGCCAGCTCCAGACGCTTCCGAGCTGGATGCAGATGCGCATGCCGCTCGGTCTTGATCTGCAGGGCGGCTCGCATCTTCTTCTGC
Organism: uncultured Alphaproteobacteria bacterium; assembly: GCA_963727575.1. GTDB lineage: Bacteria > Pseudomonadota > Alphaproteobacteria > Rhizobiales > Rhodomicrobiaceae > JAHQVI01. The sequence goes on from CAVSIA010000005.1 coordinate 91,364, forward strand.
AGATGGACACCAACGAGCTGCGCAACGACCAGCTCGAAATCGCTGACGGGCGACGTGCGCGAGACGCTGCGCAAGGCGGGAATCGGATATTCCGGCCTCGGCAAGGCAGGCGAAGAGATCCGCGTCACCATCCGCAAGCCGGATCAGGTCGAGTCGGCGGTCACGGCGCTGCGCAAGCTCATTCAGCCGGTTTCCACCTCCTTCCTGCGCGGCTCGAATGCCGATCTCGAGATCACGCGCGGCGATGGCAACACCATTCGCCTGAAGCCGACCGAGCCCGCCATCGTGGAGCGCACCAGCGCCGCGGTCGGGCTCGGCGATCGAGACCATCCGCCGCCGCGTCGACGCGCTGGGCACCACCGATCCCACCATTCAACGCCAGGGCCAGGACCGCATTCTGCTTCAGGTCCCCGGCTTCAACGACCCCGCACAGCTCAAGGAGCTGGTCGGCAAGACCGCGAAGTTGACCTTTCATCTCGTCGACCAGTCGATGAGCGCCTCGGAAGCCGCGGCCGGCAGCCCGCCGCCCGGCTCCGCGATCTACCAATCGCAGAGCCCTGGCGAGCCGTCCTACCTTCTGCAGCGCCGCACCATCGTCAGCGGCGAGGATCTGGTCGACTCCCAGCCCGGTTTCGACCAACGCACCAGCGAACCGATCGTCTCCTTCCGCTTCAACTCCTCGGGTGCCACGCGTTTCGGGCGGGTGACGCAGGCGAATGTCGGCCGGCCGTTCGCCATCGTTCTCGACGACAAGGTGATTTCCGCCCCCGTCATCCGTGAGCCGATCCTCGGCGGTTCGGGGCAGATCTCCGGAAACTTCACCGTTCAGGAAGCCAATAATCTGGCGATCCTGCTGCGGTCCGGCGCGCTTCCCGCCTCGCTGCAGGTGATCGAGGAGCGCTCCGTCGGCGCGAGCCTTGGCGCCGACTCCATCGACGCCGGCGAGATCGCCGCGATCGTCGCCTTCCTTCTGGTGGTGGGGCTCATGGTTGCCGGCTACGGGCTGTTCGGCATCTTTGCGGTCGTTGCCCTGGTCGTGAACGTCGCGCTGATCGTTGCCGTGCTCTCCGTTCTGCAGGCGACGCTGACCTTGCCCGGTATTGCCGGTATCGCGCTGACCATGGGCGTGGCCGTCGACTCCAACGTGCTGATCTTCGAGCGAATACGCGAGGAAATACGCTCCGGAAAATCGACGATCCTGGCCATCGAAGCGGGCTTCTCGCGAGCCTATTCGACCATCATCAACTCCAATTTGACCGGCCTGCTCGGCGGCATCATCCTGTTCTGGCTCGGCGTCGGACCGGTCCGCGGCTTCGCCGTCACGCTGTGCATCGGCATTCTGGCATCGATGTTCACCGCGATCACGCTGACCCGCCTGCTGATCGTCGAGTGGTTGCGCCTGGCGCGCCCGCAAACGGTTCCAATTTGAGGACTGGCCCATGGCCTTCGCATTCAAGCCGATAGAATTCGTTCCGCAGAACACCAAGATTCCGTTCACGTCCTATTTTCGGGTGTGCATGGCGGTGTCGAGTGCGCTGATCGTCGCCACGGTCATATTGCTGGCCACGGTCGGGCTCAATTTCGGCATCGACTTCCGCGGCGGCACGATGATCGAAATCCGCACCACCGACGGGCCGGCCGACCTGGCGGCGATCCGCGCCAAGCTCGGCAATCTCGGCCTCGGCGAGATCCAGATTCAGGAATTCGGCGCGCCGAACGAGGTGCTCATCCGCGTCGCCGAGCAACCGGGCGGCGAACAGGCACAGCAGGAAGCGGTCAAGACCATCGAAGGCGTGCTCGGCTCGAACTTCGAGCGCCGCCAGACCCAGGTGGTCGGCGCGACGGTGTCCGGCGAGCTTGTCCAGCAGGCGCTGATTGCGCTGGTGCTGACCTGCCTGGGCATTTTCATCTATGTCTGGTTCCGCTTCGAATGGCAGTTCGCGCTCGGCGCGGTCGTCGCGCTGTTCCACGATGTCTTCATCACGGTCGGCGTGTTCTCGGCGACGCAGCTCGATTTCGACCTGACCATCGTTGCGGCGCTGCTGACCATTCTCGGCTACTCGATCAACGACACGGTCGTGATCTATGACCGGATCCGCGAGAACCTGCGCAAATTCAAGAAGAAGCCGCTGCCCGAGCTGATCGACCTGTCGGTCAATGAAACACTGTCGCGCACGGTGATGACGACGGGCACGACGTTGCTCGCGCTTCTCGCCCTGTATATTTTCGGCGGCGAGGTTATCCGCGGATTTACCTTCGGCATTCTGTTCGGCATCGTCATCGGCACCTATTCGTCGGTGTTCATCGCCTCGCCCTTCCTCCTGCTGCTCGGCGTCAAGCGCGACTGGAGCGGCGTGAAGGCGCCGTCGCCCGGATCGGAGCGCCGCACCGCGGATGTCTGACGCGCCATGAACCTGCCCCCGCCACTGCTGACCGGGCGCCCGCCGATTTCCGGTTATGGGCGCGGCGGCTTCCGCATCGGCGGGCTCGAGCATGCCGGTTCCATCCTGATCCTGCCCGAAGGCGTGTTCGCCTGGCCCATCGATGCGATGAGCCGGCTTGACGCCGACGCCCTCGCGCCGGTCGTCGCCCAGGGCGCGCCGCTCGGTTTCCTGATCCTGGGCACCGGCGAATCGCAGATCTTTCCCGATCCCGCCCTGCGCCGGACCTTCGCCGAGGCGAGCCTCGGCCTCGACGCCATGGACACCGGTGCCGCCTGCCGCACCTACAATATTCTGCTCGCCGAGGAACGCGTCTTTGCTGCGGCACTGATCGCCATATCGTAATCATGCTCGCCAGGAGCGAAGCACAAGGACCGCGCGTGGCCAAGGCGGCGCCAGACCATAGCGGCTACATCCGCGATCTTGTCCGCGCCGGGGACCAGGACCGCTATTGGTCGGCGCTGTTGGCGCCGGAACCCGCCCGCGGCGATCTTCTCGCCCTCTATGCCTTTCACCTCGAACTCGCCCGGATTCCCGGACAGATCAGCCAGCCGCAGCTCGGGGAAATCCGCCTCCAATGGTGGCGGGACGCGCTCGCCGCGGCATTGAGCGGAGAGGACGCCGATCATCCGGTGCTGATCGCGCTGGTCGAGGCGGACCAGCGCCGGCCATGGCGCGCAGGATCTGCTGATGGGGATGATCGAGGCGCGGAGCCTTGAGCTGGACGAGGCCGGTTTCGCCGATTTCGCCGCTCTGCAAGCCTATCTGGACCTGACCGCGGGGGCCGTGTTCCACCTCGGCGCCGAACGGCTCGGGGCGTCGGGCGATCTGTCGGCGCTGAGCGCGGAGGCAGCGACGGCATACGGCCTCACGGGCCTGATGCGGGCGCTGCCCTATCATGCCGCACACGGGACGTTGTTCCTGCCGCAAAGCCTGCTCGCCGCCCACGGCCTGCACCCGAACGCGATCCTCGCCGGCAGCGACAATGCAGATCTGCGCGCCGCCCTGCGCGACGTCGCCGCTCGCGCGAGCGGGGCGCTGGCGCGCTTCCGCGGTGAAGCGTTGCGGCTGCCGCGCGCGGCGCGGCCGGCCTTCCTTCCCGTCGCGCTGACCGGGCCTTATCTGCAGCGCATGGCCGACCCTGCGCGGCAGATCTTCGGCGAAATCGTCGAGCTCAATCCGCTGCGACGCTATTGGCTGATCTGGCGCGGGTTCCTGACCGGCCGGTTCTGAGCGCCGCCCGGCGGATCACGCCGTCTTCTGCATCGGCGGCGGTCCGATCCAGTCGTCGAGGTCGCGGAGCGCGCGATGGGACAGCGCCCGCTTGCGCGCCACGCCTTTTTCCTTACCCTTTATCCGCTTGCCGTCCTCGCGCGTCGGTGCGTCGATCGGCGGGAACAGGCCGAAATTGACGTTCATCGGCTGAAAGCTGCGGCTGCCGCCGGCCTCTTCGGCCAGATGCCCGCCGGTGATATGGGCGATCAGCGCGCCAAGCGCCGTGGTCGGCGCAGGCGGCGTCTGCGCGGCCGCCGAGCCGTTCCGCAGCCGCGAACCGTCCGGCGAGCAGGCCGATCGCGGCCGATTCGACATAGCCCTCGACGCCTGTCACCTGCCCGGCAAATCGCAGGCGTGGCATCGCCTTCAGCCGGAGTTGGCCATCGAGAAGCTTCGGGCTGTTGAGGAACGTGTTGCGGTGAATGCCGCCGAGCCGGGCGAATTCGGCCTTTTCAAGTCCCGGAATCATCCGGAAGATGCGCGACTGCTCGCCATATTTCAGCTTGGTCTGGAAGCCGACCATGTTCCACAGCGTGCCGAGCGCATTGTCCTGGCGGAGCTGCACCACGGCATAGAGGCGGTCCTCGGGGTGGTGCGGATTGGTCAGGCCGACCGGCTTCATCGGCCCGAAACGCAGCGTTTCCGCGCCGCGCTCCGCCATCACCTCGATCGGCAGGCAGCCTTCGAAATAGGGCGTGGACTTTTCCCATTCGCGGAATTCGGTCTTTTCCGCCGCAAGCAGCGCCTCGATGAAGGCGGCGTATTGCTCGCGGTCCATCGGGCAGTTGATATAGTCGGCGCCGGTGCCGCCGGGGCCGACCTTGTCGTAGCGCGACTGCATCCAGCACACATCCATGTCGACGCTTTCGCGATGGACGATCGGCGCGATGGCGTCGAAAAAGGCCAGCGACTCCTCGCCGGTCAGCGCCTGGATCGCTGCGCCCAGGGCAGGGGAGGTCAGCGGGCCGGTGGCGACGATGACGCTGTCCCAGTCCTCCGGCGGCAGCCCGGCGATCTCGCCGCGCTCGATCGTGATCAGCGGATGCGCCTCGAGCCGCGCCGTGACCTCGGCGGAAAAGCGCGTCGCGGTCGACCGCCAGCGCGCCGCCCGCCGGCAGCTTGTGGGCATCGCCCGCCGCCATGATCAGCGATCCGCAGCGGCGCATTTCCTCATGCAGCAGGCCGACGGCGTTGTTCTCCCAGTCGTCGGAGCGGAAGGAGTTGGAGCAGACCAGCTCGGCAAATCCGCCGGTCTTGTGCGCCTCGGTCATGCGGATCCGGGCGCATCTCGTGCAGGATCACGGGGACGCCGCGCTTCGGCGGCCTGCCAGGCGGCTTCGGAGCCCGCAAGACCGCCGCCGATGATATGAATGGGTTTCATTGTGGGGTCATGTCCCGGTTTGAATTCGGTTGGCGCTCAGATGCCATCGTCGGGCTTCCAGTCCGGTTGCGTGTCGAAGGATTGAATGGCTGGATTGGGGCGGTCCCAATCGCGCCGCGTTCGCGCGAAGATTTCAACGTCGGGCAACAGTCCGTCGGACGCATCCAGTCTCCCCATGGTCACCGTCATGACGCCAGGCATGCCGGTGTTCTTGCCAAACAGAGGGCTGCCGCAGGTTCCGCAAAACAATCGCGTGACGGTGTTCCCCGCCTCACTCTGCATTGCGTAGGCGGCGGGCTGGCCGGACAGGCGAATCCCGGCCTCTGCATACATCGCACCGGCCGAATGTCCAGCACCGCTGAGCCGTTGGCAGTCCACACAATAGCAGATCGCTACCACGATCGGATCGCCATCAATCTCATAGCGACACGCGCCGCATGAGCATCGTCCTGTGCGCACAGCCCTATCCCCGGATTGTCCAACGTGTTCTCGCCAGCCTGGAATGCTCATCAAGGCGGCTGGGTTTCAAACAGAAACACCACGCATTGTGGCTATGGCGCGACAAACTATGCGAAAAGCAAACGGCGCTCAATGGCTGGCTTCTCAAATCTCGCGCGCCGGTGGTATAGAAACAGGCGGTGGGTCCACAGCAACAGGCGCAGCGATGCGAAAAGCCATTCTATTTGCAACCCTTTCTTCGGTGATCGGGCTTGCTGCCTGTACATATGAGCGCGACGGACCGCCAGCCTACCACTATCAGGAATTCAAGTCCCGCGAACCCAGTGGAAATACGGCCTATGTCTGCCACGCCTATGGCTGCCAGATGCAGACGCCGGTGAAGTTTGGCCCCGCGCAGATCGCCGAGATCACCGAATTGATGCGGAAAACGAAAAAGGCCGACACGCCGTTCGAGGAGCGCCGCGCCATCGCCTATGCGGTGGGCTGGATGGAGCGCTATGTCGGCGACAAGATCGGCACCTCCGCCGACCGGCCCGGCATGGATTTCGAAGCCTCGGGCGATCCGACGCAGGAGGACTGCGTCGACGAGGCGACCAATACGACCAGCTACATGCTGATTCTGGAGCACAATCACCTGCTGACACACCATACGGTCGGGCGGCCGTTCTCCAAGGGCAATGTGCTGCTCGGAGGCGTCGCCAACTGGCCGCATTGGACGGCGGTGCTCTGGGAGAACGGCAACAAGACCAAATGGGCGGTCGATAGCTGGATCTACGCCAATGGCGAAAATCCCGCAGTCATCGAAGCCGACAAATGGTATCTGCAGGATCTGAGCAAGCTCCCGCGAAGCAGACCTGACCGGAGGAGCCGAAGCGGGGCGCGCCTGACGCACCCCGCCCCGGCAACCGTTATTGTCCTAAACTACGCGCCGACGCCGCCTGCCTCTTGCAGGTCGGGCAGGATCTTCTCGATCTCCTGACGCTGCGCCTCCAGAAATGCCGGCAGCTTCAGCGTTTCGCCGAGATGATCGGCCGCCTCGTCCACGGCAAAGCCGGGATCGTCGGTGGCGATCTCGAACAGGACGCCGCCCGGCTCGCGGAAATAGACCGAGCGGAAATAGTTGCGGTCGATCTGCTCCGTGGTGCGGATGCCGTGCTCCTTTGACAGCTTGTCCACCATCGCCGCCTGTGCCGCGTCATCCGCGGCGCGGAAGGCGATATGGTGCACCGATCCGGATCCCATGCGGGCGGGCAGAAAATTGCCGGCGACGCGGATGTCGACGATGCCGCCAATCGGCGTGCCCTCGGCCTGAAAGCGGATGGTCGAGCCGTCGCGCCCCGTCTCGGCGAAGCCGAGCACGCCGGTCAGGATCGCGCCCGTCGCCTCCGCGTCCGCCAGCAGCAGGCTGACGCCGTGGAAGCCGCGTATGGCCGCCTCGGCCGGGATGTCGCCGGCCGTCCAAGCCGCTTCCGATTCGAGGCCCGGGACGCCGACAAGCGCCAGCCGCATGCCGTCCGGGTCCTTGAAGGCGATAACGGTTTCGCCGAAGCGCTTGGCCGGCGCCTCATGGGCGACGCCGTGCTCGATCAGCCGGTGGGTCCAATAGCCGATCGCGCTCTCGGGAACGCGCAGCATGGTCTCCTGCGTCTCGCCGACGCCGAGCCTGCCCGGCCGCCACATGGGCCCAGGGGAAGAAGGTCAGAATGCTGCCCGGCTGGCCGGACTCGTCGCCGTAATACAGGTGATAGGTGCCGGGATCGTCGAAATTGACGGTGCGCTTGACCAGCCGCATGCCCAGCGTGCGGGTGTAGAAGTCGAGATTGCGGGCCGCGGAGCCGGCAATCGCGGTGACATGGTGAATGCCGTTATGTGTCATGACCGACCTCCTTTCGAGGAGCGGGAAATTGATGTCCAGTCTAGAATTGGGGGCGGGGGCTTTTTGCGCAATGGCTGATGAATTGCATTGGTGCAATATGGGCGTTGTTTTTCAGTCCATTGCGTTGCGTCAATGCGCGGCGCATTCTTCGGGCATCGAACACTCGTCCTGGAGACAAAAATGATCGACCAACGTAGAGCCCCTTATGGCGCCTTCATCCTGCGCGTTGCGCTCGGCGTCATGTTCATGTCCCACGCCTATCTGAAGCTCGTCGTGTTTACCGTGCCGGGCTTCGAGGGCTTTCTCACCCAGTCCGGCCTGCCGACAATTCTCGCCTGGCCGATCATCCTTGCCGAGCTGCTTGGCGGTCTCGCGCTCGTGTTCGGCGTCTACGGCCGTCTGGTCGCGCTCGCCCTGCTGCCCATCCTGCTCGGCGCCTTCGTCCTGCATGCGCCGAATGGCTGGGTCTTCAATGCCCAGGGCGGCGGATGGGAGTATCCCGCGTTTCTCGCGGTCGCCGCGCTCGTGGTAGCGCTTGTCGGCCAGGGCGCCTATGCATTGACAGGCGGCGCCGGAACCGGCCAAGACGTTGGCGTCGCCGCGCGCGCTGCGGCCTAACATTTCATCAGGCGAGGCCGCCGGCCGCTGCTTTTATGGGCGGCGGCGGCTCCGCCCGTTTCAGGTTCCGCCGATGGCCGATCCCTCGACAAAGCTGGTTTGGGACGATCTTCGCCTGATCAAGGCGATTGCCGACGCGGGCAGCCTGCCGGCAGCGGCCGACCGGCTCGGCGTCAATCATTCCACCGTCTTCCGCCGGCTGAAGCAGATCGAGGACCTGATCGGCACGCCGCTGTTCGAGAAGCACCGCGCCGGCTACACCGTGACCTCGACGGGCGAGGAAATCGTCGCCCTTGCCTACCGCGTCGACGACGACATCAATGACGTCATGCGCAAGCTCGCCGGCCAGGAGATCGTGCCGTCCGGCGAGGTCCGCGTCGCCACCAACGATACGTTGCTGGTGCACCTGCTCACCCCGCTGTTCAGCCGGTTTCGCATCACGTTTCCTGAGATCCGGCTCGATATCCTGATCGGCAACCAGCCGCTGAACCTTGCCCGGCGCGACGCCGACGTCGCCATCCGGGCAACGGACAATCCTCCGGAGACGCTGGTCGGACGCCGCGCGGCGCGGATCGCCTGGGCGCTGTATGGGCGTGCGGATCATTTCGCCGGGCGCCGGGAAAACGACAGCACCGACGATCTCTGCGGTCGTGACTGGGTCTCGCTGGGCGAGCAGTTGGGGTCGCTGGCGCTGGTGAAATGGATCGTCGCCCATGTGCCGCCGGACCGCGTCGTCTACCGGCTGAACACCGTTCTGGGCCTAGCCGAAGCGGTCGAGGAGGGCATCGGCATCGCCTATCTGCCCTGCTTCATCGGCGACGTCCGGCCGGCGCTGAAGCGCCTCGCCTCGTTGAAGCCGGAATTCGGCGCCGATCTGTGGCTGCTGACCCATCCGGACCTGCGCCAGGCGCCGCGGATCCGAGTGTTTCTCGACTTTCTCGCCGCGGAAATCGCCAAGCATCGAAGTTTCATCGAAGGTCAGCCGGCCTAAGCGCGGATGAGTTTGAGCTTGCAGGCGCGGGGGTTGCGTTACGGCAGCGGCAGCGCCTCGAGCTCGCGCATGGTCTTGCCGCTCGCCGGGTCGACCTCGAGCAGCTTGACGCGGTGGCCCCAGAGCTGGGCCAGATGCTGCAGCGTGCGCTCGCAATCCTGCTTGCCCAGAACCCGGCCGTTGCGCACGTAATGCGTCACGGTCAGCCGCCGCGTGCCGCTGAGGTCGGCGTCGGTGACGCGGATGTCGGGGTCCTGCTCGCCGGCGTCGTGATGGCGGGCGAGCGCGCGCCGGATGTCGCGGTAGCCGATCTCGTTGTGGATCGAGGTGACCTCGACTTCCGGCTCGTCGGATTCGTCGTGGAGCGCGAACAGCTTGAAGTCGCGAATGACTTCGGGCTGAGGAACTGCAGAATGAAACTTTCGTCGCGGTAGTTCGCCCAGGCGTCCTTGAGCGTGCCCATCGCGTCGCCATTGCCGGCGAATTTCGGGGAACCACTCGCTGTCCTCGCTGGTCGGCTTTTCGCAGATGCGCTGGATGTCGCGCATCATGGCGAAGCCGAGCGCGTAGGGGTTGATGCCGGAAAGCGCCGGTCGTTGAAGGCCGGCTGCATGACCACCGCGGAATGCAGATGCAGCATTTCCAGCATCGAGCCTTCGGTCAGCAGACCGCGCTCATACATCCGGTTCATGATCTCGTAATGCACGAAGGTGGCGCAGCCCTCGTTCATCATCTTGGTCTGGCGCTGCGGATAGAAATATTGCGCCAGGATGCGGACGATGCGCAGCAGCTCCCGCTGCCAGTCCTTCAGGCGTGGGGCGTGTTTCTCCAGGAAATACAGGACGTTTTCTTCCGGCAGCCCCAGCCCCTCGCTCTCCGCGCCGGGGCCGTCCGGGCCTTCCTGGCCCTTGGTCGGCTCGCGGCGCTGCTGGGGAACGGTGCGCCAGAGATCGTCGTAGGTGGCTTCCTCATGCGCCTTGCGCCGCTTGCGCCTTCTGCTCGATCTTGGCGGATTTCGAGGAGACCGGCACCTTGGGCTGGCGGCTGACGCCCTGACGCATCAGCGCATGGGCGGCGTCCATGATCGTCTCGACCGCTTCGAGCCCGTAGCGCTCCTCGCAGTCCTTCACATAGTCCTTGGCGAAGGCCAGATAGTCGAGGATGGCGTCGGCATTGGTCCACTGCTTGAACAGATAGTTGTTCTTGAAGAAGTGGTTATGGCCGAAAGCGGCGTGCGCCATCACCAGCGTCTGCATGGTCGCGGAGTTCTCCTCCATGACGTAGCTGATGCAGGGATTGGAGTTGATGACCAGCTCATAGGCGAGCGAGCGCATGCCGCGCTTGTAGCTCATCGACTCCTGGGCGAACTGCTTGCCGAACGACCAGTGCCGGTACATCAGCGGCATGCCGGTCGAGGTGTAGGCGTCGAGCATCTGCTCGGCGGTGATGATCTCGATCTGGTTGGGATAGACGTCGAGCTTCAACTCGCGCGTGGCGATCTTGGCAATCGCGTCATAGGCGGTCTTCAGCGTATCGAAGTCCCATTCCGCATTCTCGAAAAGCGGCCGGGATGAGCGCCGTGTCCTGGGTTTGCCTTTCGTCTTTTCCATCATGCCCTTTCTGGCTCCGAGAACAGCTCGTGAAAGACGGGATAGATGTCACCCGGCGAGGACACATGGCGCATGGCGAAGTGCCGATGCTTGGTGGTCAGCGGAGAAAAGCCAGACCAGATGATGCTCTCGCTGATATGGGTGCCGACCTCGATATAGGCGTAATACTGACACAAGCGGCAGGATCGCCGTCATCCAGCATGTCGATGCAGCGCGCCATGTCGCCGAGGTCGTTGGCGCCGTCCGAAGCCTGCGCGGCGTAGATGTTCCATTCGTCGGCCGGGTAACCGTTCGGACACCACCCGGCGCATTTCCTCGAAGGCGCTGGAGATCACGGTGCCGCCGGTCTCGGTCGAGCGGAAGAAGGTTTCCTCGTCGACCTCGCTGGCGACGCTGGTATGGCGGATGAAGACCACCTGCACGTCGCGATAGTGGCGCGACAGGAAGATGTGCAGCAGCATGAAGAAGCGCTTGGCCAGATCCTTCAGCGACTGCGTCATCGAGGCGGAGGTGTCCATCAGGCAGAACATCACCGCCTGGGTGATCGGCTTGGGCAGCCGCTCGAAGCGGTTGTATTTCAGATCGAGCGGATCGATGAAGGCGACGATCTTGCGCAGATGCTTCAGCCGGGCGACGCGCTCGCGCAGCAGGACAAGCCGCCTTTCGTCGTCCGGCGTGCGGGCTTCGGCCTCTTCGAGGTCTTCCTCGGCTTTGCGGATTTCGTCAAGGCTCGGCCGGCGGAGCGCGATCCGCCGGGCAAGGCTGTTGCGCATGGTGCGGACGCGGTTGAGCTTGGCCGGCGGCCCGTCGACCGTGTAGCCGGCGCGCACCGGCGTCGGCGAGCGCACGTCCTTGAGCTTGGTCTTGACCAGGTTGGGGAGTTTGAGGTCCTCGAAGAACAGGTCGAGGAACTCTTCCTTGCTCAGGGTGAAGACGAAATCGTCTTCGCCATGCCCGTCCGGAGAGCCCTGCGATCCGCCGCCTCCGCCGCCCTCGGGGGGCTTCGGAATGGTGTCGCCGACGACATATTCCTTGTTGCCGGGGAGCACGAAGTCCCGCGAGCCGTCCTTGCCAAGATGGAACGAAGGCTCGTGAAGGCTTTTCGAGCGGATGCGGATCTTCTCGCCGCTTTCGATCTCCGAAATCTTGCGCCGCCTCAGCGACTCGTTCACCGCATTGCGGATATCTTCCTTGGCGCGCCGTAGAAAACGCTGACGGTTGCCGAGGCTCTTCTCCTTGGGATTCAGGCGGCGGTCGATGATGTGCATTCGTTTCGCTTAACCGGACTTTTTGACCCGCATATACCAATCGACGAGACGGCGGACCTGACGCGGCGTGTAACCGCGCGAGACCATGCGCTCGACGAACTCATTGTGTTTCTTCTCCGTCTCGCCATCCTTCTTCGCGCCGAAGCTGATGACGGGCAGCAGATCCTCGACCTGGCTGAACATCCGCTTTTCGATGACGTCGCGGATCTTCTCGTAGGACGTCCATGACGGGTTCTTGCCGGCATTCCGGGCACGGGCCCGAAGCGAGAACTTCACCACCTCGTAGCGGAAATCCTTCGGATTGGCGATGCCGGCCGGCTTTTCGATCTTCGACAGCTCCTTGTCGAGCACCGAGCGGTCCATGAGCTGGCCGGTGTCGGGATCCTTGAAGTCCTGATCCTCGATCCAGGCGTCGGCATAGGCCACATAGCGGTCGAACAGGTTCTGGCCGTATTCGTGGTAGGATTCCAGATAGGCCTTCTGGATCTCGTTGCCGATGAACTCCGCATAGCGCGGGCCGAGATCTTCCTTGATGAACTCGATGTAGCGGTCCTCGGTGTCCTCCGGCATCTGCTCGCGGCGGATCGCCTGTTCGAGCACATACATCAGATGGACCGGATCGGCGCCGACCTCCTGGGTGTCGAAATTGAAGGTCTCGGACAGGATCTTATAGGCGAAGCGGGTGGAGGCGCCGTCCATGCCTTCGGTCACGCCGGCCGCGTCGCGGTATTCCTGCACGGTCTTGGCGTGCGGGTCGGTGTCCTTCAGGCTCTCGCCGTCATAGACGCGCATCTTGGAGTAGAGGTTGGAGTTCTCGTGCTCCTTCAGCCGGCTCAGAACCGAGAAACGTGCCAGCATGTCGAGCGTGCCGGGTGCGCAAGGCGCGTCGACCAGCTCGCTCTTCGACAGCAGCTTCTCGTAGATCTTCTTCTCTTCCGTGACGCGCAGGCAGTACGGCACCTGGACGACGCAGATCCGGTCGAGGAAGGCTTCATTGTTGCGGTTGGAGCGGAAGGCCCGCCATTCGGATTCGTTCGAATGGGCGACGATGATGCCCTGGTAAGGCATCGAGCCGACATTTTCGGTGCCGACATAGCTGCCTTCCTGCGTCGCCGTCAGCAGCGGGTGCAGCATCTTCAGCGGCGCCTTGAACATTTCGACGAATTCGAGCAGCCCTTGCGTCGAGCGGTTCAGCCCGCCGCTATAGGAGTAGGCATCCGGGTCGTTCTGGCCGAAGAACTCCAGCTTGCGGATGTCGACCTTGCCGACGAGGGCCGAGACGTCCTGGTTGTTCTCGTCGCTCGGCTCGGTCTTGGCGATGCTGATCTGGCGCAGCCGCGACGGGTGGACCTTGACGACCGAGAATTTGGAGATGTCGCCGCCGAACTCGTCGAGCCGCTTGATCGCCCAGGGAGACATATGCCCGGTCAGCTTGCGCAAGGGGATGCCGTAGCGGTCCTCCAGCACGCTGCCCATCGAATTGGGGTCGAACAGGCCGAGCGGGCTTTCGAAGACCGGGCTTATTTCTTCGCCAGCCTTCAGCACATAGATTGGGCAGAGTTCCATCAGCTCCTTGAGGCGCTCGGCGAGCGAGGACTTGCCGCCGCCGACCGGGACCGAGGAGATAAAGGATCTGTTTACGCTCTTCGAGACCCTGCGCGGCATGACGGAAATAGCCGACGATCCGCTCGATGGTCTCCTCAAGCCCGTAGAACTCTTTAAATGTGGGATAGACCTTGATGGTCCGGTTCATGAAGATGCGACCGAGCCGCTCATCCGCGGCCGTATCGACGATCTTCGGTTCCCCGATCGCCTGGAGCATCCGCTCGGACGCCGACGAATACATCGACGGATCGTTTCGGCAGCTTTCCAGGAATTCCTTTAAGTCGAATTCCGAATCCCTCGTTCGGCCGTAGCTCTGGGAATAGAGGTCGAAAATCTCGTCACTGGGTTTCATTCCAACACTCGATATGTTGTGCCATCCAGTCTAGCGGAACGTTATTCGTTGTAGCTTACACCGGTCTGGTGCCCGTCGTCCCGCATAAGCACTCGTTTCAAGATATTACGCATTCCAGGCTTCAACGACGAAACCGCTTTGCCAGGGCACTGGATCCTGTGATCCGATCGTCGCTTCAACAGCGGCATGTGTTCCATGCAATTGCCAAGCCAGCTCACGCTTTCAGCCTCGTCTATTGGCCTGAACCCTAGCTGAATGGTCGCTTGTTAACGTCAGTTTGAGCCACACATCACTGGCCGTCAATCGCTGCGTCGGCCCATGGGGATTGCCGCTAGCCACCAACATGATCCTTAGGCCGCATTTTCCGCGTCTCGGCGACGCATGTCCTGGCAGGCTCGAAAAACGACATCTGCCCCTTCGCCAGAAAGTTCAGTTAACAGAACCACTTCGGCGGTGTGTCTTAAATTCGCTCTGACGCATATCCTATCAGGAAACCGCGCGTTTGGCAGCTAAAGCTTCGGCCCGATCCTCATGTGTGACGACATTGCGCGCATTGTCGCTCCCGGGCATCACATTACTTTGAAGCTCGGCCTGGACGACATAAAGCGGACGGCTTTTGATCTCGCTGCGGATCTGCGCCAGATACTGGCACACCATCGCCATGACAAAGAACAGCGCGCCGAACATGACGGCGCTGAAAATGTTGGTCGACGCCCATCCGGGCTCGACGTCGGCGCGCACGAATCTCACAGCGATAACGTAGAAGACGAAGAGGAAATCCGCCAGACCCATGAACGCAGAAAGGGCCGCGGCAATGAGAAGCGGGCGGTCGGAATTGGAGACGATCAGGTTGCCTGCGCTGGCCAGGAGCGGCAGCAGCGGCCGCCGCCGGGGCGGTTCGCGGCGGTCGACGATCTCGTAGGGAATGCTGGTTACGGTAAAGCCCGCATACATGGCGAGCACCCGGATATAGCGGAAGCTGTCCTTGATTTTCAAAAGCGCGTTCAGCGCGGTGCGGGTCAGGGCGATGAAATGCGTGGCGCCATAGACCTGCGAGCGCTCCAGGAAAATCCTGCACAGGCCGAAATAGGCGGCATAGGCGGCGCGGTAAAGAAACGGCCGGCCCCGGCGCCCGGATTTGACGCCGACGACGATGCCGTCGGTGTCGTTCGCGCGTTCGGCGAAACGGGGGATGAGCGCGGGCGGGTCGGTGGCGGGATTGAGCACCACGATGACGTCGCCGATGGCCTGCTCCAGGCCGCAGGCGATCGCCGCCTCGAAGCCGAACGGCCGGGTCAGCCGGAAATAACGGAAGCTGGGAACGTCAGCCTTCGCCGTCTCGAAGAAAGAGCGCGTCCCGTCCGCCGAGCCGTCGTCGACGAAGATCAGCTCGTAATCGCTGAACTGGCCGCGCATGGTCCGGTCGACCTCCACGATGAAGCCGGGGAGGATGTCCCGGTCCTCGTCGAGCGGGATGATGACGGAAACGAAAAGATCGTGGCGCATGGATCAGGCGGATCTCAGTTCCAGCGGTTGCGGGGAGGCATCGGCAAACAGGTCGTCGAGATCGAAGATGTTGTCGATCTTGCCTCCGAGCAGGGAGACCACGCCCGGTGCCGCCGGGTCGCGCTTGAACAGGATCGGGCGGCTGTCGTTGGCGTCGCTCTGCGGCAGAATGGTCTTCACCTGCCAAAGCGAGCCGGCATAGTCGGCTTGCCCAATCGCCGGCAGGTAGCGCGCCGCGTCGCGCCGCATCCTGTCGAAATGAGAGGGCAGGGGAAAGGCCGGCTCATGAACGGCGGCGCCCGGCTCGCCGGGCTCGTCGCTCCAGCCGTAATGCGGCGTGTAGCTGACATGGCTGAGCGTCGCCAGGCCTCTCGCCGGAAACGGCACCAGCGAGAAGAACGGTCCGCACATCACGGTGACGCTCAGGTCGCGCAGCGCCCGGGGCGGTGCGATCAGGGCCATTTCGGTGGCCTCGTGGCGCAGCCGGATGGTCTGCAGGCCGCTGCGGGCGAGAAGCGCGTTCAGCCGGGCATAGGCGCAATTGAACACGGCGCCGCATCGGAGTGAGCGGGTCCGGCGCGTCGCGAGCCCGCGCGTCGTCACCGTCAGCTCGGGCCGGGCGCTGCCGTCGCCGCGCGTCGGCGTGATCCTGACGGCCTCAGTCTGGAGAATGACCGTGACGCCCGCCTCGCGCAGCCGCCGCCAGGCAAGGCTGCGCAGCCGGTCGGCGTCGAACGCATATTCGCTGACCCGGTAGACCGCCTGGATCAGGTCCTCGTCGAACAGTGCGCGGATGCGGTCGGGCGCAGGGCGAAGCTCGGCGCCGATGCGGCTGCAGAACGTCTCGAACTGCTGCGGCGTGACATTCGAGCGGCGCCGGGCGATGGCGTAATATTGCGCGAAGTCGGAATGGATCGCTTCGCCGAATTCTTTAAGGAAACGCGGCGCGTTCACCCGCGAGCGAAGTCCGGTGAGGATGCTGCGCGGATAATGATAGCCGTTATGGACCCGGGCCTGGTTGTTGTAGGAGGCGCGGAGCAAAAGGTCCGGCTCGCGCTCGACGATGGCGATCCGCGCGCGTGGATGGATCTCGGCCAGCTTCAGCGCCGCGTAGCAGCCATAAATTCCCCCGCCAACGATCAGATGCGTGTAAGCCATGAATGCGTCTCGGCGTTGATCACCCGGCGACGGTGGGATCGAGGTGCTTGAAGCGCCGCATCTCGGCCCTCAGTTCGGATATGCCGGCCAGAAACAGCATCGACAGATTGACGAGGCGCGCGGAGGATTTCGAATCCGGCTGGTCGGTCCACTCGACCGGCATGTCGAGCAGCTTCGCCCCCATCCATTCGGCACGCACGGCGAGCTGGGCGGCAAAGAACCAGTCGTCGGAAAATTCGAAATGCGAGGCCATGCGCTCGTAAAGGCTGCGCCGCACGAATTTGAACCCGCACATGGCGTCGGAAAACGAAACGCCGAGCCGGGCGCGCATCAGCCGGTTGAACGCTCTGGAGGTAAAGCCGCGCAGCAGCGTTCGGTTCCGGATCGAGGCGCCCGGCTTCAGGCGCGAGCCGAGATAGAGATCGCAGTCCGCGCCCGCGGCGACCAGATCATGGACCTGCTTCAAATGTTTGAGGTCCGTCGCCAGATCGACATCCATATAGCCGACGAAATCCGCGTCCGACGCCGCCCACGCTCTCTTCAGCGCCAGCCCGAAGCCGCGCTTGCCGACGCGGAGAAAGCGGACATTGTCGTGGCGGGCGGCAAGCGCTCGGCCGATCTGCGGCGTGCGGTCACTCGATCCGTTGTCGGCGATGCAGATTTCGTGGAGGTGGACGCCCTCGGCCGCGCAGAAGGCCAGCGTTCGCTCAAGCGCGTTGGCGAGCTGGTTCTCCTCGTTCAGCACGGGGAAGGTTACGTTTATTTTCGCTGCGTTTCCCATTGTGAGCGGATTTATAACGCGAATTTTCTGCCCGAAGGTATGGCGATTTCGAGAAATTCTGTAACAAGCGATGACAACGCTATGGGAAAACGCACGGCGCGCGCCGCCGGTTCAGATCGCAGGCGCGGATCAGTGCCGAATTGCGGTTTTTACGACCCTCTCGGGCGCTTCGGCGATCAGCGTCACGGCGTGTTCGGCCTCCTCGAAGGGCAGGATCGGATCGAGGATGCCGCCCTCGGTCAGCGTACCGGCGGCGAAGTCGGCGATGACCTGGTGCTGGAGGTCCTTGGCATAGAGCGGCGGCGCGCTGCGCACCGGGTTGCCCCAGGCCAGCGCCGGCAGCGAGGCGATCAGCGTGATCCGGTTGTGGAAGAACTCCGCGCCCAGATCCAGGCGGGCATCCGCCGGACCGTAGAACCCGACGCAGACGACGCGCCCGCATTGCCGCGTGGCGCGGATGGCGCGAGCGAGGGTGCCGATGGCCCCGGAGCATTCAATGGCGGCGTGGGCGCCGCCGGCCGCTCTGCTTGATATGCCGCGCCAGATCGTCATGCTCGGCGCTGTCATAGACCTTGGCGCCGAACGCGGCGAGCGCGCGGCGTTTGGCGAAGCCGGATGCGGCGAGCACGCGCGCGCCACGGGCCACGCAATATTGCACGACGAACAAGCCGATTGCGCCGAGGCCGGTGACCAGCACGGTTTCGCCCGCCTCGATGGCGCCGTCGATGACCGCGCCGAGCGCGAAGCTGGCCGGGTCGATGCACAGCGCCTGCTCCGGCGTCAGCCCGGCGAGCGGAGCGACCTTCGATGCCGGCAGAACGTGCCAGTCGGCGATCGGCGCCCAGGCATAGGCCGCATCGCCCGGCGCCAGCGTGTCAACCTCCGGCCCGGCCCAAACCACCTCGCCCACGACCATGCTGCCCATGGGGCGCGGGTAGAAGCCCGCCGGCTCGGCGCGGTCTTCGAACAGGCGAAGTTCCGGATCGAATGCGCGTTCGGCGAACGGGGAGCGGCCGGAATAGGCCATCATTTCCGTGCCATGCTTGAAGGCGGAGAGCGTTGCGCGAAGGACGACGTCGTGCGGACCCGGCGACGGCAGGCCGCGCTCGACGAAACATGCCTCGCCGGGCCTGGGTATGATCAGCGTCTTCTGCCGGGTCGGGAGCATGGTCGGCATTCGGGGGCCTGCGTAAAAAGATTCAGCCGCCCCCGATGGTCGGGAGCGGCCGATTGATTGCCGGATCTGGCGAGCCTGCTCCCCGGTGGATCGAACATGACATTTGAGTCCCTTTTGCCGCGCGATGAGGCCGAGGTAAGTGATTAGAATGTCATGTCAATTCGATCCATGAGCATAAAGTGGTTCGAAGCGTTAGATTCGAACCACTAGCGCAGTTCGGCGCAGAACCGCTGGATGCGCTGGCAGGCTTCTTCAAGCGCTTCGGTCGAGGTGGCGTAGGAGATGCGGAAGAACGGCGAGAGGCCGAACGCCGCGCCATGCACCACCGCCACGCCAGCCTCTTCGAGCAGCGCCGTGACGAAATCCTCATCCGTCTCGATCTTCGTGCCCTTGGGGCTGGTCTTGCCGATGCAGCCCTTGCAGGACGGATAGACGTAGAATGCGCCTTCCGGCGTCGGGCAATTGATGCCGGTCGCCTGGTTGAGCATGGAGACCACCAGATCGCGGCGCTCCTTGAACACCTGGGCGCGTTCCTTGAGGAAGTCCTGCGGGCCGTTCAGCGCTTCGACGGACGCCCACTGGCTGATCGAGGACGGGTTCGACGTGGTCTGCGACTGCAGCTTGGTCATCGCCTTGATCAGCACTTCCGGACCGCCGGCATAGCCGATGCGCCAGCCGGTCATGGCGTAGGCCTTGGACACGCCGTTCATGGTCAGCGTGCGGTCGTAAAGGCCGGGCTCGACCTGGGCCGGCGTGACGAACTGGTAGTCGTCATAGACGAGGTGCTCGTACATGTCGTCGGTGAGCACATGGACGTTCGGATGGCGCATCAGGACGTCGGTTACCGCTTTCAGCTCGTCGCGCGAATAGGCCGCGCCGGTGGGGTTGGACGGATGATTGAAGATGATCCACTTCGTCTTCGGCGTGATCGCCGCTTCCAGCGCCTCAGGGCGGACCTTGAAGCCGTCTTCGAGCGTCGTGTCGACGATCACCGGCGTGCCGCCGACCAACTCGACGATGTCGGGATAAGACACCCAGTAGGGTGCCGGAATGATCACCTCGTCGCCCGGGTTCAGCGTCGCCATCATGGCGTTGAAGATCACCTTCTTGCCGCCCGGCGCCACCATGATCTGCGACGGCTTGTAGGTCAGGCCGTTCTCGCGCTCGAACTTGCGGCAGATGGCTTCCTTCAGCTCGGCGATGCCGTCGACATTGGTGTATTTGGTCTTGCCCTCGCGGATCGCCTTGATCGCGGCTTCCTTGATGTTGTCGGGCGTATCGAAATCCGGCTCGCCCGCGCCGAGGCCGATCACATCGTGTCCGGCGGCTTTGAGGTCGCGCGCCTTGGTGGTGACGGCGATGGTCTGGGATGGCTGCACACGGCCGAGTGCGTCGGCGATGAGGCCCATGGAAACCTCCAATTTCGAGGGTTGCGTCGCGGGTGAAACTAGGCGGGGCGGCATCGCGCTGCAAGCGAAATCGGGCACCCGAAGGCCGGTTTCCCGCGGCTTGGCGAAGGCGGGCGGCGACCGATCCGGACAGGCACCATGGCGGCGGCAAGTGAATGCGATCGCCCTGGCAATGGCGGCGCGCGGCCGGGCGCCGGCGTCATTTGCCGGACCGGTTGGCGGCGGTGACCTCGGGCGTGGATTGCATCATCTCGATCATCCGGAGGCCATCGGGGACCGCGCGGATGAATTCGCCATAGACCGGCTTGCCGGCATTACGGAAGGCCTCGACGTCTGCATGGTGGACTTCCATGCCCCGGTCGAGCCGGTCGACGAGATCGCTGTCCAGCGCGATCGCCGCTTTCTGTACCCAGCCTTCCATCGCCGCGGCCTCGATCACGATCGCGTCGCGCACTTCGGCCGGCAGACCCTGCAACAGCTCCTGACGCGCGATCAGGAAGGCGGGGCTGTAGATGTGGTCCGACAAGGTCAGGTGGCGCTGGATGCCGGCGAGGCCGAGCGCGGCAATATCGGCAAGCGGCGATTCCTGCGCCTCGACCCGCCGCTGCGCGATCGCCTCGGGCACCTCGCTCGAAGCCATCGGCACCGGCTCGGCGCCGAACGCATGCAAGACCTTGGCCCGCCAGCGATTGTCCGTGACGGCAATGCTCATGCCTTTCAGATCGGCCGGCCGCGATATGGGACGCGCATCGTTCGTGATCTGATGAAAGCCGCTCTCCCATACGCCGAGAATATGGAAGCCGTCGCTATGCGCGGCGGGCTGCAGATAGGCCGGCAGCAGCGTTGCGCGAATGTTGCGGATCTGGTCGCGGCTGCTGATCAGGAAAGGCAGCTCGAAGATGGCGAAGCGGTCGCTGATGGTCAGCATGGCGGAGGACGCCAGCACCAGGCTGGCGCTGCCCTCGTTGAGCGCGTGGAGAAGGGCGGGCCCGTCGCCGATCGAGGGAGCGGCCACCGCGCTCAGCCGGTAAACGGGCGGCAGCCGCCGGTTTACTCTGTTGGCAAATTCTTTCGCGCTGACATCGTAGAGCGAGCCGGGGATCCCCGGATGCAGCAGCGTGATTTCGTCGGCGCGCGCCGGCAGGGCTGCGGATAAGGTGGCGAGGCAAATGAAAATGCACAGGGAAAATGAGGGAAAACGCATAAGAATTTGCTTTGTCTATAAAAAACGGACTTAACAAACGGCATAGTCGGATTGCCGCCGCAAGGCGACAGGTGGATTGCGATTTTCACATTTTTCTTTCGCCGCCGCCCGCACAGGGAAGCATCAGCGGAGCACTGCGCGTCAAGATGGGGAGATTGCGTCCCCCGAGCGGCCGTCCATCCGCAGGAGCGCGTCTTGACAAGGGCCGTGCGCTTCAACTAAGCCGGGTTAGCACTCGACTGTCCGAATTGCTAACACGTCGGGTCGCCCACCCAACTCAACTGACTGACATGCGGGAGATGAAGATGCAAATTCGTCCGCTCCACGATCGCGTCGTGGTAAAGCGCCTCGAAGAAGAAACGAAAACCGCCGGCGGAATCATCATTCCCGACACGGCCACCGAGAAGCCGCAGCAGGGCGAGGTCGTCGCAGTCGGCGGCGGCGCGCGCGGCGACGACAACGAGCTGATCCCGCTCGACGTGAAAGTCGGCGACCGGGTGCTGTTCGGCAAATGGTCGGGCACCGAAGTCAAGGTCGACGGCGAGGACGTCCTGATCATGAAGGAGTCCGACATCATGGGCGTGCTCGAATAGCGCGCCTGCCGACTGCTCCATGCATCCAATCCGCGACACCAAGGCCGGATCGTTGTGATCCGGCATCATTTGAACAAGACCGGCTGGCGTCAAAGCCGGTGATCGCTGTTCAGGAAAGAGTTACTCAATGAGCGCCAAAACCGTCCGTTTCTCCACCGATGCCCGCGACCGCATGATGCGCGGCATCGACATTCTCGCCAATGCCGTGAAGGTGACGCTCGGTCCGAAGGGCCGCAACGTCATCATCGACAAGTCCTTCGGCGCGCCGCGCACCACCAAGGACGGCGTCACCGTCGCCAAGGAAATCGAGCTTGAGGACAAGTTCGAGAACATGGGCGCGCAGATGCTGCGCGAAGTCGCGTCCAAGACCAATGACGAGGCCGGCGACGGCACCACCACCGCGACGCTGCTTGCCCACGCCATCGTCAAGGAAGGCCTGAAGGCCGTGGCCGCGGGCATGAACCCGATGGACCTCAAGCGCGGCATCGACAAGGCCGTCGCCGACGTCACCGCGGCGGTGCAGCAAGAAGGCCAAGAAGATCAGCTCCTCCACCGAGATCGCCCAGGTCGGCAAGATTTCCGCCAATGGCGATTCCGGTGTCGGCGAGATGATCGCCGAGGCGATGCAGAAGGTCGGCAATGACGGCGTGATCACCGTCGAGGAAGCCAAGAGCCTCGAGAGCGAGCTCGACGTCGTCGAGGGTATGCAGTTCGACCGCGGTTACATCTCGCCCTATTTCGTCACCAATGCCGAGAAGATGCTCTGCGAGCTCGATGACCCGCTGATCCTGATCCACGAGAAGAAGCTGTCCAACCTCCAGGCGATGCTGCCGGTGCTGGAAGTCGGTGGTCCAGTCGTCGCGTCCGCTGCTGATCATCGCGGAAGACGTCGAAGGCGAAGCGCTGGCGACGCTGGTCGTCAACAAGCTGCGCGGCGGGCTGAAGGTTGCCGCCGTCAAGGCGCCCGGCTTCGGCGACCGCCGCAAGGCCATGCTGCAGGACATCGCCACGCTGACCGGCGGCGAAGTGATCTCCGAAGATGTCGGCATCAAGCTGGAGAACGTCACGGTCAAGATGCTCGGCACCGCCAAGCACGTCACGCATCGACAAGGACAACACGCTGATCGTCGACGGCGCCGGCAAGAAGAAGGACATCCAGGCCCGCGTCGGCCAGATCAAGCAGCAGATCGAGGAGACCACCTCCGACTATGATCGCGAGAAGCTGCAGGAGCGTCTGGCGAAGCTGCCGGCGGTGTTGCCGTGATCCGCGTCGGCGGCGCGACCGAGATCGAGGTGAAGGAGAAGAAGGACCGTGTCGACGATGCGCTGAATGCAACGCGCGCGGCGGTCGAGGAAGGTATCGTTGCGGGCGGCGGCGTCGCCCTGCTTCGTGCGGCCAGCTCCATCACCGCCACTGGCGACAATGCGGACCAGGAAGTCGGCATCAACATCATCCGCCGGGCGCTGCAGGCGCCGATTCGCCAGATCGCGGAGAATGCCGGTGTCGAGGGCTCGATCGTCGTCGGCAAGCTCCTCGAGCAGAAGAAGGCCAATTGGGGCTACGACGCCCAGAACGACGAATATGTCGACATGATCGAGGCCGGCATCATCGATCCGACCAAGGTCGTGCTGACGGCGTTGAAGGACGCTGCCTCGATCGCCTCGCTGCTGATCACCACTGAAGCGGGCGTCGCCGATTCGCCGAAGAAGGACTTGGCCGGCGGCGGCATGCCCGGATATGGGTGGAATGGGCGGCATGGACGGCATGATGTAAGCGCGCCCGCGCTGACTGAACCGGGGAGGCCGCGTCGGACGATGCGGCCTCTTTGCTTTTCGGGCGCCGTTGCTACGAAAAATCGGCACGCGGACAGCCGTCTCAATTCCGCCGCAATCAATGCTCAATACAACTTAAGGTTGTTATTTGCTCTTTACTCCGTTGGTTTGGCGCCCAGGTGATTCGGTCAACGCGATGAACGTGCAACAACAGCTTTTTAGTTATTCAGGGAAAAAGCATTTTTGTGAAAGATTGTGGAACATCTCGCCGTTTGGATTTGTAAGGCGCGATATCGGTGCTATAACGGACTTGTCTCTAGGGACAACGCGCTTGAAACCATCTCCGTGTCGACAAACACGCTCAGGTGATTTCACAGAGGCGAGCCCCGGAGATGAACGGGGCCTCCTGACGTGATTGGTTTTGCGTACGTCAGGTGGTCTTGTTTTTTTGGTCCTCCCAGGTTAATCCTCCGTTCCGTCTTCAGTCGGTCATATTGATTTCGTGATCGCAGGCTAGACATTTCGCCGGTTTAGACCAAATTAAACAGAGCCAGCTTAGCCCTTTCGCTGATACAAAGGCTTTGTTCCCCGGAGGAGGTTCCAGACCATGACGCATCCCCGCTCATCTTGGCTTCCCGGCTCCGTAAAAGCGACCTCGCAGCGATTGCATTGGCTTTCGGCGGGTCTTGGCATCGTCGTGGTCGGCGCGAGCGCCTTCCTTCTTCTCGGTCAGCCGATGGAAAGCGTCAGCCGGCTCGGCGCTCACCGGACCGGCGATCAGGAATTGCCGATGGCTCTTCGTCAGGATGCGGGCGCGTCGGTGGCCGGGCGGATGCGGGTTCTGACCGGAGTTAATGGGGAAACCTTCGCGCCGGGCGCAGGGTTTGCCATGAGCGAGGAATTGCTGCCGCATGGCGATACGCGCAACATTGCCCCGGCCGCCTTGGAAGATGTCTCCGACGCGAGCTGCCTGACCGTGACCACCGAGGACGGAAAGAAACTGTCCTTCCGCATTCTCGGCGTTCGTCCGGAAGCAAAAGCGAAGCCCGCGAACGCCGCACCGGAAGTCGAGCTGGCCATTGCCGGATGCGCGCATAATGGCAAAGCCGTCGCAAAGGCCGTTATCGAGCCCGACGCGACCCCGGCCGCGAAGAATACCGCCGTCCCCGAACGCAGCCTCTGATCCGATCTCCGGCCGCCCCGTTGGCCGATCCGTCTTCTCGCCTCGGAGTTGCCGCGCGCTGACGGCGCGTCACTGCGCCAGCGCCAGCAGGAACCGAAATCCCACAAGCAGCAGAAACAGGGCGAAGCCGACCTCCAGCCTGCGCCGCGGTAGGCCGTGGGCGAGGCGCACGCCGATCGGCGCCGCAAGCACGCCCGCCGGAATCATCGCCGCGGCCCCGAGCATGCTGACATAGCCCAGTGATCCGGGCGGCAGCCCGCTTGCCTCCCATCCCGCCCAGATGAACCCGAACAGCGCCGGGATCGCCAACAGGCAGCTAAAGCCGGATGCCGTACCGACCGCCTGGTGGATCGGGCGGCCGAGCAGCGTCATGATCGCGGTAATCTGTGCGCCGCCGCCGACGCCCATCAACGTCGCCAGGAAGCCGACGCCGGTGCCCACCGGCAGGGAAATTGCCGGATCCGAGATATCGCCCCTGATTCGCCAATTCTCCCGGCGGAACAGCAGGCTGGCGCTGAGCAGGGTCGCCGAGAACACCCACACGCCCTTCATCACCGAATCGTCGGCATATTTCGCCGTGATCGATCCAAGCACGACGCCGACCAGCGCCGCCGGGCCGAGCAGGCGCAGCACGCTGCCGTCGATCGAGCCGCGCTCATAATGCGCGCGGGCGGCGCGGAACGAGGTCGGCACGATGATGGCGAAGCTGGTGCCGACGGCAAGGTGCAAGCGGATGTCCTCCGGCACGCCGACAATGCCGAAAACCTCATAGAGAACCGGCACGAGAATGCCGCCTCCGCCCACCCCGAACAGCCCGGACAGCATGCCCGCGATCCCGCCGCCCAGGACCAGAAGACCGGCGAGCGTGACGATCTCACCGGAAGACAGAGTCAACTCCATGAATTTTCTCCGGAAATGCGCTGTGCCCATAAACGCCAATCTTTACAGCGGCGCAAGAGCGGCAAAATCACCGCACCTGTGCGGCCGCACGCACGCGCCGAACTGGGCAGGATTTATCAAAGGCGGATGATGATTATGGCGGGGCATCAGCGAGATTGTGACCGGATGCTTACAAGCGACGCCAAGCCGGGCTGCCGGAGCGCATCAAGTGGCGCAAGGGCGTCGGCCAGGAGCAAATCCTATTCATGCGGGCTGAGCCGCATTGATTCCCGATGCGGCAGCATATATCGGATAGCCGCGCGCCGAAATATCGCGGCGCTGAATATGTCTTGCATCGATGAGTGGCCCGCCCGGATCCGTTCGCTCGAAGAGTTGGAGCTTGCCGCAAGTACCGCGTCTGACGCAGACAAATCCACTCGCGGCAAGCACTCGAAAGCGTATGCTCGGGGAAACAGGGCCAGCATCTTACTTCTTCTCGAACGAAAAATATGCCTGGACCATCGATATTAGATTTGCTCGTTGCTCGGAGGTCAGTTCGCCAGTCGGAGATTGGTTTAGGTGACTCTGGTACCGCTTGATTGCCGCAACCGTCTCGTCATCTATCTTCCCATCCGGCACACTTTGAATCATCTGCAAGGAAAACAAGGCCTTCTCCACTTCAAGCGTGGACGGATCGATTTCCGCTTCCGGAACGGTCTGCCGCATGTTCTCGTGACCGGCGACAGTTTTCGTTTCATTCTCGGCGGTCTCGTTGCCAAATTTCGGCTTGTAGGACTCCTGTTCCAGACTTGTCGGTATGAGCGCACCTTCGCCTGCCGCAGGGACCTCCTTTGCACTGCCGACATCAGCGGTATTGGCCACCTCTGGCGCAACGACATGAAGCTCTTCGCGCTGCGTTGCGGTCAAATGGCCGGTTTCCTGGTAGCCCTGATCACGCTGGAACGCCTTGACTGCGGCCGTGGTTTGCGGCCCGCGGATGCCGTCCGCCGTGCCGGCGTCATACCCGGCCCGGTTTAGCGATTTCTGGGTATCGAGGAGCTCTTGCGAGAATTGAACCTCAGGCGCGCTGCTTCGGTTGCGGGTTGGTCGAGACTTGCTTTTTTTCCGGTAGCTTCGCTCCCGATAATCGTCATCATCGTTGTAGTCGCCATAGTCTTCGGATCTGGCCGCTTCATTCATCAATACGCCAATCCCGAACGCACCCACGCCAATGGCCACTCCGCGACCGAAATTTTTCGCGTGAGCCGGTTCGGCCGCCAGGCCGGAAAGTAGGAGGGTGGCGCCCGTAAGCAGAGCGAAGCCGAATTTCGGCGCTTTTCGGACTATGTTGATCGCTGCGAGGTCTGGATAAGCCAATTTCATCATCGCACATCTCCACTATGCAAGCTGCAATCTGTCTGACGCGCGCACGGGCGGAGAGGTTCAAATCGCCGGAGCGGCACCTGGCCGAGAACCGGAATCAGACTGAGAGCCCCGTCCGCGCGATTTGCATTGCGCCGCAAGATGCGTTTTGCTCCTCCAGATCGTTTACAGGGCGGCCGACGGCGGCCATTCGAACTGGTTCCCCCGCAAATCACGGCTTCACACACCCGCGAATTACGCTTCCAGCGTGGCAAATCACTCTTAATCGGCCGAGCTTTCAATTTGCTTCTTGGCAATGTTGGCTTAGATGCATAAGCAGTCAGTTTTGGCGAAGACAGAGAGCGATGAAGACCCAGGACCCGCGCACGATCTATCTGAAGGACTACCGGCCCGCCCCCTATCTGATCGATGAGACCGAGCTCGACATTCGGCTGCATCCGACCGAGACCCGCGTCGCGGCCCATTTGAAGATGCGGCCGAACCCGGCGGTCAAGGGCAAGCCGGGACCGCTTGTGCTCGACGGCGAGAAGCTGAAATTGCTGGATGTGGCCATCGACGGCCATACGCTGGGCGAAAGCGCTTACGAGGTCGGCGAGGGCAAGCTGACCATTTTCGATCCGCCGAACGCGGCGTTCGTGCTCGACGTCACCAGCCTGTGCGACCCGGAAGCCAACAAGGCGCTGTCCGGGCTCTATCGTTCGGGCGTGCTCTATTGCACCCAATGCGAGCCCGAGGGTTTCCGCCACATCACCTATTATCTCGACCGGCCGGATGTCCTGTCGAAATTCCGTGTCCGGCTCGAAGGCGACGGCAAGGACGCGCCGGTGCTCTTGTCGAACGGCAATCTCGTCGAGGAAGGCAAACTGCCGGGCGGGCGCCATTTCGCCGTCTGGGAGGACCCGTTTCCCAAGCCCTCCTATCTGTTCGCGCTGGTCGGCGGGAAGCTCGGCCATATCCGCGACAGCTTCACCACGCGCTCCGGCCGGACCGTCGAGCTGCGGGTCTATTGCGATCCGGGCAAGGAAGATCGCTGCGGCTGGGCGATGGAGAGCCTGAAGCGGGCGATGAAATGGGACGAGGACCGCTTCGGCCTGGAATACGACCTCGACATCTTCATGATCGTCGCCGTCAGCGCGTTCAACATGGGGGCCATGGAGAACAAGGGCCTCAACATCTTCAACGACAAGCTGATCCTGGCGAGCGCGGAGACCGCCACCGACCGGGAATATGAATTGATCGAAGCGGTGATCGGTCACGAATATTTCCACAACTGGACCGGCAACCGCGTCACCTGCCGCGACTGGTTCCAGCTCTGCCTGAAAGAAGGGCTGACCGTGTTCCGCGACCAGGAGTTCACCTCCGATCTGCGCTCGCGGGGCGTCAAGCGGATCGAGGACGTCGCCGCGCTGCGCGCGCAGCAATTCGCCGAGGATGGCGGTCCGCTCGCCCATCCGGTGCGGCCGGAGAGCTTCATCGAAATCAACAACTTCTACACGCGCACCGTCTATGAGAAGGGCGCCGAGCTGTGCGGCATGATCCGGACCATCGTCGGCGAACCGGGCTTCCGCAAAGGCATCGACCTGTATTTCGAGCGCCATGACGGCACCGCGGCGACCGTTGAGGATTTCGTCGCCGCCATGGCCGACGCCAACAAGCTCGATCTGTCCCAGTTCATGCTGTGGTATTCGCAGGCCGGAACGCCCGAGCTGAATTGCCGGCTGACCTATTCCGAGGATGCCCGCGCGGCGAAGCTGACGGTCAAGCAGGACCTGCCGCCGACGCCCGGCCAGCCGAAGAAAAAGCCGATGCACATCCCCGTCCGGATCGGCCTGCTCGACGGCAAGGGCAAGGATCTGGCGCTGAAGCTGGACGACGGCACGACGATCAAGGACGGCGTGCTGCATCTGAAAAAGCGCTCCGAGAGCTTCACCTTCACCGGCATCCCCGAGCGCCCGGTTGCCTCGCTGCTGCGCGGGCTCTCCGCGCCGGTGAACGTGACCGCCAATCTCGGCGACCGCGATCTGGAGTTCCTCATCGCCCATGACAGCGACCAGTTCAATCGCTGGCAGTCGGCCCAGACGCTGGCGATGAAGTCGCTGAAGCAGATGACGGCCGCAATTCGCGCCGGGGGCAAGCCGAGGCCGTCGCAGCGTTTCGCCAAGGCGCTGGCGCAGCTCGTCGCCGACGATGCGCTGGAGCCGGCTTTCCGCGCGCTGATGCTGGCGGTGCCGCCGTTCCGCGACATCGCGCTGGCGATCGGCACCGACATCGATCCGGCCGCGATCCACACGGCGCGCCTCGCCTTCCGCCAGAGCCTCGGCAAGGCGCTGAAGTCGCAGCTCGAGGCGATCTATGACGGCTATGCGGTCGAGGGCGAGTATGTTCCCGACGCAGCCGGCGCCGGCAAGCGCGCCCTGCGCAACGCCGCGCTCTCGCTGCTGACCGCGGCGGGCGGGCGGTCCGCCGTGTCGCGAGCGCGCGATCACTACAAGCGCGCCGCCAACATGACCGACGCCATGGCCGCGCTTGAGGCGTTCGGCGACGTCGAACTCACCGGCGCGCGATGCCGTGCTGAAATCCTTCTACACCCGCTGGAAGAAGGATCCCCTGGTGCTCGACAAATGGTTCTCCGTCCAGGCGCGATCGCCGTTGCACGGGACGGCCGAGTTCGTGTCGGACCTGACCCGGCATCCGCAATTCTCGATGAAGAACCCCAACCGGGTACGCGCCGTCCTGGGGGCATTCTCCGTCGGCAATCCGTTGCAGTTCAACGCTCCGGACGGCAAGGGCTACAAGCTGGTGGCCGATTCCGTCCTGGAGCTGAACATGTTCAACGGGCTGATGGCGGCCCGGCTGCTGGGCAGTTTCGAGATGTGGCGGATGCTCGAGCCCGAAGCGGCAGAAGGCGGCTCGGGCGCAGCTCGAACGTGTCGCCGGGACCAAGAATCTTTCGCGCGACGTCTATGAGATTGCCGGCAAGATGCTGAAAGAACCGGACAAAGCGGACGCGGCTTAAGTCAATAATTCGGAATTCACCGCGAATCGGTCGAAACTGCGGGCGTTGCTTTCAGGATTTTCTGAAAACGCCCGCGGTTTCGACATTCGCCATGCTGCGAACTGCCTTACATGGTCTGCGACGGTCTGCCCTTGGCGGACGTGCCTGCCGCGCTTTGACGCGGGGGCTGCGGCTGGCCGGCTGCGGAGCGTTGGGCGTGCTCGCGGCGCCTTCGCCGGCCTTCGCTCTGGGGAACGGCACGGCGCAGCGCGACCTGATCGTCGCCGTGGTGGTCGGCGGCTTTCTCGGCGCGATGATCACCTTCGTCGCCACGCGCGGCCGGCGTCGTCGAGCTTCTGAAATCGGCGCTGGAGCTGCGCGACGGCACCGAGTTTCTCCTGCGCGACGGCCGCTCCGCGCTGCTGTACTGGAATCTCGTCAAGGGCGAGCTGTGCTGGTCGGAATCGCTGTTCGGCATGCTCGGCATGTCGGTGCCGGGCGGGCGGATGCTCTATCGCGATATGCGCGATCTGCTCCATCCCGACGACGACCTGTATGAGATGGTCGAGGCCCATGTCCGCACCGGCGTCGAGGAGGTGCGCACCTGCTTCCGCCTGCGCGACCGGGAGGAAGGCCGCTGGCTGTGGTTCGATCTGCGGGGGCACATCAGGCGGCGCAGCGAAAACGGTCCGCCGATCCTGACCGCGGTGGCCGTCGGACGTGACCGAGGAGCGCGAGCGCCAGATCGAGAATGTCGATACCTCAGCGCGGCTGCGCAACTCCATCGAGGCGATCTCGGAAGCCTTCGTGCTCTGGGACAATCGCGACCGGCTGGTGGTATGCAACCGCAAGTTCAAGGCGATCTACAAGATCCCGAACCGCCTTCTCACCCCCGGCATGCCGTTCAGGGAGATCGCTGAGGGCGCCCGCGAGAAGCTGCTGCAGGGGCCGCGCGCGGCGACCGGCGAGGCCAAGCAGGGGCCGAGCGCCTATGAGGCGGAGCTGAGCGAGGATTGCTGGCTGCATATCGGCGAGCGCCGCACCGAGAATGGCGGCTTCGTCAGTGTCGGCACCGACATCACTGCGCTGAAGCAGAGCGAGCAGCGCCTATCCGACCGCGAGGGCGAGTTGAAGGCGACCGTCTCCGATCTCCAGGCGTCGCGCGTGCAGCAGGAGGCCCAGACCCGTCAGCTTTTCGAACTCACCAACAAATATGCCGCGGAAAAGGAGCGCGCCGAGGCCGCCAACCGCGCCAAATCGGAATTCCTCGCCAATATCAGCCACGAGCTGCGCACGCCGCTGAACGCCATCATCGGCTTTTCCGAAATGATCTATCAGCAGCTTTTCGGTGCGATCCCGCACAAGAAATATGTCGAATACGCCCACGACATCCAGCAGAGCGGCCAATATCTGCTCGAAGTCATCAACGACATCCTCGACATGTCGAAGATCGAGGCGGGCCGGATGGCGTTGGTTATGGAGACCCTGAATATCAGCGACATCGCCGCGGAAAGCATGCGCGTCGTCGAGCAGACCGCCAAAGCGCGCAATATCCGCCTGAAGACGGCGGGCAATCAGTCGATCGAGCTGTCCGGCGACCGTCGCGCGCTGAAGCAGGTGCTCATCAATCTGCTCGCCAATGCGGTGAAATTTACCCCCGTCGGCGGCGAGGTGACGCTGCGCACCTATCGCTACCGGGGCACGGTGCGCCTCGCCATCAGCGACACCGGCGTCGGCATCCCGCGTCACGAAATCGCCAAGCTCGGCCGGCCGTTCGAGCAGGTCGAAAACCAGCTCACCAAGGGCCACCGGGGAACCGGGCTCGGCCTTGCCATCTCCCGGTCCATCCTGGAGCTGCATGGCGGCCGGCTGGAGATCAAAAGCCGGGTGGGGGAGGGCACGACCGTCACTTGCATTCTGCCCGGCAGCCAGGATACGAGATCCCTGGACAGCGAAGCTGCTTGAGAGCATGGTGCCGCCGCACTATCGGCCCCTTTCTGCCTGAGCCTATCGCGCTGGAGCGGGGACCTTTAACCGGACTCGGCTGTGCCGATCTATCTGTTTGTTTTGGCATCGGATTCATCCGAATGCCGCTTTGCACTCGGCGAGGTTTGTGTTGATGGACGACTCCCCAATGCCGGATCTGCAGGCGACGCGCGCCACCCCCGAGCGAACCTCATCCATTCTGGCCAGACTTGGGCAGCAGACCGAGCTCGACCGCATCGATATCGGCACGATCGTCGACGCCCTGTATGACCGCAGCTTCGGTGTCGTCATCATTCTGTTCGCGCTGCCTAACACCATCTTTCCCGTCGCCTGGGTGCTCGGCACGCCGATCCTCTTGTTCACCGTGCAGATGGTCATGGGGCGCCAGGAGCCGTGGCTGCCGCAATTCATGCGCCGCCAGGGCTTCAGCCGCGAGACGTTCGCCAAGATCGTCGAATATGTGGTGCGCTATCTGTCGAAGATCGAAAGCGGGCTGAAGCCGCGCTGGAACTTCCTGACCACGAATCGGATGGAGCGGGTGATCGGCCTGTATATGACGTTCCTGACCATCATCCTGCTCGTGCCGGTGCCGTTCGGCAATGCGCTGCCCTCTTTCGGCATCGCCATCATCGCCGCCGGGCTGCTCGAAAAGGACGGCGCCGCGATCGTGGTCGGCTCGATCATCGGGCTCGCCGGCTCGATCTACGTCGTTGCCGTTCTGGGGGGCATCTGGGCGGCGGCCAAGGCGCTGTTCGGCATCTGAAACGGTTGCGCCCCAGGCGGGCAGTGTGGCCCGCCTTGATCACTGCGTGGCGTGCAGGCTCGTCCTTGCCGCTTTCACCAATTCGTCGGCGATCCGCGCCTGACCCTCGGCGGTCGGGTGGAAGGCACCGCCATAGGTGCTGCCGACAAAGAGCTGGAACGGCAGCCAATGCCGCCGCGCCACGGTCTTGAACGCCGTGGAATAGATCCCGCTGCAATTGGCGCCGAAATTCGAAATCGTGTCGGCATGCATATGCGCGGTCATGAACGCGTCGTTCGGCGTGCGGAACCAGCGCTGGCGCGACGAATAAGGCTGAAAGGCCGAAGGCTTGTACGGCGTCCACGCGCCGTTCTTAAGCCGCGGGAAGGCAACGCTCTCGGCGGTCCCCTCGCCGCGCGACGCGCATAGCCCATGGCCGCGGAAATCGCCGCGAAAGCCGTCGACGAAGGTCCAGTCACGCCCGGCAAAGGCGGCCAGACTCTGGTTCAGCTCGGTGGAGAAATCCTCCGCCTTGCCGAGCTTGGCCGCATCGATCTGAAAGGCCGGGAACACCTCCAGGCCCTTGCTGCCGTTGCAGGCGCTCATGCCGTCGGCTTCGTAGCCCATATTCGGATAGCCGGTCAGGATGACCTTGGTGCCTTCGCGGGTGTTGAAGAACAGCTCGAGCGCGAATTTCAGCCCCTCGAATCGCTTTTTCAGAAGATCGATCTGCTTGCGCGCCCGTCCGACGCCGAACACCGCGTTCATCCGCTGGCCGAGCACGCGGTAGATGCTGTTCTCGCTCAGAATGCTGTCGGCGATCAGCTGGGTGAAGCCGACATCGTTGCCGCCGACCGAAAGGAACACCATGTCGATAGGCCGCTTCAGCAGGGCGCGGTGGCCGCTGCCCTGCGGGGACGCACTGCACCGCGCGACCCGCATCTCCCGTTCGGCGACGCTGCGGAGCTCCGGCATGCGCTGGATGACGGCGGCGGGCATCTGCGCGCGCGGGTTCACGGTCTGGCACAGCTCCTGCGCCATCGCCGATAGCTGGCTCGAAACCGTGAACGGCTCGCCCGGCGTGCATTCGCGGACCGGAGCGCGCAACAGGATGCCCTGCACGATCTCGGAGCCGCTGCAGGCGAAACTGAGGAAGGTGATGGCGCGCTGCGGATTTTCGATGGCGAGCTGGAGAGCGGCGCGAAGCTGATGCGAATAGAGCGAACGGTGGCACTCCCGGTCCCACCAGCGCGCCCGCTCCTTGCGGAACGCCGAGCCGCTGAGTTTCGTCCAGCCGCCCTCCCGT
Source organism: uncultured Alphaproteobacteria bacterium (assembly GCA_963727575.1). Lineage (GTDB taxonomy): Bacteria > Pseudomonadota > Alphaproteobacteria > Rhizobiales > Rhodomicrobiaceae > JAHQVI01. The sequence continues at coordinate 125,315 of CAVSIA010000005.1, forward strand.
GCCGGATAGCCGTCGAGCTTTGCGGTCTGCCGGGTCGCGGCGATCTCGATGGAGCCGTAATCGTAGGAGCGGCCGTCATTGAACTGGACGGGCGAGTCCGGATTGCCTTCCCCCGCGCCAAAACTGTCGCCCATGCCGACGATCAGCAGGTCCTGGACGGTGACGTCGACCGCGGTCTCCGCCGGGCCGCTCCAGCGCGAGACACTGAGCCGGGCGCCGCCTGGATAGGGGACGTCGAACTTGACGGCCGCGTTGCAGGGCGCCGTCTTGCGCGCCAGCGCGGCGCCGGCATGGTCCTCAAGCAGCCAATGGCAGCTTTCATTGGACGGGGCGCGGCCGAACAGGTTCCAGAACTTCCGGTCGGGCGTCAACGTTGCCACGATGCGGTGGCTCTTGGGCAGGACGTAATCGGAGCAGGCGTTGTAGCGGTCGCCGTCCTGATTGTAGCAAGTGTTGTTGAAGACGCCCTTGGCCCAGCCCCGCCCGCCGCTGCGTTCGGCGAGCCGGCGTTCGGCGGCAAGCACCGGCGTGTCCGCTTCGATGCCGCCGAGCTGATCGTAGATCCGGCGGTGAAGCTCGGTATCGGCGGGGTTCTTGAACAGGCGGAACGGGTTCTCCAGCTGCCATTCGATACGGTTCGCCGCCGCGGCGCTCCCGCTGAGCCCAACGAAGAATGCCGCCGCCGCAAACCCAAACTTAGCCCAGATGCGTTGCCCCATATGCCCCGTCCCAGCCCCTGGCACTAGAGCACGATCGGGAAAAGTGGACGCCGGATTTCCCGAAAAATCGCGCAAAAACAAAAGGAGCTCTAGAGCATGAGCGATCCAACATGAAGCGACCATGCTCAAGTGTCTTAACGCAAGGCGCGGCAACACCGCAACACAACGCTCCGAGCCTGTGCATTTCCGGCATCGCAAAAGCAGCTTATTGGTAAAAGGCCAAGATTTTTTGACGCCCCTTGCCTATGATCGCCGACTTGGCGAAATGCTCCTCATCATCGGCCGCAGGCGATATCGGCCTTGCGCTCTCGGAAAGGCACAATGCGGAAGACGCAACGGATAACGCGACGTGCTGTGCTGAAGGCGGCGGCCGGCGCCGCCGCGTCGGCTCTGCCCGGCCTGTCGGTGCTGTCCTCGATGAGCGCCGCGGCTCAGACCTCGGAGGAGGCGCCGGCGCGGTGGACATTCGACGGTGTGACCGGCCCGGAACATTGGAGCGAGCTGTCGCCGGATTACGCGCTCTGCCAGTTCGGCGTCGAGCAGAGCCCGATCGACCTCGTCGACGCCACGCAAGTGCCGAGCGCCAGGGGTCTCGATCTCGACTATCGCCCCATCACCGCGCGGGCGTCATCGAGAAGCTGGACGTTGCAGATCGGCTTCGATCCGGGCTGCGAGATCGAAATCGGCGGCGTGCGCTATGCGCTCGGCGAGGCGTATGTCCGGCAGCCGAGCGAGCATCTGCTATCGGGGCGCGCGCTGGAGATGGAATTGCAGCTCGTTCACCGGAGCAAGACCGGCGCGACCGCGATCAGCGGCGTATTCATCCGCCAGGGCCGCGAGCACGAAGCCCTGAAGATGCTGATCGAGCACCTGCCGGCCAAAGGCGCCGACAAGGGGACGCTGTTCCCTATCGACCCGACCGACTTTCTCCCCGCGCTCCCGGAGGGCAAATCGAGCCGGGCGTTCTATCGCTATGAAGGGTCGATGACCATGCCGCCCTGCACCGAAGGCGTGGTCTGGACGGTGTTCAAGACCCCAATCGAGGCCTCGCCCAAGCAGATCCGCGATCTTGCGACCTTGTTCCCGCCCAACGCCCGGCCGGCGAACAAGCTCAATCAGCGCCAGCTCTTCGAATTCGGCGGTTAGAGCGGAGCCGATTGGCCATCGGCCGGCGGCGGTCCGTCCATCCCTGCATTTACGCGTTTCCACCTGTGCTGCCACCATCCGGCGGCGGCACCGAGAAATTGCCGTTCTCCGGCCGCTGCGCCATCTGCGCCTTGGGCTGCTTCGGCGCCATGTTCTGCGGCGGAGCGGGCGGCGTGCCGTTGTGAAGCTGGGCGAATTGCTGCGAGAGCACGTCCTTGATCCACTCGGTATTGCGGAAATGCACGTCGGTCTGGCGATAGGGAATCTCGATGCCCGCTTCCTGGAACGCCTCGTAGATCTGGATGCGCAGCTCCGTGCGCAGTCCGAGCGACTTGGTGATGTCGTAGGTGTAGGCATACAGCTTGAATTCGAGCGCGTCGGCGGCGAAATCGCCGAAATAGACGAACGGCTCGGGCGTCGCCATCACCTTCGGATTGGCCTTGGCGACCTTGATCAGCAGGTCGTGGACCTGACGCGGCTTGCTGTTGTAGTGCACGCCGACCGTGATCGACACGCGGCCGCTATAATTGTGCAGCGTCCAGTTCTTGACCTTCTCGGAGATGAAATAGGAGTTCGGAATCAGCACGTTGGCGCGGTCGAAGGTCTCGATCTCGGTGGAGCGCACGCTGATCTTGCGGACAAAGCCTTCCTCGCCGCCGACGACCACCCAGTCACCGACCTTGATCGGCCGCTCGGCAAGCAGGATCAGCCCGGAGACGAAATTGTTGACCACCGCCTGGAGGCCGAGGCCGATACCGACGGAGAGTGCGCCGGCGACCAGGGCGATATTCGAAAGGTCGAGGCCCGCATAGGAGATCGCCACCAGAGCGGCGATAACGACGCCGAGATAGCCGACGGCGGTGCGGATCGAATGGCGCGCGCCGCCTGAAATCCCCGCGGTCTGCAAGACGCGCCGGTCCAGCCAACCCTGGAACAGCCGGGCGACGACATAGCCGACCACGAAGACGATGACGGAGGCCAGAATCGCGGCCAGCGAGATCTCGGTCTGGCCGATTTTGAAGCCGAACAGCAGGCTTGCGCCGCCTTCGTGGATGTCCTTCCAGTCGAAGCCCCATTGCAGGAGGATCAGCGGGACGGTGAACACCAGCGTCGAGATCTTGAGGAACAGCGTCACCGGCAGCGAGAGCTGTTCGCGGCGAACCTGGTCAAGCCCGGCATTGTCCTTCAGCCATTTGCCGAGCTGGGCCTCCTCGTTGCCCATGCTCTCGCCGACCGCGTCGACCCAGAGCAGCAGCAGATAGATCACCGCAAGGATGGTGCCGGTGACGATGAGCTGGGCGGAAATGAAGCGCGCAAGGCCAATATAGCCGGTCAGCGCCGTCACCATGATGAACAGCGCGGCGCCCCAGAGGGGCCAGCGGAGCTGCGACATCCAGCCGACTTCGGGCGCGTCCTGAATGGCGATGCGCTGCCGCGGCGAAACCAGGATGGCGATGAACAGCAGGGCGATGATGATGCTGGACAGGAAGCTCTGCGCGACGGTCAGCGTGAAGGGCGCATTGGCGGTGTAGCGCACGGTGTCGATGAACAGCGTGATGCTGTAGACCGCGGCCAGCGCGACCACCAGCCAGCGCGTGCGATGCGCCGCGCGGTTGTCGATCGGGACCATCCGCCAATAGGGGCGGCCGGGCGCCAGCACCGTCGCGATCAGCGCGCAAACCGCGGTGACGATGAGCAGCGAGCGCATGACCGAATAGGCGAGCAGGTTGACGTCCTCCGGCATCAGCTCCTGATAGCGGAAGCTGTAATAGAGGAAGGCCGAGGTCGCCGCGACCGGCAAAACCCGCAGCAGCGTCACCCATGCCGCCGAGGTCGACCGGCGCCAGTAGGGCGGTTCGCCGGCCTGGTGCCAGGATCGGAAATGGCTGATGCCGCGGATCGCCACGAAGGTGGTCGCGGCGGCGATGAGCAGGGCAAGGACGAGGATCTGGATGGCGTCGGCGCTGCGGTCGAGATGGCCCCACCAGCCCGAAACCGTCTGCCACGCCTTCTGCAAGGCGTAGCTGAGCTGGCCGGGCGCGCTCTGCCATGTATAGGCGCTGTGGGCTTCGGGCACGCGCTCGAACAGGCGTTCGGCGAATTTGCGCCGGCGCAGCTCCTGGATTTTCGTGGTGAGCTGATTGGCGCGCAGCTTGGTCGATTCCGCGATATTCTTGACCGCGCTCAGGCTGCCATAGACCCGTTGCAGCTCGGCGCGCTGCGCGGCGACCGGTTCGGGCTCGCCGGTTTCCGGAACGGGGCCGAGATTATCGACCTGCGCCTTGGCTTCGGCCACTTTGGGTGCCAGGGTTTCGACGAATTTGTCGATGTCTTCGCGGGTCTGCTGCAGGTCGGTGCGCGCCTTGTCGAGCAGGACGTAGGAAACGAACGCGGCATTGAGCGTCTGCTCGATCTCGTCGAGCCTATGGGTCCAGCCTTCGAGCTTCGGGGCGGCTTCGGCGCCAATGGCGCGGTCGACGATGGAAAAATCGGGCGGCGCAGCTTTCGGTGCCTCGGGCTGGGCGGCGGTAGCGCCCGGCGCCGTCGTCGCAGGCGCGGCTGCTGCGGGTTTCTGCGCCTTCTGCGGCGCGGCGGCCTCGGCTGGCGCCTTCGCGCCCGGCGTGACCAGCTGGATTTGTGCGTGCGCCGTGCCGTGCAGCGCGAGCAGCATCAGCGGCAGAAGAAAAAGATGTGCCTTAGCGGCAAAGATGCGCTTGTGGAGGAGGATTGCCATGCCATTGCTTATGGTTGAAGGGCCTTTGGCTCCGGGCGCGCCGCGAATCTCGCTACGCCTGTGAGGTAGCCGATTTAACCCATCGATTTTCAACGAATTTATGGCAACTCACCACTTCCGGGCGGGAAAGCCTGGGTAAAAGTGTAGCAGCCGTAAATTCCCGTAACTCAATTCGTCCGATTTCGGGATCGAAACATGAGGGCGTCATTTTTCTCTCAACTATCACGAAATTGGGCGATTTGCAGGCGCAAGGCCGGCTTCTGTGGATTTCGTCCAACGCCGAGATGTCGCGCCTAGTCGGTAACCATTCAGACACGCGGCGCTAGAGATGGGGCCCGATCCGTGCCCAAAGGGGGATCGACGCGGAGGATTTCTCTGGTCCGCCGCGTAATGGGGATCAGGCGAGAGGCTCGGGGCGACAATTTGGCGGCAGCGGCTTTTCCATTGGCTCGCCCGGCATCTCCCGTTCCGTGCTACAAGACGCGCTGTCACGTGGGCAGGTAGACAAACGCTGGCGGCGGGCCGGACCGGCTGCACGAGAAACGATAAGGCAAGGTCGGAGTGAAACGGTTTTTTCCTGCCCTGGTTCTGTTGATCGTAACGGCGGCGCTCGTCGGCTTTATCTACAAGGACCGGATCTTTCCCAAGCCCACCGCGACCGCCGAACAGGGGGGCGCGCCCGGATTCAGCCGGCGCGGCGGCGGCCCTGCCGATCCGAGCCGGCCGGTCTCGATCCTGGCCGAGGCGGCGAGCCGCGCCGATGTTCCCGTCTATCTCTACGGCGTCGGCACGGTGAACGCCTACAACTCGGCAACCGTCCGCGCGCAGGTCACCGGGCGGCTGATCTCGGTCGAATTCCAGGAGGGTCAGAGCGTCAAGAAGGGCGCCGTGCTCGCGCGGATCGACCCGGCGCGCTATCAGGCCGCTTACGATCAGGCGGTGGCCAAGAAGGCCATGGACGACTCCGCCCTCAACAACGCCATGGCCGACATGAAGCGGATGGAGACGCTGGCCAAGTCGAACTACACCTCCGAGCAGACCGCCGATGCCCAGCGCGCCAAGGTCGAGCAGACCCGCGCCCAGCTCCGCCAGGATCAGGCCGCCATCGACAGCGCCAAGACCGATCTCGATCACACCATTGTGACCGCGCCGATCGACGGCCGCACCGGTATCCGCGACGTCGATGTCGGCAATGTCGTCACGTCGGCCGAAGTCGGCGGTATCGTCACCATCTCGCAGCTTCAGCCGATCTCGGTGGTGTTCACGCTGCCGGAAACGCAAATCTCGGAGCTGATCGCGTCCAAGACGGCGGGACGCGTGGCGCTGACGGCGAGCGTCGGCGGCAAGACCATCGGCGAGGGCGCGCTCGAAGTGATCGACAGCCGCATCGACCAGAACACCGGCAGCGTGCGGCTGAAGGGCACGTTTCCCAATGAGCCGATTGCGCTCTGGCCGGGACAGTTCGTCAATATCCGACTGCATCTGAAGACGCTGACCGGCGCGACGGTGATCTCCTCCGCCGCCGTCCAGCAGGGCGCCTCGGGCCGGTTCGTCTACCGCGTGCAGCCCGACAATACGGTCAAGCTGACGCCGGTCGAGGTTGCGCTCGAGGATGAGAACCGCGCCGTCCTTGCCTCGGGCATCGAGCCGGGCGACCGCGTCGCCACATCCGGCTTTTCCAATCTCCAGGACGGCTCGAAGGTCACCGTCGACGACGGCAAGGGAGAAGAAAAGACGGCGCCGCGGCGCGGGCAGGGCGAGACGACCGACGTTTCGAGCCCAGCCCGGACAGCGGTCGGCGCTGGACAATGAGGGCAGGCAAAACGGGCAGGTGAAAGCCGCAAGGCGCGACACAGAGTAGACCGATGAGCGTTTCAGCCCCTTTCATCGCGCGCCCCGTCGCGACATCGCTTCTTGCGATCGCGGTGCTGCTGGCGAGTGCGCTCGCCTATCTGAAGCTGCCGATCGCCTCGCTGCCCCAGGTCGATTTCCCCGTCATCGAGGTGACCACCCAGCTCCCGGGCGCCAGCGCCGACACCATGGCCTCGCTGGTGACGGCGCCGCTGGAGCGCCAGCTCGGGCAGATCCCGGCGCTCAAGTCGATGAGCTCGATCAGCTCGAACGGCCTCAGCCGGGTGACGCTGCAATTCGCGCTCAACCGCGACATCAACGCCGCCGGTCAGGACGTGCAGTCCGCCATCAACGCGGCGGAAGGCGACCTGCCGCAGGGGCTGCCCTATCCGCCGACCTATGCCAAGGTCAACCCCTCCGACCCGCCGATCCTGACCATCGCGCTGACCTCGCAGAACGTCTCGATGGAGAAGCTCAGCGATCTTGCCGACACGTTCATGCTGCCGCGGCTCAGCCAGCTCAGTGGGGTCGGGCATGTGACGGTGCAGGGCAATATGCGCCCCGCGGTCCGCATCCAGGCCGATCTTGCCCAGCTCGCCGCTTACGGCCTCAGCCTGGAGACGCTGCGCACGGCGATCGCCGAGGCCAATGTCGCCGGCGCGAAAGGCACGCTCAACGGATCGCAGAAGGCGTATTCGATCGGCGCCAACGATCAGCTCGAAACGGCCGACGCTTACGGCGACGTCGTGGTCGCCTATCGGGACGGGTCGCCGGTGCTGCTGCGCAATGTCGCCAAGATCGTCAACGGCATCGAGAACGTCCGCGCGTCCGGGCGCTACAACGGCACGCCCGCCATCGTCATCGACGTGCAGCGCCAGCCGAACGCCAATATCGTCGCGACGGTCGACGGCATCAAAGCGCTGCTGCCGCGGCTGGAAAAAGCGCTGCCCGCCGGCGTCAAGGCGCAGATCGTCGCCGACCGGACGGGCACGATCCGTGCCTCGGTGCATGAGGTGCAGGCGACGCTGCTGTTGAGCGTCGGCCTCGTCATCCTCGTCGTGCTCTTGTTCCTGCGCACCGCAAGCGCCACCATCGTCGCCGGCGTGACGCTGCCGCTCTCGCTCGCTTCCGCCTTCGGGCTGATGTGGTATGCCGGCTTCAGCCTCAACAATCTGTCACTCATGGCGCTGGTGATCGCCGCCGGCTTCGTCGTCGACGACGCCATCGTCATGATCGAGAATATCGTCCGGCACATGGAGCGCGGCCTCTCGCCGATGGCGGCGGCGGTCAAGGGCGCGGGCGAGATCGGCTTCACCATCATATCGCTGACCCTGTCGCTCGTTGCCGTGTTCATCCCGCTGTTGTTCATGAGCGGCATCGTCGGCCGGCTGTTTCAGGAATTCGCGCTGACCTTGACCATCGCCGTCGTCGTCTCAGCTGTCGTCGCCCTGACGCTGACACCGATGATGTGCGCGCGGCTGCTGCGGCCGCCCTCCGCCCGGCGCCGGAGCTGGCTCGCCCGGATCGGCGATGCGCCGTTCGCAGCGATGCAGGCTGTCTACCGCGTGACGCTCGACTGGGTGCTGCGCTATCGCGGCTTCATGCTGCTGGTCACGGCGGCCACGCTTGCCGCGACCGTCGCGCTCTACGTCGTCATTCCGAAGGGCTTCCTGCCCAGCCAGGACACCGGCTTCCTGACCGCGGAGACGGAAGCCGCGCAGGACGTCTCCTTCGATAAGCTGCAGGGCTTGCAGGACCAGGTCGAGGCGATCGTCGCCCGCGATCCCGACGTGACCGGAATCGTCTCCATCATCGGGGTCGGCTCGACCAACACCGCGCCGAATCTCGGTCATTTCTCCATCGTGTTGAAGCCCAAGGGCGAACGCGCGGCCTCGGCGTCCGAGATCGAGGAGCGTCTCGCGGCGGCGACCCGCGACATCGTCGGCATCAAGAGCTATTTCCAGCTCGTGCCCGATATCAAGATCGGCACGCGCAAGAGCCGGACGCCCTACCAGTATGTGCTCTATAGCACCGACCCTGCCGACTTTTCGCAAGCCGCCACCCGTGTCGTCGCCGCGCTCCAGGCGCTGCCGCAGCTGAGCGGCGTGACCAGCGACCTTCAGGAGAACGGCCCGGCGCTGGTCATCGACGTCGACCGCGTCGCGGCGGGGCGGCTCGGCGTGTCCATGCAGGACGTCAACAACGCGCTCTACAACGCTTTCGGCCAGCGGCAGATCTCGACGATCTACGGCCAGGCCAATCAATACCGCGTGGTGCTGGAAGCCGCGCCCGCCTACCAGACCGACCCTGCCTCGCTCGACCGGCTGTTCGTGCCCGGCGGCACCAGCCTTGCGGCAGCGGTGACCGGACAGAACACCGCCAATCAGGTGCCGCTGTCGTCCTTCGCCCGGATCGAGCGCACGACGCGCCCGCTGGCCGTCCAGCGCATTCAGCAATTCCCGGCAACCTCGATCGATTTCAGCCTCGCGCCCGGTGTCTCGCTCGACGAGGCGGTAACGGCGATCGATGCGGCGGTTGCGCGGCTCGACCTGCCGTCCTCGATCATCGGCAGCTTCGAAGGGGCGACGGAGGAATTCACCATCGCCCTCGCCAATCAGCCCTGGCTGATCCTTGCCGCCGTGGTCGTTATCTATATCGTGCTGGGCGTGCTCTATGAGAGCTTCATTCACCCCTTCACCATCCTGACGACGCTGCCTTCGGCCGGCATCGGCGCGCTGCTGGCGCTGCAGATCTTCGGCCAGCAATTCACCTTCGTCACGCTGATCGGCGTGATCCTGCTGATGGGCATCGTCAAGAAGAACGCGATCATCATGATCGACTTCGCCCTCGATGCCGAACGCGAGCGCGGGCTCGCCCCCTACGATGCCATTCGCGAGGCGTGCCTCTTGCGCTTCCGCCCGATCATGATGACGACCTTCGCCGCACTGCTCGGCGCGCTGCCGCTGGCTCTGGGGGAAGGTCCGGGCTCGGAGCTGCGCGGGCCGCTCGGCATCACCATCATCGGCGGCCTGCTGGTAAGCCAGCTTCTGACGCTGTACACGACGCCGGTGATCTATCTGGCGATGGATGCCCTGCGTGACCGCATTATCGCCGCGCTTGGCGGGCGGACCGGGTTCGAAGCTCTGCCGCCCGGGGAGACCGAGGGCGAAGCGACCGAGGCAGCGGACCGGGCGCGGGAACCGGTCGCCCCATGAATATCTCCGGGCTGTTCATCCGCCGGCCTGTGGCGACGGTTCTGCTCTCGGTGGGGGTGTTCATCGCCGGGTTCGTCGCCTATTTCGATCTGCCGGTGGCGAGCCTGCCCAATATCGACCTGCCGACCATCAATGTTTCCGCCGCCCAGCCGGGCGCCTCGCCCGAGACCATGGCCGCGACCGTCGCCGCACCGCTGGAGCGCCGGATTGGCGAGATCTCCGGCGTCACCGAGCTGACATCCACAAGCCGTCTCGGCCTGTCCAGCGTGACGGTGCAGTTCGATCTCGGCCGCAATGTCGAGGACGCCGCCCGCGACGTCCAGGCCGCCATCAACGGCGCGCAATCGGATCTGCCGGGCAATCTCAGCCGGCGCCCGACCTTGCGCAAATTCAACCCGTCCTCGGTGCCGATCCTGATTCTCGCGGTGAAGTCGCCGATCCGGCGGCCCGAGCAGATCTACGACATCGCCGACCTCGTCGTGGCCACCCGGATCGCGCGCATCGACGGCGTCGCCGAGGTCCGTGTCGGCGGAGCCCAGCAGCCGGCCATCCGCGTGACCGTCAACCCCGAAGCGCTCAAGGCGCGCGGCATCGGCTTCGAGACCGTGCGCAGCGCCGTCGCCGAGGCCAATGCGCTTCTGCCGCTCGGCCGCATCGAGGGGCCGGAGACGTCCTTCACCATCACCACCGGCGGGCAGCTCCGCACCGCCGCCGACTATGCCTCGATCGTGCTGAAGAACCAGGGCGGCACCGTGGTCCGGCTCGGCGAGGTGGCGCGTATCGAGGAAAGCCGGCTGAGCCGCCTCAGCGCCGGCTGGTTCAACCAGGACCCAGCGGTCATCCTCATCGTGAGCAAGACGGCGGAGGGCAATGTCGTCAAGACGGTCGACGCCATCCGCGCGGCCATGCCGGACATCCAGCGGCTGATCCCGCCCGACGTCACCGTCGCCACCATGTCCGACCAGACGGTGAGCATCCGCAAGAGCATCGAGGATCTCCAGCTCACGCTCGCCGCCAGCATCTCGCTGGTGACGCTGGTGGTGTTCCTGTTCCTGCGCCGGCTGGTGCCGACCTTCGCGGCGATGATCTCGGTGCCGCTGTCGCTGGCCGGGACCGTGGTGATGATGTGGCTGGCCGGGTTCAGCGTCGACAATGTCTCGCTGCTGGCGTTGACCATCTCCGTCGGCTTCGTCGTCGACGACGCCATCGTCGTCATCGAGAACTGCTACCGCAACATGCAGCTCGGATTGCGGCCGGCCGCGGCCGCGCTCGCCGGTGCCCGGCAGATCGGCTTCACCATCGTCTCGATCAGCCTGTCACTGGTCGCCGCATTCATTCCGCTGCTGTTTACCGGCGGCGTCGTCGGCCGTATCCTGCAGGAATTCGGCTGGACGCTGACGTTCGCCATCCTGATCTCTGCGGTCGTCTCGCTGACGCTGACGCCGATGGTGTCCGGCCGCTTCATGAGCCGGCTGCCCAAGCCGCGCGAAACCTGGCTCGACCGGCGTATCGAGCCGCTGCTCGACACGGTTGAGCGGGGTTATGCGCGGTCGCTCGATTTTGCCCTCGGCCATCGCTGGCTGATGCTGGCCAGCGTGTTCATTGCGCTCGCGCTTTCGGTGATGAGCTTCATCGTGCTGCCCAAGGCGATGCTGCCGCGCAGCGATCCGACGCTGGTGTTCGGCTTCGTGCGGGTCTCGCCCGATGTTGCCTTCGAGAAGCTGGAGACTGTGCAGCACCGGGTGAGCGACATCATCGCGGGCGATCCGGACGTCGTCGGCATCGCGGCTTCGGTGGGCGGCAATTCGCCTTGGGGCGCCAATAATGAAGGCCGGATCTACATCACCTTGAAGCGCGAAACCGAGCGCAAGGCGACGGCGCTTGGAGATCGTCGACCGCCTGCGCCGGAAGATGCACGCGGTGCCGGGCGCCGAGGTGACGATGTTTCCCGCCGACGGTCCGCGCCACGGCGGCCGCGGCTCGCGGGCGAACTACCAGGTGACGCTGTGGAGCCCGGATCTGCAGGCGCTGGCCGACTGGGCGCCGCGCGTGACGGAGGCGGTCAAGACCGTGCCCGGCATTGCCGATGTGTCCTCCGACCGCGAGGCGGGCGGGCCGCAGGCGCAGATCGAGGTCGACCGGGTGAGGGCGGCGCGGCTCGGCGTCTCCATGCTGGCGGTGAATGCGGCGCTGAACAACGCCTTCAGCGAGCGGCAGATCTCCACGATCTATGGCGACCGCAACCAGTATCGCGTGATTCTCGAGGCCGATCCGGCATTGCAGCGCGACCTCGGCGGCCTGTCGCGCATCTATGTCGCCAGCAAGAGCGGCCAGCAGATCCCCTTGGCCGCGATCGCCAGCATCGGCACGGTTGCGGCGCCGCTCGAAGTCAACCACCAGGGCCAGTTCCCCTCGATCACGGTGAGCTTCAATCTGAAGGAAGGCCAGACGCTGGACAAGGCGCTGACGGCGGTCTTCGACAAGATCGGCGGGCTGCATTTGCCGGACTCGATCACGGTGCAGGCCTCCGGCGACGCCGAAACCCAGCAGCAGCAGGGCGGCCAGCAGCTCCTGCTGCTCCTGGCCGCGCTGATTACCGTCTATATCGTGCTCGGCATCCTTTACGAGGACCTCGTCCACCCGCTGACGATCCTGTCGACGCTGCCCTCGGCCGGCCTCGGGGCGCTGCTCGTGCTGAATGCGGCGGGCATGGAAATCTCGCTGATTGCGCTGATCGGCATCATCCTGCTGATCGGCATCGTCAAGAAGAACGGCATCATGCTGGTCGACTTCGCCCTGGACGCCGAACGCAGGCTCGGCCTCTCCAGCGAGCAGGCGATTCGGCACGCCTGCCATGACCGCTTCCGGCCGATCCTGATGACGACGCTCGCCGCCATGCTCGGCGCCCTGCCGCTGGTGCTGTCCTCGGGGCCGCGCTCGGAGCTGCGCCAGCCGCTCGGCGCCACGATCATCGGCGGCCTCGCCGTCTCGCAGGTGCTGACGATCTATACGACGCCGGTGATCTATCTGTTCCTCGACAAGCTGCGCGGCCTTCCCGGCCGTTTGCGCCGCCGCCTGTTCCGTCCGCCCGCTCCGGCGGAATGAGGCCCGTTCAGGCCGCCGCCGCGGCGTCCGATCGTGCTTTGCGCATCATAGGACCGTAAAATTTGCCGGAACGTTGTCCTCATTAACGCTCTCACAATCATCTTCAATTTTATTCAATGGTGAGAGAGTTCTGTGCAGGGGACAGTTATGGCCGAAACGATCACATGCCCGCATTGCAAGGGGACGGGCACCAACTATGTCGTTGCAACCAAGGACGGCAAGCACGTCATCGAAGCGGTGCCATGCGTCGTCTGCGACGGCAAGGGAACGGTTGCCGTGCCTGAACCGGAGCCTGAAAAGCCGGTGGTGGTGACCCCGGATCCGCCCGAGCTGTGGCCGATCCTGGTTCCGCTCGGGATCTTTTCGCTGTTCTTCGTCTTCCTCTGGCTCTGACGTCGGCAACCGCCAGCCATAGTTCTGTCTTTTCAATGGCCTACTTCGTCCGGTCGCTGACATGGTAAGCTTTTCCAATGCAACGGCTGGCGGGACGGCACAGAATGAGTCTTTGGCTTTGGATCATAATTCTCGTCGTCTGCTCGGGGGCAGCGGCGGCGGGAGCGTTTTTTCTGCTCGGACCGGAGCGACTCTGGCGCGTCTTCGGCCCGCCCGATCTCGGTCCGGTCAATTTCGAAACGCTGGAGCGGCGCCCGACGCCGACTGACGCGCTCAGCTGCCCGACCGGGCTCTGCCCCAGCGATAGCGATATCCTGGCGCCGGTCTACCCCGTGGAGGTGCCGATGCTTCGCAAGGCGCTGGCCAAGGCGTTGATGACGGAGAGCCGGCTGACGCTTGTCGACATCGACGATGCCACGCCCGCCGACCGTTATGTGCAGCGCAGCGAACGGATGCGCTTCCCCGATACCATCATTGTACGATATATTAGTCTCCCGGAGGGTCGGTCGACAGTGGCGATCTATTCTCGGTCGCAGCTTGGACGCAGCGATCTGGGCGTCAATCAGGCGCGCATTGAGCGATGGCTGGCAAAGCTGTCGCGGGAGGTGGCAAGATTGCGGGCGAAGTCGTAGGCGCGATCGCAAGACGCGCGGCGGCGGCAACGGCGGGTATTCTCCTCGCTGCCAGCCTGAATACGGCATTGGGCGCCGGAGAGGTGCGCAAGGGCCTCAGTTTTCAAAGCAGGTCGCTCGGCGCGCCGATGACCTATAACCTCTATCTTCCCGAGGCTTATGCCCGGGATCCGGGACGCCGTTTTCCCGTCGTCTACCTACTGCATGGCTATGGCGCCAATGAGGCGGAATGGCTCGACGGCGGCCATGCCGACCAGACCCTCGACCGCCTGATCCATGACGGCGAAATCCCCCCGACCATCGCGGTCATGCCTTACGGCGCCAAGAGCTGGTATGTCGACAGCGCCGGTCTCGGCGGCCCCGGCAACTACGAAACCGCCATCGGCGTTGACCTGGTCGACCATGTCGAGCACACCTATCGGGCGATGACGGATCGGGCAGCGCGCACCGTTGCCGGCCTGTCCATGGGCGGTTACGGCGCGTTGCGGCTTGCGTTTTTCCACCCCGAGCGCTTCATCGCCGTTGCCAGCCTCAGCGGCGCGCTGCACGAGCGGGTCGGCTTGCCGGGCGGCGAGCAGATCGTCAGCCAGGAAATGAAGCGCGCGGACCACTGGTATCAGGGCGCCTATGGCCAGCCATTCGATCCCGGCGTTTACATGCAGCGCAACCCCTTTTCACGCGTCGCCGCGCTCAGCCAGATCCCGACTCCGCCGAAAATCCTGATCACGGCGGGGGATGACGATTATTTCAAGCTCTATGAAGGGAGCTGCGCCTTGTTCGTGGCCCTGCGCCGCGCCGGACTAGCCGCCGAGCTGCGCGTCGACGACGGCGGTCACGACTGGACGCTATGGCGCCGGCAGTTCCCCGACGTCATGCGTTTCTTTGCCAAGGCGGTGCAGCAGCCCTTGGCGGCCAAATAGGCCGGATCGCGCGCTGCTTTATTCGAAGGCGAGCGCAACCGCCGGATAGGCCTGGTTGCTGTCGCGCGCCAGGAAAAGCTGCTGCTGGCCTCTGGAGGTCTCGGCGAAATAGTCGGCGGGCAGGTTCGCGATGACCTGGGTGATGTTGGCGGCCTGCACGGCGATATGCTTCTGCATCAGCCGGTCGGCTTCCAGGGACTGCCCCGCCCGGATCGCATTGAAGATCGCCTCGTGCTCGGAGAAGGAATCGTGAAGCCGGTTGTGGCGCCGGAGCTGAAAGCGGCGGTAGGAGCCCAGCCGGTTGCGGATGCTGATGGTCTGTTTGATGAGATGGCCGTTATGGCTTGCCCGGTAGATTGCCTCATGGAACCGCGCATTGGCGAGGCAATAGCCCTTGAGGTCCTCGGCCTTGCAGCGGGCCCGGCATTCTTCATGCGCCTCGGTGATATCGGCGAGTTCCTCGGGGGTCGCCCGTGCGGCGGCGAGCCTTGCGCAGATGCCTTCCGAAATCGCCATCATTTCAAACAGTTCGTTGAGCTCCGGGATCGACAAGCCCGACACCACAGCGCCGCGATGCGGGCGAATGCGCACGAAGCCTTCCGCCGCGAGCAGGCGAAGCGCTTCTCTCACGGGCGTTCGCGAACTCCCGAATCGATCGGCCAGCCGGCATTCGTCAAGACGCTCGCCGGGCTTGAAATTGAACATCAAAATTTCATGCTCGATCTTGGATTTAAGGGATTCAGCAAGAGAAGACGCCATATCTAAACCCTAAACGATGACCTGAAAAACGAGATATTTCTGTTTGCCGGAAGCCCCAGCGCAATGAACGTCGAACCTACAGCTATGGTCCAGGTATACGAAAGTTTGAGACGTGTATAAAATGAATTCTGCGAAAGAAACTTTTCCGTCCCGCCGTGCTTTCTCTCGATCCGGCAGCAGCGATAACAAACCGGCATCCTGTTTAATCTTAGATACGATGTCGCGCGATATTGAGAGAAATCGGCCATGAATGTCTCATTTTTCGGAGAGCTGCTGACGACGATCTCGGATCGCGGACGACAGCTCCTCGATTTCTCCGGCATCGCCGGCAATCAGGGCGACACCGTTGAGAGCCTGTCGCAGGCGCTGCTGTCCGGGCGCGGGGAGGCGTCGGGCGTGGCGCTGGCGCGCCAGATCCTGTCGCGCTACCGGGAGTTGAATGACGAAAGGCGGCTCGCGTTCTTCCAGGTCCTGGCGACGAGCTTTTTGCCCGATGCCGATAAGGTTGCAACCGCCGCCCGCGCCTATCTGCAGGGGCCCGACCAGGACGCGCTGAAACGGCTGACCGACGCGCTCGAGCCGCCGCGGGAGGAATAGCGT
>CAVSIA010000006.1:0-81663 GCA_963727575.1 uncultured Alphaproteobacteria bacterium
GGTCAATCTCGCTGTCGACCGCCTCAAGGAGCGGTTCAGCTGGACCCGGATCACACTTGCCGGCCAATCGGGCGGCGGTCACCTCGTCGGTGCGCTCATGGCGCGTCGCGATGACATCGGGTGTGCGATCATAGCCTCTGGAAACGTTGCGGTTCGCAAGCGTCTGGACGAGCGCGGCCTTGCGAAGGACATGACCGGATATGAAGACTATATCGATCCGATCGACGCCGCAGCGGAGGTGGCGCGCCATCCTCCGCGCAAGATCGTGATGTTGACCGACCCACTCGATAAAAACGTCAGCGCTGCGTCGCAGGCCGCTTACCGCGATGCCTTACGGGCAGCGGGCCTGACAGTCGAACAGCGATTTGTTACCGCCTATGATGCGTTTCATCACGATCTGCGCATGTCTGCCATCATTGCCGCGCTTACCTGCCAACCGGAATAGTCGAACTCGTTCGATACGACGCCTGCGGCGTAGGCATCTGTCCGCGACGTCGGCTTTGCCCGAGCGCGACGACACGGCCCGGATGATGTCGATGGGAGCCGTTCGGCGGCGAGATTGAGCCAAAGGCGGCCGCCTGAAGTCGTGGCGGATCCGCCGTTCAGTCAAGCTTACCGTTCTCATTCGCTCCGGCGAACGCCGTCTGGCCCGGCTCCTTGCCGTGACCGCCTCCCGCCTGGCGCTCCAGCACGGACGCAAGGGCCGCAGGCGCCGAACCATCAAAGCCGAGTTCCTTCAGGAGGGAGTTCGATGAGCGGCGCTTGCGCACGGTACTTCAATGCGCTTTGCACGATCTGATCCGACGGGCTGTCGGCGCCGTTATGAGAGGCCATGCCATTGGCCAGGCCGTCGACCTGCAGGATCTTGATGGAGTCGATATGCTCGAGCGGCTTTACGGATTCGCGGATAATGTCGCGTAATTGCTCGATCAGCGCGAGACGCAGTTTCATCTGAACGATGTCTGCGCTCAGGCGATTATCCGCGTCGTTCAATGCGGCCCGTCCCGCGGCATCCACCGCATAACGGCGCTCAGCGGCTTCGGCACGCTGCATGTCCGCAGCGGCGTCCGCTTCCGCCACCACGCGCGTCTTCCGCGCCTGCGCTTCGGCGCGGATGCGGACGGCTTCGGCCTCGTCGTCGGCTGCCATCTTTTCAGCCTCGGCCTTGACCTGGATTGCGATCGCATCGCGTTCTGCGATACGGCGCGCCTCGATAAGCTCGATGGCCTTCTGCCGCTCGGCGCGCTGGGTATCGCGCACGGTCGCGACCTCTTCCTCGGCTTTGACGGCCGCAGCGCGAGCCTGATCGGCTTCCGACTGGGCGAGGGATTGCTCCTGCGACTTCTTCGCCACGATGATGGTCTTTTCCTGCTGCGCCACCTCGACCGAACGCTCGCGTTCGATATCGCGTTCGCGGACCTGCCGCTCCTTCTCGATGTTCTGCTGCTCGATTTCGCGCGCCGCCTGAATGCGGGCCAGTTGAATGCTCTGATCCGCCAGGATCTCGGCTTCCTCCGCTTCCTGTTGCCGTTGGGCCTGTTCGCGAGCGATTTCGCTCTTCTGCATGGCGCGGCGCGTCTCGATCTCGCGCGTCTGCTCGAGCTGGGCATATTCCCGGTCGCGCATCAGCGACAGGCTGAGCTGTTCCGCCTCGAGATTCTTGCGCTCGACCGAGATGCGGGTGTCCTGCTCGATCTCATTGCGCAGCTTGCGGCGCTCTTCGATTTCCTGGGTGAGCTTGGTGAGGCCCGCGGCATCGAACGCATTGTCGGGGTTGAAAAATTCGCGTCTGGTCTGATCGAGCCCGGTCAGGGATACGGACTCCAGCTCCAGACCGTTCTTGAGCAGATCCTCCGACACCGCGCGCTGCACCTTCTGCACGAAATCCACCCGCTGCTCATGCAGCTCTTCCATCGTCATTTCGGCCGCCACCGCGCGCAGCGCATCGACGAACTTGCCCTCGACCAGGTCTTTCAACGCTTCCGGCTGCAATGTCCGCCGACCGAGCGTCTGCGCCGCGTTCGCGATCAACTCCGCCGTCGGCTGCACGCGCACATAGAACTCGGCCAGCACGTCCACGCGCATCCGGTCGCGCGTGATGAGCGCCTGCTCATTGGCGCGTCTGACCTCGAGGCGCAGCGTGTTCATGTTCACGGAGATGGTTTCGTGCAGAACCGGAAAGACGAGAGCCCCGCCGTTGACGACGACGAGCTGGCCGCCGAGGCCGGTGCGCACGAATGAGACTTCCTTCGAGGCGCGCTGATAGAGACGCGCAAAGATCATTCCAATAGCGAGGAAGGCGACCAGGATCGTGGCAATCGGTATCAGCACTCGCGCAAGATCAGCCATTGTCTTCCCCATCGTTGTTTGTGCCGCCCAGGCATTCGGCGCTACGCGTCGCGGAGTGCTTTGCTCTCCGCCCGGATGGCCTTGAAGATCGTATTGCTGCGGGCAACGAGCAGAATGTGCTCGCCTTCCGCCAGAACGTCCGATGCTCGATCGGGCTCGACCATCACATAATGGGTTTGCCCGTGTATGTCGGTGAGCCTCGCCTGCGTCGGTTCACCCGGTCTGGCTGAACCGAGCGTGATCGTTGCGACCCGGCCGATGAAGCTGTCGCTGGACACGGCCGTCGTCTCGGAATTCGGAATGATGCGCGCGACCTGCAGAGCCAGCCACCGGGTCGTCACGGATGCACCGATGAAGGCGGGGACGGCGGCCAGGCTCGCGGGAAGCATGGCCCCCGTCACCTGTCGCAGGAGCCCCTGGATGGCTAGGCCGAACAGGCCGAACGACGTCAGAAGCGCGACGATCACGACCAGGAACGGCACGCGGCCTACGGCAAACCAGCCGAGCACCTGACCGAGCCAGCCGCCCGAATGATCCGGACCATGAACGTCCGTATCCGCGGAGACATCAATGTCCCCATCCAGATTGTCCGGCAGCAGATTGTCAACGAGGCCGAACAGCGAACCTCCCAGGAGAAGGATCAGCAATTCGAGAACAGCCAATCCCAGCATCACGCCAAGCGCAACGACGAACGGCCAGTTCTGCTGTGCACTTAAGAGCTGGCCCACGGATCTACTCCTCCTTCAGGGCAGCCAAACGTTCCTTGATCCGATTGTGGCGCGCCAGATCTTCAAGCTCGGCGTTAACCTTGGCGGTTTTAAGATCGGGGACCGACCCGCCAAGACCAATCCCGCCGGCGCCGTCCATCACACGGTCGAACGCCGATTGAGCGCTCTGGACACGCTGGCGCACCGAGGAAGGCGCGGCCTCCGTACCTGTTTCGGCGGTCGACTTGGCGGAGCGGAATGCATTCAGTTCGCCGATCATTTCTCTCTTGCGGGCCTGCAGCGCTGCGATGAACCCTTCCAGCTCGGTTTGCGCCGTCCGGGTTTCTATGGCGGTGGCTTCCAGCACCGGAATTTGCGCTTCGATGTCGAGAAGCTGCGCGACGCCGGCCTCCGCCAGGTCGTCCCGGCTCTCCTTCAACGCAATCCGGATCTTTTCCTTGAGGCTTTCATGCCGCTCATTCTCTGCGGCGAGACGCTGCGTTGCATGATATTGGCGCGTGAGCACCTGGCCGAGCTCGGTGCGGACATCCTCGACCGCGTTGTCGATCTCGCGGATCGCCTCTTCCATCACCATTTCCGGGGCCATCGCTTCGACCGCGGCGACAATCATGTTGGCGCCGCCGCTGACCAGCCGCTTGACCCGCAATGCCAGTGATTCACTCATGACCTTTCCTCCCAAGGGTGGAGCGAGCCTCGTCCAACAGCCGGCAGAGTTCCAGCACGGCTGGCAATCGGTCGGTCAGATGGCTGCTCTGGTAGCAGTGCGCCGCCGGCGTCAGTCCCATTTTCAACACTGCGAGCAGTAGTAAGAAAATGCGTCCGGCGATGTCGTCTTCAAGTGTAAGTGTGGCTTTTTTTTCGTCCTCCCCCGATACGTCTTTCTGTAACGCGGTGGATGCCAAAGCAAAAGTGTCGGGTAGCCAAGTGAGTAGTTGCAGAAGCATATCGGAATGCACGTGGTGTGCGGCGTCGTGCTCGCGCAGCTTGCGAACCGTTGGGGCGAGCTGGTCTTCGGCAACGCCGAGCGCTTCGGAATAGCTGGAGCGGCTCTTCTGCCGGCGATGAGCCATTTTGACAAGACGCCTGATCTTGTCGCTGGGCGTGACAGCGTCGTCGAGATGCAGCTCGGAGAGCATCGACATTTCCTCGGGCGCCATCCGCACACTGAGCGGCATTGTTTTCCCAACCAAGCGATAAACCTTCCTTCAAATGTACTGCATTTGCGCTCATTTTACATCAAATGAAATACAAATGTAAGACAGTATGAGTTCGAAGGCACGAATTTTCGTCGGAGGAAAATGCGGGTCGTCAAGCCGATGCGGTTCTTGGCGAGTCCGTAGCCAAATGGCGGCCCGCGCCCATTCTAGAGATCAAATTCTGAACCGGCGTTGCCAATCGCTACACGCCTTCGTCTCCGCAAGACCGGGTGACCGGTTGACGAGAGGTTAGGTCCAAAGGACATTGTGGAAGGCACGGCCCGCATCGAGTTCTCGCCGGCACTCGTTCAAGGCAAGAAGCCCTACGATGGATCATTCGTCCGACGTGCAGCATGCGCCAATCGCCGAGTTGCTCCCTGACCTCGATCGTCTTGCCGCCGATAGTATGGCCGACTGGAAGGTGCCGGGCGCGGCTCTTGCCGTGGTGCAGGACGGCGAGGTGGTGCTCGCGAAGGGCTTACAACTGGAGTTGGGTCCGCAAATCCTATGCAGCGGCATGGTTACGATTACATTGCTTGGTGCATCGTGAATACGCTCAGGCAAGAAGGTTTCAGGATCGTCCGCAGGCCAAGGGGCTTTAGCTATTCGCACCCGGACAGTTAACGGCGAGCTTTCGTTGGCGGCTTAGCACTGCTTTGCGGACGAAGAGCGTTCGAGCGGGCGGATGGGTAAAGCGAATATGCTCACGCAATCGCCACGGCCGCTTCACCGGCCGAATTTGCAGCGGTGCTTCCACCGAAAACGCCGGCCTCACAACTCCCCTGGAATTACTCCGCCACGCTGGCTGGAAATTCCTCCGCCGTTGACGCATGAATGGCTGGATTCGACGGGAATCGATCGGCCCTTCAGCCCAAAGTTAGCCCGCATTTCTCACACGGCTGAAGTCATGGCGTCGTCATCCGTCCGCTTGGCGTTCGGCGTTGCCGCGCGGCGTGCTTGTGGGTGGCGCGGACTGCGCGACCGGCTTCGAGAATCGGCTCGGGTTGTTCGATCTCCAGTGGGCCTCGGGGTATGCTGCGAAAGAGGCGCGTTGCAGCTTAGCGTGTCACGCGGGGGAGCCGCGGGCATGCGCGAGCCGGGCTGCGGCGAGACGCCATTCCGCGGCGGCCGGTTTGACTTCCGCGATCGGCCAGCCGCAGAACAGCAGCTCGCGCCAGATCTGATCCGGTGCCACGGCGGGGTCGACGTCGAGCACCCACCACTCACCCTCATGCGCGACGATGGCGGCGTGCTCGATGGTCTTGGACGCTGCCGCGGGCGGTTGCCCGGTCAGGCGGATCCGGAACCTGGCAAGCTGGTGCTCGGTGCGGATCAGCTCGGCGATCGCGCCCTCGGCGACGGTTCTTCCTTCACTGATGATACCGATCCGCTTGCACAGCCGGTCGACGTCGTCGAGAAGATGCGTGCAGAGCAGCACCCCGGTGCCATTTGCGGTGAGTGTCAGCAGTAGGTCGTGGATCTCGCGCCGCCCACGCGGATCGAGACCGTTGGTCGGCTCGTCGAGGATCAGAAGGCGGGGATTGCCGATGAGCGCGCGGGCAAGACCGAGGCGCTGGCGCATGCCGCGCGAATAGGTCGCGATGGGCTGGCCGGGGCGCGGCGAGAGGCCGACGGCGAGCAGGCGGCGTTCGATCTCCGGGGCGTCCGAGCGTGTGTGGTGAAGCTTGGCGAAGAAGGCAAGATAGTCTTCGCCGGTCATCCATCCATAAAATCCGTTTTGCTCCGGCAGGACGCCGAGCCGGTCGTAAGCGGACCGCGCGGTCGTCAGCGGATCTTGGCCGAACACGCGGACGCTCCCCGCGTCGGGCGCCAGGAGGCCGAGCGCGGCGGCAATCGTCGTGCTCTTACCCGCGCCGTTAGGGCCGATGAGCCCATAGATTTCTCCCGGTTGAAGCGACAGGTGCACATCGTGAAGAATCGGCGTGCCGCCGATTGAAAGGCGAAGTTTGTCGATCTCGATCAACATGGTTTCTCTCCGAGATGGTCTGCCCGCAAGCCGGCCCGCGCGGTTACGCGAACCGGACTCGCAATCCATCAATCCTCGTCGTGGTCGTTGTCCCCGTGGTCGTCGGCGCTCGCGGCGATCGTCTTGACCGCCTTGCCGGTTTCCAGATCGACAAACACCTTCTGCAGTTTGCTGCCGCTCGTGACCTCCACCTCAAACGCCATGACGTCTTTGCGGTCCTCCAGAGAGGCGCTGACGGCTTTGCCTCCGGTCTGCTGCTCGGCGGCCGCAATGGCCTGGGTCAGCGATGTCTTGGCGTTCAGGGCGGCGGTCATCTCCTTGCGCTCGCTGGCTTCCTTCGACTCCGCGCAGGCCAGCGTACTGCCGCCGACACCAGCAGCGACTATGGCCAGCATGGCGATGGGGGCGAGTTTGGATCGACGCATCTAAAAATTCTCCTTGCGAGTGCGGGAGGCCGACGATCGACGGCTTCATGACCCCAGAATTGGTGATGGCGGTTTGGCGGCGCCTCGCCTGAACTTTACAAATTTGTAAAGTGGGCCTGGGCGGGGCCAGGGCCGCGTGGAACATGGGAGACGCATCGGAGTCAGGATGCGCCTCCCCCGCACATTTGCCGGATTGGTTTATGGAGTTCGTCTATGCAAAGCTGCCAAGCGGTCCGCGGCGGGCCTGGGAGGCGATTTCATCACCGTCTTGCGTGGCGGTCATAGAAGCGATGACCAGGGCGACGGCGGTCGCCCGACGCCGTTCCGAGGGCGAAGGTGCGCCCCAATGCTGACTCTATCGCCAGGGTACTTAGACCGTTGACGGCAGCACATAACGAATGGAGCGTGGGGCAATATGGAGGGACCGAACGACTTTCGAAAGCCGTGGCCTGGGCCAATAGACGAGATCGAGGCGATTTAATAACTTACCTTAAAGATGCAGCCGGTCTGACTGGCACGCTCTGGCCGTGGGATAATCTTCACGAGCGACTACAAGCTCTGAGAGATGCCATCCCTGGCAAATTGTATGGCTCTGTTCGCGCAGAGTATGGGGATTGACGTCGCTCAATGTTCCTGATTAGTTCTCATTATGGGAGGCCGATCATGGAGCACCGCAAATTCAAACGGCGTCTGGCAGAACTTATCGAGGAACTGACCCCCGCGCAGGCCCACAAGCTGGTCGATGCGATAAGCAAGCGGGGCACGGGCGATACGGCGCAAAAGCTAATTGATGGCAAGTTTCAAGCCGATCTGAAATGCCCGCATTGCAAGGAACGCCACATTCATCGCCATGGGATGGCGCGAGGACTGCGGCGTTACAAATGCCTGGCGTGCGCCAGAACGTTCAACGCCCTGACCGATACGCCGCTGGCCCGGCTTCGCAAGCGGGACCGCTGGCTGAAATATGCCGACGCCCTCAACGCCTCTGAGTCGGTCCGCGCGGCTGCGGTGCGGGCCGGCGTGAATGCGAGCACCTCTTTCCGCTGGCGGCACCGCTTTCTGAGTGCGCGGAAAGATCTTCGGGATCATCAACTTACCGGCATCGTCGAGGTCGATGAATGCTTCATTCTGGCAAGCAGGAAGGGCGAGCGGCAATTGCCGCGCAAGGCGAGGAAGCGCGGCGGCAAGGCTAAAAAGCCGGGCTTGTCTGGCGAACAAACGCCGATCCTGATCGCACGTGACCGTTACGGCCATCATCTGAATGCGGTGTTGCCCAATCGCTCGGAAGACGCCGTCAGCGCGGTCCTGAAGGACGTGATTTCGAAGACTGATACTCTGCTTTGCATGGACGGCGATCCGGCGCTGATCGCTTTCGCCAAACAAGAGGCGATCGAATACGAGTTGATCATCGCCAGCCACGGCGAGCATGTGCACGAAAAGGTGCTGCACATCCAGACCATCAACGCTTATGTGAGCCGCTTCAAGAAGTGGCTGGACCGTTTCAATGGCGTGGCCACGAAATATCTGCCGAACTATCTCGGCTGGCGGCAAGCGCTGGAAAAATCCGGGGTTCCCCTCGCACTGGCCGCCGCCATTGGATGAAGTCCATACTCAACGCGAACAGAGCCTCTGCGATTGATGTTTGGAATAGAAACTGCGCACGGGCCGGGTCGTGCTCGGCCAGAATGGTCAGTGGCGTGTACAGAGAAAAAGCTTCGGAGGGGAGCCCAATTTCGCCTAGAGCATCGGTATGAATATCTATGGTATCTTGAAAGCTTAACTCACCTGTTCCACTATTATTGACATCATCCCTTCTGACTCCAAAATCAGCCAACATCAATTCAAATTGCAACCGCAAACGCGCATCACTGCCCGGCGAGAAATCGACCATAGCCGCTTCGGCATAGGTGTTTGTGAAGTTATTGGCGATTTGTCCGTTGATGGAACTGTTATTCACGACGTCGCGTGCCAAAATCGCATAATTTTCGACATGCAGCAGACCGTTATCATACGCTTCCAATTCTAAAGCAGTGTAATATGTATTGGCTCGATTTTGTCCGGAAGTATGCAGGTCTTTGAACTCCTGAAATATCATTTCCCGGTAAACACCGCTACTTGGCGGGTCTTCAACCATAACTAAATTTTCTAAGACACTTATATCAATTGCAGACATTATTATTCCTCCCTCGGAAATTTATTGGTTTGATTTACACGAGAGAGTAAAAAATCTTTGGCTATTTTCGGGGACTCAAAGCTGTGAAACAGAGCCACAGATTGCTCTTGAATTGTCTTCCAGTGCTGCAATAGTTTTTTATTAAATGTTATTTTGAAGAAAAATTTTGGATTGACACGAAAATAATGCTGACAGATTTCGACACTATTTTCGTGTATTTTTTCGCTGCATATAATATATGATTTAGTCCTACCGCTGTCTTGCTCATACCAAACATCATCAAGCTGCCATAAGTATTCATTATTGGGGTCATCGCGCTGCGTTTTATGAATAAGCCCATATTCTTCGCCAACAATCTCAGTAGCCGCCTTTCCTGATATTGCTCTTGTTGCAAATTCATCAAATGGCATTTTTGCATTTGGAATATGATTTACAAGAATTCTGTAGCTTTGCCACAGATCCCCTCGTTTCCACATTTCTTCCGTCGTCTCACTGAGAGGCGCAAAACTCGGATAATGAATTTGCAACAAGATGGATTCCGGCCCAACCTGTTTCGTCAATGGGAATAAATAAGGCTCCGGCACATAGTATTTTTCCTGGCCGATCTGACCTTCGATAATTTTTATATTATCGACGTCGATTTCTTCGTTCTTTTCTGGAAGACACGCGGCAAGTAAATAACTTGATATAATAATTAGATATTTTATCATTCTCGATCTTCGAGTTATTTATATAAATATAAAAATGATAAACATAAAAATGTAATATGTCCACGTAGCCAGAGATGAATCTAAGTGAAATTTGGAATATAACGCTTTCTATTGAGTTCTGTTGGCTTTCAGTCTGTATCGATTAGAAATTTTCAATAATTCACCAACTACAGCGTGCGTCTCTAAATTAGTTGATCTGCTTTTAAATGATGCCTTGAAACGACAATTCAACAAATTTATCTCGCGCATACCTCCGTAGGCATTAAACATATTTTCTTGCGCTTTATGACTATTGTCCTTCAAATGTCTCCGTTTGTAACATTTATATTGTACGGAGAAGATCATGGACATGATTTCCATTAATGAGTTTCTTTCTCGTGTTGACTTGAGAACTGTTGCGTATATTGAACCCGTTTCCGGTGATCGGCATTGCGGTTCCATGCTGGATGGTCCGGACGCTCCCGCCTCCGCCATCCGCTTTATCGGCGGATCGACGCTGCTTTGCGGCCAGTCTCTCGATTACTTCAGAGCCCTGGCGCATGGGCGTATGCTTGCGGTGAGCGTCTCGACGAAGGCGGACCAGGCCCGTCTGGTTCCGCTGGATGCCATCCACCATTTCGAAATTGATCCGGAGGCGGAACATCTATCCACGCCCGAGCAGGATGATCATTTGCCGAAGGCGAAGATTGTCTACCGCGCCTACGATCCGGCGCATCCCGAGCGGCGGTTCCAGATGCTGGTTGCGGCGAGCGTCATCGACGATCTTCTGGACCGCGATACGGCCTCCATTATCGCTATCGGCAGGGGCAAGTTCGTTTTCGCCGATGAAATCGAGGATGCAAGGCCGCTCAAGGCATGGCAGATCATGCGATTTGCGAATGTGCCGAACGCCCAGGACGCTTTGTGCGAACCCCCTGTGACCATCGTCTCCTTGAGCGGCGGGGAATTCATTCCTTCATCGTTTTATGCGCGCACCATTGAAGGCATGCTTGGACGGCCTTTGCCTTCGGCATGTGCGCCTCGTTTTCGGCACGATGCGTATCGTGAGGCAGGTCTGTCGGCATGAGTGTTTGCTGATTGTCTGATAGGGCCTTTTTGTCTCGTTCCCGAGTTTGCTTTGGACGCCTCCCCCGCCGCGTGGCGGCGGGGGCCGGGTGCTCGTGAACCGGGCCAGCTTCGCCGTCCCGGCCATCCGGCTTCGCCCCCTGGCGCGGGACGTTTGGCTTCATAGATGAAAATCTTCCGAACACTGATCTGTTGTAACAGGGGTTAGGGAGGGCAGCCGCCCTCCCTCCCTTGGCACGTCTTCTACTGGACCGGCAGGGCCGCGCCCGGCGCAGACCTGAAGAGGCCCGCTTGGGACGCACCCCGGCCAGCCACGAAGCCGTACCGACCCACACCCACCCGCTCTCGGCGAGGGCCAAGGGTTGCATGCGCAACCCTGTTTTGACTGAAAGGAGAAAATCGTCATGACATCGCCGATCGAGCAAGCCAAAGCCCTCACCCCATTCTGGATGATGGACATCAAACGCTATGAAGGGCTGGAGGTTCACCCGGTCCGGGATATGAACTGGAACGCAGCCGAACAAGGCCCCCGGCCATTCTCGCCGGAGGACGGCCATGAAACGCGCCGCGAGCCTTGCCAGCCGCACGAAGCGCAATTCTGGTCCGTCTATGGCCGCGCGCAAAGCAGCGAGATTGTCTGTTTTGAGGATTTCGCCACCGAGGACGAGGCTTACGCCTTTGCCGAAAAGCTTCTGGAGGCGTATCCGCATTTGCGCGAGAAGCGCCCGCCAGAACAAAGACCGCGCCCCGGTTTGATGTTCTACGCCCAGCCCTACGACATTTCCGCCACCGGCTTTTATTTCCGCAGCCGGGAAGAGTACAACGCCCTGCGGCTCGCCTGCCGGGGAGATACCGGCCTGCCCGTGGAGGAATTCGAAATCCAGTTCATCGACGGCGAGACGCTGGACGCCTATTTCGCCGATGCCTTCGGCCTCAATCAGGTCAGCGTCTTCCGGATCATCGCGCTGATCGAGGAATGGGACGAGGACGCCAAGCGGCGTTTCATCATTGCCGTCGGCGAATGCGGTTATTCCTTCGATCCCGAAACCGTCGATCCGGATGATTTCGAGGTGGAGATTTGCGAATCGCAGCATGCGCGAGCTTGCGCAGCAATTTGTCGATGATGGCCTGTTCGGCGAAATCCCCGAGCGGATTCAGGGCTACCTCGACTATGACGCCATCGCCCGCGATCTGGCCATGGACTACAGCGAAACCAACATCGCCGGAACGAAGCTGGTTTATGCGTGCCGTTAGGCGCGCATAGACTTTTCAGGCGGGGAACGGGAAAGGATTACACCAGGGACACTTGAAGACCGGACACTCTAATGCTTTGTTTTAATTCATATTTTTACAATACTCTTTACACGGATGAATTTATTCCATATCGTAGGAACAAATACCTACAACTGCGCCCGGATTTTGGCTGGCCCGGATCTTTTCTTCCCAGGCTTTCGCCCATGCGAACCCGCCGGGCGCGCTTTAATTTTCAGCACCCATCAATTTTTATGACCGCTGCGCCCGCGCGGCGGCGGAAAGCGTTTGCCCATGTTAAAACCCGATATCGACAAATACCGCCAGTATGTGGACCACCTCGATCTGACCGAAGACGAAAAGATCGAACTTATCCACACCGTCTGGCACATAGCAGAAGCCCACGTCGATCTGGCGTTCGGCCTGCATCCGGCGCAGCAGCTTCCCGGCGCGGACGTCCGCAAAATTGTCCTGGAGCATACCGATTTGATAGACTTCGAGGATCACCCCAACCAACAAACAAAAAAGAAAAATACGCCATGAAAACCGATACGTCTCATGATGCCGTAATCTATTGCCGAAGCGCCAGTGTAAGTCAGAGCGGCGGCGAAAATCACCTCGCATCCCAGGAAGCGCGCTGCCGCGAATACGCCGCTCAAAAGCGCTATGAAGTTCTTCAGATCTTTCGTGATGAAGGGATCTCCGGCAATCAAACAGACCGCCCCGGCATGCAGGCGATGTTGTCGTTTCTCAAAGATCATTCCGGCACGCATCAGCACGCCGTGATCATTGATGACATCAGCCGCCTGGCCCGCAGTCTCGAAACGCATGTTCAGCTCAGAGCAGCCATTCGTGATGCTGGCGGCAAGCTGGAAAGCCCTTCCATCGAGTTCAACGAAACCCCCGGCAAGCCGCTTGATCGAGCATGTGCTCGCCAGCAGAGCGCAATATGAACGCTTGTCGGAAACAGACAGACTAATAAACCATAACAGCCGAGAAGAATGCCCATGAAGACCGACTCCCCGACCCAAGCAATAATCTATTGCCGCGTTTCCAGCACGGCCCAAATGAAAAGGGGGGACGGTCTCGGCTCTCAGGAAACGCGCTGCCGCGAATACGCCAAGCATAAGGGTTACGACATTGTCGAAGTCTTTCGCGATGAGGGCGTCTCCGGCGGCATGATCGGCAGGCCCGGCATGCAGGCCATGCTGGACTTTCTTCGTAAGCACAAGCGTCACCGTCAGCACGTCGTCATCATTGACGACATCAGCCGTCTGGCGCGCGGGTTGGAGGCCCATATTCAACTGCGCACCGCAATTACCGACGCGGGCGGCAGGCTGGAAAGCCCTTCCATCGAGTTCGGCGAAGACTTCGACAGCCAGCTTATCGAGAACCTGCTGGCCTCCGTCTCGCAGCATCAGCGTCAGAAAAATGCAGAGCAGGTCATCAACCGCATGCGCGCCCGCATGATGAATGGCTATTGGGTGCTTTCCCGTCCTATTGGCTACAAATATGAGCGCGTGCCCGGTCACGGCAAAATGCTGGTCCGGGACGAGCCCGCCGCCTCGATCCTGGCCGAAGCGCTTGAAAGCTATGCCTGCGGACGGCTGGAGACGCCATCCGAGATCAAACGCTGTCTCGAAGCCGCGCCCGCTTTCCCCAAATCAGATGAGGGCATTGTGCATCTCCAGAAGGTTCTGGATATTCTGGACCGCCCGATCTATGCCGGGTACCTCGACATGCCACGCTGGAATATTATGCTACAGCCCGGCAAGCATGAGCCCCTCATCAGCTTCGAGACCTGGCAGAAGATTTAGGGCCGTCTCCACGCCAAAGCCAAAGCGCCCTACCGCAAAGACTTGAGCGACGATTTTCCCTTACGGGGATTTGTCACCTGCGGCTCCTGCGATCATCCCATGACCTCCTGCTGGTCGAAAGGCCGCAACACGCGCTATGCCTATTACTTCTGCGATCAGAAGGGATGCCCGGATCATCGCAAGTCTATCCGCCGCGAGAAAGTGGAAAGCGAGTTCGAGACGATCCTGCGCACGGCGCAGCCCGCCCCGTTCCTTCGCCGGAACTGGATGGTCGGATGGCTCGCGGTCTGTTCGCGTCATCGCACAGTGCTGATGCGCAACTGCCCTCACTGCGAATTGAAGCTGGTCTCCCAATGGCTGCGGGAGAGCGGTCCGACCGACCTGCGGCGCTGCAAGCGGTGCGGAGGGGTACTGGCTCAGGCCAACGGTCTGCCGGGGGTGGGTGCCGCTATCGAACTGCAAGAAGCGATGCTGGCCGTGAAACGGGTGGGGATCGGTGAGATACCTGGTCTGGGCGTTATGGAATGGCGGAGCTTCACCGTTATCGTCGATCTTGTCGTGAAGGTCGTATGGACCAAGGCGAAGGCTCATGCCCGCCAGGATCTGTTCACCCAGATCGTCTCCGACTTCTCACTCGAGCCGGCCCAGCGCCATCTGATGGACTGGCGGAGCAACTACGCTGCGTTGATCCTGATGGCCTGGATGCTCGCGGACTGGCCCTGCCGGCTGCGTCAGACGCTCGAACTCCTGAACGCCCCAGCCATCGACGACATCCTTGGTGAACTTCACAGCGTCGATAACGCATTGCGGGCACAGGTGAGGACAGAGATACGGGACGTCCTGAGCTATCGTCGTCAACCCGAGAACTGGCAGAAGTGGCTCCTCGGTATGGTCGAGGCCGGCACCGACTTCCGGGCGCTTGCGCTCGAAAGAAAAAACCGGTCATGGAAGGCCCGGTTCACAGCGCTTGCCATGCTGAGCGAGGGGCGGACCATCGAAGAAGCCGCAGTCGGGGTCCACGTCGGCACCGCCATGATCAACCGCTGGCTGGAGATCGGCACGGCCTATGGGATCGATGCCGTCCGCGCCAAGTCTTTGCGAATCTGCGACCTCACGTCCGGTCAGGTCGACGAGATCGCCGATTGGTTCCGGTCACGCGAACGGACGGCATCTGGACCGACCGGTTGGACACGTGAGCAGGCTCGCAGAGAGATCACCGCCAGGTTCGGCCT
The DNA here is from genome assembly GCA_963727575.1 of uncultured Alphaproteobacteria bacterium. Classification (GTDB taxonomy): domain Bacteria; phylum Pseudomonadota; class Alphaproteobacteria; order Rhizobiales; family Rhodomicrobiaceae; genus JAHQVI01. The sequence goes on from CAVSIA010000006.1 coordinate 14,934, forward strand.
GCTAATCTCGACCAATGCTGCCTATCAGCTCCTCCTGGACAGCCGGCCACGGCAAAGCCGCAGCTGATCTCCCACGCTGCCCCGCCTTGCGCTCAATTCGCAAAACCACGCACCGGTTCACGAAACCCGGAACACCGACATCGATCCCGAGGACTCTGGCATTGATCAGATTGGATGTAAGCCATATCAATATCTGACCAATACAGGGATGATCCGTCGTGAAAGGCAAGATGGCGGGCGTCGACAGCGAGGCCGAGCGGGCGATCTTCGCCCGGAACTTGCGCGCCGCCCGCATGCGGCTGGGGCTGAGGCAAAAGGATATTTGCCAGGCCACCGGGATCGCCCAGCCTCACCTGTCCGATATCGAAGCCGGTGGCGGCAATATCGCGCTCGACACCATGGTGAAACTGGCGACCGCCGTGAACCTGCCGCTGTGGAAGCTGTTCAAGCCGGGCGAGATCGTCGATGAGGATGAAATCCTGCCCTCGCCCCGCAGCATGCCGCGCGAGCGGCGCGACAACGCCTTCGACATCGAGTTCAAGCGCGAAGAGATGCGGCGCCTCAAAGCCGCCGCCGCCGAAGCGGGCATGTCGGTGCCGGACTTCATCCGGACGACCCTGCGGGATGCCGGGATCTTTGCCGCAAAGGGCTGAGGCGCTTCCCGCCACTGAGATAATGAGGACGAGCCAAGTTCGCTTAACGGCGCCGCAGCCTGACGTGTTGTCGGCCGATTTCACCTCAATCCGCTGAGTGTTGGTCGTTGTATGATTGGTCAGCGTCGGAAACGGTAAAATTTGGCATCTGCCTAGCCGACTTGGAACGTTTTCGAGCAAGGTGTGAGTTTATCAGGAGTTTTGTGAGTGTTGCTGATGGCACATGATTATTTTCTACTTATTCATAGCGTCCGCATTGACGTTGACGACTTCGAATATCCTTACATATGATCATGGGATCGTGATTTATTTGTTTCATTCACTGGTCAAATGTGGCGCGTCAAAGGGGTTCTAAGCTGCAGTGACTATCGGAGCCCACAACAAAGAGGTGGTTATGCGTAACAATCCTTGCGGCCTCGGCGAGGCTGACCTCGTACGGCGCGTGACGCAGCTATTATCTGCGATCCAGCGACGAGGAGAGAAATCGGATGTGGTGCAGAAATTGATAGACGAACTTGATGCTCTCACTTGCGCCGGCAGTGAAAGCAGTGACCTTGATGGCAGCCGTAGCATCTTCCGACCCAAAGCCATCCCCGAGCATCCCCTCGATCCAGTGGTCCCGCACAGTGGGGAAGATGAACGAAGTGATCGGCTCCTGCGACTGCCGGAGGTGATTAAGCTTGTGGGCCTGAAGAAATCCGCCATCTACGATAGGATACGGCAGAATCAATTTCCGAAGTCAGTCGCTATAAGCAAGCGTGCACGGGCATGGCGCGCATCGAAAATCGCCGCGTGGATTGCCGACCGCAATTGAAAAACCCGGCGAGCTATTCACATCATGCCGCGTCCACAACCATCACCGGCATCTTGAATGCTGTCGGCCGAATGAATCGACCGTCCCGCAAGGTATCAAGATAGTTCGAATACCAGCACATCATCGTCCGGCGCTGGTCGAGGTACATCGCGTCATTATAGGCACCGCGGACCTCGTTTTCTTCCACATGACTGAGCTGTAATTCGATCCAATCGGAGTTAAAACTGCGCTCGTTAAGAACGGTGGACATCACGCCACGAAAGCCGTGGCTGCAATGTCGGCCTTTGTAGCCAAGCGCGTGTAGGGCTTTATTCAACGTGTTCTCGCTCATCACGCCCTTCTTGCCCTCGCCCGGAAACAACCATTGACCCGCACCGGTCAGCTGATGCAACTCGCGTAAAAGTACCAGTGTCTGCGGGCTCAGCGGTACCAAGTGGTCCCGCTCCCGCTTCATCCGCGCAGCGGGTATTCTCCACAGTTTGCTTTTCCAGTCGATCTCGCTCCAAGGCGCTTGCCGCAATTCGCCAGGCCGTAAGGCTACATGCGACAAGAGTTGCAATCCGATCCTCGTCTGATGGTCGCGCCGGGCCGGCTCGCTGGCGCAAGAGTCAATCGCCCGCAATAGCTCAGGCAATTCTTCCAAGGGCAAGCGAGGGAATTTCTTCGATTTGTACGGGGTTAAAACCCCCTTGAGGTCCGCTGCCGCGTCCCGCTGGGCGATACCTTCGCCGATTGCGAACCGCCAAACTTGCGAGCATAGCCCCCGCACCCGGCTCGCCATTTCAAACGCCTCACGTGTTTCGATCCTGCGCAACTGATCGAGCAACTCTGGCGGTTCGATCTCGGCAATGGGACGATGGCCGATATAGGGAAAGAGGTTTGCTTCAAGCCGCTGCGTTACGTACCTCGTGTAATCCTGCGTCCAGCGATAGGCACGAACTCTTGATCCAGCGTCGCGCCACAACCTCAAGGCTGTTCTGCGCGCGCATCTTAGCTTCGCGTTTGGCTTGCTTGCGCTCGATGGAGGGATCGCGGCCGTCTTCAAGTAGACGGCGGGCATTGTCGCGCTTCTGGCGAGCTTCTTTGAGGCTGATTTCGGGGTAAGCCCCAAGCGCTAGCATTTTTTGCTTGCCCGCAAAGCGATATTGCCAGCGCCACAGCTTCGAGCCGATTGGATTAATCAGCAGGTGGAGTCCTTTTGCGTCGCTGAGTTTGTAAGCTTTAGCGCCGGGCTTTGCCTGCCGGATCGTGGCGTCATTGAGCGGCATCGTTGGTATTCTCAGGCGTCTGTGTTGGTACGCCAACAGATATACCAACAAATTTTACCGGATGCTAGCGCCCCACGGCGGACATTGATGGATCTTTCTGGCTTTGCTTTTCAACCGAGTTCCGCGAGGTTCGGAAGAGAACAAATCTTAGCGGAAAAGAAAATGGTGGGCCCACCAGGACTCTGAACCTGGAACCAGACGGTTATGAGCCGTCGGCTCTAACCAATTGAGCTATGGGCCCACGCGAGCCCTATCTAGCTAAGAATCGACGTCGAGGCCAAGAGGAAATCGGCGCTGCGCCGCCGTTCCCGGCCAAGTCGATGGTGCTTTCGGCATCTATCACTTTCCCTGTATAGTAACGCTCGGTATTTGCATCGAAGATTGCCGTATCGCGCTCGCCGCGCCGGCGGTCGACGGACGAACGCGGAAGGACCTGCCAGTCGATGATTGACGGCTGGATCATCGTAGCTGTCGCGCTGGCCTATCTCGGTTTTCTCTTCGCGGTTGCCTATTTCGGCGACAAACACGCCAAATCGCGAAAACAGACCGGGGGCCGGCCGACCATCTATGCGCTCTCGCTGGCGGTCTATTGCACGAGTTGGACGTTCTTCGGCAGCGTCGGCCTCGCCACGACATCCGGGCTCGACTTCCTGGCCGTCTATCTCGGCCCGATCGTGCTGTTCGCCTTCGGGCGCCCGCTGATCGAGCGTATCGTCAAGCTCAGCAAATCGCAGAACATCACCTCGATCGCCGACTTCATGTCGGCACGCTACGGCAAGAACTCGGTCCTCGCCGCCGTCGTCACCGTGATCGCGGTTGCTGGGCGTGCTGCCCTACATCGCGCTCCAGCTCAAGGCCGTCTCGCAATCGGTGACGACGATCGTTCAGCTCAGCATCTATGCGCCTTATCTGCCGAGCTACGATCCGTTCGGCGACGTCACCTTCATCATCGCGCTGACCATGGCCGCTTTCGCCGTGCTGTTCGGGACCCGGCATGTCGATGCGACCGAGCACCAGAACGGCTTGATGCTGGCGATCGCCACAGAGTCCGTGGTCAAGATCGCCGCCTTCCTGATCGTCGGGGCATTCATCACCTATTGGCTGTTCGGCGGCATCGGCCCGCTGATCGACAAGGCGATGGAACATCCCGAAATCATCGGCCTGTTCGCGCGCGGCTTTCACGGCGGCAACTGGCTGACCGTGACTTTTCTCAGCTCGGTCTGCATCCTGCTGCTGACCCGCCAGTTTCACGTCACCATCGTCGAGAACAATTCCGAGCGCGAAGATCGGGCGGGCGACCTGGCTGTTTCCGCTCTATCTGATCGCCATCAATATCTTCGTCGTTCCGATCGCCATTGCCGGCCTGCTGACGTTCCGCGACAGGCGGCGTCGACGCCGACATGTATCTGCTCGCCCTGCCGCTGACGCAACGGCGCGGAGACCTTCACGATCATCGCCTTTCTCGGCGGGCTATCGGCGGCGACGGCGATGGTGATCGTGGAGTCGGTGGCGCTGTCGATCATGATCTGCAACGATCTGGTGATGCCGGTGATCCTCTACCGGCTGAAGTTGGATCATGGCGACCGCCGCGATATGGGCGCGCTGCTGCTCAACATCCGCCGGGTCGCGATCCTCGCCATCCTGCTGCTGGCCTATCTGTTCTACCGCGTGGTCGGCGACACTTACGGGCTCGCCCGGATCGGGCTGCTGTCCTTCGCCGCCATTGCCCAGTTCGCGCCGGCCTTCTTCGGCGGGCTGATCTGGCGCAACGGGACGGCGCGGGGGGCGATCGCGGGCATTATCGTCGGCTTTGCGGTGTGGGCCTATACGCTGCTGATTCCCTATTTCATCCAGGCCGGCATCCTGACGACCGACATCATGCAGGAGGGCCTGTTCGGCTTTCAGAACCTCAGGCCGGAAGCGCTGTTCGGCGTCCATCTCGATCCTCTGACGCATGGCGTGGTCTGGAGCATGCTCGCCAATGTCACGGCCTATGTCGTCGGCTCCTCGCTGCGCGCGCCGGAGCCGATCGAGCGGCTGCAGGCCAATATCTTCATCGAGAAGGGGCTGGTGCGGCCGAGCGCGCCGTCCTTCCGCGCCTGGCGGACCTCGGTGACGGTCGGCGATCTGGTGTACACGGTCGGCCGCTATCTCGGCGACGAGCGGGCGCAGCGCTCCTTTGCCGACTATGCCGCCACGCGCAACATGGCGCTGGTGCTGAAGGCCGAGGCCGACATCCACACGATGCGCTTTGCCGAAAACCTGCTGGCGAGCGCCATCGGCACCGCGTCCTCGCGCCTCGTCATGTCGCTCACGCTGCGGCGGCACGATGTCGGCATGAAATCGGCGCTGAAGCTGCTGGACGACGCCTCCGAGGCGATCCAGTACAACCGCGACCTGCTGCAATCGGCGATCGACCACGTCCATCAGGGCATCGCCGTGTTCGACCGCAACATGCAGCTGATCTGCTGGAACCGCGAATTCCGCGAGATGCTGCATCTTCCGCAGAGCCTTGGCCGGGTGGGCGTCACGCTCGACCGGATCGTCCGGCATCTGGCGGTGCAGGTGGTCGCCAACCCGATGGATTTCGAATCCTTCGTGTCGAACCGGCTGCGCAAATATCTGGTGACGCTGGAGCCGTTTCAGGAAAAATTCGCCAATGGCGGACGCGTCATGGAAGTGCGCACGACGGCGATGCCCCAGGGCGGCATCGTCACCACCTTCACCGACATCACCGAACGCGTCGCCGCCGCCGAGGCGCTGGCGCGCGCCAACGAGACGCTGGAGCGCCGGGTGCGCGAGCGGACCGCGGAGCTGACGCAGGTCAACATGGCGCTGGCGGAAGCCAAGATCAAAGCCGACGATGCCAATCTCGACAAGACCCGCTTCCTGGCCGCGGCGAGCCACGACATCCTGCAGCCGCTCAACGCGGCGCGGCTCTACACCACCAGCCTGATCGAGCGGCGGCCGCGCGGCGACCTGCAGCCGCTCGCCCAGCAATATCGATGCCTCGCTGGAGGCGGTCGAGGAGATCCTCAACGCGCTTCTCGACATATCGCGGCTCGATACCGGCTCGATGAAACCGGAAATCACCAGCTTCGCGCTCGGCGAGCTGATGCAGCAGCTCAAGGTCGAATTCGAGCCGCAGGCCGAGGAGAAGGGGCCTGCGCCTGATCGTCATGCCATGCAGCCAGCACGTGCGGACCGATCGCCGATTGCTGCGCCGGGTTCTGCAGAACCTGCTTTCCAACGCCATCAAATACACCAGGGAGGGCAGGGTGCTGCTCGGCTGCCGCCGGCGCGGGCGCGAGCTTCTGATCGAGGTGCACGACACCGGCGCCGGCATTCCCGCCGACAAGCACGAGCTGATCTTCAAGGAATTCCACCGGCTGAACGCGGGCACGCCGAGCGTCCATGGCATCGGTCTCGGGCTTTCCATCGTCGAGCGGATCGGCCGGATGCTGGATCATCCGATCCACCTGGCGTCGAAGCCGGGCGTGGGATCGGTGTTCAGCCTGGCGGTGCCGATCGGCGAGGCGACCGCAATCGCGCTGGCGGATGTCCTATCCGAATGTCGGCCAGCTCGGCAATCTCCAGGGCTGCACGGTGCTGTGCGTCGACAACGAACCGGCCATCCTGGACGGCATGCGCATGCTGCTGGAGAACTGGAACTGCCGGGTTCTGCCAGGCGGCGAACCGCGCCGAGGCGCTCAAGCTGATTGCCGAGAACGAGACGCGCCGCCGGACATCATCCTTGCCGACTATCATCTGGAGGACGAGACCGGCGATCGAATGCATCGACGGCGTTCGGCAGACAGTCGGGCAAGCGGACGCCGGCGATCCTGATCACCGCCGACCGCTCGCCGGCGGTCGAGGAAGAGGCGCGCGGCAACAATCTCTATCTGCTGCGCAAGCCGATCAAGCCGGCCGCGCTCCGAGCGCTGATGAGCCGGCTGTTTCTCAACCGGGTTGCCGCCGAATAGCGCATCGGACCAAAAGTGCGGGCGCGGTTTTTGGATAAATCCGATGCGCAAGCAAGAGAGAGAGCGGCCCGCCGATACCCGCTTAAAGGTTTGCCGAATAGGTGGGGCGCTCATTTCGGTGCGTGAAGCGCATCGCCCCTCAGATCGGCCAGATCGCCGATCTCGATCTTCTTCACCGCGATCACGGCCTGGGTTCGGCTTTCGACCCCGAGCTTTTGCAGGATCGCCGACACATGCGCCTTGACCGTCGCTTCGGAAACGCCGAGCTGATAGGCGATCTGCTTGTTGAGCAGCCCCTCGCCCAGCATCATCAGGACCCGGACCTGCTGCGGCGTCAGCGTCGAGAGCCGGTCGATCAGCTCCGCGGTATCGCCCTCCTCGCCGGCATCCGTACTGAAATCCGCCGGAACCCAGATCTCGCCTTGCAGCACGGCGGCGATGGCCTGCTGAATGCGCTGGATCGGCAGAGATTTCGGGATGAAGCCGGACGCGCCGAAGCTCAGACAGCGGCGAATCGTGGAATGGCTCTCATTGGCCGAGACGATCACCACCGGGATGTCCGGATTGAGCGAGCGCAGGTAGATGAGGCCGGAAAATCCCTGGACGCCGGGCATGCTGAGATCGAGCAGCACCAGATCGACGTCGCCCTGGGCAAGGATGGTGCCGAGCTCTTCGAGCGAGCCGGCCTCGCTCAGCCGCAATTCCTTGAATTTCGCGGCAAGCGTATGCCGAAGCGCGTCGCGAAACAGCGGATGATCATCGACAATGGCGATGTGATGCTGCGTGATCGCGGTCATCTCCGGCCGCTTCTCCCATTAGACTTTTGGCCAATTCGCCCTGCATATTGTTTAGCGTGTTTTCTGGGCATCCGCCAAGCATTGCCTTCATTTTACCATAAAATCCGTTGCTCTGCTTGGTGAAAGCGCGTAGCCCGGCGGTGAGTGTGCCGCTTCGCTCCTGCCTGCCTTTTGGGCACGCGCGCCGCGACTATTCGCTTGAGAAAGAGGTGCCGTATGATCGACGAAGAACAGCGCAGACGTCACGCCAAACGGTCGCTGAAGCTCCTCGCCGTTACGCTGGCCCTGTTCGGCACGCTGGCGCTCATTGTTCCGCTTGCCGCGCCGCTCTTGAACGGCTACTCCTTCTTGCGTTTCCCGCTCGGATTGTTCCTTGCCACGCAGGGTGCCGTTGTGGGGATCGTTGCGCTCATCTACTGGGCGGCGGCGCGGCAGGACCGGCTCGATCGCCGTCATGGTTTGACCAGCGAACTTTAGGCCGGCAGCGCCTGTCCCTTCGATTGCGAACGGCGCGTTCTCCTGGAACGGCACCTCGGGCTAGATAGACACATGTCTTTGAATACCAGCTATCCCTCGTCCAATCCGCGGCTCGGCACGAGCTTCAGCATCTTCACCAGCGCGTTTGCGAGCCTGGTGCTGATGCTCATCATTCTGGAGCAGCTCGGACTGGAGCGGAGCTGGATCAGCCAGCTCATCATCGCTCTGCCGGTGCTCTTCTATGCCGGGATCGGCGTGATGGTGCGCACCGCGAGCGTGGAAGATTTCTTCGTTTCGGGGCAGCGCGTGCCGCCGCTCTATAACGGCTTTGCGCTTTCCGCCAATCTCGTCAGCGGCGCCGGCCTTCTGGGGCTGATCGGCAGCTTCTTCTTCATCGGCTACGACGCGCTGCCGATCGCGCTCGGCTGGTGTGCGGGGCTCGGCGTCATGTCGGTGCTGTTCGCGCCCTATCTGCGCAAGACCGGCGCCTACACGCTTCCCGGCTTTTTCGGCATCCGCTTTTCCAGCCGCTTCGTCCGCCTCGGGGCTGCGCTCCTGCTGTTCCCGCCGGTGATCGTTCTGCTCGCCGCCGAGTTTCGCGTCGGTCAGCTCGTTGCCGGCGTGTTTCTCGATGCCGACCCGCAATTCCTGTTGCAAATCGGGGCCGCGCTTCTTGTCGTTGCAGTGGCATTCGGCGGGATGCGCTCGCTGACCTGGACGCAATGCGCCCAGTTCATCGTCGTCATTCTCGGCATCAGCGTGCCGCTGATCGCCATTTCGGTGCTGCTGACCAATCTGCCGCTGCCGCAGCTCTCCTTCGGCAACGTGCTTCAGGAAACCACGCAGCTCGAAGTTGGCCGCGGCCTTCTCGAAGGCGGAGTTCTGCCGCTTGGTGAGGCGCTTCCGACCGCCGAGCCGATGGCGCTCACACGCCCCTTCGCCGCAATCTTCCAGTCGCTCGGCGTCGGCGACTTCCTCGCCCTGACGCTGTGTATTATGCTCGGCACGGCGGTCCTGCCGGCGCAGGTCGCCCGGGCCAGCACGCCGCCGACGGTCTCGGGCGTGCGCAAATCCTTCGGCTGGGCGGCGCTCCTGGTCGGCTTCGTCGTCCTCACCATCCCCGCCTATGCGGCTTTCGCCAAATTTCAGGTGCTGAGCCAGCTTCTCGGCGTTCCGGCGTCGCAAATTCCGGAATGGGGCAACATCCTGTCCCAGCTGAACCTGATCACGCTTTCGGCGAACCCGCTCGATCCCGCGCTCGGCAGCGCCAAGGTGCTCTTCCATCGCGACAGCGTGGCGCTGATGCTGCCGATCATGAACGATTTTCCCTTCGTGATGATCGGTCTGGTCGGCGCGGCGGCGCTGGCGGCGGTGCTTTCGGCCGCGGGCGGGCAGCTCGTTTCGCTTTCCACCGTGCTCAGCAACGACGTCTATTATCTGTTCAACCGCTCGGCCTCGCCCTCGCGCCGCCTCATGGTCGCGCGGCTGGCCATGGTCGGCTTCGCCGTCGCCGCCGTCTGGGTCGCCACGAATGAGGACCTCGATCCGCTGCGGATGATGATCTGGGCGATTTCGCTGTGCGCCGGCACATTCTTTGCCCCGCTCGCCATGGCGATCTGGTGGCGGGGCCTGTCGGGCTTCGGCGCGTTGTGCGGGATGGTGGCCGGCTTCGCCGTCACCGCCGCCGTTATCGCCAGTTCGATCAAAACCGGCGCAAGCTGGCTGGGCGTCGACGGCCTCACCGCGGGCATTATCGGCATGCCGATCTCGTTCGGCGCGGCCTTCGCCGGCAGTCTGGTGTCGCCGAAACCGGATGCCGCGACGCTCGAAATTGTCGACGAGCTGCGCATTCCGAGCGGCGAGACTATACACGCAAGGCTCACCCGGCTCGCCGCGCGCGGCAAGGCGCCGAAGCCGTGATCGTGAGGGGCAAGGCGCTCAGGTTATTGGAGAAGCGAGGCTAGGCGATGCGGCAATCCCGCCGGCGGGGGCTGTACCCGGAAATCGAACCTTATAAAACCGGCTCGCTGGCGGTGTCGGACGTCCACCGCGTCTATTTCGAGGAATGCGGCAATCCGAAAGGCAAGCCGGTCGTCATGGTGCATGGCGGACCGGGCGGCGGCTGCAATCCGACCATGCGCCGCTTCCACAATCCCGCCGACTACCGCATCATCCTGTTCGACCAGCGCGGCTGCGGGCGCTCGACGCCGCATGCCTCCCTCGAGGACAACACCACCTGGCACCTCGTCGCCGACATGGAGGCCCTGCGCACCAGCCTCGGCATCGAGCGCTGGCAGCTTTGCGGCGGCTCCTGGGGATCGACCCTGTCGCTCGCCTATGCCGAGACGCATCCCGACCGCGTCAGCGAGATGATCCTGCGCGGCATCTTCCTGCTGCGCCGCGCTGAGCTGACATGGTTCTACCAGGAAGGCTGCAGCTGGGTGTTCCCCGACGCGTTCGAGGAGTATCTGGCGCCCATCCCGCCCGAAGAGCGCGGCGACATGATCGCCGCCTATCACCGCCGGCTCACCGGACCGGACCCGGCCGCGCAGCTCGATGCCGCGCGCGCCTGGAGCGCCTGGGAGGGCACGACGCTGTCGATCGCGCCGGATGCCGACCGCGTCAACAAATTCCGGGAGGACTCCTACTCGCTCGCCTTCGCCCGGATCGAGGCGCATTATTTCGTCAATCACGGATTTTTCGACCACGACGACCAGCTTTTGCGCGATGTGTCAAAAATTCTGCATATCCCTGCTGCTATCATCCACGGCCGGTACGATGTCGTAACGCCCATGCGCAATGCCTGGGACCTGAAGCGTGCTTGGCCGGATGCCGATCTGCGGATCGTCGCCGATGCCGGTCACGCCATGACCGAGGCGGGGATCATCCATGAGATCGTCGGCGCGGCCGAACGCTTCCTCTGGAAATAGCCAGCCGGGCGGCTGCAAGCCCTACCGCCTGAGCATCACGCGGCCGGCGACGGCGTTAAGACATCATCGCGCTTTCAACGACCAACGCCCTGGACGCTGACCGATGATGCTTCTTGTCTTCCCGATCGCCCTTGCGGCGCTTGCTCTCCTCAACCTGCTGCTCGCCCTGACCGCCTTCACCAGCATGGTCAGGCTTTGGCCGGTTCCAAGGCCGGGAAGCTGGCAGAGCTACACATTCTGGCCGCTGTTTCGCGGAGGGCTGGGCCTGACCATCGGCCTCTTTCGGCACTGGCGATCGGAGCCTATCTGCTGCTGCCGTTCACCGAGGAGCCGTGGCTCGCCGAAGTCTATGGCGACCGGTATGCCGCCTACCGGATGCGGACCGCGTGTTTTCTCAGTCTCTCGAAGCTCATCAAGAGGCCCGCGGCCGCCCGCCGCTAATCATTCGGCAGCCTGGGGCAGGGCGTCGACGTCCTCCAGCCGTAATTGCCGCAGCGCGTCGAAGATCACGCCGATCCCGGCGCCCGGCCGAACCGCGCCTTCGGTCAAATGCCGGCGAAATGCGCGTGCGCCAGGGATGCCTTGCACGATGCCGACCATATGCCGCGTAATGGCCGAGAGCTTCTCTCCGCGTGCAAGCTGCTGCTCGATATAGGGCACCATCTGCAGCACCGGGTCGGCGGGATGATGGCTGCGGCGTGGGCCGCCGAACAGGCGCTCGTCAACGTCGAGGAGCAGGGCCGGGTTCTGATAGGCGGCGCGTCCCAGCATGACGCCGTCGACATGCGCCAGATGCGTTTCCGCCTCGGCGAGCGTTTCAATGCCGCCATTGATGACGATGGTGAGGTCCGGGCGCGCGGCCTTCAGCCGGTAGACGCGGTCATAATCGAGCGGCGGCACGTCGCGGTTCTGCTTCGGGCTGAGGCCATTCAGCCAGGCCTTGCGCGCGTGGACGACGAACGTGCTGCAGCCGGTCGCGGCAACGGCTTCGACGAACCGCGCCAGGTCCGCCTCGCTGTCCTGGTCGTCGATGCCGATCCGGCATTTGACCGTCACCGGCGCCGAAACCGCGCCCGCCATCGCCGCGATGCAGTCGGCGACCAGCCCAGGCTCGGCCATCAGGCACGCGCCGAACCGCCCGGCCTGCACCCGGTCGGACGGGCAGCCGATATTGAGATTGATCTCGTCATAGCCGAAGGAGGCGCCGATCGCGGCGGCCTCAGCCAGCTCGCGCGGATCGCTGCCGCCGATCTGAAGGGCAACCGGATGTTCCGCCGGGTCGAAACCGAGCAGCTTCTCCCGCTTGCCATGAATGATCGCCGGCGCCGTCACCATCTCGGTATAGAGCAGCGCCCGGCGCGAAAGCTGCCGGTGGAAATAGCGGCAATGCCGGTCGGTCCACTCCATCATCGGCGCCACGGAAAATCTATGTCTTTGAAATTGCATCCGCTTTTTTAGTAAACTCAGAGGGTTAGAACGTGAGCGCACAGACCGCTGTGCACAAATTTTCGCATCATTACGCAGCTTTTCGCAGTGTCCGTGTGCATGGTTTGTGCACATACTGTTCGTGCCCGAGACTGTATCATGGCGTCGTTCAACAAGCTGCCTTCCGGACTGTGGCGCGCGCAGGTTCGTCGCCGTGGGCAGCAGGTTTCCAAATCATTTCGCCTTAAGGCTGAAGCCGAGGCCTGGGCCCGCGAGACCGAGACCGCCGTCATTTCAGGCAAAAGCCCCAAGGCAGCGCGCACAAGCGAAAAGACAATTTTCGCCACCCTGATCGATCTGCATATCGACGATATGAGGGAAGTTGGCAAGGCTCCGCGGCGGAGCAAGCGTGAATCCCTTAAGAGTTGAGGCGCGACCTCGGCGATGTGGCACTGAAAAACCTGACGCGCGAACAGTTGATCGGCTTCGGCAAGGCGCGGGCGAGGGAAGGCGCAGGGCCGGTAACCGTTGGCATGGATATAGGATATATCCGCACGATCCTCGTCCACGCGACCGCCATTCACGGCATCACGACGCCGACGGAGACAGTCATGCTGGCACGTGTGGCGGATTACGCCGATCTGTTGCTTACCATGCGCCAGAAAACGACGCTCGCCTTCTGCGATTTCATCAGCCTTGGCGACATATATTTCGGGCATTTTAAGGTCTGCGGGTCCTTCGCGATGGGTTCGAGTGAACATCGAAGGATCATGGCGCGCAAACGATCTTATCTGATTGATGCATGATGATATTTCATGAAGTCGGCGCCGGACGCTCACGGCGGCGAGAGCGCCGAAGGGCGCCGGTTGCTGCGTCCGCGGACGTTGATCGCCCCCCTTCGGTGATGCACACATGCCACACGGCGGCGCTGTGATATCTGCAAGACCGCCCAGTTCTTTTTTCATCCGGCCGCTATATGGGGTAGCATCCGGCGGGAACCGCCAAGCGCAGACTTGGCTGAACACAGAAACAAGACCGGCGCCGTGCATTTTACCGCTTCCGACATCGTCGAATATGCCATCATGGCGATCTACCTCATCGCCACTTTCGGCTTCGCGCTCTATTTCGGCCGCAAGCAGGGCCGCGACGACACCGCCGACTACTTCCTCGCCGGTCGCGCGCTGCCCTGGTACCTGATCGGCTTTTCCTTCTATGCGTCCAACATGTCGGGGGCGAGCTTCGTCGGCCTGATCGGGGCGTCCTACAGCCAGGGACTGACGGTCTTTCACTATGAGTGGACCGCGGCGCTGGTGCTCGTCCTGTTTGCCGGATTCGTGCTGCCGGTGTTCCTGCGCAACCGCCTCGCGACCGTGACCGAATATCTGGAGCTGAGGTTCGATCGCCGGACCCGGCTGGCCTATTCGCTGTTCACCCTGGCGACGCTGCTATTTATCGACATGGCCGGCGCGCTCTATGCCGGGGCCATCGTCATGCAGACCGGATTGCCGGTGCTCGACCTGTGGAGCGCCTGCATCCTGATCTCGCTGTTCGTCGGCGCCTATACGATCTTCGGCGGCTTGCGCGCCGTGGTGATCACCGACGCGCTTCAGGCGGTGGTGCTCATCGTCGGCGCCGCAGTGGTCGCGATCTACGGCCTTTACGCCGTCGGCGGATGGGGCGCGCTGACCGCGCAGCTCGATGCCCGCAGCCTGACGATGTTCCGGCCGGCGAGCGACGGCTTCCTGCCATGGCCTGGCATTGGCGGCGTCGTCATCCTCGGGCTCTATTACTGGACCTTCAACCAATATTTCGTTCAGCGGGCGCTGGCGGCAAGGTCCCTGGAGGACGGACGCAAAGGAGCGCTGTTCGCGGGCCTGCTGAAAGTGCCCAACCTGCTCTTGATGATCGTGCCCGGAATGGTCGCCGCCGTGCTCTATCCCGCACTCGGCAGTCCGGACAAGGCGTTTCCCACGCTCGCCTTCGAGCTGCTCCCCCTTGGCTTGCGCGGTATCGTGCTTGCGGCGATGCTCGCGGCGATCATGTCGAGCCTCGACAGCGCACTCAATGCGGGCGCTTCGCTCGTCACCCTCGATCTCGTCAAGCCGGCCTGGCCGAGGCTTAGCGAAGGCCGCCTTCTCCGCATCGGCCGGATCGTAACCGGCGCTCTCATGGTCACGGCCGCGCTTTACGCGCCGCTGATCGCGTCGTTCGGTTCGCTCTTCGAGTATTTTCAGTCGACGCTGGCGTATCTGGTGCCGCCGATCGTTGCGATCTATGTGGGCGGGCTGCTCAGTGCCCGGCTCGCACGCAGCAGCGCGTTCTGGACGCTGGTGATCATCGAGCCGTTGGCGGTCATCGCGTTTCTGACGAAGGAAGTCGCCGGGCTTTGGCCGCGTGTGGGCCTACCCGATATCCATTTCACCTATATGGCGATGATCATCTTTGCCGTCACGCTGGTGCTTCTGCATCTGATTACGGCTGCGACCGGATCCAGGACAATGGCCGCCCGGATCGATAGCAGCGCGATCGCCAAGCTTGACGATGTCCGCCCCGACGATCGCAGCCACGTGGGAACGCTCTCCGATTACCGTCTTTCAGCGACATTGCTGATGGCTGGCATCGGTTTGTTGCTGGCGATCCTGGCAAGCGTGTGACAGCGGATCATTCTGCGGGCGGCACCCGATTACAAGTCCCGCCCGATCGAGCCCAAAAGCTCGGCGATCCTTATGCGGATTTTTTGAAGAGACGGCCGATGACCTGGGAGAAGAACCCCGGACGCTTGGCCTTGACCGCTACAGCCGGCGTTTTTTGCACCGCGGTTTGCTCGTGCACCGCCGAAGCGGCGGGTACCGGGCGGAGCCGTTCGCTCTGGACCAGGACCGGCCCTGGCGCCATGCGTTTCGCCCGCAGGACGTCGGCTCGCGCTTCCTTGTCGCGCTCTGCCTGAAGATATGCACGGCGCTTGCCGCGTTCACGCTCTTTACGGCTCCGTCCACCACGATCAAAACTTCTGCCCATGGGGTCCACCCGTTTAGTTAGTAACGTTTCCTGACGCTGCCAGATTCGTGGCGTCATTGCAGCGACAAATTAGGGTTTCCAATAGGCTGGTGTCGTGTCGGTAGCGGAGCCGCGCGATCCGGAGAACAGGACCGGTGCAGTCCACGCCCCGTCAGACGGGATCGAGGAAGAAGCGCGCCATCTCCGCGGATGCGTCGGGGCCGTCCGGATCGGTAAAGGAGCCGGCGCTCCGTCCACCCGACCATGCGTGGCCGGCTCCGTCGATCAGCCAGTATTCGGCGGCGCGCCCGCCCGCCCGCGTTTCCACGACGCAGCGCGTATAGCTTCGGCCGTCCGGCGTGGTGCCGCGCTCGCTGCGTTGCGCGCTCGAAAGATGGGCGGCTCGGGCGGCGGCGAAGATGCGGTCGGCATTGGAGGGATGGACGGTCTGGTCCGCGCCGCCGTGGAAGATGATCATGCGGGGCGTGAGATCCGCGGCGGGACGTTCCGTCGGCGCGGGGGGCATGTCGAGCTGCCCGCGCATCGCCGCCAGCGCGGTCATCACGTCGTTCGCCGATGCGTAGGGCAGGCCGGAGTGAACGCCGACCGCTGCATAGAGGTCAGGATAGGTCTCGGCCATCACCGCCGCCATCGCGCCGCCGGCCGACAGACCCGCCACGAAAATCCGCTCGCGTTCGAGCCCGAAGCGATCGGCGATGGTCCGGGTCATCCCGGCAATGATCGCCGGCTCACCATCGCCGCGCCGCTGATCGCCGGGACGGAACCAGTTCCAGCAGGACGAGACGTTCTGCGCGCGGCCTTGTTCCGGGTAGGCAATCAGCAGGCCGTGTGTTTCGGCGAGCGCATTCATGTTGGTGCCCACAGCGAAATCGTCGGGGTCCTGCGTGCAGCCATGCAGCATCACGACGAGCCCGCGCGGCCTGCTCGGCAGGTCCGCCGGAATATAGAGCTTGTAGGCCCGCGTTCCCGCCGCGCAGGTGAAGGAGCGGTCCAGAAACTGTGCGCCCTCCGGTATGGTTGGCTGGGCGCGCGGCGTCTTGACCGGCATCCGCTCCTTGCCGGGCAGGATGGCGGGCAGACCGGATTCGCGGAGTTTGCGCAGCGTCTTCACCACTTCGCCCAGCGGCAATCTCAGCCGCATGGCAGCAGGGGACCGAACCGCATCGGGGTGAGCCCGCTCCAGCTCGACCGTCTCCGCATGCGGATCGATCAGGCGGGGCCTGGCCCTCTGTTGCGCCGGCGGCGGCGTGATGTCCGGGTGCGCCTCACCATCGCCGGCCTGCGGCGTCCGGCCGGCGAGCGCGGCCTGAATGACGTTCGTTGCTGCCGCGACGTCGTGGGCGCGGACATGCTCCAGCGCGCGGCGCATGGCCGCGGCGAAATCGATGTTCATCTGTCCTGTCCTTGTTTATGCCGGTGCTATCTGATCCGGCCGGCAAGCGCCGCCTTCACCTCGGCGCTCGCTTGCAGCGCACCGAGCACGGTGATCGATCCGATGGTCGCTGCGGCAAGCTCGGGCGTCACATCGGCCGCGATGCGCGCCAGCCCGACCACCTTGATGTGCAGCGTCTCGCCGGCCTTCCTGACCGTTTCGAGATCCGCACGGCTGTAGTCGCGCAGGCCCAATTCGAGCGTATGCCGGTCGATCGATTGCGAAACGGTGTCGGCATGCGTTGCGAGATGGTTCCGGATCGCCGTGCGGATGAAGTCGGTGCGGTTCGAATAAAACCCTTCCTGCACGAGCAGATCGACCCGGCCGAGATCGACATAGCCGAGATTGATCGTGATCTTTTCGGACTCGCCGCCTCTTTCACGCAGCGGGTGAATGACGTTGGTCATCGTGTTTTCTCCATCCATGTGGATGGTATTTGGATGGTTGGAAGCTGGACCGCAAGATGCGTCGTGAAAAAAATCGTGCGCCCGACAGCGGGATCGTGCCGGCGAGCCGAAAACTATTTCGCTTCCGCCTTGCGGTCGGCGACCTGGACGTCGTCGCCAAGCCGGTCGCTCGGATAGAGGATTGCCACGTCGTTTTCGCTAAGCCCCTTCGCCACATGCGCCCACTCGAAATTTCGCTCGGCCAGTTCAAGCTGGACCAGCCGCGCCCGGTCGCCCTGCCGGACGAATGCGGCCCAGCGATCGCCGTGACGAAACAGGGCGCTCATCGGCGCGCGCACGACGTTCGTCGCCTCCTCGACGACGATCTTGGCAATCACGCGGTAGTCGTGGCCGAGCCGCTCCCAGCGATCCGGCGGGTCGGTCAGGTCCAGACGCACTTTGACCCGCTGCTCCTCGATACCGAGCGAGGAGACCTTGGTATAGCCGGCGCGGTCGATACGGCGGACGCGTGCGTTAAGCGGCGGCCCGCCCCAGGCTTCGATGCTGGCGCGCGCGCCGACATGCACCCGAACGGCGTCGCGGGACAGAAGCTCGACGATGATCTCCAGATCGTGCGCATTGCCGATCTCCAGAAGCGGCGCGCCTGCGGCAACGACCGCCTCGCTCTCGTTCTGAATGGTCAGAACAACGCCGTCCTCCGGCGCTGGAACGTTGAAACAGCATCGGCCGTTGGCAGACGAATATGTCGTTGGCGGCTCCAGCAAAGACGCCTTGGCCCGCTCCAGCTCTTTTTCCCGCAAATCGACTTCGGCCCTGGCGCTGTCCTCAGCGGCGATCCTCGCCTCCGCCTCCATGCGGGTCTGGTCGACCGTGCGTTCGGAAATCGTGGCGCCGAGGCGAAGGTGTTCCATCCGGGACAGTTCCTTGCGCCAGAACTGAGTCTCGCTCGTCGCCCGCTCACGGTTCGCCTGAGCCAGCTTCAGCGCCGCCTCGGCCGCCTTGACGCTGGCCTCCCCCATCTGCACGCTGCGCGCATCGAGGAAGCTCGGCACCATCGGCACGATCGAGGCCACCACGGTCTGGTCCTTGACGACCTTGTCGCCGACCTCGACCGGCGAACGCTGGACCGTGCCCGCGATCGGGGAGGAGATGCGGTAGACCTCCTTGACCTGCGAGATGCCTTCGTCCTCCACGGTGACGATGACGTCGCCGCGGTCGATGACCGCGGTATCGACGGGCACCGGATCGGGCCAGAACCCGTAGGCGACGACGACCGCCGCGCCCAGTGCAAGTGCCGCCCACCCCAGGCGCTTGCGCCAAAGCTGTTTCATCTTCACTCCCGTGTCTTCAGGACGGCGATCAGGTCCATGCGCGCGATCCGCCAATGCAGGATCACAGCCGAGGCGACGGTCGAGAGGATCGCGACCACCGCCGATCTTGCGAAAGTATCCCGGTTGACGATCAGCGGGACGCGGTAGAGGTCCGTCTCCATGCCGCTCGCCACAAGCCCGGCCAGCGCGTAGCCCATGAGCCAGCCGACCGGGATAGCGATCGCAAGCAGCACGATGACCTCTCCGAAAAGAATGACCATCACCTCGCGCCGGGTGAAGCCGAGGATGCGCAGACTGGCAAGCTCCCTGCCGCGCTCGGAGAGCTGGATGCGCACGCTGTTGTAGACCACGCCGAAAGCGATCGTCGCCGACAGGGCGATGTAGACGATGGTCATCCGGCTGATATTCTCGGCGAGCGTTTCGCGGAAGGACTTGACCGACTGCCTCAGCAGCGCAATCGAGGCGATGGCCGGCGTCTCCTTGACCGAGGCGTAAAGCTCGGGCAGCGCCTTGTTGTCGACCTTGAGGTTGGCGCCGGAGATCGCCTGTCCGTCGGCCATCAGATGATTGAGCGCCGCCAGATCGATATGCGCCGACAGACCGAGATAACCCTGCACGATCCCGGTGACGGGCAGCGTGACGGTTCCGCGCCGGCCGCTCTTGAATTCGACGCGCACCGCCTCGCCGAGCCTCACCGCCAGGATTTCGGCCAGCTTGTCAGAAAGCACGAGCCCGACATCGGGCAGCGCCATGGGCTGGAGACGCCGGTCGAGGAGCTGAGTAAGCTGCGCCTTCTGCGGCAGGCCGGTGAGGGAGACGCGCTTCTCCCTGATGCCGTGGCGCAGGGTCACCGGAACGATCCGATAGACCTCGGACTGGAGGACGCCGGGAAGCCGGGCAACGTCGTAGCGGGCGCGGCCGTTTTTGATCTCATTGAAATTCAGCGCGACATCCTGGCGGTTGGTCTGAGTGAAGGTTACGTCGATCATGAAATCGATGGCGTCGAGGCTGAAGAACGAGACGATCAACAATGCGACCGAGGCGGCAATGCCGATCATCGTCAGACCGCTGCGGAGCGGAAAGCGGATCAGATGCCGGCCGATCATGAGCGTCGATTGCGGCACGCGGCGCGTGAGCCCCGCGCGGCTGAGCCAGCTCTTCTTGTAGCGGGTCGGCGCGGGCGGCTGCATGGCGACGGCGGGCGGTAGGGCAACCACGGTCCGCACGGCCTGGACGGCGCCGAGCAGCGCACCGCCAAGGCTTATGAGGCCGCCGAGCAGGTAATATTTGACCGGCAGGAGAAAGACGAGAAAGGGAAAATGGTAGAAGTCCGCGTAAAGCCGGGTGAGCCCCCTGCCGAGCCAGGAGCCGGCCACGAAGCCGATCAGAACGCCGATGACCGCGATCAGGCAAACGAATTTGATATAGTAGAAGCCGACCGCGCGCGATGAATAGCCGAGCGCCTTGAGCAGCCCGATCTGCTCGCGTTCCAGCGTGATCAGCCGTGACAGCGTCATGTTGAGGAGAAAGACCGAAACGGCGAGAAAGATCGGCGGGATGATCAGCGCCATCGCGGCAAGCTGCTGAAGCTCGGCGTCGAGAAAGGCGTGGGACTGCTGGTCCTTGCGCAGATAGGCGTCCTGGCCGCCGTAAGGTTCGAGAATCCGGTCGAGCCGCGCCATGACGTCTTGCGGCACCGTCCCGTTGAGGAACTTGAGGCTCACATCGTTGAATGCGCCGTCGAGGTCGAGCATGGCCGCGGCGGCCCGGTAGCGCATCCAGAGAATGCCGGTCCGCCGGTCGTCGGGGACGATGTCGCCCGGGCCAAGCGTGTAGATGAACTCCGGGGACAGCACGACGCCGACAATGAGAAGATCGCGCTTGCGCCCGTTGATGATCGCGCTCAGCCGGTCGCCGGGGCGGAATTTGTGAGCCGTGGCAAAGGCTTCGTTGACCGCGACTTCCTGCGTGGCGAGCGGCTCCGGCAGCCTGCCCTCCCGGAGATAGAGGCGGTTGAGCCGTGGATCATGTGTGTCGGGGATAGAGATCAGCCTGCCGGTCGCCGGCTCGGTCATCCCCGCAATATCGAGGAGCACGGGAAAGACGACGCGGGTCTCCACGTCGGCGACGCCGGGGATGTGGGCGATGGCGTCCTGCAGATAGTTGGGCACGCGCTTTGCCGAGGCGAAGACATCGGCGAAACGATAACGCTCGTAATAGGTCCGCCGGGTTTCTTCCAGCGAGCCGGATGCGCCGAGCGACAGGATGAGCGTCGCCACGCCCGATGCGATGACCAGCGCGATGGCCAGCGCCTGGCCGCGAATGTGCCAGAGATCGCGAAGCAGCTTGCGGTTCAATATCGAGAGGGTGAGGAATGTCCCGCGCATCGCCGCCTCACCACCTTAGATCCGCTGGCGCAACCTTATGCGCGATCTCCTCGACGGTTGTGATCTGACCGTCGCGGAAATGGATGACCCGGTCGGCGACGTCCTTGATGGCGACGTTATGCGTGATCAGCGCGGTCGTCGTGCCAAGCCGCTGGTTGACGCCGACGAGCGCCTCGATGACGAGAATGCCGGTTTTGGAATCCAGCGCGCCGGTCGGCTCGTCGCAGAGCAGGACCTTGGGCTTCTTGACGATCGCTCGGGCAATGGCGACGCGCTGCTGTTCGCCGCCCGACAGCTCGGCGGGAAAATGATCCATGCGCTCGGTCAGGCCGACGAGATCCAGAGCCTCTTCGGGCCGCATCGGGTCCTCGGCGATCTCCGTGACCAGGGCAACGTTCTCCAGCGCAGTCAGGCTGGGGATCAGATTGTAGAACTGAAAAACGAAGCCGACGCAGGTGCGCCGGTATTCGGTGAGGCCGGCATCGTCCAGCGCGTTCAGCGATTGCCCGTCGAAGCTGACGTCTCCCGAGGTCGGGATGTCGAGGCCGCCGAGGATGTTGAGGAATGTCGACTTGCCGGACCCGGACGGACCGAGCAGCACCGAGATCTGCCCGGCATAAAGGTCGACCGACACCCCGCGCAGCGCGTGCACCTCGCTGGCGCCGGCGCCATAGGTCTTGGTGATGTCGCGCGCGGAGAATACCGTCGTCCTGGCCGGCATCTGCGCATCCGCTGATGGCGCGTCCACCATCGTTCAGCGCGCCGGAACGCCGGATGTCAGGCGATCTTTGCTACGCTGTGCAATCATTGATCCGCTGACGGCTTGGAAAATCGGAACGACGTCTAGAGGCTGGGGCAGGCTAGCTTTGCTCATGTGCGGGCGCCTTGACCGACATCAATGACGGCGGCGATGCGCGGTCCGCGCCTTGGCGAAGGTGCCCGCTCAGCATGCCGCTGTTATGGTCCGGAGCCGGCCCGGAAGCAAGTGGTTAGATGCCTTCGGAGGCCGCAAGGATGGGCATCATCAGCGGCTGCGCCAGGATCGGCCGAAGCTCAGTCTCGATCTGCTGCGCTTCCTGCTGAAGGGTGGCGGCGATGCTGTCGCGCCGTGGCGTCTGCAGCCTTGAGGAGATCGCGGCCACGCTGAGGGCGGCAAAGGGCGCGCCGTTCGGTCGCCGGATCGGGACGCCGACGGCGCTCATGCCGGGGATCAGCCGTTCCTCGTTCAGCGCGTAGCCGAGCCGCCTTGCCGTTGCGATCATGTCGCGCAGTGTCATCTCGTCGATGCCGAAGCGCGCCTGCTCCGCGCCATTCGCCTGGATGATCCGCTCGACATCCTCATCGGGGAGGAAGGCAAGCATCGCCAGACTCCCCGCGCCGACGCCCAGCGGCCGACGATCGCCGACGCGAAGCGTGAGGGTCTTGATGGGAAAGGAGCCTTCCCGCCGGTCGATGCAGACGGCTTCCTCGCCGGTGGAAAGCGACAGATACACCGTGTCCTGGGTGCGCTGCGTGATCCGGACGAGCGACGGGCCGGCGCGCCGGGCGAGGCCGAACCGGTCGCCGGCGGCCATCGCCCATGAGATCAGCTTCAGGCTGAGAAAGAAACGGCCGGTCTGTTTGTCCTGGTCGACGAGACCGTTGATGACCAGCCCGTTGAGGATCCGGTGGACGGTGGCTTTGCCGAGCGAGGTGGCGTTGACCACGTCGGTCAGCCGCAGGCCCTCCGCGGAATGGGCAGCCAGCGCGGTCAGGACGATATTCGCCCGGCTGATATTCTGGTGCAGGCCCTTTTCGGCGGAATCGGCGTCCGACACTCAATCCTCCATCGTAGCGCAGCATCTCCGAGGCGAAGGGCCAAAGCGCCGCCCGTTCTGGAATAGGCCAGATTGCCTGAACTTTCAGGCGTAAAGCGGCATCTTTTCCAACGAAATCACGTTCATGTTGCGTCAGGCTACGGATACACGCCCGCGACGATGCCGTCTCCCGGATTGACGCTGCGCCATATAATGCGATATTTTCCTTTAGATAGAATTAAAGTTTCATTTAATGATACACGGCAAGTGCCGATCCTGGCAAGCCGTCCGAGGAGGAGCCCCCATGCAGTCGACGGATGCCGCCATCAAGGACAATTCCAGGGAAAGCCCGGCCTCCGCGCCCTTGCGCAACGAATTCAGCGGCGGCGAGGTCCTGGCGAAGATGCTCAAGCAGGCCGGTGTCGGGCCCGGCTTCGGCATGGGCGGGTTTCAGTTACTGCCCTATTACGATGCGGCCAGGCGCCACGGCCTGACCCATTACCTCATCAACGATGAGCGCAGTGGAGGCTTCGCCGCCGACGCTTATGCGCGCGTGACCAACCGGCCGGGGCTGTGCGACGCAACGCTGGGACCGGGGGCGACGAACCTGGTTACGGCGCTGGTCGAGGCTCTGAACGCCGGGATTCCCATGATCGCCCTGGTCGGCGATACGCACCGGGCGCATTCCTGGAAGAACATGACCCAGGAGGCCCGGCAGGTTGAAATCCTCCGGCCGGCGGTGAAGGAGGTCATCCGCGTCGAGCAGATCGAGCGGTTGCCCGAGATGGTCCGCCGCGCCTTTGCCGTCGCCACATCCGGGCGGCCGGGGCCGGTGGTTCTCGATGTGCCCGAAGACATCTGCCACGACGTCTGCATTTTCGCGCCGGAGGATTTCTGGATCGATGAGAGCGTCTGCGCCATCCCGGCCTATCGAAGCCGTCCGGACGCGGACCGGCTCGCGGCGGCCGCCTCGCTGATCGCCGCCGCGAAACGGCCGATGCTGCTGGTGGGCGGCGGCATCCATCTGTCTCAGGCCTACGAGCCGTTGCTGGCGCTTGCGGAAACCCATCGCATTCCCGTGGCGCACTCGCTGTCGGGCAAGGGCAGCATTCCTTGCGTTCACCCCCTGTCGGCGGGACTGTTCGGGCGGTATTCGCGGATCGCCAACGACATGATCGCGGAGGCGGATTGCCTCATCGTCGCCGGCTGCAAGCTCGGCGAGATCGCCACTAAGCGCTTCCAGCTCATTCCCCCTGCAACGCCACTCATTCATCTCGACATCGAGGCGGAGGAAATCGGCCGTACGACCGCGACGCAGATCGGCCTGTCATGCGACGCAAAGCGCGGTCTTGAAGACCTCAACGCCGCGCTTGCGGGAATGGCGGCGCGGCAGGACCGTTCAGCCTATGCGCGCGAGCCCGCCGGGCGAATGAGCGCATGGCGATCAGAGGTCAGCGCCCGCCTGACGTCGGACGAGCGGCCGATCAACATGGCGCGCGTCATCCATGAGTTGAACGGCGCAATGCCGGCGGACGGCATCCTGGTCGCCGATGGCGGTTTTGCCGCGCATTGGAGCGGGCTGCTCTACGACACCAAGCAGGCCGGCCGCCACTACATCGCCGACCGGGGCCTGGCGTCTATCGGCTATGGCCTGCCCGGCGCAATCGGCGCCCAGCTTGCCGCCCCCGACCGGCGCGTCGTCGGCATCACCGGCGACGGCGGGCTCAACATGACCATCGGCGAGTTGGAAACGGCCCGGCGCTGCGGCGCGCCGGTCGTCCTGCTGGTCGTCAACAACGCGGCCTCGGGCTACGTCAAGGCGCTCCAGCATATGGTGTTCGGCGGGAACTATCAGTCCTCCGATCTGATCGAGCTGGACTATGCCAGGATTGCCGAGGATTTCGGCGCGAAGGGCATTCGGGTCGAGGATCCCGGCCTGCTGTCGGCCGCCATTGCCGCCGGCCTCGCCGAGCGCTCGCGGCCGACCGTGATCGACATCGTCGTGACCAGAGATCCGGCGAAGATGCTGCCGGGAGTCGACAACCGGACCGTCACCGTGAAGAAGGGCGACCGCATCGCCTGACGCGAGGGCCAGTGGGGCGCCGGCGGAGCCACCGGCGCTCGCTCAACCGGCCCCGACGCACATCCGGGCGGCGAGTTCGCCCAGGAACGCACTCAGCCTTATGCCCGGCTTTGCGCCATGACGGGCGGCGGCGGCGTTGTGGGCAGAGATGATGCCCGTCATCCAGCTCGACCGGGCATCGCCGATGCGCGCCGTGAACGCGCTCACCGTGACCGCCGGAATGTTCCGCGCATCGAGCGCCGGAAGCCGCGAGATGCCGGCATTGTCGATGCCCATGCCGGCGTCGTTGAAGGCCGCCGCCAGCACTTCGGGGCCGATGGCGCTGTCGCCGTTGCCGCCGAGCAGACCGCCATGCGAGCCGCTGATGACGATGGTGCCGGCGTCGTCCCCGGTCAGCAGCGAATTCGAATCCACGCCCCGGATTTGCGGCGCTTGCGCGCGCAGCGTGATGCGGCCCTCGGTCGGCGGGGCGGCGTCGGCATGGGCGAGCGGGGCGGTCTTCATCTTCTCGGCGCACAGATCCGCTAGCTCGCCGACTTCGCAGCCCATTGCGGCCGCCGGGTCGTTCACATGGCTGATGGTGCCGCGCCGGCACAGATCGGCTCCGTCGCCGATCCGGGCGCTGCGGAAATCGACCGCCGCGGCCGCAAGGCCGATCGCGGCCAGCAATGGCAGTGCGCCGACGCCCGCGCCTTCCAGCCCGACGCCGGCATCGCTGAAGATCACGCCGCGGACGCCACCGGCGGCGGCAAGGTAGCCGGCGTAAACCCCACCGTGGGAGCCGGCGATCACCACACGGCCCGCATGAGCGGGGGCGAGCCGCGTAATGCTGTCCAGGATGATCGTCGGGGACCGGTCGAGCCGGTGGCCGTCGGCCATGGCAATTCCCTCGCAATGTCTGGGACGCATTTTGTTGCAATTGGCCGATTATATATCAATGCGAAATATTTTCATCTATTGAGAAGCAAGTTCCGATGAAAGGAAATATTCCATTTCGTGCGAAGCAGCCTGCGGCCGGGAATAGGCACTGATACGATCCGGGGCGTTTCGATGGACGGCGACGGGGAAGTCCCTAGGGCGACGCGGACCGGCTTCGATTGCGTTTGGGGCGAATCGGGAACGAGCGATGTGTTCCTGAATTCGGTCTTGTTCTGAGGTGACGCTCTCGTGCCTTCATGTCGGGCACGTCAATGGGAAGCCGGCCGCCATGTTTTGCATGACGGCCGGCCACAGGCACCGGCAAAGCGGACAGTCGCACGAGCCTGGAGCGAGGTCATTTTAGATGGAGACACTCCGACGCCCAGGCCCGCTCTCAATTATTTGCTGGTCGCGCGGTCTGGCGGAGAACCCGGATTTCCTTTCCCTGATCGCGCGTTAGCCCTGATGTCATAGATGGTGTTCCTGGGATACCGGAGGCGGAGGAGCGATCGGCATCCGATCCGGCTCCAGCGTCAAATCGCAGGCGCCTGCAATGGCCGCGGCGATCTGCGCGGCGGTAACCCGGCAGAGCTGCTCCAGCGTCGCGGCATAGCCGACCGGAATGCGCGGCGAGGCGACCCGCCTGATCGGCGCCCGGAGCCGGTGGTGCAGCTCCTCGGAGACGGTCGCCGCGATCTCGGCGCCGAAGCCGCCATCCTTGACGCTTTCATGGGCGATGACCAGCCGCCCCGTGCGGCTGACCGAATCCAGCACGCGCTGGCGATCCCATGGCCAGAGCGTGCGCAGGTCGATGACGTCGGTCGTCAGCCCGTGGCGCCCGAGCAGCGCCGCCGCCTCCTGCCCGGAGCCAACCGTCGCCGACCAGACCACGAGCGTTGCATCATTGCCGCTCCGCAGCACGCGGGCGCAGCCGAACGGGATTGCCCGGTCGATGTCGTCGACCTCGCCGCGGACCTGCCACAGCTCCTTGCCCTCCATCTGGATCACGGGGTCCTCCCCGCGCAAGGCCGTGAGCAGCAGCCCTGCCGCATCGGCCGGCGAGGCCGGAGCCGTGACCACGAGGCCGGGGATATGGACGAACCAGGCCTCCAGGCTTTGCGAGTGCTGCGCCGCCGAGCCCTGGCGCAGGCCGGACGGCATACGCACGATCAGTGGAATGCGCGCCTGGCCGCCGAACATGAACCGGGTTTTCGCCGCCTGGTTGACGATCTCGTCCATCGCCGAGAGCGCAAAGTCGGAGAAGCGGGTTTCGACGACGGGGCGGCACCCCATCAGCGCCGCCCCGACGGCCGCACCGACCATCGTCGCTTCCGCAATCGGGGTGTCGATAATTCTTTCCGCCCCGAACTCGTCGGCCAATCCGCGATACTGTCCGAAGATGCCGCCCTCGCGGACGTCCTCGCCAAGCACGAAGATTTCCGGACTGCGCGCCATTTCTCGGCGCAAGGCTTCGCGCGAAGCCTCGACCAACGTCATGACCGGCATGGCGTTGCTCCTGCGGTTTGGATGTCCTGCAACGCGGCCGCCTGCTCGGGGGAGGGAGCGGCCAATGCATCGTCCACGGCGCGGGCCACTGTCAGGCGAATGGCGGCGTCCATGTCGTCGAGTTCGATCCGGGCAAGCCCGTGATCGAGCAGCTTTTGCCGGCAGCGGGAGATCGGGTCCTGGGTGAGGTATTGCACGTGCCGAACGGGATCGCGGTATTTCGCCGGATCGGCGCAGGTATGCCCGCGCACGCGGTAGGTCCGGCAGAGCAGGAAGCCGGGCCCCTCGCCGAGGCGTACGCTGCGGATCGCCTTGCCTGCCGCCGCCGCGACGGCCTCGACATCGTTGCCGTCCGCCTCGGCGGCGCGCAGGCCGAGTGCGGCGGCCCGGTGGACGGCGCCGGGACCGGCCGTCACCGAAGCGGAGGGCGTCGTCGCCGCCCAGCCATTATCCTCGCAGACGATGAGCAGCGGCAGCCGGTAGACGGCGGCGTAGTTCATCGCTTCCAGGCACTGGCCGCGATTGAGTGCGCCGTCGCCGATGAAGGCGACCGCGACTGCGTCCGACTTCCTGTACCGAAGCGCCTGAGCGATCCCGGCCGAGATCACCACGCTCGCGCCCACGACCCCGTTCGCGCCCATCATTCCGACCGAGAAATCGGCGATGTGCATGGAGCCGCCCTTGCCGCCGCACGATCCGGTGACGCGGCCAAACAGTTCCGCCATCGCGGCGCCGACCGGCACGCCCTTGGCCAGGGCATGATGGTGATTGCGGTGCGTGCTGGTGATGAGATCATCCTTATGCAGATGAAAACAGGTTCCGACGGCGATCGCCTCCTGCCCGACGGCGGAATGAATCATTCCCCTGATATGTCCGGCCGCTGCGGCCTCCTCCGCGAGGCATTCGAATAGCCGTATGCTGACCATCTGCCGATAGCATTCGCGCAGATCGGCCAGACCGAGACTGTGAAACGGTACGCGTCGTTCTACTGACATGACATCCTTCCCTCGCGGCGCATCATCCATCGCTGGTTGAATATGGATAAGCTTAGATGCTGCGATTGAGAGATGCTGTCGGAGAGACGATCGATGTTCAAGAATATACTCTAGCCGGACACGCCCGAAAAATTCGATAGTCGAAGACGTGAATTAATATATTCCAAGAATATATCGCGCCGATACGTCGCGGAAACTGCATTCAATTCGGCAAGGGGTGCCGGCGGGGCGAGGCTAGCGGGTCAGGCCCGGACGAAGCAGGGGATAGGCGTCGTAGATCCGGCGCTGCCGCTCATTCGCCAAGGCATGCATCGTCGCCGTTTTCGCCCGGAACTGTTCCTGCAGCAGCTTTGTCACCTGCTGGTTCTCGCCTGCCTGCAGCAGAGACACGAGAGATTTGTTATCGGCCATTGCGCGCCGATTGTCCTGGAGTTGCTCAAGGGCGAGAATGCGGCTGACGCGCGTGCGTTCGCATAGATTGCCGACCAGTTCGCCGAACTGCTCGTTGCCGCAACTGGAGGCGATCTGCATGTACAGCTTTTCGCGGGCGACGACAGCGGCCATGATGGCCGGGGTGAGCCGGTGGTCCTGCGGGCTCGACGCAACGGGTGAAAGCTCCGGGTCCGAGGAGAGCGGCAGCGGCTTCGATCCGCGGCGGCCTAGTAAGTATTCCAGAAGACAAAACAGCAATTCGTAGATTTTGATCTGTTCGCCTGGAATGAATTCTTTATAGAAGAAGCCGCGGCCTGACTTGGACTCGACGATGTTCTCCGTGGCCAGCCGGATCAGTGCTTCGCGGATCGGGGTGATGCTGACGCCGAAATGCCGCGAAAGCTGGCCGATCTGCAGGCGGTCCGGCGGCCGGATGACCTCGTTGAGGATGTATTCCTTGAGGCGCCGGTACACGTCATCGGACAACGACGCGTCCTGATGCAAGCGATCCACGGGGCCCATTCGATAACTCGCCGGAATGAAATTGCTTTAATCGTCGCGAACCGCGTTGATCAGAAACCGGTGGTTCACGAGGCGAA
The DNA here is from genome assembly GCA_963727575.1 of uncultured Alphaproteobacteria bacterium. Lineage (GTDB taxonomy): Bacteria > Pseudomonadota > Alphaproteobacteria > Rhizobiales > Rhodomicrobiaceae > JAHQVI01. Next base: position 44,185 of record CAVSIA010000006.1, read on the forward strand.
AGGGGAGATTTATATAATAACCGAATACCAGAAGTCAATGTTATTGGGTTTAAGTGGCATGCATCGCGGTGTATTCTTAAGAATCCACCGCCTCGTGATTGGCAGGCCCGCGCGGTTATTCTAAAGTCCCTCAGTTGGGACTTTCGGGGTCTCTCAACTTAAATGCGTTCAGTATTATGAACAGTGGATCGGCGTCCAGATTCGAATTCGACGGAGAGATTCGAGAATACGAACAAGCGCTTCGATGCGCCCGCCAGATCCGCACCTGCAATCGATCGGTGCCGCGCCGAGCCCGGCTCAGCCGACCACGCGGCCTTCCCGCGCCGATCGCGCATCCCCGAACGCCCCGCCGACGACATGCCCCGACGGCACAAGTTCGTTCAGGAACGCTTCGTCGTCAGGCGTGTAGCGCGTCGCGGCGGCTCTCAGATAGGCTTCGAGTTGTTCCACCGACGAAGGCCTGATCAGCACGCTGGACACCAGCCGGTTTGCGAGGACCCATTGCAACGCGAAGCCGCTCAAGGGGCGGCCGGAGGGCTGAAGATGCCGGGCGATCGCGCGGACCGCATCGAGCGCGGCCGGCCGGAATTCGGTCTCCCGGTCCGGCGCCCACGCCTGGCCGGGGATCGCCGCCGGCGGCGGGCTTTCACCGTCTCCGCCGGCAAGGACGCCGCGCGCGAGCGGCGCATAAGGGACGACGCCAATGCCGAAATGGGCACAGGCGGGCAGGTAGTCCGTTTCGACCAGCCGGTAGAGCGCGTGATAATAGGGCTGGGCGCAGATCGGGCGGGGCACGTCGAGGCAGTCGGCCATGCGCACCAGCTCGGCGATTTTCCAGGCCCGGAAATTGGAGAACCCCCAGCCGCCGATCTTGCCGGCCTCGATCAGTTCACCAAGCGTCTCGATGATTTCCTCGAGGGCCGCCGCGTCGTCATCGGGATGGAGATAAAGGACGTCGATCATCCCTGCGCCGAGACGGTCCAGACTGGCATCGACCGCATGACGGAGCCACTGGACGGACCGCCCGCCGGAAATTGAATTGGTCCTGGGCGGAGTGCCGGGTCTGGTCGCGACGACCCAGCGGCTGCGCTGTCCCTCGATGGCCCGGCCCACGCATCGTTCGGACGCTTCGCCGCCGTCCGCGTCGACGAAATTGCCTCCGGCTTCGGCATAGCGGGCGATGATTTCCTCAGCGTCGGTCCCATTCGATGCGTTGCCGAACATCGTCGTGCTCAGGCATAGACGGGAAACCTCCGGCCCGTGCGCACCGAGACGGGCCCTTGGGAGCGGTTCTTGCGTCATGAGCGTTTCCAACATTTATCGCCCCGAAGGGATTTGTTCGTCTCTATTCTAACCTTCTACGGGGTGCCAAGAAACGTCATATGCGATGCATTTTGAATGCCCCCAGATGTTGGGATTGCCTCCGGCGCCCCTGCCCAGATGTTGCGCGAGGGCGGCGCGCCGGTGAGGGTTACGACAAAATCGTCCGGGGAAAATCGAGGCGGCCGGGGCCGTTCTGTCGTTCGTCAGCGGCCGGTGAGGCGTCCGCCCGCCCCGTTTCCGTCCGCCACCGAATGATGGACCGCACAGTCAGAGCCACAAGTCAAATATTCCATGAATATTTGGCATGCATTGTTGAATATTTGCAGATCTTATATGCTTTTCTTCATTGTGAGATCTGGTGAATATTCGCTGCCCGAGCGATGGGCGAACGTATCTCACCCATCGCCCGTACGGACATGAGGGCATACCGTCACTCGGCGTACTCTTCACTCCTATCCGGGCAGGCACAATGGCGCGAAATCTTCACGGGAAAACGGCTGTCGTCACCGGCGGCACGAACGGCATCGGCGCGGCGGTCGCGCTTCGCCTGGCGGCGGAAGGCGTCCGCGTCGCCATTGTCGGCCGCAATGAACGCGCTGCCGAAAAGCTAATGCAGGCGATCGGCGACGCAAGCCGGTTCAGCTTCATCAAGGCGGACATCGGCAGCCCCGCCGACATCGAAATTGCCGCCGGCGAGGCGTTGGACCGGCTGTCGCATATCGACATTCTGGTGAACAGCGCCGGCGGCAGCCGCCTGTTGCCGTTCCTCAAGACCGACTCCGCCGTGCTCGACGAGATGCTGGCGGTCAATCTGCGCGGGACCTTCCTGTTCGCGAAGGCGGCGGCTTTGTCGATGATCGCTCATGGCAGCGGCGGCGCGATCGTCAATATCTCCTCGATCTCAGGACAGCGCGGCAGCGCGTTGCGGGCAGCCTACGGCATGGCCAAGAGCGCCGTGATCCAGCTGACGAAAGTCATGGCGGTCGAGCTCGCCGGATACGCCATCCGCGTCAACGCCATCGCGCCGGGGCCGATAGAAACGCGCGCCGTCCGCGAGCGGCATCGGCCGACCACGCGGGAGGCCTATTTGCGGACCATCCCGATGCAGCGCTACGGCACCGTCGATGAAGTCGCCTCCGCGGCAGTCTTTCTGTCGTCGGATGAAGCCTCCTACGTGACCGGGCACATCCTCAATGTCGATGGCGGGTTCTACGCGGCGGGCCTGATCGAGCCGGACGCTAAGACCGACGCGCTTCCGTCGTAGATCGATAAATCAGAGGTAGATCATGCCCTTATTGGCGTGGTTGGGCCGGCGGGCGACCGCGGCCCTGGCAGGCGGCGCATTGCTCGGCCTTGCTCTTCCGTGGCTTGCGAGCCTCTTTCGCGCCATGCTGGCCGAGATCGTCTTCGTCTTCATCGTGGCCTCGTTCCTGAAGGTCGACTGGAGGACGGTCTCGCAGGTCTGGCAGACGCCCGCACTTCCGCTCCGGGGGCTCGCCTGGTCGGTGATCGGGCTGCCGATCGTGCTCGCGGCGGTGTTGTCGATCATTCCGCTGGCTGAGGGAATGAGCCAGAGCCTGATCATCTGGGGCGTGTCCCCGCCGATGACAGCGGCGATCGTCTTCGCGATGCTGCTGCGTCTCGATACGGCTCTGGCGGTCGGCGTGGCGATGACCGGCATGCTCGTGGTCCCGTTTACCGCGCCGATCCTGTGTGCCTACCTTGGCGATATTACCATCGCGGCGGGCTCGCTCGTCCTGGTCCGCAATGTTGCATTCTTCGTCGGCGGTGCGATCCTCGTGGCGTTGATCCTGCGGCGGCTGATGGGCCGGGCGTTCATCGAAGGCCGCGCCGACGAGCTGAACGGCCTCGTCATCCTCACACTCATCGCCTATGCGGCTTCGCTGACCGCGGGGGTCGGCGCCGAATTCGCCGAACGGCCGCTCCGGGTCGTCCAGTTCCTCGCGGCGGGCTTCGTCTCCAATGTCGCGGCACAGTTGGTGACGGCGGCGCTGTTCTGGTCCTACGGCAAGAAGCAGGCGATGTCCGTGGCGCTGCTTGCCGGCAACCGCAACATGTCCGTGCTTTGCGCCAATCTCGGCGCGGCCATGACGCCCGACATCGCGTTGTTCTTCGCGGCGAGCCATGTGCCGATCTACACGCTTCCCTGGCTGCTGCGGCGGCTTTATGCGTGGATCGTGGCGCCCGACCGCCGTAGCAGCTCCAAGGTGTTGCCGCCAAGACCCGCCGAATGACCGGTGGAATAAGCCGCAACCGGCGGCAATTCTGCTATAAGGGCCAGAAGCAAAAAGGGAGAGCTGCGGATGACACGGTGGGTCAACAGACCTGAGGGCTCGAACTGGGGCGATTTCGGCCCGGACGACCGCATCGGACGGCTCAATCAGCTGACGCCCGAGCGCGTCCGGCGCGCCGCCGCCGAGGTCAAGACCGGCGAGCGCTTCTGCCTCAGCCTGCCGCTCGACTATCCCGGCGGCCGGGCTCTTGCTCCACACCGATTTCCGCCGGAGCTGCGCCCGACCGAACGCCACGGCCACGATTATTTCAATTACCGGTTCAGCAACGAAGGGGCCGCCTATTCCGATTGCGGTTGTGATGACGCCGTTCTGCTGTGTACGCAGTATTCGACGCAATGGGATAGCCTCTACCATATTGGCGAGATGTTCGACGCCGACGGCGATGGCCAGCCGGAGCTGGTCTATTACAACGGTTATCGAGCGTCCCCGCATGGCAGCGGCGCGGATTCGCGCGAGGGCGGCATTCCGCTCGGCATCGAGAACATGGCGCAGACCGCCGTCCAGGGGCGCGGCGTGCTGATCGATCTGGAGCGGCGTTTCGGACGCCAGCGCCATCTGGTCGGATATGACGATCTGATGGCCGTGATGCGGGAGGATAAGGTTACGGTCGAGATCGGCGACATTCTTTGCCTTTCGACGGGCTTCGCCTCGGTGGTGCTGGAAATGGAGCGGCAGCCCGATGCGGCAACGCTGCACAATTCCTGCGCCGCGCTGGACGGATTCGACCGGCGGCTGCTTGAATGGATCACCGAAAGCGGCGTCGCGGCGATCGCCGCCGATAATTTCGCCGTCGAGGCGATCCCGGCGCGCGGGCAGGGCTTGGAGGGCTCGCGGCCTTTCGTGCCGCTCCACAATCACTGTCTGTTCAAGCTTGGCATTCACCTGGGCGAGCTTTGGGATTTCAGTGAACTGAGCAAATGGCTGCGCGCGCATGGCCGCAACAGGTTCCTACTCACCGCTCCGCCGCTGCGCCTGCCGGGCGCGGCGGGCTCGCCGGTAACTCCCGTTGCGACGGTCTGAGCGGTAAGGCCGCTCAGTCGCTCAGATCGAACATCACCTTTCCGGCCTGTCCGGAAGCGGCGATGTCGAAGGCGCGCTCGAAATCTTCGAGGGGGAAGCTGTGGGTGAGAATCGGCTCGACATCGATCGCCCCGGCGCTCAGAAGCCGCTCGACAGCCAGCCAGGTCTCGTCGATCAGCCGGCCGTAAATCCCGCGAAGCTGGATCTCGCGCAAGACGACGTGCCGGGAGATATCGAGGCTGATCTCCTCGTCCGGTAGGCTGGCGATGATCAGCGAACCGCCGGGCGTGAGCGCTTCGAGCGCGGCCCGGATGGCGCCGGGATGGCCCGAGCCATCGATGGCGACATCGATGCGTTCGGCGCCAGGACCGCCCGTCCCGGCGACAATATCCTCCACGCTCGCTGCGGTGCGATCCGCGCCGACGGCCCCGGCAAGCTCGCGCCGGAACGGCACCGGGTCGACCGCCAGAATGCGCGCCGCCCCGAGCGCTGCGGCTCCGGCCACCGCGAACAGCCCGATCGGCCCGCAGCCGACGATCAGCACTGTGGCGGCGCGGATGTCGGTTTCCATCAGTACCCGGATCGAAACGCCGAGCGGCTCCATGATCGCCGCGCGGCGGGCGCCGATTGTCGCCGGGACCTTGCGCAGGGCGCGCTCCGGCACGACCGTATGCCGGCGGAAGCAGCCCTGGCCGAGCTTGCTGAACACTTTGAGGTTGAGGCAGGTATGGCGCCGGTTGGCCCGGCACTGGCTGCATGTGCCGCAATAGATATGCGTCTCCGCCGATACGATATCGCCGGGTGCGACGGCGGTGACCTCCGCGCCGATCTCGACGACTTCGCCGCCCAGCTCGTGGCCGAGCGGGAAGGGTGGACGATAGGTCCGCGCCGCCCAGCCGTTCCATTTATAAAGATGCAGATCCGTGCCGCAGATCGCGGCGTAATGCACGCGCACCAGCACGTCGCGCGGGCCGATGGGGCCAAGCGGCATGGGAGTGAGCGCCAGCCCGCCGGCCTCGGGCCGCGCCTTGATCACGGCGGGGGAAACCTGTCCGGCGAACGTGTCCTGCGGCATCAGCGGCTCCCTGAAGTGTGTCGGATCATCGATAGCCCAGCGTTTCCGGCAGCCAGAGCGCGATGCCCGGCACGAGAATGACCAGCCCGGTCGCCACCGTCATTGCCAGCAGCATCCAGAGCACCCAAGGCACGGTGTCCTCCATCGGTGTGTTGGCGATCTGGCAGGACACCATGAGATTGACGGCGAGCGGCGGGGTGAACTGGCCGATGGCGACGGTCAAGGTGAGCACGACGCCGAACCAGACGAGGTTCCAGCCGAAGCTCGTGGCGATCGGGATGAGGATCGGCAGCAGGATCAGGAAGATCGAGATGCCGTCGAGAAACATGCCGATGAAGATCAGCGCCAGGAGCAGAAGCCCCATGGTGCCGGTTTCGCCGAGCTTCAGTCCCATGACGCCGTCGGCGATCTGCTGCATGAGGCCCAGAGTGCTGGTCGCCCAGGCGAACACCGAGGCGAGGCCGACCACGATCAGGATGATCGCAGACAGCTCGGCCGCTTCGACAAGCATTCCGTACAGGTCGCCCAGCTTCAGCGTCCGGTACACGAAAAAGCCGATGAACAGGCCGTAGAAGACCGCGATCACCGCCGCTTCGGTCGGCGTGAACGCGCCGATGCGCATGCCGCCGAGGATCACGACCGGCGCCAGCAGCCCCCAGAACGCTTCCTTGAAGCTTTCCCATATGCCCGGCCGCTCGGATTGCGGCGCCTTGCCACCGAAATCCTTGACCCGCGAGATGACGATGATCGGCACCATGATGGCGAGACCGGCGAGGATGCCGGGGAACAGTCCGGCGATGAAGATTGCCGGCACCGAAACGCCCGGCACCAGCACGGCGTAGATGATGAAGGCCAGCGAGGGCGGGATGAGAATGTCGGTGGCCGAGGCTGCGGCGACGGTCGAGGCGATGAAGGACGGCGGATAGCCGTCGCGCACCATGCTGCCGGTGACCACCTGTCCGACCGCTGCGGCGGTCGCGGGTCCGGAGCCGGAGATGCCGCCCATCAGCATCGCCACCATCACCGACACGGTCGCGAGCGCGCCGCGTCCGGCGCCGACAAGGGCGGTGGCGAACCGCACCAGCCGCAACGCGACGCCGGTGCGCTCGAAAACGCAGCCGACCAGCACGAACATCGGCAGGGCGATCAACGGATATTTGGCGATGGCCGTGTAGACGTTTGTGGGTACCGCGACCAGGCTGTCGCCGGATATAAGGATCGCGGCCGCGCCGGTCAGTCCAAGGGCGACGGCGACGGGGACGCCGCTGAACAGCATGATGAGAGCCAAGCCGAAAATCATCCATGCCATGGGCGATTGCTCCCCGCGATCAGGTGCCAGATGCGCTCGGCCACGCGGATCAGGACGAGCGCCGACAGCGTCGGCATCCACATGGTGAACACCCAGGAGGGATAGCCGAGCCCCGGTGTCAGCACGCCGTAGCGATATTCGTCCCAGGCAAGCTGTGCGCCGTAGACCAGGAGGATGAGGAAGCAGACGCCCGTCGCGCCGAGCGCAATCAGATCGGCGATGTGGCGTCGCCGCGGGGCCAGCTTGTCGATGAAATAGTCGATGCTGATATGCCGCCGGCGCGCCATGGCGTAGGAGGTGCCGATCATGGCGGTGATCACCATCAGCGCGACCGAATACTCTTCGGTAAACGCGAGGGAGATGTTGGTGAGATAGCGCGTCACGACATTGACCGCGGTGATCAGGGCGATGCCGGCCATGCAGACCGCCATCGCCGCCGCCTCGATTTTAAGCGACAGAAGACGGGGATGAGCGGCATCCGCGCGCTTTCCGCTCGCCTCCGCCTCTGTAGCGGCGCCAACGCTCCGGGCGTCATCCGCCGGTGTCGTCCGATTGCGGGTTACGCCTTCATAGATACTCATGGCTGGTCCTCGCTGCGCGTCTGACGTCTGGCCGGCGTGGGTCCCGCCTGGCATTTGGCAGCCGAACCGCGCCCCGCACGTGGCCCGGCCGCCGGGTGCCGCCACGCCTCGATGATAGGTCAAGGACGGTGGCGGCGTCACATCCCGCAGCTAGGCGGCCGATCATGCGTTGCGATGCGCGATGGCGTTCTGGGCTTTCTTCACCAGATCCGGCCCGACCTTGGGCGCGTATTTGTCGAAGACCGACTTCGTCGCGTCCTGGAAGGCCTGCTTTTCGGCGTCGGTCAACTCCTCGACCTGCACGCCGCGCCGGGCGAGCTCGTCGAGCGACGAGCGGTCGCCGTTGATCCCGAGGCCCTTGCGGCTGGATGCGGTATGCTCGCGCGCGGCCTGGAGCGCCGCCTCGCGCATGATGCCCTGATCTTCGGGGGGGAAGCTGTCCCAGATGCCGTTCTTGACGTGGAAGATGTTGGCGTCGGCGACGTAGTTCCAAAGAGCTTAGGTGGTTCTGTGACAGCGTATCGAGCCGGGTCTGCAGGAAGACATTGACCGGCGTTTCCTGGCCGTCGACCGCGCCGGTTGCCAGCGCCGGTTGCAGGTCGGCCCAGCTCATCTGCAAGGGATTGGCGCCGAGGGCGTTGAAGATGTCGGCGAAAATCGGCCCTGCCGCGAAGCGGATCTTGAGCCCGGCGAGATCGGCCGGCTTGCGGATCGGGCGTTTGGAATTGGAGATCTGGCGGAAGCCGTTTTCACTCCAGGCGAGCGCGGTGGTCTCCTGTTTGCCCAGCGCCGCGTCGAGATCCTTGCGGACCTCTCCTTCCGTCGTCAGGGCGTCGAAGGCGGCGTGGTCGGGCATCAGGAAGGGCAGCGAGAACAGCGTCATCTCAGGGATCTGCAGGGCGATGTTGATCGTCGAGCTGACCAGCATGTCGATCAGCCCCTGGCGCATGGCGACCAGCTCGCGCGTCTGATCGCCGCCGACGAGCTGCGAGCCCGGATAAACCTTGATGTTGATCCGCTTGTCCGTGCGCTCACCGACCAGCTCGGCCCAGCGGAAAGCGGCCACGCTGGTGCCGAGCGGCTTGTTGCCGACCACCGAGAGCTTGTATTCCGCTTTGTAGGTTTGAGCGCGCAAAATGGCGGGAGTGGCCAAGACGAATGCGCTTGCGCCTGCACCCTTGAGGATGAGACGCCGGGAAATCCTGCCAGTCATGAGCTTTCCTCCACACAGACGGGCGCTTGGTTTTCGCCCATTCTTGCTTGCGAACGTGCCGCTCCTTTCGGAGCGAGGCGGAGGCCTTATTCAAGGTCCGCCGAACAAGCTGCATATAATTTCCGTTAATCGGAACAGTATTTGCAGAAAAGCCAATATGCGAAAATTATATATTGGTATTCTATATTGTCAATTAACCTAAGCCCAGCGCGGAGCGTTTGTCCAGCGGAAATTAATTTCCAATAAACGGAACAAAAGCGGCGAGACATTCGGTGCGGTGCTCCCGATTGGGCCATCCTGAATGGCCCCCGCGAACCGTTTTCGGCCAGGTTGCGGCCGACCGGTTGCAGACCTGACGAGTTCAACATGTCATAATCGGTAAGTTCGCGTTATCATGACTTAACCGGCGCCGGCGGACCGCCAGCCCGGCGATAAAAAAACATGGGAGGAACTGACTGATGACAGCAAAACTGCGTGTGTGCACCATTGTCGGGGGCGCGTTGATGGCTTTCGGCATGGGCGCTGCCTCGGCCGAAGACATCAAGCTGGTCACGGGGCCGCAAGGTGGCTCCTGGTATCCGCTCGGCGGAGCCATCAAGAACCTGGTGGAGAAAGAGCTTCCCGGCACCAACGTGTCCGTCGGTCCCGGCGCGGGCATCGCCAACGTCAAGGCGATCGAAGCGGGCAAGGCCGATATCGGTTTCGCCAACTCGGTGTCGACGGTCGACGCCATCAACGGCAAGCCGCCTTTCGAAAAAGCCTATAAGAACGTCTGCAACCTCGCCACGCTCTATCCGCAATATTTCCAGGTCGTCGCGCTCGCCGATGCCGGCATCAACACGCCGGCCGATCTGAAGGGCAAGGCGCTGACGACGCAGAAGAAGGGCAACACCGGCGAACAGATCACCGCGCACCTGCTGAAAGCCTACGGCATGACCTATGACGACTTGCCGAGCGTCAGCCAGGGCTCCTACACCGACAGCGTCAATCTGCTGAAGGACGGTAACGCCAAGTGGTTCACGCTGGGCAGCACGGCGCCGGCCAGCTCGGTCATGGATCTCGCCTCGGCCCGCGACATCAAGCTGATCGAAGTGCCGGAAGACGGCATGAAGAAGATGCAGGAGATCAATCCGGGCTATAAGCCGATCGTCGTCAAGGCCGGCACCTATCCCAAGCAGGACAAGGACGTGACCACCGTCGGCTATGCCACGCACATCATCGCCCGCTGCGATCTCGACGACAAGACCGCGACCGGCGTGCTGAAGGCGATCGTCGGCGGCATCGGCGATCTGGCAGCGGTTGCCGACGCGATCAAGGGCGTCGACGCCAAGGAGATGGCCAAGGACATCGGCGTGCCGATGCACAAGGCTGCCGAGGCGTTCTATAAGGAAAAAGGCGCGCTCTGACGCCCCTGCACGTGACGAGACGGACGTCGACACGATGACGTCCGTCTCCCCTCGGGCTCGAATTGCGGGAGCATTGCCGTGATAGCCAAGCGCTGGCCGTTCTATCTGATCATGGCCGTCGGTCTGGCCATGTCGCTTTACCACCTCTACACCGCGTTTTTCGGCACGCCCGACGCGCAGATCTTCCGCGCTACACACATGGCCTTCGCCATGACGCTGGCGTTTCTCAGCTACCCGATGTTCTCGAGTGGCGAGCGCGACAAGCCGGATTTTCTCAGCCTGGTTTTCGTCGGCGCCTCGATTGCGGCCTGCGCCTATTTCTTCATTCAGAAGGACTACATCGACAACCGCATGATCTATGTCGACGATCTGACGACCGGCGACTGGATTTGCGGCAGCCTGATGATCCTGATGCTGCTGGAGGCGACGCGCCGGGCCATGGGCCTGGTGCTGCCGGTCACCGCGCTGATCTTCATCGCCTATGCGCTGTTCATCCACGGGACCGAGCCCGGCCCGCTGATGGAGCAGCTCTATCTGACGACGGACGGCATTCTCGGCATTCCGGTCAGCGTCTCGGCCACCTATGTCGTGCTGTTCATTCTGTTCGGCTCGTTCGTCGAGCGCACCGGCACCGGCAAGCTGTTCATGGATTTCGCCATGGCACTGACCGGGCACACGACCGGCGGCCCGGCCAAGGTGGCCGTGCTCACCAGCGCGATGTTCGGTACGGTCTCGGGCAGCGCCGTCGCCAATGTGATGACGACCGGCACTTTCTCCATTCCGCTGATGAAGCGGCTCGGCTACCGGCCCGCCTTCGCGGGCGCCGTCGAAGCGGTGGCCTCCACGGGCGGACAGATCATGCCGCCGATCATGGGTGCGGCGGCTTTCGTCATGGCCGAGTTTCTCGGCGTCGCCTACATCACGGTCGCGGCCTACGCGCTGCTGCCCGCCATCCTTTACTTCGCCGCCGTGCTGTTCGCCGTGCATTTCGAGGCGCGCCGCGTCGGCATGCAGGGCCTGCCGCGCTCCGAGCTTCCCTCGCTGACCGAGACGCTGAAAGAGCATGGCCATCTCTTCATACCGCTCGTCGTCATCGTCGGCGTGCTGGTCTCCGGCCACAGCGCACCGTTCGCGGCCCTGTGCGGCATCGGCTCGGTGATCCCGACCATCCTCTTGCGCAAATCGAGCCGCCAGCATCTGACCCTCACCAACATGGTCGACGCGCTCGTCGAGGGCGCGCGCAACGCGGTCGGCGTGGCGCTGGCCTGCGGCTGCGCCGGCATCGTCATCGGCGTCATAGCGCTGACCGGGCTCGGCATCGAATTCACCAGCTTCGTCCTGCAGTTGGCGCAGAATTCGCTGCTGCTGGCGCTGATCCTGACCATGTGCGCCGGCATCGTGCTCGGCATGGGCATGCCGACCACGCCCGCCTACATCATGCAGGTGGCGCTGCTCGTTCCGGCAATCGTCAAGCTCGGCGTGGCCGTCGAGGCGGCGCATATGTTCGTGTTCTACTTCGCCATTCTCTCCGCGATCACCCCGCCGGTGGCGCTTGCCGTCTATGCGGCGAACGGGCTCTCCGGCGCGGGGCTGTGGGAATCGGGCTATGCGGCGGTGAAGCTGGGGCTGACCGGCTACATCATTCCCTTCATGTTCGTTTTCGGCCCGTCGCTCCTGCTGATCGGGGATTGGGGGACGATCGCCATTACCACCGTGACCTCGCTTTGCGGCGTGGTGCTGCTGGCGGGAGGTCTCCACGGCTATCTGATCAGCCACGCCAACGCCTGGCAACGCGTGCTCATGATTGCAGCGGCGTTCTGCCTGATCAAGCCGGGCATCTATACTGATCTCGCCGGGGCGACGCTCGCTGCGTTGGTCATAGCGGCGCAATTGCTGGCCGCCCGGTCGCAGGAGGAGCTTGCAGGGGTCAGGAAGGAAGCGCAGCGGCTGTGAGGGGCGGGTTTGCAGCAGCAATCGGGAACGCCGCCGGGCGCTGAAGCGCTTGCCGAGCCGAGCGCCCCTCGCTACTTGCGAATGATCCGGACGCCGAGCGCGCTGCCGATCGTGGTCGGCTCGCCTCGGCCGACGCAGCTATCGTCGACCATCAGGTTGACATAGGTGTGGAACGGCTCACCTGAGCCGATCACCATGCCGGGTTTGAGGTCGCGCAGTTTTCCGGCCTGCAATTCGATGGTGGCGAACTCGAAGAACACCCTGACCGGGATCTCCCCGACCGAGCCGGCGCCGAGCGGGCCGTCCTGGGCGGCGAGCGCCGGAGAGCACCATTCGGCTTCCGAACCCTTGATCGGTTTCGCCGCTCTGAGGATCTGGTAGCCGTCCGGCACGGCCTTCACCGGAGCAACATAGCGGTCGCCGACGACCGCGACGGCGGTTTCGTGCTCGCTGCAATGATGGTCGACCAGCACGATGTCGCCCGGCATGAGACTCTTGATTTCCTCGAGGGTCAGGTCGACGACGGCCCACCGGATCCGCGTCGGCACGGGAACGTCGGCGATGCCGGGCAGGGGACCGGCCAGCTTGTCGAACTGCTCCGCCAGCCGCGGCGCGAAAGCCGGGCCGACGCGCAGCAGGCACCAGGATTGCGCCGCGCCTTCGAGCTCGATCCGCATGGGCAGCGTCACCAGCGTCCCGGCGCCGCCGCTCGAATGCGGGTCCTTTTGTGCCGACAGGATGGTGACCGAGGCGCCGAGCGCTGCCTCGAGCGCATTCAGCGGCTCGGTCAGCGCATGTTCGATCAGCAGCCCGCAGATTTCCGGGGTCAGCGTATCGAAGGAAATCGGCGCATCGAGCTGACGCAGCACGAACTGGACCAGGGCTTCCGGCAGCACGAGTTCGGCCTGATCCTGATCAAGGCGTATGGCGAGCGTCCAGGACTCGGCAATCGCCGGCAGGTCCCTCTGCCAAGACGAGGTGATTTCGACGGCGCGGCCGCCGAGCCGGGCCCTGATCGGCGCCCGCCGCTTGAAGAAGGCGTTGAGCGCGGGCATGAGACGCGGCGAAACCTCCGGAAGTTGAACCGGCTGCCAGCTTTGCGGCGCCTTCGAGCCGTTGAACGAGGCCTTACCGTTGGCCGTGGCGGGGTCAAGCATCCCGAGAATCCTTATTTCCGCTGATCGGCGTCCTGCTGCGAGGCCGCCGCTGGATCTGCTGCTCGTCGTCCAGCGCCTCCGACAGAGCCAGGTCGCGGCGCTGGCGCTTGCGGTTTTGCATCTTCATGAGTTCCTGAAGCTTCTCGACCCGGAAATGGTGCTTCCGGTAGATCGTGCTGGCTTCCTTCAGCTCGGTTTTCGCGGTCTCGAAGCCATCGCCGGCGGCCTTCTCGGTCGACTTCAGCGCGGCGAGCCGATCGGCCAGCGATGCCAGCTCCGACTGGAAATTGGCGATGTCGGCATAGCTCAGCGTCTTGCCCATCATCCCGGAGAGGCCGGATGCTTCCTGCTGACGGGCATGGTCGACATGATTGCTGATGGCCTGCTTGGCGTCCTCCAGCTCATCCTGCGCCGACTGAAAGGCATTGCGCCGGGCATTGACCTGCTCCAGCGCTTTCTCCTTGCGCTTCTCATGCAGCCAATGGAGCTGTTTGAGATCATCGCGACTCATTCTGAGCAAGCCCTTTCATCTGTGTGCGGACATCTGCGATGTCGGAGGCTTCGCCGGCCGGCTGCCGCAGGAAGGCGTTGATGCGGTCGATCTTGGAGATCGCCTCGTCCGCCACCGTATCGGTGCCACGCTCATATTCGCCCACCCGCACCAAGAGCTCAACCTCCTGGTAGCGGGACATCAGCTCGCGGACCCGTCCCGCGGCGCGGCGATGGTCCTCCGGCGAAATCACCTCCATCAGCCGGGATCGGCTGCGCAGGATGTCGATGGCCGGGAAATGATTGCGCTGCGCCAGATCGGCTGACAGCATGATGTGGCCGTCCAGAATTGCCTGAACCTCCTCGGCGACAGGATCGAGCGTGCCGTCGCCTTCCACCAGGATCGTGTAGACGCCGGTGATCGAGCCGGTCGGCGCCGGGCCCGAACGCTCCAGCAGCCGGGGCAGGGCGGCAAACAGCGAAGGCGGAAAGCCGCGCCGGGTCGGCGGTTCGCCGGTGGCGAGGCCGATCTCGCGCTGGGCGCGGGCGAAGCGGGTGATGCTGTCGATGAGCAGCAGCACGTCCTTGCCGGCGTCGCGGAAATATTCGGCGATGGCCGTCGCGACATGAGCCGCCTTGACGCGCTCCATGGCCGGGCGGTCGGAGGTGGCGGCGACGACGACGGATTTCGCCTGACCGGCCGGGCCGAGCTGGCGGTCGAGAAATTCGCGCACCTCGCGGCCGCGTTCGCCGACGAGGCCGATGACGACGACGTCCGCGTCGGTATTGCGGGCGATTTCGGCAAGCAGGCTCGACTTGCCGACGCCCGGTTCACCGAAAATGCCGATGCGCTGGCCGCGTCCGCAGGCGATCAGCCCGTCGATGGCGCGGATGCCGAGCTGGATCGGCTCGGTGATCAGGCCGCGGCTGAGCGGCTCGGGCGGCATGGCGGCGACGGAGCGAGTTTCTTCGATATTGTCCGGCGGCCAGGGCTTGCTGTCGAGCGGTTCGCCCACCGCGCTGATGACCCGGCCGAGCAGCCCGCGACCGACCGGAATGCGCAGCTCGTCGCCGGTCGGGATCACCTCGGTCAGGCTCGACAGGCCGGACAGCTCGCCGATCGGCGTCAGGATTGCGGTTTCTCCGGAAAGGCCGACGACCTCCGCCAGCACCCGGCGATTATTGGACGGGTCGACCAGATGGCACAGCTCGCCCAGACGGACATTGGGAACGGTGGCATGCACGACGACACCGAGCAGGCTTTGCACGCGGCCCTTGACGCGGCGCGGCGAGACCTCGCGGACGGCGCCTTGAAGCCGGCGGAGAATGCCGTCGAGCGCGTCCTTGTCCGCCCCCGCCGCCTCGGTCATGGCCGGCCCCGCGGCTTCGACAGGCCCATGGCCTCGGCGATCGCGGCAAGCTGGGCGTCGATCGTGGCCTCGATGATGGCGAATTCGGTCGAGAGGATGCAGCTTTCCCTGGCGATCTCGGAGTCGGTCTCGACCGTGACCATCGGGCCGTTGAGCCCCTCCTCGCTCTGATAGGCGGTGAGCGTGTGCCGGACATGGGCCTCGGCGGATGGATGCACCTTGACGCGCACCGCCTTGGCCTCGCGGAAATCGGCCAGGGCGTTGCGGGCGGCGCGCGCCACCAGCTCGGCATTGTCGAACTCGTTGAGAATGCGACGGACGATGTCGAAGGCGAGCTTGGCGACTTCCTTGTCCAGCGAGAGCATATAGCGGTCGACCTTGGCGGCGGTCTCTCCAACCAGGCGGCTCGCATCCTGCCGGGCCGCCGCCATTCCGTCGGCATAGCCGCGTTCGCGCTCGGCGGCATAGATCGACTTCGCTTCGGCCAGCAGCTTATAGGCATCGCGCCAAGCGTTTTCCTCGCCGGCGCGGATGATCTTGGCGCCCGGCGCCCGGGGCAGGTCCTTGGCGGAGAGTGCGGGATGATCCTGCATGTCAGACCACTCCCGCTGCCGCGCGTTTGAAGATCACCGGACCGGTTTCCTGGAATTCCGGATCGACCGGCGCATCGAGGCCGTCGCTTGGCGGCAGCTTCAGCCGCACCCGCGCGCCGACGGCGGGATCGAGGGTCTCGCACCAAGCCGCAAGACAGCTCCAGCCGCTTTCGACGAGACGGTCCTGAAAGCTGTCAACGGGAGCAATGGTGGTATGCGGTCCGGCAAGATCGCGGTGTTTCAAGGCGAACGAACACAGCTCCTCGCCGACCTGGTCCTGCAATGCGGCGACATCGGCGGCAAGGATGGTGTTGGCGATCGCGGCGGCCCAATAGATCGCGCCCGAACGCAGCACCATTTCCTCCAGCTTGCCCGCAGAGGAGGTGGCTATCGCCCGGTCGGTCTCATCGCCGGCATCGGAGACTTCCGGGGGAAGCCAGCACTGTTCCTTCACGATTTCCGCCAGCCGCCCTTGTAGCCGGCTATTGGCCTTCAGCGCCGTGCAAAGCTCCAGCGGCACGGCGCTGCCCATGCATTGGGCGAGGCGCTCAGTGTCGATGTAGCTCGCGGGCTCGTCGATGAAGGCGCGCCATTTCGGATCCTCTGACGCGATCATCGTCATGATGTTTTCGCCCGGGTCGAGGTCGGCAGAATGTAGACGCGTTTGCGCTGCGCCGCGAGCAGGAATGCCAGCCCCCCGCAAGCGGCAACGAGCAGGACCAAGAGGCTGTAGAAGATCCACGCCGCGCGGGCGACGCTGTCGCGGTGGATCCACATGCCGAGGAAGGTGGACATCTCTTGATCCGATTTGCCGGCAGCGGGTGCGGGCGGCGGATCGACGGGGACGAGAACCACCGATACCTTGTCGTAGGAGAGGCCGGCGATGCCATTGGCCACCAGCATCTTGACCTGCGGGATCTGACTGTTCAGTGGCGCGCTCGCCAAATGACGGATGAACACCGAGGCCGAGGACGGAATGAGCTGCTGGCGCAGAGGATCGTTCTCCGGCAGCACCAGATGGACGCGGGCGGTCAGCACGCCGTCGATGTCCGAAATCGTCCGCGAAAGCTCCTGGCTCAGCGCATAGATCATCTGCGCCCGTTCCTGGACCGGCGAGGCGACGATGCCGTCGTTCTTGAACACCTCGCCGAGCGAGGCGAAATTCTGCTTGGGCAGGCCGTGGTCGTTGAGGATCGCGATGGCTTCGGAGAAGCGGCCTTCGTCGACCTTCACGGCATATTTGCCGTCCTTGCCGACAACGCGTTCGGCCGGGATACCCTGGCGGAACAGCACCGAGATGATGTCGTTGGCCTGACGCTGATCGAGATTGTCGTAGAGCTGTACGTTGCACGCGGTTAGAAACAGCACCGATGAAACCAGAGCGGCAGCGCGGGCGCACCGAGCGAGAGCCTTCTTGCGCCACCTGCGTTCTCGATGCGCGGATGCGGAAACTGACTGCACGGTGACTCCTTATACACTGCCGATGACGCGAAGCTTTTATAACATTTCGTCGATCAAATTATGACGTTTTGTCAATCATCTTTCGTGTTCCCATAATTCTCGGGAGGAAAAAGAGGCAAGTAGGCATCTCTTTTACCCGAACGTCTCGGTGTTTAAATTCATCTCAGTGAATTTTTAAACGAAATTGTTTGGAAGTACATATATTTAGGCAATAATGTGGCGATATCGATTTGGACAGCGACGAAGCACATCATATTATTGCCATAAACCCCGGACGCGTTGAAAACATTACTCACCTCGGGCTTCAAATACAAGCTTTTGTTCCAGATTGACTTGGATGGGCTTTCGCGGTTAGCTAACACAGACTAGTTGCGACAGGTCTGTCTATCCGCGAGTGCACATATGCCGTTTGGCGCCGACGACATGGCTCCATGGACGATTGTCAGTCATAAGGACCCGCTGTACTTGCGGCGTCAGGGCTGAGATCCATGGATCAGAGAGAGAACACGCTGCAGCTTCTGCACGCGCTTGGCTTCATCTATGCCAATCACGGGCAGACCAAACGCGCGCTGGTTCTCCAACTCCTGGCCTCGCGTCTCGAACCGGACAACCGGCAGCTCCTGCGCACGCTGGCCTACACCTTTCTCAATGACGGCGCGCCCGATCGCGCTCTCGCGGTGATTTCACGCTTGAGGGCGCTCGACGAGGACGATCCGTCGCTCGATCTGCTGCAGAGCCGCGCCTTGTGGTTTGCCGGACGGCGCACCGAGGCGCGGCGCTTCTTCCAACATTTCATCGAACGTCGCAGGCGGGATACCCATGCTTAAAGGCGCTACCAGGCTCGCAACGGCCTTATCGCAGCGCAGCGATCTCGTGATCGCCCTGATCATCATCACCGCCGTGATCATGATGATCATCCCGCTGCCGACGCTCGTGGTCGACATCATCATCACGCTCAACATCACGGCCGGGCTGCTGATCCTCCTGGTCGGCTTCTACATCACATCACCGATGCAGTTTTCCTCGCTGCCGGCGGTGATCCTGATCGCCACCGTGTTCCGCCTCGCGATCACCATCACCACGACGCGTCTGATCCTGCTGCAGGCCAACGCAGGCGAGATCGTCGGAACGTTCGGCAATTTCGTCATCGGCGGCAATGTCGCGGTGGGCCTGGTGATCTTCTTCATCATTACGATTGCCCAGTTCGTGGTCATCACCAAGGGCGGCGAGCGTGTTGCCGAAGTGGCGGCACGTTTCAGTCTCGACGCCTTGCCCGGCAAGCAGATGGCGATCGACAACGAGATGCGGAACGGCGACGTCACGCAGGGCGAAGCGCGTGTGCTCCGGCGCCGCCTGGAGCGGGAGAGCCATCTCTACGGCGCCATGGACGGCGCGATGAAATTCGTGAAGGGCGACGCCATTGCCGGCCTGGTCATCATCCTGGTCAATCTGATCGGCGGCCTCGCGGTCGGCATGGCGCAGCAGGGCATGAATTTCGCCCAGGCCATCGAAACCTACTCGCTGCTGACCGTCGGTGACGGCCTCGTCTCGCAGATCCCGGCGCTTCTCGTCTCGCTCGGCGCAGGCACCGTCGTGACGCGCGTCGCCAGCGACGAGAAGCGGGATCTGGGCAGCGACATCACCAGCCAGCTGATCAGCGACGCACGCGCGCTCTATCTCGCCGCCGCGGTGCTGTTCGGCCTGTCGCTGATTCCAGGCTTTCCCACCTATGTGTTCCTGACGCTGGGGTCCTTCCTCATTCTGGGCGGCATCGTCGTCCAGCGCCGCCGTCCGGTGATCGATGTCGAGGACGCCATCGCCGCTCGCGGCGACAGCACAGTTTCGCTGCAGCGGCGCGAGACCGCGCCGGTCCCGGCCGAGGGCGCCGAAGGCGCGCAGAGGCCGCTGCCGGCGCACGGCATTCTGGTCCGCGTGGCCTCCGATCTCGACAAGATGATCGCGCCGGCCGCTTTCGCCAGCGGCGTGGAGGTGGTGCGCACCGGGCTTGCCGACGATCTCGGGGTGACGCCGCCGCCGATCGAGCTGCGCATGGACGGCGAGTTGGAGCCGGGCCGCTTCCGCATGGACCTGCATGACGTGCCGGTCACGGAAGGGCGGATTCCGGCGGATTTCCTGCTCGTAACCGGCGACCCGGTCAATCTCGACCTCGCCGCGATCGAGTTCGAGAAGGGCACGCCGCTTCTCGACCGGCGTGACTCGATCTGGGCGAAGAACAGCTATCAGTCCCGGCTGAACGACGCCGGCATCGAATATATGACGCCGTCGCAGGTTCTGAACGGCTGTCTCAGCCAGACGCTGCGCCGTTATGCGCCGCAATTTGTCGGCATCCAGGAGACCCGGGCAATGCTCGGACGGGCCGAACCGGAGTTCGGCGATCTGATCCGCGAAGCACAGGGCGTTGTGCCAATTCAGAAGATTGCGGAGATTATGCGCCGCTTGGCCGAAGAAAACGTTCCGATTCGAAATTTACGGTTGATTTTGGAGGCTCTTGTCGAGTACGGGCCGAAAGAGAAAGACGTTATTCTACTCGGCGAGTATGTGCGTATGGCTCTTGGCCGGCAAATTTGCTTCCGTGTCGCGGATCGCAACCGGGTCATTGCAGCTTACGTTCTTGAGCGCAGCGTCGAGGAATCGCTGCGGTCGTCGATCCGGCCGACGACGGTTGGCAGTTTCCTCAACATTCCGGAGGCCACGGCGAGGCCTATCGTGAATCAGTTCCGTCGAATTCTTGCCGCAACGAAGCCGGATGTTAAGCCGACCGTCCTCGCGACGATGGATGTGCGCCGTCACTTGCGCAATCTGCTGACGCGGAACGGGATCGACTTGCCGGTTCTTTCCTACCAGGAGCTGACGCCCGAATTCAGCGTGCAGCCTCTGGCTACGATCGTATCTGAAGTGCCGCCTGCACAGGGGCGGACCGGTTCTGGACGCATCGAGCGCCGGGAGGGGTCCGAAGCAGCGCGTTAGAGTTTCTTGGGGGATTGGGGCACATGTCTGACGGGAAGGGGCCGCAGCCGGACGGGTTGCATGCCAACGATGCCATCGAGGATATCGTAATCCTCGATGAGCCTTTGGACGAAGGGGCCGGGCGGCAGAGTTCTGCGGCGCGGCTCGGGGCGTCTTTATCCAGAATTGAGAGTTCGCTGAGGCCGCGGCTGCATGCCTTCGGTGGTGCGGCGCTCGGGTTCTGCGCGATGGTATTCATCGCACTCGCGCTAGCTCAGGGGCTGACCGCGGGGCTGCTCTCTTCATGGCCGACCAAAATCGCCGGCGGCCGCGATCCGGGCCTCAGCTCGGTCAGCCTTGCCACGCAGACTGTCACGCCGCGCGTCGAGCACATCCCGCAGCCCAAGGGCGGCACGGAGCGGCTGGCACAAAGCCAGGCGTCCGGGGACAGCGCGCAGGAATTCAAGGTGGCCCGCATCGAAGAGGTCGCCGGCATATCGACGCCGCCGGACACGGTCGGCATGGGCAGCGAGCGCGGTTACCTTCCGCCGCAGGATCGCAGATCAGGCGACAGCGTGGTGATCTCGGTGCCGGTCAGCCAGGGGCGCCTGCTGCGCTTCGATGAGCCGGTCGAATCGGTGTTCATCGCCGATCCGAATATCGCCGATATCCGCGTGGTCTCCCCGCAACTCGTTTATGTGTACGGCAAGAATCTCGGCCACACCGAATCTGATGGCGATTTCGAATTCGCCCAAGGGTGACGGCAGCGACGCCGGTTCGGTGAGGCTGACCGGCTCGGCGCTGCTGCGCGTCGTGACCGACCTCGGACCGGCCGTGGACGCCAAACAGAAGCTCGCCCCGAACGCTCCGACGGACATCTTCATGTTCGGGCGTCGCGCCGCTCTCAAGGGGCGCGTCAATAGCATCGACGAAGCGGTCGACATGGCGAACATCGCCCAGACCTATTCGCCGGGCGATCAGCCGCCGATCAACTCCTCGACGCTGGCCGGCTCCAACCAGATCAATATCCGCGTGCGCTTCGCCGAAGTGTCGCGCAGCGATCTGAAATCCTTCGGCATCGACTGGAATGTCGGCGTGCAGGCGGGCAGCTTCAATCGTTCGGCCTGCAAAAGTCGACGACGAGCTTCGATCTGCAGCCGAATGTCGAGCTCGGGGTCAAATCGGGCAATTTCGACATCAATCTGTTCATCGAAGCGCTCCAGGCGAATGGCGCGCTGACGGTGTTGGCCGAGCCGAACCTGACCGCGGTGACCGGCGAAACCGCGAGCTTCCTTGCCGGCGGCGAAGTGCCGATTCCGGTTCCATCAGGGAACGGCAACAACTCAATCACCGTTCAATACAAGCCGTTCGGCGTATCGCTCGCCTTTACGCCGACGCTGGTGCGGGACAACCGGATCGCTCTGCGCGTGAAGCCTGAGGTCAGCTCGATCGCGGCAGTGACCGACTTTGCCGTGCAGGGCTTCAATCTGCCGAGCTTCACGGTGCGCCGCGCCGAGACGGTGGTCGAAGTCGCGAGCGGGCAGACTTTCGCGCTCGCCGGGCTGTTTCAACGGGAGGTCTCGCGCAGCATCGACAAGCTGCCGATCCTGGGCGACGTGCCGGTTCTCGGCCCGCTGTTCCGCTCCGAGCGCTACAAGCGCAATGAGACGGAGCTGGTCATCCTGATCACGCCATACCTCGTCACTCCCGTCAGCGACCGGCGTGTGGCGACGCCGCTCGACCGGATGGACCAGAACCCGTCCTGGCAGGCTGACGTGGTCGGGCCCGATCCCACCAATAAGGGTGCGGCTTATTCGAACGCAGGGGCCCAAGGGTCCTCGGGCTTCATCCTGAAATAGCGGGCGTGGGGGATTTGGCAATGATCAGCAAGCTTGTTTTTCGGTCGGTTTTCCTCTCCACGGCGTTGCTCCTGGCAGGATGCTACGAGCGCGACATGGCACAGGAGGCGTCCCTGGTGGCGCCGGACTATTCGCCCGACTACACCTACATCAACGTGGTTTCGCCAGACGGCCGCACAAAGCGGATTCTGGTGCCCGAGGCGTGCCTTGCCGAGGACACACAGTCGGCGGCCGATACCGGGCCCAAGCGCCTGCCGCCGGGATGCGCGAACAACTACAATCTGCAGCGTATGGCCGCGCGCAAGCGCGACCTGACGCGGGGCGGCCCGCTCGGACCGGCGCCCGCCGCCCCGGCCGCCCGTGCGGCACAGGACTATATCGACGGCAAGGACCAGCCCACGCTCGGCGGCGGCGTTCGCTCGTCCAGCCCGCAGGACTCAACGGAACCGATGGTTGCCAAGCCGCAGCAGCAGCAATAGCGGTTGGAGACCGGCGAGCCGGCACCTGCGGCCGGCTTTGACGCGTCAGGTTCCCAGCATTTCAGAGACGCCGGTCCCAGGACCGGCGTCTTTGCGTTCAACCGCCTCGGCGCGCGCGTTCGGCGTGGGAATGCCGAATGCAGCCAAACAAAAAGTCAGGGCCGGCGATCCGATTCAATCGGATCGAGGGAGGATCTAACCGACGAGGCCCTTCTGCACCAGGATGCGGGCGACGTCGGGGAACAGTTCCGGCCTGAGAAAGTCGCCCGGCCTGTGTTTCTGCACGATCGCCGATGCGAGGAGATCGTCCCGCATCATCGGAATGCTGAGCTGCTCGGCGCTGTCCTTGACCGCGTCGGCGCCCGGGCCGAGCGTGCGCATGACGATGACCGGCACTGGAGCGTCGGTGCGGTGGTAGCGCAGACCGACGATGTTATCCTCGCCGGCGATGATCAGCGTCGACGCCGACAGGCCCAGGCGCGGCGCCATGTTCTGCCGCTGACGCTCCCGCCGGCGTGCGCCGATGATGTGCGGATCGCCTTCCAGATCCTTGCGCTCGCGTTTGAACTCGGTCCGCGTCATGCGCATGTCGCGCAGAAACAGCCAGCGCTGCAGCGACAGGTCGAGAACGCCGATGACGATGAAGGCGAGCGCCGCCACCGCGAGGATCGGCTTGGCCGCCGCGACCAGCAGCGGCACCACGCAGGACTCGCCGCACGTATGCGCGTGGAACATCGCCTGGAGCCAGAAGCGCAGCACCAGGAACAGCACCGTGGCGAGCAGCGTGACCTTGAACAGGCTCTTGCCGAACTCGACGACGTTTCGCATCGAGAAGATGCGTTTCAGGCCGGCGGCCGGATTGACGTGCTCGAATTTCGGCTTCACCGTCTCGAACGAGAACACCGGCCCCAGCGTGCCGATCATGCCGGTGACGATGCTCACCAGCACGAGAATGGCGACGGCGGGCGCGATGGTCATCATGATGATATCCAAGGACAGGCTGATCGCGACGCGCCATGCCGTCGCGAAGGAATCCAGATAAATACGCGAGACGACCCCGATAAGCTGGATGATACGGTCGCGAATAGTCGGCCAGACCATAAATAGGTAAACCAAGGTCGCCAACAGCCCCATGCCGGATATCATGTCGCGGCTGCTTGATACGCGGCCCTTTTTTCTTGCGTCACGGAGCTTCTTTTGTGACGCTGGAAGGGCTTTTTCCTCAGTTTCGTTTTCGCTCACCGCGGCGTTCCTAGCCAACCTTGTGGGAAGTTATCCCGAAGTGTATTCCCTTGCATGACATAAATGTCCATAGAATGACGCGGGGCATCGGTCTTGGGCGGTCACGTTAAAGCCATGAAAACATGGCAGTGGCTTGAGGGGGCATTGGGAATTTCATATGGAAAGATTGTGGGGCAAGGCAGCAATTTTGACGAGCGTTTTCGTCGCTGCATTTGCAGGGGGCTGCACGAGCGTTCCCGGGCCGAGCCAGTTGCAGACGACGGCCTCTCTGGCCGAGGCGCCGCCTGAGCAGCAGACGCCTCCTGCCGATCCGAAAACCTCGAAGAACAATCTCCTGCGTCTTGGCGCCGACATCGAGGCGAGGGGGTCGGTTGCGACCGCGCTGCCGCTCTACGAGCGCGCCGCCACCCTGCCCGACGCCGATGCCAGCGTCCACATCGCGCTCGCGGACGCCTATGTGAAGCTCAACCGCGACCAGGACGGCGCGAACGCCTATCGGCAGGCGCTTTCAATGGAGCCGGGGAACCCGCGCGCGCAGTTCGGCCTGGGCAGCGTGCAGATCCGCGCCGGTCAGGTCGAGGCGGGGCTGGAGCTGCTGGTAAAGTCCGCCCCGGCGCTCAACACGCCCGAAGCCTATGACCGGCTCGGCGTCGCCCATATCATGGCGGAGCAGCCGCGCGAGGCGCTTGCGTCCTTCGAGCAGGCTTATGGGCTGAGCACCAAGGACCCGGACATTTCGACGAACCTTGCTTTGGCCGCCGCCCTTCTCGGGCAGGAAGACCGCGTCGCCTCGCTCGCTCGCGCCACGCTGCAGTTCCCCGGTCTGGAGCCGTACCACCGGCGCAATCTCATTCTCGCTCTGGCGATCTCGGGCAATACCCAGGACGCGCGCAATGCCGCGGCCGACGCCCTGGCGCCCGAAGAGGTCGAGCAGATGCTGGAACGCGCGGCAAAGGTGCGCAAGATTTCCGACCCGAGCGCCCGGGCGCGTGCCCTGGGAACGGTTCGTGTCGCGAATGCGCGCGGCTGAGGTGCTGGGAATGTTGCCGATCTGACGGCCGGGGAAACAGAAAAGCGAGCGGTGCCGAAGATCAGGCGGCGATGCCGGACTGACGCTTCTCGCGCACCAGATCGTGGCGGGCGATTTCGTCGTCGATCACCTGGGTGGCGAGCGAGGTCAACTCTTCGCTTTCATCCAGATGCGGCAGGACATCGTCGCGCAGATATTCCAGAAGCAGGATCGCGCGGTTGTCCTGGAAAATGCCGGGATCGGAAATGATCGGCATGATGAAGTCGATCAGCAGGGATTCGGTCGAGCTTTGCTGCGCCTCGCGCTCGGTGGTCTCTTTCTTGGCGATGACGGGGAAATCTTCGACACCCGGAATCGATGCGGGTACATCGCTCTCGCGGAGCCTCTGAAGAATGACGTCGAGGCGTTGGCCTTCGACTCGGCGGATGGCCATCAGTCCTTGCCCTGCTTATCGGATGTGTTTCGGATGCGACACTCGCTTATGACTTATTTATAACTCAGCGTGAGCGTCTCTTCATCCTTTTTCAGTAGAACGCGTTCGTTATCAATACTTTGCAAAATCCATCCGCCTTCGAGCACAGCGCCTTCGTAATAGCGCGTGCCGTTATCGGCAATGATATAGGGGTGATCGCCGTACCAGATCGCCTGCAGATGGATGGCCGGCTGGGCCGAGGCACTACTGACATGGACGTTGGCCGACAGCATCAAAGCCGGGGCGTAGGTCCTGTCGAACCAGCGCTGGATGGTGGTCCAGGCCGACGCCTGGCTTTGCGCGACGCTCCCGGAGGCGGTAATGCGCGTGCCGTCGGCTGCGACGATGATGTTGGACAGGCCAGCCGTCTCCAGCTTGCTCTCCAACTCATGGGTCGCCGTCCCGGCATCGGCCGGTGCAGCGGCCTCGCGGACGCTTGTCGGCACAGCGCCGGAATCGTTGGTCATCGCAAATTCGGAGCGCGTCTCGTCGTTGCCGGGCCCTTGCAAGGCATAGGACGCCGCAATCACCGCGAGGACGCACCCGACCGCGCTCAACGCTGCAGCGACGGGGCGCGCAGCGATCTTTTCGGCGATGGGAAAGCGGTCGAAGAGGCCGCCCTTGTCGCCGTCGCGTGAGAGTTTGATGGAGGCGTTGCCGATGATCAGCTCGGCTGGCAGCCGCAATCGATAGCCGTGCCCGGCTTCGATGTCCTGATCGCCGATGCGCAGGTCGCCGCCCACCGCTTCGGCGCGAACCTCCCGGCCATCGACGCAGATGATGACATGCTGGGCCGCGACGCCCTCGTCGCGCAGCACGATATCGGCTTCGGATTTGGAGCCGATCGAATAGTCGCCGTCCTCAAGCGAGAGACGGACGCCTGAATGCACGCCGCCAACGACTTCGAGCTGCAGATTGGGAGACGCGAGCGCCAAAGGCAGGTCGCGGGATTGAGACTCGGGTTCGCCCATGCGCGCGCCTTAACTGAATACTTTCAGTATTGGAAGCAAAGTGGCGCCATTGATCTGGCGCCACTCGCATAGTGTCTTCGTCCGTTAGACGCTCGGGTTCTGCGCGCCCTTTTCGGCGTTCAGATTCGTGCCTTCACGAACTTTGATGGTCGTGATCTTCGCCTGATCCTCAACCGCTTTCTTCAGAACCGCCTCCATGTGGGCGATCGAGTCGTCGGTGCTATTCGAAGACGCGCCAAGAGCGCCAGTCGCTGCCGATGCGAGATCTGCCATAGCAGAAATCCTCCACTCAGAGTTGCAACATGGTCCGTCATCAACTTCAGACTGCAAGTCCATGACGGCAACACTTCCGAAGATTAACGGACACTAACATATTGTGTCAATGAATCTTTGGCGTTTTCTAAGTAACAACTAACGCTTTGAACCCGCTTTATTTTTCCATAAAACATTTTTTTGACCCAAGGGCCGCCTGCGTCCTTCACTAAACATCGGTTATATGTCATCATCTTGACAATTTCGGAAATTAGTTTGCCGTGTATTATGACGTTGACGTAGCGGCAAGATCAAACCGCGTTTCCAGCGCACGCGTTCATGATTGGCGGGAGAGTTTGATTAAATGATGGCGGGTCCTGTGGGTTGCGGAGTGCGCCGGGCGTTCTTCGTCGTTGGTATCGCCGCTTTGTGCGGCGCCGGCTCTCCAGCGAGCGCCGAGACGTCGCCGCGGTGGCAGAGCACACCTTATAACTATGTGATCGTCGACCAGGACGTCAGAGAGGTGCTGGTCGAGTTCGGCCGGAACATGAAAATGCCGGTCAAGATCGCCACATCGGTCGGCGGCCAGCGCATCCGCGGCCCGCTTGTGAGCAAGCCGGTACGCTCGGCGGGCGAGTTCCTTCAGACGCTGTGCAACGGATACGGCCTCGTCTGGTACTTCGACGGCACCGTGCTGCACATCTCCGGCGAAGATGAAGTCGCGACGGAATTGATCAAGCTGAATCAGACCAGCCCCGACGAGGTCATGCGGCGGCTGAAGGATCTGGGCCTTTCCGATCCGCGATTCGGCGTGAAGGTCGCCGGAGACGGCAGCATGCTGTCCGTCGCCGGGCCGCCCGCGTTCCGGACGATGGTCCGCAAGGCCGTGTCTACACTTCAGCATACGGAAATCGTTACGCCCGCGCGCGAAGTCGGAATGAATGACAGCGCGAATGTTCGCGTGTTTCGTGGCGGTTCGTAAAAAGAGCAGGACACAGTTTTTCTCGGAGCGAGACAGTTTTACCGAAGTTATGGGTTTTTCCATTGACTTCATTAGGCCGGTAAGTTTCGCTTAAATACAAAGGTTCTTGAAAGGAGCGAGCGATATGGATCCCGTTTCCCTAGCAGCAGGCGTCGCCGGAGGACTTGTCGGCGATGCGGCAGGCGGGTCGGCCCAGGAGGCCGCGGCCATGCAGAAGTTCATCGAAGCCAGCATGCAGGTGGCCGGAATGAGCGCGCTGAGTTCTGATCATGGAGGCGCCGCAGGACGACGCCGAATTTATCGGGACGGAGTTTTAGGCACCGTTCCCGGTTTCCTTCGGGGAATTTGACGTTCCAGGAGTTCACATGGATGCTGCGTTGCCCATAACGGTGGGTCTGGATAGCCGCCCGATGACCGATACCGGCGCGGTCGCGGCTCTGCAGAAGACCGCCTATGCGAATGATCGGACGCTTACCGATTACGTCGCACAGCTTCAGGCACAAGGCGCTTTCGGCCAGCAGCTCGGCAATCCCGCCGCGCTTGGCTCCGAGGCGCTTAAGTTCCTGAACAGCTATTTCGACCGGGTTTCCAGCCTGGACAAGGGGTCGTCCAAAAAGGTAGGCGCTATGAGTGAAAGTAAAGGTTTGGAGGGCGCCGAGGTCGCGTCCGTCGACAATTCCGGCCTTCCGCCCGGTCCGGCGGGACAGATGCTGGAAACGGCATCGCCGGGAGACGCCACCGGCGACTATCGTGTCTCCGGCATCGGCGGCCATGACGTCGAGAGTGCAATTGCGATGCTTTCCGAGCTGCTGAGCTTCGCGGTCGAGACGCAGGCGATCACCGCCATGACCTCCAACGTCACCAAGTCCACGACGACGTTGCTGCGCGGCTCCTGATACCCGGCACGGGTTCTTTGATATGATCTGAGTACGGAAAGAGCCGGCCGGGTAGGCTTGCTCTTTTCGGCATTTTGGGGAGGGGCGCAGTATGGGGGCGCAGGACAATGATCTCGAATCTTTGAAGGTCCGCGTCGCATTTCAGGCGGGCCAGATCGAATTGACGCTGAAGCAGGTGGAAGAGCTCGCGCCCGGCGCGATCCTGCCCATCAACCGCACCGACGCAAGCTTTCTCGACGTTCTGGCCAACGGCAAGCGGATCGGCTCCGGCGAGCTGGTCAAGGTCGGCGACGAATATGCGGTGCGGTTAACCAGGCTCGGCTCGGATGAATGAGTCGTTCAATCTCCTTCCGCTCTTCCTTACGACGGTTGCATTCGGGCTGATCCCGCTTTTCGTCGTAACGATGACGAGCTTCATCAAGATCTCCGTCGTCTTCTTCCTGGTCCGGAACGCCCTCGGCATTCAGCAGACGCCGCCCAATCTGGTGCTATATGCGATGTCGCTGGTGCTGACGCTGTATATCAGCTCGCCGGTGCTCAGCGAGATCTACGGGCGGCTGAACGCGCGCGCGATCAACGTCACGTCCGTCGAAGGGCTGACCGAGGCGGCCAATGAGATCAAGCAGCCGGTCAAGCAGCATCTGATACGCTTCTCGCACGCGAACGAGCGGAAGTTCTTCCTCGCGGCGACCGAGCGGATCTGGTCCGAGAGCGCGCGCGCCGACGTGCGGGACGACGACGTTATCATCCTGCTGCCCGCCTTCGTCAGTTCCGAGCTCACCCGAGCTTTCGAAATCGGCTTTCTGATCTATCTGCCGTTTCTCGTCATCGATCTCATCGTTTCGAACATTCTCATGGCGATGGGCATGATCATGGTCGCTCCGACACTGATCTCGATCCCGCTGAAACTCTTTCTGTTCGTAACGGTCGACGGCTGGTCGCGCCTGCTGCACGGCCTGATCCTCAGCTACAGCAATTAAGGCGGGACGGGCCGATGTTCGAAAACACGCTCATGGTGCACGTCAACAGCGCGCTGATGACCATCCTCATCACCACGGCCCCGGTTCTCCTGGCCGCGGTGGTGATCGGCGTGCTGGTCGGCCTCTTGCAGGCGCTGACGCAGATTTACGACCAGACTTTGCCTCAGGCCGTCAAGCTGATCGTCACGCTGCTGATCATCATGCTGCTCGGACCGGTCTTCGCGCAGGGCATCGCCAACCAGGCATCGACGATCCTTGACGAATTCCCCGTTATTACGCGCTAGAGCCCGATCGAGAAAATGGGACACCCGCTTTCCGGGACATCGCGCGAACACAAAGGGCCTTGGAGCAGGAGCCAGTCAATATGAAGCGATCATGCTCTAGGGCGGAGGCGGTCATGCAATGACCCTTTCCCCAACCGCAATCGGCCTCGTCGACGTCCAGAATTACATGATCGGCTGGGCGATCGGGCTGGCGCGGATCGGCGGGCTGGCGGCGGTGCTGCCGATTTTCTCGCGCATGGGACTGCAGGGCCTGCTGCGCGGCGCCATCTGCCTGGCGCTCGCCTCGCCGATGGTGCCTTTCATCGTCGCGACGATCGAGCCCGACAAGACGCCGGTCCTGGAACTGTCCGGCGTGCTCTTCAAGGAGGCCATGGTCGGCGCCGTGATCGGGCTGTTTCTCGGCGTGCCGATCTGGGCGGCTGAGATCGCCGGCGAGATCCTCGATCTACAGCGCGGCGTGACCTTTGCCGACGTCGTCGATCCTTCCTTCTCCGCCAACAACAACGTCACCGGCACGTTCTTCTCGATCATCATCATCGCGATCTATTTCGCCTCGGGCGGATGGGATCTGACGATGCGCGTCGTCTATGACAGCTACAGCCTGTGGCCGCTCAAGAATGTCTTTCCCATTCTCAGCGAGCCGTCGGCAAAGATGTTTCTCGATCTGCTCGACGATGTGTTCGGCATGGGGTTCATGCTGGTCGCCCCGATGATCGTTGCCTTTCTGCTCACCGATCTTTCGCTGGCGCTGGTGGCCAAGGCGGTGCCGCACATGAATATCTTCGTGTTGTCGCTGACCGTGAAGAACCTGACCTTCTCGCTGCTGCTGGTGCTCTACGGCGTATTCCTGCTGACATATATGAAGGATAATCTGGGATGGCTGGTCTCGGTGCAGCCGAGGCTTGAACTGGTCGCGCCGCCGCATTGACGGGGCGATCCCGCTTGGCAGGGTCGAGGCGCGCTTGCCCGGCTGTCATCAAAGCGTCGCAGACTTGTAAAATATCGGCATAATTTTGTTGGTATGATTACGAAGTGCCGCCTTTCCGTCGGTATGATTCACTGAAATCGCCTGAATCATGCGAGGAAATCCGGTCCAGCTTCTTGCGAAAAGAATAGATCTCATGGTATAATTACTATTATGGAAAGAATACTCGGAGCCGTCGAGCTTGGGCAAGTTATGCGGCTGCGTAGTCTTCCTCAGATGGGTGGATAGGACAGGAGAGAACAATGACTGAAGGCGTTAGCTCTTCCTGCTGCGGCGGCGCGGGGCAGACCGACCCCGCCTACGCACAAGCTGCCGCGGATCTATTTACGGCATTGGCAGCGCTTTGCGGCGGTGGCAATCCGCAATCCGGCCAGGGCTGCGATCATGGCCATCATCATGATCATGGTTCCCATGGCGGGTCCGACAACACAGACCATTGCTCGGATCATTGCAGTGACGGCGAGACTTACAACGGTACGGTGAAGGTCTGGGGCGATCCGCATGTCGACGTCGACATTTCGGTCAGCGGCGACGATGTCGACGCGCACTTCACCACGGAAAACGGCAACGGCAAAGTCATCAACCTGCTGGATACCAACTCGATCGACATCACCGGCAAGTTCGACAAGCTGAAGCGCAAAGACGACAATACCTACGTCTCCGAAGAGACGGTCGACATCAATGGCGAAGAGATCACGGTCGATGCCGCTGACGATACGGTAACGGTCGACGGCAAGAAGATCTGCCTCAAGGATCTCGAGGACGGCTATTGCACGGTCGGCGGGAACAAGATCACCAAGGACGGCGACAAGATCACCATCGAGACGTCGGACGGCCAGAAGATCACCATCACCGACAAGGGCGATCATCTGGATACGGAGATCAAGTTCAAGGATTTCCACAGCGACGAAATGAGCGGCATGATCGGCAATTCCATCGGCGGCAACACCAATGATGACGCCAATGATTACGTCGCCAACGACACGAATTCCGACTGCGGCTGCGATCAGCCGATGAGCGCGAACGGGCTCCAGAACGTTCTGAACTTCCTGACCTCGATGATCCCGATGATCCAGGATCAGAACGTGAAGCAGCTTCTGAGCGCCCTCGTGAATTTCATTCAGCTGGCCGGCAATAGCCAGGGCAGCAGCATGGCTGCCTGAGACAGCGGTCCGGATTTCGAGACGTAAAGACAATGGGCAGGTGGTGACGCCTGCCCATTTCCGTTTGCACGGTCGCCCCTGAAAACGGTGCCGCGGGACGCGCCGGCTGCCTGCGATGGGCCATGAAAAAGGCTCGCATCGGCGAGCCCTTGATCCGCATCAAGAGGAAATCGGGGGCCTGGGCTATCCCTGTACGGTGCGGAAGCGTAGCAGACGCCCGGATGCGTCGAAGTCCAGAACGAGCGATTGGTAGTCGATGCCGAGTGGCCGCATGCCGAGATCGTATTCGAAGCGGTTGTCCTGCCGGCGGTCCGGCTCGCCGAGCAAGTTCAGCACCTCCGCCTTCGACAGTCCCGGATGCAGCAGCGCCCGAACCTCGCGCATCATGCCTTGACGCGGATTGTCCCGGAGATCGAGCCCGCGCTGAGCTTTCCAGCGCTCGGCGTCGAACCCGCCTGCGCTCGCATGATCCAGCCTGGCTCCAAGCATCATCGATGCTGCGATCATGCCCGCCCCAAGAATGCGTTTGCCGCTTTTCATGTCATCCCCTTCCATCCGAACGCCTTCCATTACTGGATCTAGCCCGTCTTATTCACGAGGCGCGGAGGCGTTTGTTTAAGAACGCTGCAGGCATGCGCGATGGCCGCACTTCAATGAGCGTTGTCTGTCGGCGCTGATCGGGGTTGAGGGTTGAAAGACACGAGGGCTCGTCCGGGCACGTTGCCCGATCAGCTATCCCGGCGCCGGGCGCAAGGCAGCAGCCAATCCTCGAAATAGCTCCGCCTCCGGACAGTGAGCCGTAAAGGCTATGCGTACCCGGCTGGCGGTCTCGATGATGCGGGCAGCGACTTTCAGCAGCCTCACCCGCAAGGTGGTGAACTCGGCGCTGGCCAGCGGATGCAGCTTCGGGATGGCGCTCCGCACAGTGAGCATCAGCCAATAGGCGGCAGTGTGCAGGATCAAGCGAACCTGGTTGGCCAGCGGAGAACGGCAGTTGGTGCGGTCCGAAGCAAGTTGACTTTTGTGAAGCTTGATCAGGTTTTCGGCCTGGCCCCGTGCGCAATAGAGGCTTTCATAGAGCCAGGCCGGGCTGCCTTTGGCAAGGCTGGTGACGATGAAGCGGATGTCCAGACCAAGCCGGGTGGCTTCGATACGTGCGATGACGCGCCGGTCCTTGCCCCAGGTCCCGGCGCGATGCGTGGTCTCGGCGTGGATGCGCAGCGCATCGGCATTCTCCAGCGCTCGCTTCGTGCGCAGGGCATCCGCGGCCGCATCAACCTTGGCCTTGAGCGGTTTGCTGCCGGGCAGGCCGAAAATGTAATCGATGCCGTTTGCCTCGCACCAGGCCATGACCTCGGGCCGGGCATAATGACCGTCGCCGCGGATGGTGATGCGGGTTGCCGGCCAGTGCCGGCGGATTTGCCGGATCAGCCGGCGCAGATGGCCGCGGACCTCTATTCCGGTCGGCGTCTTACCCGGGCGCAGGATGACCGCAACAGGGCGGCCCGTTCGGTATCGTAAATATGGATCGGCAAGAAGCAGCGCTCGTCATAATGGGCGTTGAACAGCGAGAGCTGCTGGTGGCCATGGACCACATCGACCGTGTCGTCGATATCCAGGACAACACTCACGGGCGGCGTAGGATAGCTGGCAATCCATAGATCGACCATCGCCCGGCCCATGCGGATAACATCGCGCAAGGATGGCGCGTTCTCCAATCGCGAGCAGGTCGGCTGCGAGCACAGGTCCGTGCCGCTGTCGGGCAACCGGCCGCAGGCCAGCTTGAACGCCGGATCGGTGCGCAGGCGGTCCAGATCGTCGGCATCCTCATAGCCGCAGGCGATCGCGAGGACCGCGCCCTGGCACGATATCGGCCAGGGTATGGGTGATCCTGGCGGATCGCGACGATCCGGGAACACAGCGGCAAGCCGCTCGGCAATGCCCAGCCGGCGTTCGGCCACCGCCAGCAGCATCACGCCGCCATCGGAGGTGATCCGTCCGCCATCGAAGGCGGCTGTGATTCTCTTGGACGAAACGGATGGAAACAGAAACGGAGGAGAGCTATCGTCGGGCATGGCGGGCGTGGCAAAAACGGTCTGGTTGGCAGGATCGGCGTGAACACCCAAATCCTACGCTGCATCAGACGGTTACGCTACGCTCGCCAGCCAATTCCAGTGCCGTCGTGAATAAAACAGGCTAGAGCATAGGACCGAAAGTTGCGAAGCGGTTTTCGGATTCCGATGCCAAAACAAATAGATAGAGCGGCGCTTCCGATGCTGATTGAAAGTCCGCCGCTCTAGAGCGGGATCATCTTGGTCGGAAACAGTGTCAACCTGCGGCCCGCTCTCAATTCGTTCGCTGATCGCGTGATCGAAGGAAAACCGGATTCCACTTTTCCTGATCGCGCTCTAGCTGGCGCTATTGTTGTAGTCCCGCTCAGCGGGCGCCGGGACCTGGATCGTACCCGGCGCCTCTCCGTCGTTGGCCCTGCCGTGCTGACCGTAGCCGACCTGATCGCTCCATGCGAGTTCGCCGGCGCTGTCGATGACCACCATGTCGCCATTCTCGATGGCGTCGTGCACGAGTGCCGCAAGCTCGGCGTCGCTTGCATCCGGATTGGCGGTGGCGATCGTGCGGCCGACCTCATTGTTGTACAGGTCCATCGCCTCGCGGTCGGCCGGGTTCCAGGTATCGCCGGTCACGCCTTCATGAGCGGTGGCGAAATCCTGGGCGAACTCCGGCCCGAACCGCTTGGTCATCAGCGCATTCCAGTAGGCGTGCCGGAAGGCGTCCTGATGGCCGTCATTGCGCGCCCAGTTGTTGAAGTCCCGGTCGCTGGCGAAATCGCCGCGACGTGCGTCCGGTGCCGGGTAATACTGCGCCGCGGTGTCGGCGGCCCGATTGCGGATGCTTTGCATGTCGTTGAGCTCGCCCGGCGAGAGCGTGTCGAGGAGCGCGGCCTCGCTGGCCGTCATTTCCTGCGGGTCGGTGACGAAGATCCGCGCCAGATCCTGAACGATGCCGCCATGCGGTTCCCAGAACACCATGCCGCCCGGATCGTCCTGCACCTGGTAATCGTGCAGCACGCGGCTCAAATCCGGCCGCCCGTCTGTA
Source organism: uncultured Alphaproteobacteria bacterium (assembly GCA_963727575.1). GTDB lineage: Bacteria > Pseudomonadota > Alphaproteobacteria > Rhizobiales > Rhodomicrobiaceae > JAHQVI01. The sequence continues at coordinate 79,126 of CAVSIA010000006.1, forward strand.
CTTGGAGGATTGGTTGGGGCGCCACCGGGCTGCGGCTGCGTGCTCGTATCCGGCGCGGAAGGCTGCGACGGCGCGTCCTCGCCGCTGAGACCGGGACTGCCGCTCTGCGAACCGCTTTGGTCGGGCGCCGTTCCCGACGGAGCGCCGCTGCTCGGTCCCGGCGTGCCGCCGCTCGACGCGTCGCCGCCCGACGGCCCGCTCGGTGCCGGCGGCTCCGGCTGCGCAGGCGCAGGCGCCTCGGGAGCAGGTTCGGCGGGTACGGGATGTCCGGTGCCGGGGATGTAGACCGTATCGCCGGGGAAAATCAGACCGGGATTGATCAGATGATCCTGGTTCAATTGCACCATGTCCTGAAAATCCGCGCCGTCGCGGCGGGCCAGATCCCAGATCGTGTCGCCGGGCACGACGGTATGCGCCTCATAGCCCTGCTCCTCCAGATCCGGATTGATGCGCCCGGTCTCGTCCATCGCGCCTTCGGGGTGCGCGGCCAGATAGTCTCCGGCAACCCACCCCTGCACGACGTGGTCGCTCGCATCGAGCCCGCGGACCTCGACCCATTGCCGCCCTTGCGCGTCCGTTTCGGTTTGCCCCGTGGCCTGCACGAAGGTGCCGTTCTGGAACGCGGAGATCTTCGTCCCGTCGGTCGAGGGCGCCTCGCGAACGTTGAGACCGTCCTCGGGCACCACGACGAACTGCTCCGGCTCGGGCTCCGGCATCGGTTCCGGCTCGCCGACAGGCGGCGCCTCTTCCGGACCCCAGATCCGGTTGGCGATGTCGCCGCCGGTATAGGTCGCCGTGTGCGTCGCGGTGATGTCGTCGAGGCCGAGTTCGGCGATCAGCGACACCTTTGCTTCGGCGACGTCCGCCACTTCGACACCGATTTCGTGTTGCTGATTGACGCCGTCGCGGCGCACCGTCTGGTTGGTGGCCGTAACGCTGAAGTCGTCGCCCATGCCCCGGAAAGCGCCTTCGACGTCGCCGTTCAAAAGATCGGTGATGACCGGGCCGGCATGCAGGCTTGGATTGTCGGTCGCGACGTCGAACGTGATCCGTTGAAGGTCGGTTCGGCTCAGATCGAGCGGCGACTGGGTCTGGTATTCGAGCTGCAGCCGCCCCGAGATCCGGTCCGGCGCGCCGAGACCCTCGCCGCTCAGCAGCGTGTCGAGCTCCGGCGCGGGCTGGCCGCTCAGGGCTGTGTCCATCGCATCGGCGGGCACGTCCCAGCTTATGCTGACCTCGCCGCTGAGCTGGCCGTGGTCGACGATGTTCTGCGGCACATAGCCGATTTCGAGCTGGTCCAGCTCCTGCGCGCCGACGGTGAATTTCTCTTTGGTGCTCGGGTCGAGATCGCCGGACAGCGTGTAGGTCAGCCGCGCCGGCTGGCCGTCATGGGCAAGCTCCACCGTGCGCGTGAGCCACTGATTGCCGTCGACCCGGGGCTCGATGCCGAGATTGGCGAATTTCAGCGCGACCTTTGCCCGCTCCTGAACGCCGACGCGCGAGGTGTAGCTGATCACATTGTCGCGCAGGAAGGTCATATCGCCCTGCGAGGGCGCAATCGCGTCGGCCAGCGGATTCGGGATCGAGGGGAGGCTGCTTCCATCGTCCGTGATCGGATTGGAGGCCGGGTTCGACAGGTCCGGGACAGGGGAGATCGCGCTGCCGGCGTCGTGAATGCTTTCGGACAAGGCGAGCCGCTGAAGGATGCTCACCGCGCGGGCGGCGTCCTCCTGCGTGGCAAACCGCATGGTCACCGAGCCGGAGGTTCTCAGATTGAGTTCGGCGGCGGGGTCGATACCCGGAATTGGCGGTTCGATGGTGCCGCCCCCGAGCAGATTCTTGTCGAACGTCACGTCATAGGCCGGCGGCGCGCCGTTCTCGCCCGCAGCCGGCGCATCGCCGACCTGCTGGACCGTGATCTGGTAGCCGTACTGGCCTTTGACGCCGATGCCGAGCGGCACGTCGCCCACCGGGATCGGCAACTGCAGCTTGCCCTCGCCGGTCATCGACATGACGACCTGGTCGCCGTCGGAGTTCAGCTTGGCGATCTCGTCGGCGGGCTGGATCGCGGTGTTTACGCCCTCGCCGGTCCGCTCGGAAAGTCCCGGATTGCCCGGCTGTGGCGCGTCCGGCTCGGCGGGGGGTGGCGGAGGTGGAGCCGCCGGCGATTGAGGCTGCTCGACATGCTGATCGAAATTCGCCCGTGTTGCAGCGTCTTCGCTGAGTGCTGCCCGTTCAGCCACGCGTGCGGACATCGCCGCTCCGATTGCAGCCACCATGACACTCTCTCCCCGCCGCCGAAGACGCGGCCCTTGCTTGGACAAGTGGAATTTGCGCACGGAGGCGCCTGTCTGAGGAGTAGCAGTGCTTAGTTACAGTGATGTGATGTGTTTGTGTCAGTTCGACTAAGGAAAGATGTCAGTTTTACAAAAGCGTTATGAATGATTGTGGTGTCATTATTCTGTAATAGTGCTCTGATCCGAGTTGTTGGTTGGGTAATACAGAGTGCATTTGCGCGGTAGAGACGGAGCCGCAGGC
>CAVSIA010000007.1:0-389621 GCA_963727575.1 uncultured Alphaproteobacteria bacterium
TATCTCGACTACAACGCCACGGCGCCGCTGCGCCCAGCGGCGCGCGAGGCCATGGTCGCCGCGCTCGCCGAGGTCGGCAACGCCTCCTCGGTCCATGCCGAGGGGCGTGCGGCGCGCGCCCGCATCGAGAAGGCGCGGAGCGCGGTGGCGCGGCTGGTCGGCGGCGAGGCCAAGCTCGTCACCTTCGTCAGCGGCGGCACCGAGGCGAACAACACCGTGCTGACGCCCGACTGGCGCATCGGCAGCGAGATCGTCGATCTCGCCACGCTGCTCGTCGGTGCCACCGAGCACCCCTCGGTGCTTGCCGGTGGCGGCTTTGCGGCCGATGAGATCGCAGGCCATTCCGGTCGACGGCGAGGGCATCGTCGATCGCGACGCGCTGCGGGCGCTGCTCGGCCAGAGCCGGCGGCCGGGCGCTGGTCTCGGTGATGCTCGCCAACAACGAGACCGGCGCCATCCAGCCGGTCGCCGAGATTGCCGCCATCGCCCATGAGGCCGGGGCGCTGGTGCATTGCGATGCGGTCCAGGCCGCCGGGCGAATTCCGGTGGATATCAAGGCACTCGGCGTCGACGTGATGACGCTGTCGGCCCACAAGATCGGCGGCCCGCAGGGCATCGGCGCGATCGTCCGGGCGCACGACGAGGTGACCTTCGCGCCGCTGCTCGCCGGCGGCGGGCAGGAGCGGCGGTCCCGGGCCGGAACCGAGAACGTCGCCGCCATCGCCGGCTTCGGCGCTGCTGCCGACGCGGCGCTCGCGCGACCTCGACAGGGCGCAGGGCTGGTCTGCCTGGCGCGACCGGCTGGCGGAGATCGCCGGGCCGCGGGCACCGTTTTCAGCGCCGGCGTCGCCCGTCTGCCCCAGACCCTGTGCCTCGCCGTGCCCGGCATTTCGGCGGAAACGCTTGTGATTGCGCTCGATCTTGCGGGTGTCGCGGTGTCCTCCGGGTCGGCCTGCTCGTCCGGCAAGGTGGCGCCCAGCCATGTGCTGGCGGCCATGGGGGTGGCAGCCGGAACTGGCAAAATGCGCCATTCGCCTCAGCCTGGGGTGGGATTCGGCCGAAAACGACTTAGATTCATTCGCAACCGCCTGGAAAGCCGTGCTAAAGCACGTCGCGCCAGGAGAGATTCAGGCGGCCTGAGTGTCGCCGGGAGCAATGCCGGGAAAGTCACTTTCCTGTCCGGCATTGTGGCCTTACAAAGCTCACCCGCGGCCCTTGAAGCCGCTGTGGATGGAGTAGCCGAATGCCTGCCGTTCGCGAGACGGTCGATCAGGTTCGCCGGATCGACGTCGACCAATACAAGTACGGGTTCGTCACCGACATCGAGTCCGAGAAGGCGCCGAAGGGCCTCTCGCGAGGACACGGTCCGCTTCATCTCGGCCAAGAAGGGCGAGCCCGAATGGATGCTCGAATGGCGGCTGGCGGCCTTCCGGCGCTGGCTGACCATGACCGAGCCGACCTGGGCGCGGGTGACCTATCCCAAGATCGACTTCCAGGACCTCTACTACTACTCGGCGCCGAAGAAGACGGCCGGCCCGAAGAGCCTCGACGAGGTCGATCCGGAGCTGCTGGCGACCTACGAGAAGCTCGGCATTCCGCTCAGCGAGCGCGCCGTGCTGGCCGGCGTCGAGGGCGCCCGCGTGGCGGTCGACGCGGTGTTCGATTCCGTCTCGGTGGTGACCACCTTCAAGGAGGAGCTGGCCAAGGCCGGCGTCATCTTCTGCTCGATCTCGGAGGCGATCCGCGAGCATCCCGAGATCGTCAAGAAGTATCTCGGCTCGGTCGTGCCGGTCACCGACAATTTCTACGCGACGCTCAACTCGGCGGTCTTCTCCGACGGCTCCTTCGTCTACGTGCCCGAGGGCGTGCGCTGCCCGATGGAGCTGTCGACCTATTTCCGCATCAACGAGCGCAAGACCGGCCAGTTCGAGCGCACCCTGATCATCGCCGAGAAGGGCGCCTACGTCTCCTATCTGGAAGGCTGCACGGCGCCGATGCGCGACGAGAACCAGCTCCACGCCGCCGTGGTCGAGCTGGTCGCGCTGGAAGACGCCGAGATCAAGTATTCGACCGTGCAGAACTGGTATCCCGGCGACGCCGAGGGCAAGGGCGGCATCTACAACTTCGTCACCAAGCGCGGCGACTGCCGCGGCGACCGCTCGAAGATCTCGTGGACGCAGGTGGAGACCGGCTCGGCCATCACCTGGAAGTATCCGAGCTGCATCCTGCGCGGCGACGATTCAGTCGGCGAGTTCTATTCGATCGCCGTGTCGAACGGCTACCAGCAGATCGACAGCGGCACCAAGATGACCCATCTCGGCAAGAACACGAAGAGCCGGATCATCTCCAAGGGCATCGCCGCCGGCCACTCGCAGAACACCTATCGCGGCCTGGTCACCACGCACCGCAAGGCGACCGGCGCGCGCAACTACACCAACTGCAACTCGCTGCTGATCGGCGACAAGTGCGGCGCCCACACCGTTCCCTACATCGAGGCGAAGAATTCGTCGGTGAACTTCGAGCACGAGGCGACCACCTCGAAGATCTCCGACGACATGCTGTTCTACTGCCGCAGCCGCGGCCTCTCCGACGAGGAGGCGGTGGCGCTGGTGGTCAACGGCTTCGTCAAGGACGTCATCCAGCACCTGCCGATGGAGTTCGCCGTCGAGGCGCAGAAGCTGATCGGCATCAGCCTGGAGGGGAGCGTCGGCTAGCGCGCCGCCGGCGTCCGTTTCGATTGGGGTGACCGCCATGACCGAGACCGCCAAGCCCGTCATGAACATCGCCGACGTGCCGCTGCGCGACAACGCGCACGGCGAGGAGTTCCAGGCGAAGATCGGCTCGTTCGGCCGCATGATCGGCTCGACCGGCATGGGCGCCATGCTGCATGTGGTCGAGCCGGGCAAGAAGGCGTTCCCCTTCCACGCCCACCACCTGACCAGGAGCTGTTCGTCATCCTCGAAGGCGAGGGCACCTACCGCTTCGGCGGCGAGAGCTATCCGGTCAAGGCCGGCGATGTCTGCGCCGCGCCGACCGGCGGGCCGGAGACGGCCCACCAGATCGTCAATACCGGCAAGACGACGCTGAAATATCTCGGCATCTCGGCCAATCCGACCGGCATCGGCGACGTGGTCGAATATCCGGACTCGAAGAAGTTCGCCGTCTCCTCGCGCTTCGACTGGGCGACCGGCAAGGGCGGCGTGCGCTATGTCGGCCGCGCCGAGAACTCGCTCGACTACTGGGACGGCGAATGAAGAGCTTTGGACCAGGTCGCCGCCTCGCGGAACGCATTGACGAAAGAGAACGAATGGCACTGCTTGAGATCAAGAACCTGCATGTGACCGTGGCCGAGCGCGAGATCCTGCGCGGCATCGACCTCATCGGTCGGCAAGGGCGAGACCCACGCCATCATGGGGCCGAACGGCGGCGGCAAGTCGACGCTCGCCTATGTGCTGGCCGGCCACGCCGGCTACGAGGTGACCGAGGGCTCGGTCACCTTCAACGGCAAGGATCTGCTCGAGATGGAGCCCGACGAGCGCGCCGCCGCCGGCGTCTTCCTCGCCTTCCAGTATCCGGTCGAGATCCCCGGCGTCGCCACCATGACCTTCCTCAAGTCGGCGCTCAACGCCCAGCGCAAGGCGCGCGGCGAGGCGGAGCTGTCGACGCCCGATTTCATCCGCAAGGTGCGCGAGGTCGCCGACCGGCTCAACGTCACCCAGGAGATGCTGCGCCGGCCGCTCAATGTCGGCTTCTCGGGCGGCGAGAAGAAGCGCAACGAGATCATGCAGATGGCGCTGCTCGATCCGTAGCTCTGCGTCATGGACGAGACCGATTCCGGCCTCGACATCGATGCGCTGCGCGTCGTCTCCGACGGCGTCAACGCGATGAAGTCGCCGGAGCGCTCGACCATCGTCATCACCCACTATCAGCGCCTGCTCAACCACATCGTGCCCGACGTGGTGCATGTGCTCTCCGCCGGCCGCATCGTGCGCTCGGGCGGCAAGGAGCTGGCGCTCGAGCTGGAAGAGAAGGGCTACGCCGAGTTCGCCGGCGCGGCGGCCTGAGCGACACGACATGACGGCTGCACCGAAAACCATCCGCACCAAGGCGGAAGAGGCGCTGATCGCCGAATACCGCGCCAGCGCCGCGCAGCCTGCCGGGCGGCACGCCGGTCGCCCGCCGGCGCGAGGCGGCGATCGCGCTGTTCGAGAAGAGCGGCCTGCCGCACCGCCGCGTCGAGGAGTGGAAATACACCGACCTGCGCGCGCTGATGAAGGACGCGGCGCCGCTCGCCGATGGCGCCGACGACGCCACGCTGACCGAGCTCGCCGGCGAGGACCCGCTGGCCGGGCTCGACCGCGCCCGCCTGGTCGTGGTCAACGGCGCCTACCGCCCCGACCTCTCCGACCTTGCCGGGCTCGACGGCGTCACCGTGACGGCGCTGGCCGACGTGCTCGCCAACGCGCCCGAGCGCGTCGGCCGGCTCTTCGCCGATTCCGACGACACCGCGCTCGCGCTCAACTCGGCCTTCATGCAGCGGCGGCGTCGTCGTCGATGTCGCCAAGAACGCCAGGCCGGCGCGGCCGCTCGAGATCGTCCACCTGACGGCGGCCGGCGCACCGGTGGCGGTCTTCGTCCGCGACATCGTGACGGTCGGCGCCAATGCCAGCATCGCATCGTCGACAGCCATCGCGGCCCCGACGGTCTGGCCTATCAGGTCAATGCCGTCACCGAGCTGTCGCTCGCCCGCGGCGCCAACGTCGAATGGGCGCGGCTGCAGGCCGAGGGCGACGCCGCCCAGCATATCGGCACGCTCGCAGGTGGACCTTGCCGCCGACGCCACGCTCGACCATCTCGTCGTCAATGCCGGCGGCGCCCTGTGGCGCTGGCAGGGCTTCGCCACCGTCGCCGGGCGCGGCGTGACGCTCGGCTTCAACGGCGCCACCATGCTGTCGGGCAGCCAGCACGGCGACCAGACGCTGGTCGTGCGCCATGCCGAGGGCTGGTCGACCAGCCGCGAGCTCTTCAAGAACGTCGTCGACGGCGACGCCCAGGGCGTCTTCCAGGGCCGCATCGTCGTCGATCCGGACGCCCAGAAGACCGACGGCAAGATGATGGCGCAGGCGCTGCTGCTGTCGGACGCGGCGCAGTTCGCCTCCAAGCCGGAGCTGGAGATCTTCGCCGACGACGTCCAGTGCGGCCACGGCTCCACCTCGGGCCGCATCGACGAGACCCAGCTCTTCTATCTGATGGCGCGCGGCGTGCCGCGTGCCGAGGCCGAGCAGCTGCTGATCGAGGCCTTCCTCGACGACGCCATCGACACGCTCGAAGGACGAGGCGGTGGCCGGCGCGCTCAAGGGCGTGGTCAGCGCCTGGCTGAAGCAGCGGGGAGGGGCGGCGTCGTGAACCGGCCCGAGACGATCGTCGATACCTCTCGACGTCGAGGCGGTGCGCCGGGATTTCCCGATTCTGGCGCGCACCGTCTACGACAAGCCGCTGGTCTATCTCGACAATGCCGCCTCGGCCCAGAAGCCGCAGGCGGTCATCGACGCCATCGCCGAGGCCTACGGCGCCGAATACGCCAACGTCCATCGCGGCCTGCACTACCTCTCGAACCTCGCCACCGAGAAATACGAGGAGGCGCGCGAGATCGTCCGCCGCTTCGTCAACGCCGCCCATCTCGACGAGATCGATCTTCACCCGCAACGCCACCGAGGCGATCAACCTCGCCGCCGCCTCCTTCGGCGGCTCGGCGATCGGCGAGGGCGACGAGATCGTGCTCTCCATCATGGAGCACCACTCCAACATCGTGCCGTGGAACTTCCTGCGCGAGAAGCGCGGCGCGGTGATCAAGTGGGCGCCGGTCGCCGACGACGGCAGCTTCCTCATCGACGAATTCGAGAAGCTGCTGACGCCGCGCACGAAGATGGTGGCGATCACCCACATGTCGAACGTGCTCGGCACCGTCGTGCCGGTGAAGGAGGTCTGCCGCATCGCCCACGAGCGCGGCATTCCGGTGCTGGTCGACGGCAGCCAGGGCGCCGTCCACACGCCCGTCGACGTGCAGGACATCGACTGCGACTTCTATGCCTTCACCGGCCACAAGCTCTACGGGCCGACCGGCATCGGCGTGCTCTACGGCAAGCGCGAGCGGCTGAACGCGATGCCGCCCTACATGGGCGGCGGCGAGATGATCGCCGAGGTCAGCCAGGACCGCGTCACCTATGCCGAGCCGCCGCACCGCTTCGAGGCCGGCACGCCGCCGATCGTCCAGGCGATCGGCCTCGGCGCGGCGCTGACGCTACATGGAGGGGCTCGGCCTCGAGCGCATCCCCGCCCACGAGGCGGAGCTCGCCGCCTATGCCCAGGAGCGCCTGTCGCGCATCAACAGCCTGACCATCTACGGCTCGGCCCCGGGCAAGGGCGCCATCGTCGCCTTCAACATGGCCGGCGCCCACCCGCACGACATCTCGACGATCATCGACCGCGCCGGCGTCGCGGTCCGGGCCGGGACCCACTGCGCCCAGCCGCTGCTCGCCCGCTTCGGCACCACCGCCACCTGCCGCGCCTCCTTCGCGCTCTATAACACTGTGGAGGAGGTCGACCGCCTCGCCGAGGCGCTGCACAAGGCCCAGGAATTCTTCGCGTGACAACGATGGACGAGCGCACCGCCAACCACGCCGGAAACCCCCGAGACGGCCGAGCCCGAGACGGCCCACGGCGCCTCGGTGACGCCGCACGCCACCGGCTCGGCGATCCCGGCCGGAGGAGCTGGAGCGGCTGACCGGCGACATCATCGCGGCGCTGAAGACCGTCTACGACCCGGAGATCCCGGCCGATATCTACGAGCTCGGGCTGATCTACCGGGTCGATATCGACGACGACAAGAACATCGACATCGACATGACCCTGACCGCGCCCGGCTGCCCGGTCGCCGGCGAGATGCCGGGCTGGGTGGAGAACGCGGTGAGCCTGGTGCCGGGCGTCGCCAACGTCAACGTCAACATGGTCTTCGACCCGCCATGGACGCCGGACCGCATGTCCGACATCGCCCGCGTCGCGCTCGACTGGTACTGAGCGCGGCCGGTCTCCGCCGGCGCCAGAGCGCTCCGCTGCCGCCGTTCTGAGCGCTTGTCTTCGCCGCTCTATCGCCAAGGCGAGGCCTGCCGCAGAATTGCCATTGGAACCGCGCCGCGCTACCGTCAGATGCATGAAGAGAGCTGAGCCGGAGCCGGCATGACGCAGCCGCCGGTAGCCGGCGTTCTTGAGACCTGTCTCTACGTCGCGGACGTGGCGGCGAGCCGCGCCTTCTACGAGCGCATCTTCGGCTTCCCGGCATGGTCGCCGACGAGCGCATCTGCGCCTTCGACGCCGGGCCGGGGAGCGTCCTGATTCTTTTCAGGCGCGGCGGCACGCCGGAGCCGATCCCGGTCGGCGGCGGCTTCATCCCGCCCCATGACGGCAGCGGCCACCAGCATTTCGCCTTCGCCATCGCCTGGAGGACTTCGACCGTGGAAGGCGCATCTCGCCGCGCGAGGGCGTCGACGCCGTGCGAAAGCGACGGTCGACTGGCCGCAGGGCGGCAGGAGCCTCTATTTCCGCGATCCCGACGGGCTGGTGGTGGAACTCGCCACCCGCGGCCTGTGGCGCAACTACTGACGGCGGAGGCCGGCGATTGAGCCGGATCAAGCCGCTGCGCAGGCCTTGTCGTGTAGCCGGTCGCCATGGCAGCCAGAACCCGATCCCGTGCCCATGAAGCACCGCGAGCTGGAGCGCATCGCGCTGGTGGCGCTCAAGGCGGCGCGCATCCTGCTGGAGAGCGGTGCGCGGGTGAAGGTGGTGCATGAGGGCGCCGCCCTGATCGTCAAGGGCCTCGGCGCCGACATCATCGGCATGCGCGCCGGCTATGCCTCCCACGAGATCACCGTCTCGGACGGCGGCAACACCATCACCCGCATGACCTCGGTCGGCGCCGCACGGCGTCAACCACCGGCTCGACCATGCGCTGCGCGGCCTCTGCCTGAAGGTGTCGCAGGGCGGCATGAGCGTCGAGGCGGTCGAGGCGGCGATCGACGAGCTGGTGCGCAGCGTGCCGCGCTATCACCCCGCCATCGTGGCGGCTGCGGTCGGCCTCGCCTGCGCCGCCTTCGGCCGGCTGCTCGGCGTCGACTGGGCGGCCTTCGTGCCGGTCTTCGTCGCCGGCACCGTCGGCCAGTACGCCCGCCACCTGCTGCGCGTGCGCGGCATCAATGCCTATGTCATCGCCGCGGTCATCGCCTTCCTCGCCGCGGCGCTGAGCGGGCTCGGCGCCGTGCTCGCCCACAGCGGCACCGTGCCGCTCGCCATGATCGCCTCGATCCTGCTGCTGGTGCCCGGCGTGCCGGCCACCAACGCCCAGACCGACATCATGGACGGCTACCCCTCCATGGGCAGCGCCCGCGCGGTCACCGTGCTGATGGTGATGATCTTCGCCACGGTCGGCGTGTGGATCGCCGAAGTCATGCTGGGGGTGGAGCTGATGGACGCCGCGCTGCTGCATCTCGTCCATCAGGTCGTCTTCGGCGCGCATCGCCGCCGCCGGCTTCGCCGTGCTGTTCAATGTCGGCCCGCGGACGCTTGTGTGGTGCATGGCGGCCGGCGCGCTGGCGCTGCTGCGTGCGCACGCTCGGCCAGGACGCCGGCTGGAGCCTCGAGGCCGCCTCCTTCGTCGCCGCGCTCGCCGCCTCCTGTCGCCGCCTGGGTCTTCCGCCGCTCGGCTCGGCCCGGCGAGCAACGCGGTGGCGCTCGCCGGCTGCATCCCGATGGTGCCCGGCGCCTTCATGAGCCAGGCGATCCTCGGCCTGCTGGCGGTGACCGCGCCCAATCCGGCCAACGAGGTCGCCACCATCGTCATGGCGATGGAATACATGCTGCGCGTGATCTTCACGCTGGGCGCCATCGGCGCCGGCCTGGCGATTCCCAGCCATCTCCTGCAGGAACCGGGATTTCTGAGCCGAAGAATGCCCGGAATCGAGCAGAATCAAGACGTTACCGGGGCTTGCCGGATAGAGGGAAGCGGCCCATTTTAGAACCAGTCTGCGTCGGCCTTGAACCGGTGCCGCCAGAAGAGAGAATGAGCCGATGCCCCGACCGCGCCCCTCCGTGATCTCGCTGACCGAGGCTGCCGCCGCGCGCGTGCGCGAGATCGTCGAGGCCAGCGACAAGCCGCTGATCGGCGTCCGCGTCGGCGTCAAGAACGCCGGCTGCGCCGGCATGGCCTATACGCTCGACCCGGTCGAGAAGCCGAACCCGGCCGACGACGTCGTCAGCCAGCACGGCGTCACCGTCTATGTCGACCCCAAGGCGGTGCTCTTCCTGCTCGGCACCACCATGGACTACGAGGTCACCAAGCTGCGCTCGGGCTTCGTCTTCAACAATCCCAACGAGGTCTCGGCCTGCGGCTGCGGCGAGTCGGTCGAGCTGAAGCCGGCCACGCTCGAGCCGGAAGACGCCTGACCCGAGGGGGCATGGCGTGACCGCTGCGCCCGCCGGCCTCTTCGCACGCCTGAAAGGCGACGCCGCCGAGGCCTGGCGGGACTACACCACCCATCCCTTCGTCCGTGCGCTCGGCGAGGGCACGCTGCCGGTGGACGCTTTCCGCTTCTACCTGGCGCAGGACTACCTGTTTCTCATCCAGTTCGCCCGCGCCTATGCGCTCGCCGTCTACAAGGCGCCGACGCTTGCCGACATGCGCAAGGCGGCGGCCGGCCTCAACGGCATCCTCGACATCGAGCTCGGCCTCCACGTGCGCCTCGTCGAGCGCTGGGGCATGACCGGCGAGGACCTGGAACGGACGCCGGAAGCGCGTCAGACCATCGCCTATTCGCGCTTCGTGCTGGACGCCGGCATACCGCGGCGATCTCCTCGACCTGATGACCGGGCTGGCGCCCTGCATCATCGGCTATGGCGAGATCGGCCAGGCACTTGCCGCAACCGAAGGCGGCCGCGCCGCCGGCAATCCGTATCGCGAATGGATCGCCGAATATGCCGGCGACGCCTATCAGCAGCTCACCCGCGATGCCGTCGCGCTCCTCGACCGGCTCGCCGCGGAAGCCTTGACCGAGGCGCGCTATCCGCGCCTGCTGGCGCTGTTCGAACAGGCGACACGGCTCGAAGCCGACTTCTGGCAGATGGGCCTCGATGCGGTCGCGGTGGGGGACTGACGATGGCCGGGCTTGAGGACCTTCTCGAGGAACTGCTGGCGCCGGTCGGCGGCGTCACCATCCGCCGCATGTTCGGCGGGCGCGGCGTCTTCAGGGACGGGCTGATGTTCGCGCTGCTCTCCTCGCGCGGCGTCTTCTACTTCAAGGCCGACGCGGAGACGGCGCCGGCCTTCGCGGCGGAAGGCTGCGAGCAGTGGACGCCGGAGATGAAGGGGCGGGCGATGCCGATGCCCTATTGGCGGGCGCCCGAGCGGCTGTTCGACGAGCCCGACGAGTTCGCCGAGTGGGCGCGGGCGGCCTATGCCGCGGCGCGCCGCATCGAGGCGGCCAAGGCATCGCCCAGGAAGGAAGGCCGCCGCGAAGCGACGCGCGCAGAGGACCGAAACGAAGCGCTGCAAGTCTAGGGCTTAGCCGCTCGGCACCTTGACCGGGCGCAGCAGGAAAGCCGGCACGTGGTCGCCGAGGCCGATGACCGGCGCGTCGTCGCGCTCGTCCTCGCGCTGGCGGTCACGGCGGCGATCGTCCGCGGCGCGGCTTGCGTCCTCGTGGCGGTCGCGCTGCCGGCCGCGCTGCTGCGCGGCTGCGCTCGCCCGGCTCTGCTGCGACGGCGGCTCGTCCTTGCGCTGCCGCGGCTCGTCCTTGCGGCGCTGCGGCGCGTCCACGCCGTGCGTCTCGTCCTGTCGCCGGCGGCGGACGGCTCGGCTTCCACCTCGGCGCCGCGGCTTCCGCCTCGTGCGCCTCGGCCGTGGTCCGTCGCTCCTCGTGCGCCTGGAGCCTCGTCGCGCTCGGCACGGCCCTTGTGAAGGGCGGCGGCGCGCTCCGCTTCGGCTTCCACTTCCAGCGGCGGATCGGCTGGCCGATCAGCTTCTCGATGGCCGCCACATATTTGCGGTCGAGCGAGCGTGGCGATGGTGATCGCGGTGCCGGTCAGGCCGGCGCGGCCGGTGCGGCCGATGCGGTGGATATAGTCCTCGGCATGGGTCGGCACGTCGAAATTGAAGATGTGGCTGACCGCCGGGATATCGAGGCCGCGCGCCGCGACGTCGCTGGCGACCAGCAGCGTGAGCTTGTCCTTGCGGAAATCGTCGAGCGTCGCCGTGCGCGACGCGCTGGTCCATGTCGCCGTGCAGCGCGCCGGCATTGAAGCCGTGCCTGGTGAGCGAGCGCTGGAGGGTCGCCACGTCGCGCTTGCGGTTGCAGAAGATGATGGCGTTCTTGAAGTCTGTCGGCGCCGCGGATCAGCGTCGCGCAGCACGGCGCGCTTGTCGACCGGCTCGCGCCCCGACGGAACGATGCTACTGGCTGATGGTGGTCGCCGCGGTCGCCGGCTTGCGACGACCTCGACGCGGACCGGATTGTGCAGGAACTGGTCGGTCGAGCCGCTTGATCTCCGGCGGCATGGTCGCCGAGAAGAACAGCGTCTGGCGGGTGAAGGGCAGCAGCTTGCAGATGCGCTCGATGTCGGGGATGAAGCCCATGTCGAGCATGCGGTCGGCCTCGTCGATGACGAGGATCTCGACGCCGGTCAGCAGGATCTTGCCGCGCTCGAACAGGTCGAGCAGGCGGCCGGGCGTGGCGATCAGCACGTCGACGCCGCGGTCGAGCTTCTTGATCTGGTCGTCGAACGAGACGCCGCCGATGAGCAGCGCCACCGTCAGCTTGTGGTTGCGGCCGTAGCGGTTGAAGTTCTCCTCGACCTGCGCCGCGAGTTCGCGCGTCGGCTCGAGGATCAGCGTGCGCGGCATGCGCGCCCGCGCCCGGCCCTTTTCGAGCAGGGTCAGCATCGGCAGGACGAAGCGAGGCGGTCTTGCCGGTGCCGGTCTGGGCGATGCCGACGACGTCCCGGCGCGCGAGGACGTGCGGGATCGCCTGCGCCTGGATAGGCGTCGGCTCCGTGTAGCCACTGGCCTCAACCGCGGCCAGGACTTTCGGGCTCAGTCCAGAGATCTGGAAGCTCATACTTGAAACGATAAACCCGGCTCATAGCCGTGGTGTGACGGCACCGACTGAAGATCCGGCGCTAACGGAATTGACCGGCGCGGAACATAGGGGGTGTCGGCGCCATGTCAATGATTCCCGCGGAAATATGAGGTAAACAGAGACGGCTAATTACTCGCCGGGCCGAAACGGTATTCGGTCGGCGACAAGACGAACAGCTCGTAGTTCTGGTCCGTGTCGCCGTTCGGATTGAGCGTCTGGATGAAGACCGACAGGCCGTCGGCATCGGATTCCGAGGTGTAGTCGACGATATCCAGCTCGAGATCGGCCAACTCCTTGATCTCGATGGTGTGCTCGACCGTGGCGCTGCCGTCGTCGTCATAGGCGATCCACTGGACGAAGAGGCGCGCGGTGACCGCCTCGCCGACCGTGCGCGCGATGACGACGCGATAGACGCCGGTCTTGTCGTCCGCGCTCCCAGGTGCCGGCGATGCGCACGTCCTCGACCGGGCCCGGCATGGCGGCGATCCCGTCGAGAAGGTCGTCGGCGCGGACGCGGCAGGGCGGCCGCGATGCCGGCGACAAGCGCCGTAGCAAGGACGATCGAGCGGACATGCACGTCTCCCGGAACGAAATGCTCCGCAGAACATAACGGAAACGACTGCGCGGTCAGCCCCTCGGCAAATGCGGTGGCAGACGGCGCCGTAGCGGCGAACGATCGGGCTGCGCGCGGTCTCAGATATCCAGGTCCTTGGCGAATTCGGCGTGCTCCTGGATGAAGCGGAAGCGCTCCTCCGGCTTGTTGCCCATCAGGCGGTCGACGGCCTGCGCCGGTCTCCGCGTCCTCGACGATCTCGACCTGCAGCAGCGTGCGCTTGGCCGGGTCCATGGTCGTTTCCTTGAGCTGGCCGGGCAGCATCTCGCCGAGGCCCTTGAAGCGGCCGATCTCGATCTTGCCGCGGCCGTTGAACTCGCGTCTTCGAGCAGCTCGTCCCGGTGGGCGTCGTCGCGGGCATAGAGCGTCTTGCCGCCCTGGCTGAGCCGGTAGAGCGGCGGCACGGCGAGGTAGAGATGGCCGCTCGCGGATGAGTTCCGGCATCTCGCGGTAGAAGAAGGTGATGAGCAGCGAGGCGATGTGGGCGCCGTCGACATCGGCGTCGGTCATGATGATGATCCGCTCGTAGCGCAGGTCGTCGTCGCGGTAGCTGCGCGCGCGGTGCCGACGCCGAGCGCCTGGATGAGGTCGACGAGCTGCTGGTTCTGGGCGAGCTTGTCGCGGCCGGCGCTGGCGACGTTGAGGATCTTGCCGCGCAGCGGCAGGACCGCCTGGGTCGCGCGGTCGCGCGCCTGCTTGGCCGAGCCGCCGGCCGAATCGCCCTCGACGATGAAGATCTCGGTGTCCTGGCTGTGCCGCCGGCGTGCAGTCGGCGAGCTTGCCGGGCAGGCGCAGCTTGCGCGTCGCGCTCTGGCGGCCGATCTCCTTCTCCTGGCGGCGGCGCAGGCGCTCCTCGGCGCGCTCGATCACCCAGTCGAGCAGCTTGCTGGCCTCGGCCGGGCGAGGCGGCGAGCCAGTGGTCGAAGGGGTCGCGGACGGCGTTCTCGACGATGCGGGTCGCCTCGGCCGTGGACAGCCGGTCCTTGGTCTGGCCGACGAATTCCGGCTCGCGGATGAAGACCGAGAGCATGGCGCCGCGGCCGAGGTCATCACGTCGTCGGCGGTGATGATGCCGGCGCGCTTGTTGCCGGTCAGCTCGGCATAGGCCTTGAGGCCGCGTGGTCAGCGCGGTCGCGGAGGCCCGCCTCGTGGGTGCCGCCGTCGCCGGTCGGGATGGTGTTGCAGTAGGAGCGGACGAAGCCGTCGCCGGGATACCAGGCGACCGCCCATTCGACGGCGCCGTGGCCGCTGGCCTTGTCGGTGCGGCCGGAGAAGATCGGCGCGACGGTCTTCTCGGCGCCGAGCTCGGCGGCGAGGAATTCGCGACAGGCCGCCGGGGAAATGGAAGGTCGCCTTCTCCGGGACGTCCTTGCCGGCGATCAGCGCCGGCGTCGCAGGACCAGCGGATCTCGACGCCGCCGAAGAGATAGGCCTTGGAGCGCGCCATGGCGAAGAGGCGCTCCGGCTGCAGCGTCGCGCCCTTGCCGAAGATCTCCGGATCGGGCTGGAAGCGGATGCGCGTGCCGCGGCGGTTGTGGACCTCGCCGAGCTCCTCCAGCGTTCCCAGTCGGCTCGCCGCGCGAGAAGCGCTGGCGGTAGAGGCGGCGGCCGCGCGGCGACCTCGACCTCGAGCGATTCGGACAGGGCGTTGACCACCGAGACGCCGACGCCGTGCAGGCCGCCGGAGGTGTCGTAGACCTTGGAGTCGAATTTGCCGCCGGCATGGAGCGTCGTCATGATCACCTCCAGCGCCGACTTGTCCTTGAACTTCGGATGCGGGTCGACCGGGATGCCGCGGCCGTTGTCGGTGACGGTGACGAAGCCGTCGGCGCCGACCTCGACCTCGATCCAGCTGGCGTGGCCGGCGACCGCCTCGTCCATGCAATTGTCGATCACCTCGGCGAAGAGGTGGTGGAGGCCCTTCTCGTCGGTGCCGCCGATATACATGCCCGGCCGGCGGCGGACCGGCTCCAGCCCCTCCAGCACCTCGATGTCGGCGGCCGAATAGTCGTCGTCGGCACCGACCGCCTTTTTCAGCGGCCTGGCTTGCTCGCGGTCGGCTGCCTTGGCGACGGCCTTAGCTTGCCGACCTGCTTGTCGAGGGCGGCGAACAGATCGTCGGATTTGGCGGACTTGCGTTTCTTGGCGGCGGGCATTCGGGGGGTCTCAGGGACTAAGATCAGATGGTGCAGTCTGGCATGGGCCTCCGCCGCCCGCGCTGGGAGACCGCCGGCCGCTTGCGGCGCAGCGCCATAAGGCCGAGAGCGAGTGGTGGCATCGCAAAAAATCAGGAAAAAGCATGTCACGGGTGGTGGTCATCGGCGGCAGCGGCCACGTCGGCACATATCTGGTGCCGCGCCTGGTCGCGGCCGGGTTAGAGGTCGTCAATGTCACGCGCGGCCGCGGGCAGCCCTACAGCCGCACGGCGCCTGGGCATGCGGTCAGAAACGTCGTCGCTCGACCGCGAGGCGGAGGAGAAGGCCGGCACCTTCGGCACGCCAGATCCTCGACCTCAAGCCCGACATCGTCATCGACATGATCTGCTTCACGCCGGCGAGCGCCGCCACCTGGTCGAGGCGCTGCAACGGCCAGGTCCGGCATTTCCTGCATTGCGGCACGATCTGGGTGCACGGGCCGAGCGTCGCCGTGCCGACCACCGAGATGCAGCCGCGCCGGCCCTTCGGCGAATACGGCATCCACAAGGCGGCGATCGAGGCCTATCTGCTCGACGAGGCGCGGCGGAACGGCTTCCCGGCGACGATCGCTCCATCCCGGCCATATCGTCGGCCCGGGCTGGCGGCCGCTGAACCCGGCCGGCCATTTCGACCCCGCGGTGTTCACCACGCTCGCCCGCGGCGAGCAACTGGCGCTGCCCAATTTCGGCCTCGAGACGGTGCATCATGTCCATGCCGACGACGTGGCGCAGGCTGTTCATGCAGGCGATCGCCAACTGGAGCGCCTCGGTGGGCGAGGCCTTCCATGCCGTGTCGCCCGCGGCGGTGACGCTGCGCGGCTATGCCGAGGCGATGGCCGGCTGGTTCGGCCGCGAGCCGAATCTCGCCTACCTGCCCTGGGAGCAGTGGAAGGCGACCCACACCGAGGAGGAGGCGGCAGCGACCTGGGACCACATCGCCCACAGCCCCGCCTGCTCGATCGACAAGGCGCGCCGGCTGCTCGGCTACGAGCCGCGCTACACCTCCTTCGAGGCGGTGCTTGAATCGGTGAAGTGGCTGACGGCGAAGGGCATGATCAACACCGGCTGAGCCCAAGATGCCCGCCTATGCCACCGACGTCGCGCTGCGTCCCTTCGCGGCGGCCGACCTGCCGGAATACACGGCGTGGTTCGCCGATCCGGAAACGGCGGCCCGCCTGTCCGCGCCCGACGATGCGTGGCTGCGGCACATCGCAGGCCGGGATGCTTCCGCGTGGAGCGCGGACGCCGACGGACGGCTCGTGGCCGTGGTTCAGGCGGACGCCGACGCGGACGATCCCGGGCGCGCCCATGTCTGTGTACTGACCGACCCGACGCGGCGCCGGCGCGGCTGGGGAACGCGCGTGCTGCGCCGGTTCCTCGCCGGGCCGGGGCATCGTTTTGCAGCGATCGAGGGACGGATTGAGCCGGACAACCGGGCGAGCATCGCCATGACACTCAAGGCCGGCTTTCGTCAACTCTCTGACGCACCGGACGAAGATGGGATGGTGCGCTTCGAATACCGCACGTAAAGGACGTCGCGCGCCGGTGAGGGTTGAAGCGGGGGCGCGCGCTGCGTTAGCTGATACGCCAGAAAGGAAAAACATCATGGCGACTGTCGGAACCGCGCCGCATCTCGGCTTGGCGGCACCGCACTTCTCGCTGCCGGCGACCGACGGCAAGACCTACAGCCTCGACGACGTCGCCGGGGAGAACGGCACGGTGGTCGCCTTCATCTGCAACCACTGCCCCTATGTGAAGGCGGTGGTGGACCGCATGGTCGCCGACGCCGAGACGCTTGCCGGCGAGGGCATCGGCTTCGTCGCCATCTACGCCAACGACCCGGTCGAGCCATCCCGAGGATTCGCCGGCCAACATGAAGGTCTTCGCCGAAAAGCACGGCTTCCCGTTCCCCTATCTCTTCGACGGGAGCCAGGAGATCGCCCGCGCCTATGACGCGGCCTGCACGCCGGAGTTCTTCGGCATCAGCCGCGCCGGCACCGTCGAATATCGCGGCCGGCTCGATGCCGGCCGCAAGGATCCGCCGCCGCCGGACGCCAGGCGCGAACTGGTCGAGGCCATGCGGGCGATCGCCGCGACCGGCAAGGGGCCGGCCGAGCAGATCCCCTCGGTCGGCTGCTCGATCAAGTGGAAATGACAGGCGCCGGGGCGCCTCGAGGGAACGGAGACAGAATGCGACTGGCAAGCGTCAATATCGGGCGGGCCAGGCAGCTTGTCGCCGGCGAACGGACGATCGAGACCGGCATCTACAAGCGGCCGACGATGGCGAGCGTGCATGTCGGGCGGCTCGGTCTCGACGGCGACGCGGTGGTCAACAGCAAGGTCCATGGCGGGCCGGACCAGGCGGTCTACGTCTATGGCAGCGAGGACTACGACTGGTGGGCGATCGGGCTCGGCAAGCCGCTGGAGCCCGGCACCTTCGGCGAAAACCTGACCGTCGACGGACTGCATAGCGCCGATTGCGCCGTCGGCGACCGGCTGGAGATCGGCGATACGGTGGTCATCGAGGTGAGCGCACCGCGCATGCCCTGCAATACGCTTGCCCGGCGCATGGGCAACCCGCAAATCGTCAAGTTCTTCCGCGACTCCCTGCGGCCCGGCCTCTACTGCCGGGTGATCAGCCGAGGGGACGGTGCGCGCCGGCGACATCGTCGACCCTACGCCCTATGCCGGCGACCGGGTGACCATGCTGGAGCTGTTCCGCGCCCACTACGAGAAGCAGCGCTCGGAGGCGACGCTGCGCCGCTTCCTCGCCGCGCCGCTGGCCGAGCGCATGCGCCAGGAGAAGCTGGAGCAGCTGGAGAAGCTGACGGCGGCGGCACCGTGATCGATGTTGCGCGGCGGGGCAGGGGCGCGGACCGGCATTCCGCCGGCGCCCCGCCTGTCGGCAAATCGTGCCCTTGCCGCGCGGCGGGCGAAGGGCCAACTATCCGGGTACTTCCTCCCTTCCTCCCCCATATCCGACGAGACCTGCCATGCCTGCGAGCCAGACGAAGCCGATCGACCTCTATTACTGGAACACCCCCAACGGGTACAAAATCTCCATCATGCTGGAGGAGCTGGGCGTTCCCTACACGACCCGCTTCGTCAACATCGGCAAGGGCGACCAGTTCAAGCCCGATTTCCTGAAGATCTCACCCAACAACCGCATGATCGTGGCGATGCCGAGGCCTTTATCGATCTCGCGCAAGATGAGAACCCCACCATCCGAAGAAAGTTGTCCGCCATCGAAGGTAGCTGTGATTTCCTTGCCGCCGACCAGTGCGGCCGGAAGAAAGAGGGTAGCCTCGGTCATGATGGGCGGGTGTCTCCATGGCGGGCATATATCTCGACAACAAAATCCTCATTGCAATTCCAATGAATTATACCGCTCATCACCTTAATATCCGGCCCACGGTGAATAATCAACTGCTCGGTAGAGAAATGGTCTGGCTGAAACCCGGGCGATGAACATCGCCAAGCGGTAGGGCGTGACGGCGCGGCGCTCCGATGGACGAAGCGAAATTTCGCGTCCTTTGTCGCCCCCACAGCCGGCTTCATCTTGGGTTAAATCCGTCCACCCGCCTCGTCAGCCGATGCTGTTCGACGGGCCTCTCTGGGACGAAGAATGCCATGCGCTGCGGACATGGCTGAATTTTTTGGCGCTGGGCGGATCGAGAGGTCCAAGCCTTTGAAATCAACCGCGCTGGACGTTACCGCCGAAAACGCAAATCCAGGATCGGCGGCTCTCGAACTCGCGCCACTCGCACAACTCATCGAAATCTTGGCGCGAGTTATGCGCTCTGCTCATGGAAAAATGTGAGTAGGAAGAGTTAAACGGGTCCGCCAGCATCGGATCGAAAAACGGAATCGAGCGGAGGTAATCATCTCTCCGCGTCGTTCTTTCCGGCAGCGGAACGCAACCAGGAGGTCGGATGAACCGGCCAACCACCATCCTTGCCCTGGCAGCCGCCGCCCTTTTCTGGGGCGGCGTGCTGCTCGGCCATGCAAACGGCTTTCGCATAAACCACACGCGCTCGCTCCCC
Source organism: uncultured Alphaproteobacteria bacterium (assembly GCA_963727575.1). Lineage (GTDB taxonomy): Bacteria > Pseudomonadota > Alphaproteobacteria > Rhizobiales > Rhodomicrobiaceae > JAHQVI01. The sequence continues at coordinate 19,033 of CAVSIA010000007.1, forward strand.
GTCGGGCTATGGCGGATCGCGCCTCCAGGCGGTCCGATCGAGCCGGACAAATCGTCAGCTTTTGTCCGCCCGCCACCCCAGTCTTTCGGCAGGCCGTGGCGCAAGGATGGATCGGTCATGGCCGATGCCGTGGCGGATCGGAGCCCTTGATAAAACCGGTGATTGCGATCGCCGGCGATCGTGTCGCGCTCGGCGCCAACGGGGTTGCCGTCAACGGCCGGACGCTACCGGACAGCGCGCCAATGGCGCTTGGCGCGGGCGAGATCCCAACCGGCTCATACGATCTTCAGGCTGACGAAATCTGGGTCCTGTCGACATTTCATCCGCGCAGTCTCGACAGCCGCTATTTCGGGGCAATCACCGAAAGCGCGATCGAGGGCATCGCAACGCCAATTTGGATCTGGCCCTGATTTGCCGGCACCTGCTCGATGCGCATCGAATTCTGCGAGATCGGCGTGCACGCGGCGGGGGCGGATTGTTGAGCAACGCAGGCCCGTTGAGGCTTGACCAACGGGGTCACATTGACCGACATGATCGATATCAGCCTGATGTGAAGGCCGCATGCCTTTCACTGTTATCAAGTATAACTCGTATTAACGATAGTAAGATCTGCTATATTCAATATAAATGAATAATAAAAAAATACATATTTGCCGAACATCAGAATTAATCCCATTTAATTTCATAAGCTTGATCGTGGGAGTGTGAAAAATATTCAATTTTACCTTTTTATTGATTGATTTGCACTGATCAATTGATATCTTTTTATCAACGAACACAAAAACAGTTCGGCCAAAACAAACTTGCAGCGGTCACACAACCCTTCACCGGAATACGCTTTTCGCGAGGATCGTCCTCCAGCGCCGAATGCCTTGAGCACGCTCAGGCGGCCCAGACGCCTTGCCTTGCGCCTCGGCTCACGAAGACCGTCACCGCCGCGATAGAACCGATCAGCGCGTGCTGATGACGGCCGTCCTTCAGGGGCTCGGCCACGCCCCTTCGGCATGACCGCCAAGGCGGTCAAGGCGATGCCCAACAACACGAAGCTTTCGACACGGAGATCTGACGCGCATGCCTTCGCGTGAGCGGCAGGATCTGGCTGGACAGATGCGGCGACCTTTGGTGACAGGAGATCTGGACGCATGAAACTTGCCTACAGCACCCTTGGATGGCATCAAGCTCCCGCAGACCGAAGCCATGGAGATCGTTGCGGAGACTCGGCTATCACGGCATCGAACTGGCTGCTCGGCCGCATTGCCTGGCGCCCGGCTCCTGGAGCCTGCAGGAAGCACACCGGCTGAGGACGATCGCTGAAGATCTGGGGCTTCTACATCGCCGGCTTTTCTCTTGGCGGATCCGATCTGCTCGGGGAGCCCGCCTACGAGCCCTCCTTCATGGCGCCCTTCCAGATGCAGCGGGAGCGCCGCATCGACCTTGTCCGCCGCGGCATCGACTTCGCCGGAGAGTTGGGCGTCGACGCTGATCAGCTTCGGCTCCGGGCCGCTGCCCCCGTACATGCCGCCGGAGGCGGCGATGGATCATCTCGTCGACGGTCTTCTGCGCTGTCTCGATCATGCGGCGAAAGCATCGATCCGTATCGGGCTGGAACCGGCGCCCGATCATCTGATCAACAGCTATTCGGCCTATATCGATCTGTGGAACTGATTTCGATGGCCATCCCGCGCTGGGATTGTGCTTCGATATCGGCCACGCCTTTTGCGGCTATGAAGATATTCCGGCCGTCATTCACGATGCGCCTGACCTCCACCATGTGCACATCAAGGACATGTCGGATCGCGATCAGGGCGAACTCGTTCCCGGCGAGGGCGACATCGATCTGTCCGAGGCGCTTGCCGCGCTGCGACGGCATCGCCTTTGACGGTTTCGTCAGCGTCGAGCTGGGCGCCTCGGCCGATGATCCGGAAGTCATGGCCAGGAAAAGCCTCGTCGCCCTGATGCGGTGGCTGCATCTGGCGCGGGCGGCGGCCTGAGCCCGAGGCGCTTTCGGCGGCTGGCTCCGCCGGCGGCGCCGGGGATCAAAACCAACATTCGCAAAGCAAGTTCGCGTTCCGATGCGAGCGATCGCCGGGTTCGTCTGCCCTCGCGATCGGCAGGACACGAAGGAGTGCGTCATGGTCTTTGGCAACGAGACCTTCGACTGGCAGATTCTGGTGCTGCTCGGCTGCATGTCCGGTTTTCTGTCCGGGCTGCTCGGTATCGGCGGCGGCCTGATACTGGTTCCCGGACTGATTGTCAGCCTGCCCTATTTCGGCATCGACGGGCCGGAGCTGGCCAAGATCGCGATGGCGACCTCTCTGGCGCTGATCGTCCCGACCTCCATGGCGAGCATTCAGGCCCATGCTTCGAAAGGCGCGGTCGATCTGAGGCTGTTCGCCCTGCTTGGCCCGAGCATCGTCGCCGGCGCCGTCGTCGCGCCGATCTTTGCCCCGGCGATCAGTTCGACCTTCCTGACCGCTCTGTTCGTACTGTTTGCTCTTTATACGGCGCTCAGGCGCGATGCGCGGTGCGTCCCGTCGGGCAAGCGTCCTGCCAGTCGCGGCGGCGAACGGCCGGGCCTCATCCGGATCACGCTGACCGGTCTGCTCGGCGGGTCCGTGTCATCCCTTCTCGGGCTCGGCGTCTCCTGGTTCACGGTCCCGATGCTTGAACGTTTCGGATCCATGCCGCGCGCGATCGGCACCTCCGCGGCGCTCTGCCTGCCCATGGCGGCGTTCGGCCTTGCCGGCTTCGTGCTCTCGCCGACGCCGGCCGAATGCCTGTCGGGATGCAGCGGATATGTCTATCTGCCAGCCGTTGCCGCGACCGGCATCAGCGCGGTTCTGGCCGCGCCGATGGGCGCCAGGCTGACCCATGTTCTGCCGGTTCGCGCGCTGCGCAGCCTCTTCGCTCTCTTTCTGATCGCGGCGGCGGCGCATCTGACCTACAAGAGCCTGCCGGTTGCCTCGGCCGCCAATGAGGCGCGGATGCTGATCGGGCATGCTGCTGGCGCCGGATCTGGACGCGGCCCCGATTGCAGCGCAGAGGCCCGGCTGGCTCGATGTCAGCCGGCAGCGATGGCCGCCTCGGTGCGTCGCCGCCCGTTACGGTCCCCGCCGGGCCTTTCTGCCGGGCGCTGAGCCGGCCCGCGACCGGTCTGCTTCTCACTCAGCCGGCCCCATTCCTGATCGCAGGCGTTGCCGCCTGGTATCGCGCCCGCATTCTTAAGGCGCAGCGGCGCATCGACCGCCGAGGGACCAATGCCGACCCCGCCATTCCGCTCCCGGAGCGCGCAATCCGGCAACGGGCGGTGCCGGACAAGCGCCGAGCCACGAGGCGGAAGGTTAAACAACGGGCAAAGGCATCGCCTGCTCGATCCGTTGGAGAGCGCAATCCATGTACGCCTAGAGGGCGAGGGGAACGCCGCTCGCAAGACTGCGAAGCAAGCGCAGCGGCACCAGTTGCACCGCCACCTGTCGCGGCACAGCCGCCAATTTCGACCCGTTCGCTTCCTGGAAGCCCCGGCGGCGGCGCGCCCCATTCAGCTGGAGCAACTGAGATGCGGGCGCTTTCTGCCCTCAACGAAAGAGCGCGGCGCATCGGCGAAAAGCTGGAGCGCGAACTCGGTCCGCTCGTCTTTGCCTGTCTGAGCGACCCGGATGTCCTCGACATCATCCTCAATCCCGATGGCTATATCTGGATTGAGCGAACAGGGCGCGCGCCCGAGCGCCTCGGCGAGATGCCCCCGTATCAAGCCGAGGCGCTCATCGCAACGCTCGCCTCGCGAAATGCGCACGGTGGTGACGGCGGACAATCCCGATTCTCGAATGCGAATTGCCGCTCGATGGCAGCCGGTTTTCCGCCGTCATCCCGCCTGTGGTGTCCGCGCCCTGTTTCGCCATCAGGCGCAGGGCCGGATCGATCCTGAGGCTGAGCGATTACGTCGGCTGCCGGAATCCTCAGTGGCCGGCGAGGCGGCCATCCTTGCCGAGCGCCATCGAGGCGCGCCGGAACATCCTCATCGCCGGCGGCACCGGCTCGGGCAAGACCACGCTTGCCAATGCGCTGATCGCCCATATGGCGGACAGGCTTCCCGGCGACCGGCTGGTGATCATCGAGGATACCGCCGAGCTGCAATGCGCAGCGCCCAATGCGATGATCATGCGGGCGACGAGCGACGTCAGCCTGCAGCGGCTCGTCAAGGCCACCCTGCGCTTTGCCCCGACGCGGATCATCGTCGGCGAAGTGCGCGGCGGCGAGGCGCTCGAGCTGATCAAGGCCTGGAATACCGGCCATCCCGGCGGCGTCGCCACCATTCACGCCAACAGCGCCAGCGATGCCTTGCCGCGGCTGGAGGATCTGGTCCGCGAGGCGAGCGAGGCGCCGATGCAAAAGACCATCGCAGCCGCCATCCATCTCATCGTCTTCATCGCCAGAACCGGTGGCGGGCGCCGTGTCGAGCAGGTGCTTTGCGTCGAGGGCGTCGACGGCAACACCTACCGCATCGACCCCAGAGGAGTAAATCATGAGACGGACCATCCCGATTGCCGTCCTGATCGCGTGCTGCATCGCCCCCGGCCTTGCCGAAGCGAGTACGGGCGGGGGATCGCTGCCCTGGGAAACGCCGCTGGAGGCGATCCGCGACAGCGTCACCGGACCGGTCGCCTATGCGATTTCGCTGATGGGCATCGTCGTCGCCGGCGCCATGCTGGTCTGGGGCGGCGAGATCGGCGATTTCGTGCGCCGGATCATCATGCTGACGCTGGCAATCTCGCTGATCGTGTTCTCCGCCAATATTCTGGCAACGCTGTTCAGCGTCAGCGGCGCGGTGATCCCATGAGCGTGCTCAGGCGAACCGCGATCCACCGGGCGCTGCACCGGCCCAATCTGATCCTTGGCGGTGAGCGCGAGCCGGTCCTCGTCACGGCGATCCTGTGCGGCGGCGTTGCCGTCTCGGCGCTCAACATCGTCGCCGCGCTGATCGGCCTTGGCGTCTGGCTCGTCGCCATCGGCTTCCTGCGCATGATGGCCAAGGCCGATCCGCAGATCTCCAAGGTCTATCTGCGCCAGCTCCGCTACCCGGCCTATCTGCCGGCGCGCTCGCGCCCCTTCCGAAAGGCGTAAGACCATGATGCCCCTGAAACAATTCCGCGACCGGGCAAGAGGCGTTTGCGATCTGCTCAACTGGGCGGCCCTGATCGATGAGGGGATCGTCATCGGCAAGGATGGCTCTCTGCTCGCCGGCTGGTTCTTTCGCGGGCCTGATGCGGCCAGCATGACGCCGGGCGAGCGGAACAGTCTCACCGCGCGGGTGAATAGCGCGATCGCCCGGCTCGGCAGCGAATGGACGCTCTGGTTCGACGCCGTCCGCATGCCGGCAGCCGTCCTACCCGCCCGCCTCGGCCTCGCATTTTCCCGACCCCGTCAGCGCGATGATCGACGATGAGCGCCGGGCGCAATTCATGGAAGAGGGCGCGCATTTCGAGACCGAGCATGCGCTGATCGTGATGTACACCCCGCCCTTGCGCCGCCAGACCCGGATTTTGGATTTCATCTATGACGATGACCGCCGCGAGGACGCCATTCCGCCCAGCGAGCGCCAGGTCGACGGCTTCCGCCGCGCCCTTGCCGACATCGAGGATACGCTGACGGGCAGCCTCAGGCTGCGCCGCATGGGCGGCTTTGAGATGACCGACAGCTTCGGCCGACCGCATCTGCAGGACGAGTTGGTCAACTATCTGCAATTCTGCCTCACCGGCGAACTGACCGGTCTCAACATCCCGCCCTGCGCCATGTATCTCGACGCCGTGATCGGCGGCTACGAGCTGTGGCCCGGCGATACGCCGAAGATCGGCGAGCGTTTCATCACCTGCCTCGCCATCGAGGGCTTTCCGCATGAAAGCTTCCCGCTGATGCTCTCGGTCCTCGACGATGTGCCGGTCGCCTATCGTTTCTCGACCCGCTTCGTCCCGCTCGACCTGATGGGCGCAGTCGGCGAACTGTCCCGCTACCGGCGCAAATGGACCCAGCTGAAGCGCGGCTTCTGGACCCAGCTCTTCCGGACCCAAGGCGGCCCCGTCAATGAAGACGCCGTGCTGATGGCGCAGGAGACCGAGCACGCCCTCAGCGAAGCCAGCAGCGCACTGGTGACGTTCGGCTATTACACACCGGTGATCGTTCTGATGGGCGAGGACCGCGCCGTGCTCGCCGATCAGGCGCGCATGATCGCCCGCCAGATCCGCTCGCTCGGCTTTGCCTGCCGGGTCGAGACCGTGAACACCATGGAGGCCTGGCTGGGAACGCTTGCCGGCCACCCGTTCCCCAATGTGCGCCGGCCCCTCATTCATTCGTTGAACCTCGCCGATCTTGTACCCTTATCGGCCAAATGGCCCGGCCGCGACCAGAACCCGAGCCCGCTTTATCCGGAGAATTCGCCGCCCTTGCTGCATGCGGCAATGGCGGGCGCAACCCCGTTCCGGCTCAATTTGCATGTCTCCGACGTTGGCCACACGCTGATCTTCGGACCGACCGGGGCGGGCAAATCCGTGCTGCTGGCGATGATCGCCGCGCAGTTCCGCCGCTATCGGCACGCCAGGATCACCGTTTTCGACAAGGGACACTCGATATTCGCGCTCGCCGCGGCCTGCGGGGCGGCGCATTACGATCTGGCCGGCGATGACGCCTCGCCTGGCCTCGCCCCGCTTGCCGCCATCGACAGCGATGCCGATGCGGCCTGGGCCGAGGACTGGATCGCGGTCTCATACGAATTGCAGACCGGCGTGCATCCCGCCCCCCGGCAGAAACAGGAAATCCACCGGGCGATCGGTCTGCTGCGCCAGGCCGAAAAAGGCGGCCGCACGCTGACCGATTTTCTGGCAACCGTGCAGGATACGCCAGATCAGGGCAGCGCTTAGCCCTTATACGATCGATGGGACGCTTGGCCGGCTGCTCGATGCGCGCCAGGACGAGCTTGCGGCGAACCGTTTCTCGGTTTTCGAGATCGATGAATTGATGGGGCTCGGCGAGCGCAGCCTGATCCCGGTGTTGCTCTATCTCTTCCGCCGCTTCGAGCGCTCGCTGGATGGCTCGCCCGCGCTTCTCCTGCTCGATGAAGCCTGGATCATGCTCGGCCACCCGGTGTTTCGCGAGAAGATCCGCGAATGGCTGAAAGTGCTCCGCAAGGCCAATTGCGCCGTCGTGCTGGCAACGCAGAGCCTCTCCGATGCGGCGCGTTCGGGGCTTCTCGACGTGCTTCAGGAAGCCTGCCCGACCAAGATTTTTCTCCCCAATGAAGAGGCGGGCAAATCCGGTTCTGGTCCGGTGATGGGGCCCCGGGACCTCTATGCGCTGTTCGGTCTGAACGACGCCGAGATCGCGATCATCGAGACCGGTGTCAAGAAGCGCCATTATTACGCCGTCTCGCCCGAAGGCCGCCGGCAGTTCGAGTTGGGGCTTGGTCCGATCGCGCTCGCCTTTGCCAGCGCCTCCTCCAAAGAGCAGATCGCCGAAATCAGGGCCCTGCGAGCCCGCCACGGCGATGCCTGGCCTCTCGTCTGGCTCAAAACCAATGGAGTTGATCATGCGCCGACTGATTAAAGCCGTTCGCCTTGCGCCTTACTGCTTGTGCCTGAGCTTGACCGTTGCCTCGCCGCCGGCTGCGGCCCTTGTCGTTACCTGCGTCAATTGCGGCACCGAATTCACCCAGCTCGCCAATAATCTTCAGCTTGCCGATCAGCTGGCGCGTCAGGTCGAACTGGTTCAGCAGGCGATCAAGCGTTACGAGACCATGGTGCTGAACACCACCGGCCTGGAGAGCCAGGTCTTCGGTGATCCGCTGGCGGACTTGAAACAGGTCACCGCGCTGCTCGATCAGGCGAGATCGCTTTCCCTGACCTCGGCCGATCTGGAGGGCAAGTTTGCGGAGAAATACAAGGATTACAACGCCTATCTTGCCGACAAGCTCGATACGGAAGCGCTTGGCCAAAAATATCAGCAGTGGTCCGAGGATACCAATTCAAGCGTTCTGACGACGCTCAAGGCCGCCAATCTCCAAGCCCAGCAGATCGAAGGTGGCGAAGCGGCGCTGTTCACCGCGCTGGAGGGGCTGTCGGGCACGGCCGAGGGCCGCATGCAGGCGCTTCAGGTCGCCAATCAGATTGCCCTTGCTGCCGCGCGTCAGACCCAGAAATTGCGCCAGCTCATGCTGATGCAGCTTCAGCTCCAGGCCAATTTCATCCAGACGCAGGCAGATCGCCAGGCCGCTGAAGAAGCCGCCTACCGCAATTTCGTCACCTCCGGCCGCGACGCCATCAAGACCGGCGACGGCCAGGGCTTTTGATCATGAAGACAGTCCGATCCCTCACGCCGTTATTGCTTGTGGTCGCTGCGGCAACGGTTTTCCTTGCCAGCGACGCAGCCGCACAGACCCGCTGCGATATCGAGAACAACAATGCGCTCGATTGCATCCTGACCAGCTTCCGGAGCGCCACACAAAGCTGGCAATCCAGCCTGGCTGGCCTGGCGATCAGGCTGTTCTGGATCCTGGCGGGCATAGAGTTCACCTGGGCCGCCATTCTGCTTGGCCTCAGGGGCGCGGATCTTGGCGAATGGCTCTCAGCGCTCGTCAATCAGGTGATGTTCATCGGCTTCTTTGCCGCGCTCCTGCAATTCTCCGCCGAATGGGCAAGCGCCATCATCTCAAGCTTCCAGCAGGCGGCCAATATTGCCGGCGGTGCCAATCTTCTGCGTCCCTCGGACATCTTCGATGTCGGCATCAAGCTTGCCACCGCCCTTTACGATGCATCGAGCAACTGGAACATCGTTCACAATCTCGTCCTCGTCGTTGCCGGCTTCTTCATCCTGATCTCCTTCGGTCTGATCACCGCCTATCTGATCGTGGCACTGGTTGAGTCCTATATCGTGATCTCCGCAGGCGTGCTGTTCATGGGTTTTGGCGGGTCGCGCTGGACCAAGGATTATGCGATCCGCATCTTCCAATATTGCATGAGCATTGGCGCCAAGCTGTTCGTCATCCAGCTGCTTGCCGGCTTGATGATCAGCATCGTCGAGCCCTGGGCCTCGCTTGCCGCGGGGACCTCATCCCTGTCCGCTGCATCGCTTACCAGCATTTTCGTGCTGGTCGGCATCGCCATCATCTTTGTCGCCATCGCCACATCATCCCGCAAATGGTGCAGACGCTCATTAACGGCTCCGGCGTCGCCGGCGGCGGCGAGAAGCTCTATGCCACGACCGCCGGCGTCATGACGGCAAGCGTTGCCAGCGCGGTCGGCGGCGTCATGGCAACGCATGGCGCCAGGCGCCTTGCCAGCGAGCAACTGGCCTCGGCGGAAGAGGGTGGCAACGCTCCGAAAACGGCGCTTCGCCGCCAGGCCGACCTCACCGCCGGAACCGTCCGAAACCTGGGCCGGCACGCCGCCGCCGATCTCGGCATGCGGCTTGGCGGACGCATGGCCCGCTGGTCCGGCGCCATGGACAGCGAGCGGCAAAGCCTCAAGGCGAAGGCGCGCGCGACGGGGCAGCGGCAAATGCGCGCCGAAGAGACCGCCAGCCATGACCAGCCGAAAGACCGCGATGAAGGCAAGAGCTGATGCATCCTCCGCATCTCCCATGCCCGCAACAAAGAGAGATCGCCCATGAAACCTCTGAAACCGGACGGAGCGGATCACGGCCTTGGCCCTATCTCGCGGCAAGGCAGGAATGGACTGAGCGCTATGGCAGCTATATCGCCCAAGCCTATGCCTGGCGGCTGACGGCGCTCATTGCCCTGATTATCGCGACCCTCGCCACCGGCGGCCTCGTGCTGATCGCCAGCCAAGCCCAAGTCGTGCCCTATGTGGTCAAGGTCGACAAGCTGGGCATGGCCATCGCCGTTGACCGGGCCGACAGGGCGGAGCGGCCGGACGAGGCCGTGATCGTCGCCCAGCTTGCGCGCTGGGTGGCGGCGGTGCGCAGCGTCTATGCCGACGCCGCGGCCCAGCGCGCCCTCATCAAGGAAGGCTACGCCATGATCAACCGGCGCGGCGACGCTTTCGGCGCGCTCAACGACCACATGCGCGCCCATGATCCGTTCGAGCGCGCAAAGACCGAAACCGTCGCCGTCGAAGTGGAATTGGTACTGCCGATCTCCGGCGACAGCTGGCGGCTTGAATGGCGCGAGGATGTCAGGGGCCGCGACGGCGCCCGCCTCAGCTCGAGCCAGTATCAGGCGACCGCCACCATCAGCTTCAACCCGCCAAGGGACGAGGCAACGCTGCGGATGAACCCCAGCGGTCTCTACATCAACACCTTCCATTGGGCACGGCGGCTCTGACCGCCAGATTGAGGGGGCACGACCTATGAAGAGAACAGTTTGCCTGATCGCTCTTGCCGCTTTGCCGGCCTCGGCCATCGCCGATGACAACGGCCAAGCCTTATCCTGGAAGCCGGTCCTTGCCGACAGCGCCAAGGACACCGCGGAGACGCCGCCGCGAAAGCCCCATAGGCCGCCGTCGCTCGGCCCGCTCTCGGGGCGCAATCTGCGGCTGACGCCAAAGGAACGCCATGGCCTCGCCTATGGCCGTGAGTGGGCGAACAATCGCGACATGCCGGCACGCGGCGAGGATGGCAGCATTGTGTTCGTCTTCGGTTCGACCTTGCCGGTCGTGGTTTGCGCGCCGCTCTATGTCTGCGATCTGACCCTTCAACCCGGTGAAGTCGTCAACGACATCAATATCGGTGACGGCGTGCGCTGGCAGATCACGCCGGCCACGCAAGGGGCAGGAGACAACCTCATCACCCACGTCATGATCAAACCGACCGATATCGGGCTGGCCACCAATCTTGTCATCACCACCGACAGGCGCGCCTATACGATCAGCTTGATCAGCCGGCGGAGAGACTGGATGCCGAGGGTGTCGTTCTTCTACGGCCAAGATGTCACCGAGCAATGGAGCGCCTACCGGACACACAGGCAAGCGCTGCGGGAAGCCAGCCTTGCCGCCGAACCGGAGACCGGCGCGGCAAATCTGGATTTTGCCTATGAAATCTCCGGAGACACCCCGTCCTGGCGTCCGGTCCGGGTCTATTCAAACGGAGCCAAGACCTACATCCAGTTCCCGCGCGGTGTCCGTCATGGCGATCTGCCGGCTCTCGTCGCGCTTGGCGATGAGGGCGGCCTGTTCACCGAGCCGGCCAAGCAACTCGTCAATTACCGCTATGTCAACGGGCGTTTCGAGGTCGACAAGGTGCTTGGGCAGGCCGCGCTGATCAGCGGCGTCGGCTGGGATCAGGTCACGGTCAAAATCCGCCGCCAGGGGAGGCCGTGATGCGCAGTCTCCTGATCATGCTTGCACTCGCATCGCTCTGCGGCTGCGGCCTCATCCGCACCAATTCGTCCTGGGTCGATGACATGCCGGAACGGCATGCCGCCAGCATCGCCGAGATCGTCGCAGCTCTGGCAGCGGAGCGGATCTCACCGGGCAGCAAGCCGCTGCGGCTTGCGCCCACGCCGGTCACCCGGTCAACCCCCGACGCCCTGACCGCCCGCCTGAAATCTGCCCTGGAAGCCCGCGGCTACCGGCTGGCGGAGAGAACCGAGGGAGAAGCCCATAACAGTCTGCGCTATCTGATTACGGCCTATCGGGGCGGCTATCTGCTGCGCGTCACGGTGAACGGCGCCGAAACCTCAACACTGCTTGCGGCCGGGCCGGACGGCCCACTCATCGCAAACGCCCCGCTTTCAGTCAGGGAGGCCAATCCATGACCCGCGAAGCCGATGACGACATCGATTTTTTGAACAACCGGCCCAGACGCGGCGAAGGCGTCAGGCGACTGAACCGGGTCCCCCTGCTGATTGCCGGCCTCATGCTGCTTCTGATCCTTGGAGCCGTCACCTACACCTACCAGATGCGGCTGGCCGAAATCCGCCGCAAGGCCGCCGAGAGCGGACCCCGGCCGGAGCCCGCCAATATCGAGACGCTCTTTGAAGATGCCCCGGATGGCGGGCTGATCCCGGCGAGACAAACGCCGGGACCGCTGCGGCCGGAACAGAGAACCACGCCGGTTGAAAAGGCCAAGCCGACATCCACCGAGCCGTTTGATCCTTATGCCGATGAATGGGAGCGTTACGCCAAGGAACGCGAACAGCTGATTGCGCTGCGCAACAAGCGGCTGAGCCAGGCGATGGGTGCGCACACACGGATCAAGGGTGCCATCCGCCAGGCGCCGCAAGGGCAAGGCGCCCACGCCGGCGCCGATCATCCACCGGCAAATCTGAGCGGCCAGATCGCGGCGCTTTATGCGGCGAGCGCCGGGCAGCAACAGCGCCCGGCGATTGGGGATGGAGAAGACGATATCAATCGCGCCGCAGAAAAAAGAGCGTTCCTCACCGATCGCGAGCCGCAATCGCACGGGCGGAATTATCTCGCCAATGGGCGGGAGGCGCCGGTCTCACCTTATGAGATCAAGGCAGGCACCGTCATTCCCGCAATCATGGTCAGCGGCATCAGCAGCGACCTGCCTGGACAGATCATCGGTCAGGTCAGGCAGAATGTCTATGATACCGCCACCGGGCGTTATGTTCTCATTCCGCAAGGCGCAAAACTTGTCGGCACGTACGACAACAGCGTGACGACGGGGCAGCAACGCGTGCTCGTTGCCTGGACGCGGATCATCTATCCCGACGCCTCCTCCCTCGATCTGGGCAAGATGCCGGGGACGGATCAAGGCGGGCTCGCCGGCCTCGACGACCGGGTAAACACGCATTTCTGGAAAGCGTTCGGCAATGCGTTGCTGCTCTCGGTGTTCTCCGCTGGCGTCCAGATCTCGCAAGGGGGCGGGAACAATAGCGGCAACGGATTGAATGCACAGCAAACCATTGCCGCCGGCCTCGGCCAGCAGCTGGGGCAACTTGGCCAGGAACTGGCCAGACGCAATTCGCGCATCCAGCCAACCCTGGAGATCCGGCCCGGATATCAGTTCACGGTGATGGTGACCAAGGACATCGTCATCCGCCCATGGCGGAAATAAGCAACGAACGTGCAAGTCAAACGCACCGTCTAGCGGAATGAGCGCTGACGCAAATCTATGCTGTCGAGCGGGCCTTCGCTGAAGCGCCTGCCATCCGAAACCAACATGCCGATCCGGTTCATAACCGGCGAAACACATCCGCCGGCAAGCGGATGCGCGTGGCCAAACGGAGGCTGGAGACAAGCGATGCTGCTTCCATCCGAAGGTAAACACGAAACAGCGATCCCCGAGCGTGCCGAGATCGACCTGCGTGCCGGCGAGCGCCCGGCTGCAACCGATGACGCGATCGCAATCCTGGGCCAGGCTGGCGGGCTCTATGAGCGCAGCGGCGAGCTTGTCCGGATCGTCGGCAGCCAGATCCTCCCCGTCGACGAATGCTGGCTCACCGACTACCTCGCCCGACATATCCGCTTCTTCCGCCACAAGGCATCAGACGGCGGCGAGCCCTCGGCCCATGAAACCGATCCTCCGGCGTGGCTGGCCCGGATCATCCTCGCCAAGCCGGGCGAGCGCGGCCTTCCCGATCTGAGCGGCATCATCACCGCGCCGACCTTGCGTCCGGATGGCTCGCTTCTGGGCCGCCCTGGCTTCGATGCCGCAACCGGCCTCTACCTGCAAGGGGGCGGCTGGCCGCAGATCCCCGACCAGCCATCGATGGACATTTTATGCGCTGCCTGGTGTACGCTCTGGCGGCCCTTTGCCGAATTCCCCTATGCGTCCCTGGTGGATCGCGGTTCCGCGCTTGCTGCCATCCTGACCGCGATCGTCCGGCGCAGCCTGCCGCGTGCGCCTGCCTTCAGCTTCGATGCCCCGAGTGCCGGCAGCGGCAAAACCCTGCTTGCCACCTGCATTGCCGAACTGGCCGGCGGTCCGGTCGCCGTCATCCCGGAATGCCGCGAGGAGGAGGAATTGCGCAAGCGGTTGCTCTCCTCCTTGCGCGCCGGGCAGCCCTCGATCCTGCTCGACAATGTCAAAGGTCAGTTCGCCTCCGCCGCACTGGAGGCCTTCCTCACCGACGATCATTATGCCGATCGGGTGCTGGGCGTGTCGCAAATGCTCCGCCTGCCTACCAATGTGCTGGTGCTGATCAGCGGCAACAATTTCGTCCCGCGCGGCGATCTCTGGCGGCGCATCGTCACCGCCCGGATCGATCCGCGCGCCGAACATGCCGAACGGCGCAGCTTCGCCCTCGATGCGCGGGCGCATTGCCGGGAGAACCGGCAGACGCTGATTGCCGCGGCGCTCACCTTGCTGCGCGGCTTCATCCAGGTCGGCCAGCCGCGGCTCACACCCGACAGACTGGCCTCCTTCGAGCGTTGGGACGATCTCGTCCGGCAATGCGTGCTCTGGCTCGCATGCCAGAACATTGCCGCGCTTGGCGATCCCGCTGCCTCGATCGCCAGCGCCAAGGAACGTGAGCCGGAGCGCCAGAAGCTGGCCGGGTTCCTTGAGACAGCCGCTGCCACGATGGGCATCGCGCCAGACGGCAAGCGTTGGCGCACCGGCGATCTCATCCACAAGGCGATCAACGCCCCGGCCTATGATGACCAGGCCCTCGCCCTCCATGACGTGCTCCTGGAGATCGCAGGCGAGCACCACGCGATCAATCCGCGCATTCTCGGTCGCTGGATCGAGCGGCATACCGATGACCGTTGCAATGGTCTCTACATCACCCGCGCCGGCGAACGCTGCCGCGCCGCGCTCTGGCAGATCGAGCAGGCGGAGTAAGCAAAATCTGGGAATCGATCGGCGGTCGCAAACAGACCTTGAGTTGGTGAAGAGTTATGGCAAGGTTCATTTGTGAGGCGGAGGCGGCAAAACAGCTGGGCATTCCCCGTTCAACTTTCCAGCACTGGGTCGAAATCGGAATTCTGCCAAAACCCATACCGGATCTGGGACTTTACGATATGAAAGCGCTCGATAAGGTCTGTGACCGCATCTCGGGACTTGGGTCTGCAGAAAATGCGCTTGATGCATGGCGGCAGCGGAGGAGAAACGAGGATGGCGCGCGTTAGGCTGAAGGGCGTGAACAAGGTCACCACCCGGCTCGCCGATGGCCGCCTCGTGACCTATTGGTACGCATGGAAGGGCGGGCCGCGCCTTGTGGGGCATCCGGGCTCGCCGGAATTTGTCCAGAGCTATGAGGCGGCTTACCGGCAGACCCGCAAAGCGGATCCCAAGGCCTTTCACGCCATCATCAGCGGCTACAAACAGAGCCGTGAATTCGCAGACCTCGCGGATAAAACCCGGAAGGATTATTTGAAGTACATAGCTCGTGTTGAGACGGCATTTGCCGATCTGCCGTTAGGGGCGCTCAACGATCCACGCATTACAGGCGACTTTATTGCATGGCGCGATCAATTGCCGGGCAACCGTCAGCGTGATTATGCCTGGAGCGTGCTGATGCGCATTATCTCGTGGGGACGCGACAGAGGGCTTACGACCTACAGGCCGCCATCGCGCATGAAAAGGACTTACAAATCTGACCGGGCGGACAAAATCTGGCTGCCTGAACATATTGAAGAATTTCGAGCTGTCGCCTCCCAACAGCTTTGGTGGGCACTCGTCCTGGCGCTGGAGACGGGGCAGCGCCAAGGCGATCTCATTCGTCTACCCTGGAAATCTTATGACGGAGCTTGGTTGCAGCTGAAACAGCAAAAGACCGGACGACGCGTCGCCATCCCCGTGAGCCAGGATCTAAAAACGACTATCGAAGCGATCCCACACCTCTCACCGATTATTCTGACTGCAACCCACCGCCGCCCATGGACCGGCGATGGATTTAGAACATCTTGGGCCAAGGCGGCAAATAAAGCAAAAATCACCGGACTGACATTCCACGATCTTCGTGGAACTGCCGTTACGAGATTAGCCGAATGTGGATGCACAGAAGCGGAAATTGCTTCGATCACCGGACACTCTCTCGGCAGCGTCAGTGCAATTCTAGACCGCTATCTGGCACGCACCAAAGGCCTTGCACTCGCAGCCATCTCGAAGCTGGATCAGCACAAAAAATGAACGGATTTTCCCAAATGAACTCCCAAATGCTCATCCGTTTCCAGCGTTTTTTTGTCTAACCCTTTGATTTATATGGTGAGCCCAGTTGGATTCGAACCAACGACCTACTGATTAAAAGTCAGTTGCTCTACCGGCTGAGCTATGGGCCCTCTTTATTTGGCAAGCAGATAGACCGCGTTGGAGTCGCGGTGCTTTGCCGGAGGTGACCATACGGAGAGCGTTCCGCTGCGTCAATAGCGGCGGGTGTCATCTCAGATGCAAATGCGGCTTTTCAAGCGCGCGCCTTCCGATCATGACAGCGCCCGCTTGCGGTCAGGGCGGGGCGCAATCGCTGCCCCATCGCCGCCCGCTCTCTCGCACCCGTTGCGAGCCGCGCAAAGGCGATGTTTCGCGTCTATCCGACAAAGGCCGCGGTGAGGTCGGAATTCGGCTCCGCCAGGTCCTCGACGACGGTGAAATGATGGCGTCCGGGCGCATGCACGCTTGTGATCGGAGCGCCGAGGCCGGTCCAGATATTGGCGAGCAGATCGTTCTGGCGCACGAATTCGGGGCGTTCGTCGCTGCCGACCCAGCAGGTGACCGGGTAATTCCCCACCGGGCTGAGCAACGCAATGCTTTCCGCGGCCGCCTCTTCGTCGTCGAGCCGGAGCGTTTCGTTCAGCGCGGTTCGCAGGAGCGGCCGCAAATCATGGACACCGCTGATCGACAGAACGTGCCCGAGTCGGCCGGCGGCGGCGGGGCTCAGCGGGGAATCCTCGCAGATCATGCGGCAGACGAGATGTCCGCCCGCGGAGTGGCCTGCCAAATGCATCGGGCCGTCAATTCGAGCAGCGGCATATTCGATCGCGCGCGCAACCTGCTGTGTGATCTGCGCGATGCGAGCTTGCGGCGCGAGCGTATAGCTCGGCATGCAGACCGCCCAGCCGCGCCCGAGCGCGCCGGCGGCCAGATGCGACCAGTCCGATTTGCCGAATGCGCGCCAATAGCCGCCATGGACAAAGACGGCGAGGCCCGCTTCCGCGCCGGGCGGATGGAAGATGTCCAGCCTCTCCCGCTCTTCGCCGCCATAGGCGAGGTCGATTTCGGCGCGGCCCTCCTGCAAAAGTGTGTCGCGAAAGCGCTGGGCCAGAGCCGCCCATTTCGGCGGAAACGCGTCCGCGCCTTCGATATGCCCGCGATTGTCGTACGCGTCGTCCCAGTCGCTGATCATGCCCTGCCCCACTCTGGCTCGGAGCCACATTACCGCAATTCGGCCGCGTCCGCGCGCCCGAGACCAAAGTCCATTTGCATATTCGGGCCTGGATCGGGATCGTCAAATCCTCAGAAGCATTGAGAAAAAGCTGCATTCCCGGTATCGATGAGAGCTGGCAGTGCGGTCCGCCGTCAACGGGATGCGCGGACATGTTGGAGCGCTTGGAGAGGGGACGATGATGAAACGAACGATCGGGCTCGCAGCCCTTGCTGCATCGATGATAGCGACCGCCGCCCAGGCCGATCCGGTCAAGGTCGGCATGATCACCACGCTGTCCGGGCCGGGCGCGAGCCTCGGCATCGACGTGCGCGACGGCTTCAAGCTGGCGCTCAAGCAGGCGGGCAACAAGGACGTCGAGCTGACCGTCGAGGACGACCAGCTCAAGCCGGATATCGCGGTTCAGCTCGCCGACAAGATGATCCAGAGCGACAAGGTGGACATCCTGACCGGCATCATCTTCTCCAACCTCGCCATGGCGGTGGTGCCGAGCGCGGTCAAGCAGGGCAAGTTCTACCTCTCGCCGAATGCCGGCCCGTCCCAGCTCGCCGGCAAGGGCTGCGACAAGAACTATTTCAACGTCGCCTGGCAGAACGACAATCTCCATGAGGCTGCGGGCGCCTATGCCAACGATGCCGGCTACAAGAAGTCGTTCATCCTGGCGCCGAACTATCCGGCCGGCAAGGACTCGCTCGCCGGATATAAGCGCTTCTATAAGGGCGAACTCGCAGGCGAGATCTATACCAAGCTCGGCCAGACCGACTACGCCGCCGAAATTGCCCAGATCCGCGCATCGGGCGCGGATAGCGTGTTCTTCTTCCTGCCCGGCGGCATGGGCATCGCCTTCGTCAAGCAATACGCCCAGTCCGGCGTGAAGACCCCGCTGATCGGCCCGGCTTTCTCCTTCGACCAGGGCATTCT
Organism: uncultured Alphaproteobacteria bacterium; assembly: GCA_963727575.1. Taxonomy (GTDB): domain Bacteria; phylum Pseudomonadota; class Alphaproteobacteria; order Rhizobiales; family Rhodomicrobiaceae; genus JAHQVI01. Next base: position 37,244 of record CAVSIA010000007.1, read on the forward strand.
GCAGGCGGTCGGCGAGGCGGCGCTCGGCGTGAAGAACACCTCGCAATGGTCGAAGGACCTCGACAACCCGACCAACAAGGCGTTCGTCGACAGCTTCAAGGCCGAATATAAGCGCCTGCCGTCGCTCTACGCCAGCCAGGGTTTCGACACCGCCAACCTCATGCTCTCGGCGCTCGCCAAGGCGAAGGTGAGCGAGGCCGATGCGTTCCGGAAGGCGCTGGAAGCGGCCGATTTCAAATCGACGCGCGGCGCCTTCAAATTCGGGCCGAACCACCATCCGATCCAGGACATCTATGTCCGCGAAGTGATCAAGGAGGGCGACGTCTACACCAACAAGATCATCGGCACCGCACTGAAGGACCACGCCGACGCCTATGCGGCCGAGTGCAAGATGTAGTCCTGGCGATGGCCCTGGAAGGAAGACTGGCACCGGCGGCCGGCGACGCTTCATCGTTGCGGGAGCGCCTTGTTGAGGTGCCTCGCCTCGGCTGCCGTTCGCGATTTCAGATTGTCATCCCGGAAACGCCGCAGGCGTTATCCGGGATCCATTCGCGAGCATGACAATCTCCATGCAAGATTGTGAGGCGATTAGGCGCCGGATCAAGTCCGGGACGACGGAACGACCAGTCTCGAACGCTCGTGCGGCTCTCTTCAGCACGAGAGGAGGGTGCGAGAGGCGTTGGGCCAGACCGCTTACGTGCGCGTCCCAGGAAGGACCCGGCTTTTGACCGCCACCCTTCTCATCGAGCAGGCGCTCAACGGCCTGCAATTCGGCGTCATGCTGTTTCTCATGGCGGCAGGGTTGACGCTGGTGTTCGGCGTGATGGGGCTGATCAATCTGGCGCACGGCTCGCTCTACATGACCGGCGCTTTCGCCTGCGCCGCGGTCGCCATGGCCACCGGCTCGTTCTGGCTCGGCCTTGCCGCCAGTCTCGCTGCCGCCGCTGCGGCCGGGGCGCTGGTCGAGGTCCTCGTCATCCGCCGGCTCTATGAGCGCGACCATCTCGATCAGGTGCTCGCCACCTTTGCCCTGATCCTGATCTTTTCCGAAGCCACGCGCTGGCTTTTCGGCTCCGTGCCGCTCTATCTCAACGTCCCGCCCGCGCTGTCGGGCACCGTGATCCTGCCCGGCGGCATCGAATATCCGCTCTACCGCCTCGCCATCATCCTCGCCGGCGTCCTGGTCGCGGCGGGGCTGTTCCTGCTGGTCGCCTATACGCGGCTCGGCATCCAGATCCGCGCCGGCGAATCCGACCGCGAGATGATCGCCGCACTCGGCGTCGATATCGGCCGGCTCTACACCATCGTTTTCGCCCTCGGCGCGGGGCTTGCCGGGCTGGCTGGCGCTCTGGTCGGCACCATCCAGGCGGTGCAGGTCGGCATGGGCGAGCCGGTGATGATCCTTGCTTTCGTGATCATCGTCATCGGCGGCATCGGCTCGATCAAGGGCGCGCTGGCCGGCGGCCTGATCGTCGGCCTGGCCGATACGCTGGGGCGCTTCCTGCTGCCGGTGGTGTTCGCCGGGTTCATGGATGCCTCCAGCGCGAAATCGATCGGCTCGGCGCTGGCCTCGATGCTGATCTATATCCTCATGGCGGTCGTGCTGATCGTGCGCCCGAGAGGGCTGTACGGGGCGAGATGAAGCGTGAGACCGCCATCAACGCGCTTCTCGCGGCGGGCCTTCTCGCTGCGCCGCTGATCGCGCTCGCATTCGACGAGGTGTTCTTCGTCACGCTGGCGACCAAGGTTGCGATCTTCGCGCTCGCAGGCGCCGGGCTCAATCTCGTGCTCGGACTCGGCGGGCTGGTCTCGCTCGGCCACGCCGCCTTTTTCGGGCTCGGGGGCTACGCGGCCGGCATCCTGGCGAGCCACGCGCTCAATTACGAGCCGCTCGCCACCTGGCCCGTCGAAATCGGCGGCACCACCCAGATGCCGGTCATCTGGCTCGTCGCGATCCTCGTCAGCGGGCTCGCCGCCCTGCCGATCGGCGCGCTCAGCCTGCGCACGGCGGGCGTCTATTTCATCATGATCACGCTCGCCTTCGCGCAGATGATCTATTATTTCGCCGTGTCCTGGCCGGCCTATGGCGGCGAGGACGGGCTCTCCATCTATGTCCGCAACGGCTTTCCCGGCCTGAACACGCTCGATCCGCTGACGTTCTTCGGCCTCTGCTACGGCCTCCTGATCGCGGTGCTCGCCTTCTCCTCCAGGCTGGCGCGGTCGCGCTTCGGCCTGGCCCTCGAAGCGGCACGCCAGAACCCGCTGCGCCTCGCCTCGGTCGGCATCCGGCCGTTCCGCGTCCAGCTCACCGCCTTCGTCATCTCCGGCATGATCACCGGGCTCGCCGGCGCGCTCTATGCCGATCTGAACCGCTTCGTCAGCCCGTCCATGCTCTCCTGGCACACATCGGGCGAGATCATCGTCTTCGTCATTCTCGGCGGGGTCGGGCGGCTGTTCGGCCCGGTCGCGGGGGCGATGCTCTACATCCTGCTCGAATATGCGCTCGGCGGCGTCAGCGAGCACTGGCAATTGCTGCTCGGCATCGTCGTTCTCGGCGTGGTGCTGTTCGCGCGCGGCGGGCTGATCGGCCTTCGTCGCGGGGGAGCGCCGCCATGGGTGAGGCCGTTCTTGCGCTGGCGCATGTCTCGAAACGCTTCGGCGCGCTGGTGGTCAGCGACGACGTATCGCTGGAGCTCAAGCGCGGCGAGATCCACGCCCTGATCGGCCCGAACGGGGCGGGCAAGTCGACGCTGATCAAGCAGATCGCGGGCGAGATCACCCCGGACGGCGGCACCATCCGCTTCGACGGCGCCGACATCACCGACCTCGACGTCGCCGCCCGCGCCAGGCTGGGCCTCGCGCGCAGCTTCCAGGTGTCCTCGCTCGCGCCGGAATTCACCGCGCTGCAGAACGTCATGCTGGCCGTCCAGGCCGTCAGCGGGCGGACTTACCGGTTTCTCCGGCCCGCGCTCGACGATGCATTGCTGGTCGAGCCCGCCATGGCCTATCTCGCGCGCGCCGGCCTCGACGATCGTGCCTCGATCCCCGCCGCCGACCTGTCCCACGGCGAGCGCCGCCAGCTCGAAATCGCCGTCGCGCTCGCGCTGCGGCCGAAGGCGTTCCTGCTCGACGAGCCGATGGCCGGCATCGGGCCCGGCGGCACCAAAAAGCTGACCGAGCTGCTCGCCGGGCTGCGCGCCGAAGCGCCGATCCTGCTGATCGAGCACGACATGGATGCCGTGTTCGCCCTCGCCGACCGGATTTCGGTGCTGGTCTACGGCCGGATCATCGCCACCGGGAGCGTCGAGGAAATCCGCGCCGACCCGAAGGTCCGCCGGGCCTATCTCGGCGAGGAGGCGGTATGAGCGCGCTTCTCGAAATGGAGGCCGTCACCGCCTGGTATGGCGCCTCGCAGGCGCTGTTCGGCGTCGATCTCGATATCGGCGAAGGCGAGGTCGTCGCGCTGATGGGGCGCAACGGCATGGGCAAGACGACGACGATCCGCACCATCTGCCGGATGCTGCCGCACAGCGAGGGGCGCATCCGCTTTGCCGGAACCGATCTCGGCCCGCTCCCCTCGCATCGCGCCGCCCGTCTCGGCATCGGCCTCGTCCCCGAAGGCCGGCGCTGTTTCCCCAATCTGACGGTGCGCGAGAACCTGATCGCCGCGGCCCGCCCCGGCGCATGGACCATCGAGCGGATCGGCGCGCTGTTTCCCCGGCTCGACGAGCGCCGCGGCCAGATGGCGCTGACCTTGTCCGGCGGCGAGCAGCAGATGCTGGCCATCGGCCGCGCCTTGATGACCAATCCGCGGCTGCTCATTCTGGACGAGGCGACCGAGGGGCTGGCGCCGACCGTGCGGCGGGAGATCTGGTCGGCGATCCACGAGCTCAAGGCGGAGGGGCTCTCGATCCTGATCGTCGACAAATCGCTGAAGGAGGTGCTCGCCGTGGCGGCGCGCTGCTTCATCCTGGAAAAGGGCGCGACCTGCTGGTCGGGCGCGGCCGCGGCTCTGTCTCCGGCGGTGAGCGACCGGTTCCTCGGAGTTTAATGCCTGCCGATCCCCGAACCATCGCCCGTTATGCGAATTCCAATTCCGTTACGCTTGATGTAATGAATTCGCATCCGCCGAGGTCGTGTCGATGCCTGGTCTGATTGCACATCTGTATTCTCTTGCCCTGCTGGCGATGTCCGCGCCGGCGATGTGGCCGATCGACGCGATTGCCGACGAGGCTTTGTTCCGGAACAATTGCGGGAAATGCCATCCGCGCGCACGGGCCGTGGCCATGAGCCTGCCGGGACGTTCGGCGCAGGAAAAGACGACGCGCTGGCGACATTTCTGGAGACGCACCATGCCTCCGACCCGCAGGTGCGGGCGGCGCTGGTCGACTATCTCGTCGGGCTCGACAAGCCCTGAGAGCCGCAGGGCTCGGGCAGGGGCGGCGTTGGCGCGTCCCGTCACCGCAGGCGCGAAATTTCGATCTTCAGCTTCGATGCGGCGGCAAGGAAGGGACCGGCCTCGACGCTTGGCGTCTTCGGGCGTTCGGCGCCGGTAAAGGCCCGTTCGGCCATGCCCAGACAGTCGCGCAGGGCATCGGCAGCCGCCGTCTTGCTATGCGCGTCGAGCCAGGCAAGCGCCGTGGGCGCGTGGTGACCGGCCGCAAGCGCAAAGCCGAGCCCGTCGAGATAGGGCTCCAGCCCCTCCTCTTTCGTGGCGCGGAAATATTGCAGCGCGGCGCGGTCGAGCAGCTCGGTGACGATCTTCGCCCCGGCGGCGCCTACGGCCGCCTCGCGTGGCGCGGCCGCGTCGAGACCGCCGAGCACCTTTTCGACCCGGCTGCCGACCTCGCCCGCGGGCGCCTTATTGGTTGCGTCCTCGATCGTCGCCTGCATGGCCGGGCCCAGATCCGCGGCACCGCGCTTGGCGAAGATCGGCTCCAGCTCCGCATAGACCTCGCTGAAACCATGGGCGAACATTACCGTGCCTGCATCGGAATTTCCCGCGGCATAGGCCTTCAGCCCGGCACGGTAATGCGCCTCGATGACGCCGAGCGCCACGCCCCAGGCGACGGGATCGTTGGCGGCCTGTTCGGGATCGACGCCGCCCTCGCCTCCTTGACCGCCCTGCCCGCCTTCGCCGCCTTCACCGCCCTCGGCGGCAGCCATCTGCTGCAGCGCCGGGAGACTGCGGCGTCGGATCGCTGGCGGTGACACCGTGCTTGCCCAGGACGGCGGCGACAGGGGAGGCCGCGTCCGGAGCCGCCGTCGCTGGCGTCAAACGACGGCGTCAGCAGGACGCTCGCCCCGATGCCGATCCAAACCCGAGTCTTTTTCATCCTGCCTCCGGAATCGCATGTTGATGCAGCGAGCCGGTTCAGATTTAACACTGACCCGTCGCCCGCTGCATCCGCATCGTTCTCTCTTGTCTTTTGTCACGATCGGACGCCCAGGGAAAGGGCCTTGCATGTTTTTGACCATCGCATCGGTGCTGTCCGATGCCGAAATCGCCTCCATCCGGGCCGGAATCGATGCCCTCGCCTTCGTCGACGGCAAGGCGACGGCGGGGTGGAGCGCGAAGCTGGTGAAGGCCAACCGGCAGGCGGTTCCGGGCGCGGCACTGTCGGCACTGCAGTCCCGCGTCGAAAGCGTGCTTCGGGAGAACGCGCTGTTCGTCATGGCGGTCAGGCCGAAAAAATTGACGTCGCTCCTGTTTGCCCGATATGCGCCTGGGGAGACCTACGGCTCGCATGTGGACGACGCGCTGATGCACGGGATGCGCACGCGACGTGTCGTTCACGCTGTTCCTGTCCGACCCGGCGGACTATGACGGCGGCGAGTTGGTGATCGAGACGAGCGGCGGTGAGGAGGCGGTGAAGCTCCCGGCGGGCAGCCTCTTCCTCTATCCCGCAACGCATCTGCACCGCGTCGAGCCGGTCACCCGGGGCGAGCGGCTGGTCTGTGTCGGATGGGCGCGCTCCTATCTGCGCTCCGCCGAGCAGCGCGAATTGCTGTTCGACCTCGACCGGACGCGCCGCGCCCTGTTCGCCAAAGACGGCAAGACCGAAGCCTTCGATGTGCTCTCCAAATCGCTGGCCAACCTTCTGCGCATGTGGGCGGACGACTGATCCGGCCCTAACGGGGCGTCTGCGCCGCCGGCGTCGCCGAAATCTGCCGGCCGCTCATCCGCGCCCTGACCACATAGCGCAGATCGCCCGGCGTCACCGCGTCGAGCGGCCAGCAGGTCGACAGCACCAGCCAGTAACCGTCGCGGTCGGGGTCGATGCCCGAGGCGTCCCAGGGCACGACGTCGGCCGAGACGATGCGGTACCAGAAGATCGCGCCATCCGTCCGCGTCACCTGGATTTCATCGCCGATGCGGATGTCCTTCAGGAAGCGGAAATGCGTGTCGCGATGCGCGGAGATAACCGATGCCCCGCGTTCGCCGGGCTGGGGCGTGCTTTCCAGATGGCCGGGCCCGAAGGCGAGCGCTTCCCCGCTCCCGCCATTCAGCACGATGGCGCTCGCCCCGAGCCTGGGCACCTCAAGCCGCGCAACCGGCCAGGTGTCCGCCCACGACCAGGCCTTGACCGGCGCGCCGGTCGCAAGGCTCTCCTCGAAGGCCCGTTCCAGAAGATATTGCGCCACGATCGCCTTCGCGTAGATCGCCGCGCCCTTGCCGACCAGCCCGATGCCGGCCAGCGTCAGGAGAGTGGCAACCGCCATCACGAGACGTGATGACGATTGCCGGTTGCCGAAGATGGCGCTGGGTGAGAGCGATGCCATGCCCCTATTCCCAGCCGCGCCGTTCGAGCCGCCACGCATGCATGACCAGCAACAGATTGGCGGCGAGGATCAGGAAGCCGAGCGCCAGATAGAGGAAGCCGTTCGTTCCGGTCTTCGGCAGCTGCACACCGGCCATGCTCTGCTTGGCTCCGAGATTGGCCGAGGCCGGCTGATGCGCGGCGGCGATCTTCTCGATATAGGCGGCATCGAGCTTCATCGCGTCGTCCGGCTGAGCCGGCGCGGCCTTGCCGCCCTCGGCCCGCAGATCGATCACCGGATGCTCGGTGCCGAACACCTTGTCGAAGTCCCAGCCGGCCGGCAGGTTCAAAGGAACGTCCGCTCGGGTCAGACGCATATTGTCCGGACGGCTGGGCGTCTTGTCCACGGCGACAAGGCTGGTCAGGCGGCTCACCAGGCTGTGCTCCAGGGCCAGCGACAGGATGCGCTGATCGGCGGAGGCCTGGCTGGTATGGCCGAGCGTCACGCCGACCTCGGCGTCGGCGATTTTCGCCCGCGCCCAGAGCTTGGAGATGCCTTTGGCTTCGGCGGCATTCTTGAGCGGCAGCTTCGCCACCCAGGGCTGATCGCCGATCATGCCGCTGATTTCCGCCGTGCCGCGGAACGCGGCAAGCTTGGCGGCGATCTGAAGCGTCTCGCCGGCATAGAGGTCGGGCAGCACCTTGGGCGTGGCGTCGACGCCGCTCTCGGAGAAGCGGACGCGCACATCCGTCACGGCCGGTTTCGCCAGCTTGTTGAACAGCCCGCGCATCCGGTCCTCGACCTGCTCGGCGCTGCCGATATGCACGACGCTGCCGCGCCCGAGCTCGGCGGCATGGTTCATAAGGTAGGAATTCGGCGCCGAGCCGATACCGACCATGAACACCCGCGAGCGCCCGAGCCCGGCAACGATGGTGTCGAAAAGCTGCTGCTCGTTGCCGATGGCGCCGTCCGTCAGAAACACCACCTGCCGCAAGGCGTCGCGGTCGCCGGTGTTCCGGTCGATCAGCGCGGCCTGCATCGCCGGCACCATCTCGGTGCCGCCATTGGCCTGGAGCTGCGAGACGAAGCTTTGCGCCTGGCCGATATGCTCCATGTCGGCGGGAACGGCCGAGGGGAACAGCACTTCGAGCGTGTTGTCGAAGCGAACGATGTTGAAGCTGTCCTCGGGGCCGAGGTGCTTCAGCGCGTATTTGACGCTCGCCTTGGCCTGGTTCATGGACGGCCCCGCCATCGACCCGGAATTGTCGATCACGAAGATCACCTCGCGCGGCTTGGCCTTCTGCTGCTGCTCAAGCACCGGGGGCGTGACGAAGGCCAGCAGATAGTCGGCATCGGCAAGCCGCTCGTGGAACAGGCCGGCGGCAGGAGCGCTGCCGGATTTGGGCGACCAGGTCAGCTCGAAATCCTTATCCGCCGGCACCGCGCCGTCGATCTTGATGATGCGGGTATCGTCGGACACCGTGTCGATCTTCACCGCGTGATGATGGCTTTTCACCTCGCCGAGCGGGAAGCCGGCCTGCAGGCGCACGGTCAGCGTCACCGGATTGGTCGGCGCATTCTCGCGCGGGTCGAGGACCGGCGGCTCGATGCGGTCGCGGTCCGGCACCGGATCGGACACCTGGCCCCAGCCGCCGCCGTTGAAGTCGACGGTCTGAACCATCGGCTTCGGGCTGTAGCGCGGCGCAACGACCAGCGGTACGCGCAAGGCGAACGCATTGCCCGATTGCGGGATGGTCTGCTGATATTCGAGCTGCACGACGATGCTCTCATGCGGCCCGATATTGGCGACCGAGTTGGTGAACATGTTCGGCCGCTCCTGCTCGACCAGCGCGGTCTTCTTGCCCGCCGCCTTGGCCTCCTCGTAGATCTTCTTGGCCTCCTTGCGCTCCTTGATCTCGCCGACGATGACCCGATTGCCGATCACCATCTTCAGCGTATCGACGGCAGCGTTGTCCGGGAGCGGATACACATAAACGCCCTCGACCCAGCCATCGGTCGGATTGTAGAAATGCTGGGTGATGCGGGCGCGCGCCGTCGGCCCGGAGACGGTGACGTCGACATCGGTGCCGACAAGCGGCGCCTCGACATAGCGGTCCTCCTCCACGGCCTTGAACAGCAGCGTGCCGGACTGCGCGTCGCGCGGCCGCACGGTGCGCCAATCCGCATGGGCGGCGGCCACGGCGGCAATGAGGATGGCGAGCGCCATCACCAGCAGGACGCCGAAGCGGAAAATGGCGGCATTGTAGATCTGACCGGCAGTCGGACGGACCACGATCGGTATAGGCATTTGCAGGGGGCGGGCTGCTCGAAATTCGCCGGACATCGGACACCTCTCATCGTCGCCAGAAGGGCATAGCGGGAGCGTCAGCTTCCACATAGGCCGGCAAGCAGTTCGAGCGTCTTCTTCACGATAGTTCGGCACCCACCCGTCAAGATCCGTCAGGAAGCGCTTGCTTATGCCGTTATTTTACGGATATGTCCGGTTGATTACGGGTATTGGCGGGAGGGAAACCGTGGCTCGTCGATTGGAACAGTCGCTGGCGGCTGAGGAAAGCCAAGCCGCGGCCGCACAGATCGCCGAAGAGCTGGCGCGGCGCCGGATGACCCGCCAGCAGCTGGCGGCGGTGGCGAAAATCAGCCTGTCCACGCTCGAGAAAGCGCTGTCGGGACGGCGGCCGTTTACCCTGGCAACGCTGGTGCGCGTCGAGGAAGCGCTGAATGTAGATCTTCGCCGGCGCAATTCAACACCCGTCCTCGATGTCCATCCGGGCCTTGCGGCGGACGCGCTCGGCTCCTACGCCCGCCCGGCGGTCACCTGGATGGAAGGCGACTACATCACGCTGCGGCCATCCTTCAGCGAGCCGAAGGCGATCTACGCCTATCTCACCCAGATCCGCTGGGACCAGGTCGCGTCCAATCTGGTGTTCACCGAGTCGGAGCGGATCGATGCGGAATATACGCAAGGCGGCGCGGTCTCGGCCCCGCACCAGTCGGGCCATATCTATATGATCACCAACAAGCATGGCCAATACCGGCTGATCATCGTCTCGCGGCCGACGATACGCGGCGAGCTGCACGGTATCCTGACGACGCTGCATGTGGGGCGCGGCGCTCATCTGACGCCGGTCGCCACGCCGATCGTGTTCATGCCGATGAAGGCGGTTCCCGATCCGGAATTCGGCCGCATCAAGTCGGGCCAGCCCTGTTATGCCCCCTATCGGCGGCTGCTGAAGCGCACGGTGGATGAGCCCTTCGCGCTGTTCCTGACCGGCGAGTGAAAAGCGCCGCGTGCGTTAGCTGGCCGTCAGATGTCGCGGGCGGTGGGGCTGAAGGTCTCCCAGCGCCCGGCTGCAATCCATCCCTCGACCTCGGCCTCCGGCATCGGCCGGGCGACGCCGAAACCCTGAAAGATCGAGCAGCCCAGATCGATGAGCGTTTTCATTTCCGCCGCGGTCTCGACACCTTCGGCCAGCGGGATCACGTCGAGATTATGCGCCAGCTTGATGATGGCGCCGGCGATCTTCTTGAGCTGCGGATCGGTGGCGACGCCGGAGATCAGCGAGCGGTCGATCTTGACCACCGAGACGCGAACCTTGTGAAGGTTGGAGATCGAGGCATGGCCGGTGCCGAAATCGTCGAGCTCGAGATGGAAGCCGCGCTCGCCGAGCCGGCGGATGTTGTCGATGAGGCGTTCCGATTCGTCGTCGAGCAGTACGGATTCGAGGATTTCGACGCCGATGCATTTCGGGTCGAGGTCGGCATCGCCGGCGGCCCAGATCAGCCTTTCGATGAAATACGGGTCGTTGAGGCGTGCGGCGGTGACGTTGATCGAGATCTTGGGGACGCTGAACCCGCGCTTGCGCCAGGTCGATGCGGCATGAAATGCCTTGGTGATGATCACGTCGTCGATCAGCGTCAGGAGATTGGCCTGCTCGGCGATGTAGAGGAACGCGCTCGGCGGCAAGATGCCGCGTTGGGGATGCCGCCACCGCGCCAGCGCCTCGAAGCCCTCGATCCGGCCGGTGATCGCGTTGACCTGGGGCTGGAAGAACGGCTCGAACGCGCCCGACGCGATGGCGTCGTCGATTTCGGTGGCGAGCTGGTTGACCGCCTCGTGCTTTTCGCGCATCTCGCCGACAAAGAACCGCAGCCGGCCGCGCCCTGCCCGCTTCGACTCGTAGAGCGCCAGGTCGGCGTCGACCAGGAGCCGGTCCGCATCGTAGATTCCGTCGCCTTCGCAGAAGGTCACGCCGATGCTCGCGCCGATCTTGCAGGAGCGGTCCTCGAACGGGATCGGCACCGACAGGCGGTCGATGATGCGGTGTGAGATACCGGCGATCTCGTCCTTGTTCGGATCGTCGCCGATCACGGCAACGAATTCGTCGCCGCCGATCCGCGCAAGCATGTCGCTGCCCCGGATCTCCGACCGCAGCACCGAGGAGACATGCTTCAGAACCTCGTCGCCCGCGGCGTGGCCGATCGTGTCGTTGACGTTCTTGAAATTGTCGAGATCGATCTGCATCACCGCAAATCTCTGCCGGTCCGCACGTCTGTCCTGCGCGCCGAGCCTGCGCGACAGCGCACCGGTCAGCGCCCGGCGATTGGGCAGTCCGGTCAGCGCGTCGGTCAGCGCCTGCCGTTCGGCTTCGGCCTTCGACTCCTGCAAGCGCTTCGTCAGGCCCTGCAGATCGATGAGCACCGCGGCCTGCGTCTCGATCAGATAGAGCAGATCGACGGAGCTGTCGGCGGGGGCGAAATCCTTGCCCTTGAGATGGAATCGCTTGGTGATCTGGGCGATGTCGCCGGCAAGCGAGAAATTGAGCAGCAGCCCATGCGGTGCATCGGCGCCGACGACCATCCCGCGCAGCTTTACCGCGCCCGCGCCGATGGATTCCACGACGAGCTTTTGCCGCCTCGCCGCGCGAAGCGTCTCGATGTCGGTCAGCTTGCGGGGCTTGCGAATCCGGAAGCGCTCGAAAAAGCCCTCCCCTTCCAGCGGGCCATCGGGACAAAGCTTGGCCAGCGTCCGGCCCGCGCCGAGGATGCGGCCGGCGCCGTCCAAACGCAGATGCAGCGGCATCAGCGCGTCGAGCGCCGCCGTCGACAGGACGATCTCGCTGTCAGTCGGATCCGTCAGAACCTTTGCCCTCATCGCCGCATCCCGTAAATGCCGTTACGCGGCCACGTCGGACGACTGCGTCTTGGCGAGCCGTACGATCTCGAATATGTCATGTTCGGTGCCGGCTGCTTTTCGCGCCAGATGACGCACATTGATCTCCTCGTCGTGGAGACGCGCCAGGCCGAACAGCAGGCCCACCACCATCGGCGACAGGCCGTCTCGATCGGATTGATAGTGAAGGCGGAAGACGGCGTCGGAAATCTCCTCCACCTCAAAGGAAGGCGGCCTCAGATGCGGCATCGACGCCTTGAACCGCTCATGCATCTCGTCGAGGGAGTCGAGCACTTCGATGAACGTGCTGCCGCCGAAATCGATGATCCGCCCCAGCGCCGTCCCACCGGCATATTCGATCCAATATTCGCCGAAGACATTGAGCACGTCGGGCGCATCGATGCCTAGCGCGTGGCCGACCGCCTCGATCAGACGGTCGGTGATCGCGTCGTCATAGCTCAGCATCGATTCGAATTCGACGCCGTCCATGCCGGCGCGCGCGCAGATTTCCTGCCATTTCGCCAGCCCGTGTTTTCCGACGATGAAATTCTGGATGCCGAAATTCACCATCCCATACATCAGTGTCTCCCGATCCGCGCGGATCAGATCATCACAGATGTGCGTGAAGAATATCTAAGACGGCCCGCTCCATTTCGAGCGATGCCGTTTCGAGATTATCAATCCAAACCCGGCGCCGGGCGTCCCCGCGCGGCTAAGCCGACTGGAGCCGCTTCTCGGCGATACGGGCGAGAAGACTGGCGCCGACCGGGAGGATGGCATCGTCGAGGATGAAGCCGGGATTGTGCAGCGGAACGTCGCCCGCATGGCCGACCCAGCAATAGCACCCGGCACCGCCTGCAGCATGTCGGCGAAATCCTCGCTGCCCATCATCGGCTTGGGGGTCGGTGAACACGTTCTCCTCGCCGACGATCTCGCGGGCCGCCTCGGCGAAGGCATGAGCCTCCGCTTCGTGGTTCTCGAGCACGGAAAACACGTTGCGCAGATCCAGCGTGATCTCCCACCTCGAAGGCTTTGGCGATCCCGTCGACAATCGCATGCATGCGCTCGCCGATCATCGCGCCGATCTCGTCGGAGAAGGTCCGCACGGTGCCGGCAAGCGTCGCCTCCTCGGGAATGACGTTATAGGCCGAGCCGGCATGAAACTGGGTCACGGTAATGACGGCCGCCTTCTGCGGATCGGTGTTGCGGCTGACGATGCTTTGCAGCGCCTGGACGAGCGCGGAGGCGACGATGATCGGGTCGCGCGACACTTGCGGCATCGCCGCGTGGCTGCCGCGGCCCTTGATGCGGATGTCGAAGAAATGCGCGCCCGCCATCGCCGCGCCGGGGAAGACGCGCACCTGCCCGGGTTCGTTATAGGGCGAGTTGTGCAGCGCATAGACTTCATCGCACGGGAAACGCTGGAACAGGCCGTCGGCGATCATGGCGCGCGCGCCGCCGAGGCCTTCTTCGGCGGGCTGGAAGATGAACACGGCGGTGCCGGCGAAGTCGCGGTGCTCGGCGAGATAGCGGGCCGCGCCGAGCAGCATGGTGGTATGCCCGTCATGGCCGCAGCCGTGAAAGCGGCCGGGAACGGTCGACCGGTAAGGCAGGTTGGTCATCTCGTCCATCGGCAGCGCGTCCATATCCGCGCGCAGGCCGATGCTGCGGCCCTCGCCCTTGGTGCCGCGCAGAATGCCGACGACGCCGGTCTTGCCGATCTCGCGGTGGATCTCGATGCCCCAGCCTTGCAGCTTCTCGGCGACGATGCCTGACGTTCGCACCTCCTCGAAGCCGATCTCGGGATGGGCGTGAAGGTCGTGGCGGATCGCGGTGAGTTCATCGGCATAGGCTTCGATCGGCGCAAGTGCGGGCATGAATGATCCCTTTTCATCGTCGGATTGTGAGTGTCGCCCCTAGAATAGCCTCAAGGCGGCTGCGATTGGCAAGCGGCCTGTCGAGGCCCGGCAATGGCCGCAGCGGTCAGGTCAGGGTCAGCTCGCCGCGCATGTTCTGCTGCACCAGCTCGGCGACCGTCCCGCGATCGAGCCCGAGCGCGAACAGCGCGTGCAGCTTGGTGAACGCCGCCTCCGCGGTCATGTCGAAGCCGCTCAGCACCCCGGCATCGGCAAGCGCCGACCCCGCCGCGTAGCGCCGCAGCGAGACCCGCCCCTGCTGGCATTGCGACACTGCCACGATGGCGACGCCTGCATCGCTCGCCCGCTGGAGCGCCGCGAGGAAATGCTCGTCGGCAATCGGCGCGGTGCCCACCCCATAGCATTTGAGCACCAGCCCCGACGCCCCGGTATCCACGATGGCGTCGATCAGCGTTTCCGTGATGCCGGGGAAAACCGGAAGCACGGCGATATTGCAATCCCGATAAGCCGGCGGACGCTTGCCGAAAACACCGTTGCGCGGCAGCATCCGGGTGTAGTCGGTGAACGCGCAGCTCGGTGCCGATATCGACCAGCGGCGGGAAATTCGGCGACTGGAAAGCGTTCAGCTCGGTCGCATTGACCTTCGTGGTGCGGTTGCCTCGGAGAATATGCGGCCGAAGCAGACGCAGACCTCCTCCAGGCGGCCCGTGGCGATAGCGAGAACCGCGCTGATCAGATTGAGCTGGGCGTCGCTGCGCGGCTCGCAGAGCGGGATTTGCGAGCCGGTGACGATGACGGGCTTGCGGAAATCGCCGAGCAGGAAGGAGAGCGCCGACGCCGTATAGGCGAGCGTGTCGGTGCCGTGGATGACGACGAAGCCGTCGAAGCGATCGTCGGCGCCGCGGATCTGCGCGGCCAGATCGTACCAGTGGCGCGGCGTGGCGTTCGAGCTTTCCAGCGGCTCGTCATATTCGCTCAGCTCGTAGACCGGCAGGCTTTCGTCGCCGAGCTCGGGCATGCGCTGGTGAAGCAGCGCCGCCAGGTCGCGCGCCGGAACATAGCCCTTCTCGGAGGGACGCATCCCGAAGGTGCCGCCGGTATAGATGATGGATACGGCCTTTCGCGTCATTGTCGGATCGAGCCTCCATTGCCTGCGAGTGCGGGCGCGGAAATGAGAAAGGCGGCCGCGCCGGGCCGCCCTCCAGGCTCCCCGCCAATCGGCCGGGAGCTCTGCCGGAGCCTCATCTTAGCCCCGGCGCGCGCTTTCGCGCTACTCAGCCGGCTGAGCATGCGCCGGGAGCACCTCCTCGTCGAACACCCAGGCGTCCCGATCGATGTCCAGATCGGCGAATTTCTGCGCATCGAACACCGGATCCTCCACGCCCGCCTTGATCTGCCGGTCATAGTCGCCGAGCAGCCGGAGCATCGGCCGGAGCAACAGGACCAGCGCGGTGAGATTGACGATGGCGAGCAGCCCCATGGTGAGGTCGGAGAACACCAGGATGTCGCCGAAGCTCTGCGTGCCGGCATAGAGCACCCAGGCCAGCGTCAGCATCTTGAGGATCGCAAACGGCACCTGGCTCTTGTCGGAAAAATAGCCGATGCCGTTTTCGCCGAGATAGTAGTTGTAGAGCATCGAGCTGAAGGCGAACAGCATCAGCGCGACGCTGACATAGGCGCGGCCCCATTCGCCGACATGGTCGGCCAGCGAGGACTGCGTCAGCACCACGCCTTCGACATTCGCCGCGCCCGGCTGATAGACGCCGCTGAGCAGGATGATGAACGCCGTGCACGAGCAGATGATGATCGTGTCGATGAACACCGAGAACGCCTGCACGGTGCCCTGATTGCAGGGATGCTTCACATAGGCGACGGCGGCCACGTTCGGCGCACTGCCGAGGCCCGCTTCGTTGGAGAACAGCCCGCGCTTTACGCCCATCATGATCGCCGTGCCGATGCCGCCGCCTACGGCCGCTGACGGCACAAAGGCTTCGCTAACGATCCTGGCGATGACGGAGGGGATCTCGGCAAGGTTCATCAGGATCACCACGACCGCGATCAGGATGTAGCCGATGGCCATGATCGGCACGATGAACTCGCTCGCCGCGGCGATGCGCTGAATGCCGCCGAACAGGATGAGGCCGAGCGCGACGGCAAGGGCGATGGCGGTGACGTATTTGTCGATCCCGAAGGCGTCCGCCATGGACGTCGATACGGTGACCGCCTGGAAGCCGGTGAAGGCGAAGCCGAAGGTTAGCAGCAGCAGGATCGAATAGATGCCGGGGAGCCATTTCCACTGATGGCCGAGGCCGCGCTCGACATAGAAGGCCGGGCCGCCGCGATAGGTGCCGTCGGGCTCGGAGACCTTATAGAGCTGGGAGAGCGAGCATTCGAAAAAGCTCGTCGCCATGCCCATCAGGCCGATCATCCACATCCAGAACACCGCCCCCGGACCGCCCACGGTAATGGCGACCGCAACGCCGCCGATATTGCCGCCGCCGACGCGGCCGGCTACGGAAAGCATCAGCGCCTGGAAGGAGCTGATATGGCCGGTCTCGTGATGAAACGCATTCCGCAGCACGTTGAACATGCGCCCGAAATAGCGGAACTGCACAAAGCGCGAGGAGATCGTAATCGTCAGGCCGATAGCGATAAGGATGTAAACGAGGGCATCCCAGACGTACCCGCTCAGCAAAGTGAAGAGATCATTAATCGCAGACATGACTTTCCTTCCTGGCTTTGCCACAGAGCCCGGTCGAGGGATCGGGCGCTTGCTTGGCCGCCGCCGCGGCTTCGCGATGAAATTGCTGCCTATCCCGTAAGCGATGTCCCTCTCAGAATTGAATTGAAGACATCTGTCTCATGCAATTCTTGTGGTTGATAAAAATTCCGGTAATCTCTTAAAGGCTCCGGCAGTCTTTGACGCCGAAACAGCCAGCTTGCTCAATTTCCGATCCTCAAGCGCCGGCAACTCGACACCTGAGGATTTGTAAATACTAAGCCAATTCGCAGGGTTAATTGAGAAAAAATGCCGATCTGCTGGAGAAATGAATTTGTGACTTGCGGGCTGACACCCGCGATTTCGCCGCGGTGTGCGGGGCGGCAGCGTTAATCCTGCAAACAGGGGATCGGGCGAGGAGGGGGCACTTGGATTGGTCGGTCCGGACTTGATCCGGGCGCCAATAGACGATTGGCAAGCGTTCGAAATGGAGAGGGGAAAGGCCCCGGCTCCAGGCCGGGGCGACAAAAGTGTCCATGCAAAAGCCGTCGGGTGACGACAGGGCGGCTTCGACTTAGGCGGCCCGAAAGCGAGCCGCCGCCCCGACCCTATTCCGGCACGTGCCGAACCGCGCCCTTGGCGGCGCTCGTCGCCATCGCCGCGTAAGCGCGCAGCGCCATCGAGACCTGACGCTTGCGCGCCTCGGCGGGTTTGAAGCCCAGCTTCTCCTGCTCGGCGCGGCGGTCGGCCAGTTCGCCTTCGCTGACGGCCAGGCTGATCGAGCGGTTCGGAATGTCGATCTCGATCAGGTCGCCCTCGCGGACCAGGCCGATCGTGCCGCCCTCCGCCGCTTCCGGTGAGACGTGACCGATGGACAGCCCCGACGTGCCGCCGGAGAAACGCCCGTCGGTGACCAGCGCGCAGGCCTTGCCGAGGCCCTTCGATTTCAGATAGCTGGTCGGGTAGAGCATCTCCTGCATGCCGGGACCGCCGCGCGGGCCTTCATAGCGGATCACCACCACGTCGCCGGCCTTGATCTTGCCGGTCAGGATCGCGTTGACCGACGCATCCTGGCTCTCGAAGACCCGCGCCGGGTCCGGAGAATTTCAGAATGCTCTCGTCGACGCCGGCGGTCTTCACGATGCAGCCGTCGAGCGCGATATTGCCCTTCAGCACGGCGAGGCCGCCATCCTTGGAGAAGGCGTGCTCGGCATCGCGGATCACGCCCTTCTGCCGGTCGGTATCCAACTCGTCCCAGCGGCGGTTCTGGCTGAAGGCGACCTGGGTCGGCACGCCGCCGGGCGCCGCCAGATAGAACTCGCGCGCCGTCTGGCTGCTGGTCTTGGCGATATCCCAGCGGTCGATGGCCTCGCCGAGCGTCGCGGTATGCACCGTCGGCTGCTCGCGGTGAATGAGGCCCGCCCGATCGAGCTCGCCAAGGATCGCCATGATGCCGCCCGCGCGATGCACGTCCTCGACATGCACGTCGGCCTTGGCGGGCGCCACCTTGCACAGGCACGGCACCTTGCGCGACAGCGCGTCGATGTCGTCCATGTCGAAATCGATCCCGCCTTCGTTGGCGGCGGCGAGGATGTGCAGCACGGTGTTGGTCGAGCCGCCCATGGCGATGTCGAGCGCCATGGCGTTCTCGAAGGAGCGCCTTCGAGGCGACGTTTCGGGGCAGCACGCTTTCGTCGTCCTGCTCGTAATAGCGCCGCGTAATGTCGACGATCAGATGCCCGGCCTCGACGAACAGCCGCTTGCGGTCGAGATGGGTGGCGAGCACCGAGCCGTTGCCCGGCAGGGACAGGCCGAGCGCCTCGGTCAGGCAGTTCATCGAATTGGCGGTGAACATGCCCGAGCAGGAGCCGCAGGTCGGACAGGCGGAGCGCTCCATCACCTGGACATCGGCGTCGCTGATCCGGTCGTCGGCCGCGGCCACCATGGCGTCGATCAGGTCGACGGCCTTTTCCTTGCCGTCGAGCACGACCTTGCCGGCCTCCATCGGCCCGCCCGACACGAACACCGACGGAACGTTGAGCCGCATCGCCGCCATCAGCATGCCGGGCGTGATCTTGTCGCAATTGGAGATGCACACCATCGCGTCGGCGCAATGAGCGTTGACCATATATTCGACGCTGTCCGCGATCAGCTCGCGCGAAGGCAGCGAATAGAGCATGCCGTCATGGCCCATGGCGATGCCGTCATCGACCGCGATGGTGTCGAATTCCTTGGCGACGCCGCCGGCTTTTTCGATTTCGCGCGCCACAAGCTGGCCCAGATCCTTCAGATGCACATGGCCGGGCACGAACTGGGTGAACGAGTTCACCACCGCGATGATCGGCTTGCCGAAATCGCCGTCCTTCATGCCCGTGGCGCGCCAAAGGCCACGGGCGCCAGCCATGTTACGGCCGTGGGTGGTGGTTCTGGAGCGATAGGCAGGCATGGGTTTGATCCTTTGTGCGTTGGTTTTGTTCGTATTCACCGCAAGCAATAGACCCGGGGGCCCCCGCGTTCAAGCTTGCTTCGCGGGTGATCTCATGGCAGCTTGCCGGCCATGATGACCGGATTTCACCAGATAAGCTTGGCTTGGTGGCGCTCCCGATAGGAGCGGCACGCCGTCATCATGTGATCGACCGCAGCCGCCATGGTTGGGCTGGCGCGGTCATCTTTTCCCTCTCGGTTCACTCCATGGCGGCTCCTTTTTCGGAGAATAGCCATGTCTGCTGCAAGCGATGAGCGCCCCGTCATCCTGACCGGGGACAGAACCACCGGACCGCTGCATCTGGGCCATTATGTGGGGTCGCTGCGCAACCGCGTCGACCTTCAGGCGTCGCACCGGCAATTTCTGCTGCTCGCCGACGCTCAGGCGCTGACCGACAATGCCCACGATCCGGAGAAAATCCGGCGCAATGTGCTGGAAGTGGCGCTTGACTATCTGGCCGTCGGCATCGATCCGGCGCTGACGACGATCTGCGTCCAGTCGCATCTGCCCGCGCTTGCCGAGCTGACCATGCTCTATCTGAACTTCGTCACCGTGGCCCGCCTGGAGCGCAACCCGACCATCAAGGACGAAATCCTGATCCGCGGCTTCGGACGCGAGATCCCGGCCGGGTTCCTGTGCTACCCGTCGCCCAGGCCGCCGATATTACCGCGTTCAAGGCAACCGTCGTTCCCGTGGGCGCGGACCAGGCGCCGATCATCGAGCAGACCAACGAGATCGTCCGCCGGATCAACCGGCAGGCGGGCCGCCCGTTACTGCCGGAAGCGGCGGCGCTGATCCCGAAAGTGGGCCGCCTCCCCGGCATCGACGGCAAGGGCAAGATGAGCAAGTCGCAGGGCAACGCGATCGCGCTCTCGGCGTCCGCCGGCGAAATCCGCGACGCCGTCATGCGCATGTACACGGACCCCGGACATTTGCGCGCCGCCGATCCCGGCAAGGTCGAGGGCAATGTCGTCTTCACCTATCTCGACGCTTTCGCCGATGATCCCGACGAGGTCGAGGCGCTGAAGGCGCATTACCGGCGCGGCGGGCTCGGTGACATGGCGGTGAAGCGCCGGCTGAACGAAATCCTGCAGGCGGTGCTCTGTCCGATCCGAAGCCGGCGCGCCGCGCTTGCCACGGACGAAGACCGCATCATGCGGATCCTCCGGGATGGCACCGAGGAGGCGCGACGGGTGACGCAGGCGACGTTGGAAGAGGTTCGCAATGCGCTCGGCCTGTTCCGCCTGCGCTGCTGATCGGCGGGTCGAGTGGGGTACGCATAGGACCAATGTCGTCATCCCCCTATTTTCGCCTGTCACTGCGGCAAGGACGCTCCGCCGCCCGTCAACCGCGGATCGCGTTGGCGCAATGCGTCATTTTTCAGCGACGCCTCCGCCTTGGTCAGCCCTGGATCGAAGATCTCGCCGACTTCCTCACACAAAGTCTGCAGATGGGACCGCCTGCGCGCCCGTCACGGGCTCGTCGCCGGTCACCCAGCTCTCAGGGGCCTTCTGCGTATTCAAGCCGGGGGTCGTCGTTCTCTCGTCCGAATTGCCGTTTGCCATGGATCTCTCTCCTTTGTTCATTAAATGTTCTGATTGCGATTTGGTTTCCGGACGACCCGAAAATGGCCGGTGGGAACTCCAACCCCACCATTCGGTTCCTGCATGGGCGATCAGTGGTAGGCGCGGCCGGCGACGACGGCAAAGAGGAGCGGCAGTAATGACGATGGGGAGCAAGCGCGACCGGGCGCTGGTGGACTGTCTGATCGTCGGCGGCGGCCCCGCGGGACTGACCGCTGCGGTCTATCTCGCGCGGTACCGGCGGCGCGTGATCGTCGTCGACGATGGCAAGAGCCGCGCCGCGCTCATCCCCGAGAGCCATAACTATCCGGGCTATGCCGGGATCTCCGGTCCCGATCTGCTGGCGTTGCTGCAGCGGCAGGCCGAAGAGTACGGCGCCATGCTGGTCCACGCCCATGTCGACGACATCGCGCGCGCGCCGAATGGCGAGCTCACCGCACATATCGAGGGCCGGGAGGTCTTGGCGCAAAGCGTGCTGCTGGCGACCGGCATCGTCGACCGCGACCCGCCGCTCCCCGGCGTCCGCGAGGCGGTTAAGACCGGCGCCCTCCGCTACTGCCCGATCTGCGACGGCTATGAAGCCACGGATCAGCGCATCGGCGTGCTCGGCCCGTTCGCGAACGCCGCCCCCAAGGCGCTGTTCCTGCGCACCTATTCGGCGGATGTCAGCGTGCTGCTGACCGAGGCGCCCGACCGGCCGGACGAAGCGCTGGTCGCCGAACTCGCCGAGGCCGGCATCGCCGTCTCCCGCGCCGCGCTCGTCGACATGGTGCAGCACGAAACCAAGTTCATCGCCGTCCTGCCCGACGGGCACCGCGAGACGTTCGACGCGGTTTACCCGGCGCTCGGCGCCGATGTCCGCTCCGATCTGGCGCTGAAACTCGGCGCACAATGCAACAAGGCGGGCTGCCTGACGGTCGACGAGCACCAGCGCACCAAGCTGCCCGGCCTGCTCGCCGCGGGCGACGTGGTCTCCGACCTGCACCAGCTCAGCGTCGCCGTCGGCCATGCCGCCATCGCCAGCACCGCGATCCATAACAGCCTGCCGCGAAATTTCCGCTAGAGCTATTTCCGATTCAAACGGATCGAAGGAGGCTCCAGATCCCCGCGGCCCCGGAGAGACGCACGATCGCAGCCTACGCCCGCTATAATCACACCAGAAACAGCCGGATGCCGTAGGCCACCAGCGCGACCGTAGCCACGCCGCAGACCCATAGCAGCACGAACCAGCCGAGCTTCTTCAGCATCAGTGGTAGCCCTGATCCGGGTCCATCTTGCCGCGGAACACCCAATAGGCATAGGCGGTGTAAGCCAGGATGATCGGCACCAGCACCGCCGCGCCGACGAACATGAAAAGCTGCGACTTGAACGGGCTCGCCGCGTCCCAGATCGTCACCTTGGTCGGGATGATGTAGGGCCACATCGAGATGCCCAGCCCGATGAAGGTGACCAGGAACAGGACGAGCACCAGCAGGAACGGGCGATGGTCGTGCTGGTGCAGCCTCAGCGAGCGGAACAGCGCGTAGGTGAGCAGAGCCACGATCACGGGGACCGGCGCGGTGAACAGGATATTGGGCCAGGTGAACCAGCGCTCGTAATAGGCCGTGCCGAGATAGGGCGTGAACAGGCTGACGATGGCGATGAAGCCGATCGTGCCGAGGGCGAAACTCCAGGCCAGCCCGCGGGCGCGCTCCTGCACGGCTCCGGTCGTCTTCATGTTCAGCCAGGTGGCGCCGAGCAGGCCGTATCCGACGACGACCGCAACCGCGGTGATGAATGTGAACGGCGACAGCCAATCCCACCAGCCGCCGGCATAAGCGCGGCCATTGACCTCGACGCCCTGGAGGATCGCTCCGAGGATGAAGCCCTGCGACAGGGCGGCGACCACGGAGCCGCCGGTGAACGCCAGGTCCCAGAACCCGCGCCAACGCACGGTGCGCCAGCGGAATTCGAAGGCGACGCCGCGGAAAACCAGGCCGAGCAGCATGGCGATGATCAGCGGGTAAAGCGCCGGCATCAGAATGGCGTAGGCTAGCGGAAACGCGGCGAATAGGCCGCCGCCGCCCAGCACCAGCCAGGTCTCGTTGCCGTCCCAGACCGGGGCGACCGAGTTCATCAGGAGGTCACGGTCCTGCTTTTCCGGATAGAACGGATAGAGGATGCCGAGGCCGAGATCGAAGCCGTCCAGCACCACATAGATGAAGATCGAGGCGGCCAGCAAAAGCGCCCAGGCGACGGTCAGGTCAAAGCTGATGTCCATGATCGTTCTCCCCTATCGCGCCGGTTGCATCTTTTGGCCCTTGCCGACCTGCCCGGCCGGCGTAATGCCCGAGGAGCGGATCGGACCGGCGTCGGTCTCGGCAATGTCCGGCTCCGCCGCCTGCGGGGCCTTGTTCATCAGCCGCATGATGTAAAAGACGCCGGCGCCGAAGACGAAGAAATAGATGACGATGAAGGCGATCAGGGAACCGCCGACCGCGGGCGCGCCGATCGGCGACACCGAGTCGGCGGTCAGCAGCTGGCCATAGACGGTGAAGGGTTGCCGGCCGACCTCCGCCGTCACCCAGCCGGCGATCACGGCGATCAGGCCCGCGGGCGACAGCAACAGGGCCGCACGATGCAGCCAGCGGTCGCTGTAAAGATGCCCGCGCCAGCGCGAAACGAGGCCCCACAATCCAACCCCGGCCATCAGAAAGCCGAGCCCGACCATGATCCGGAACGCCCAGAATACGATGGCGACCGGCGGCTCCTTATCATCTGGAACGGTGTCGAGACCGGCGAGCGGCGCATTCAGATCGTGCTTCAGGATCAGCGAGGAGAGCTTCGGGATTTCCAGCGCATAGCGGACGATCTTGTCCTGCTGATCGGGAAAGCCGAACAGGACGAGTGGCGCGCCGTCCGGATGGCTCTGGAAATGCCCCTCCATGGCCATCACCTTGACCGGCTGATATTCCAGCGTGTTCAGCCCGTGCATGTCGCCGAGCACGATTTGCAGCGGCGCCACGAGCGCGGCCATCCACATCGCCATCGAGAACATGGTGCGCACGGCCGCGTTGCCGCGCTCGCCGCGCAGGAGATGCAGCGCCCCGACCCCGCCGACGACGAAGGCGGTCGTCAGATAGGCGGCGGTCAGCGTGTGGGCGAGCCGGTAGGGGAAGGACGGGTTGAAGATCACCGCGAGCCAGTCCTCGGGCAGGAATTGGCCGTTCTCGCCCACGACATAGCCAGCGGGCGTTTGCATCCAGCTATTCACCGAGATGATCCAGGTGGCGGAGATGGCGGTGCCGACCGCGACCATCGCGCAGGCGAGCATGTGCAGCGTGTCGCCGACACGCTCGCGGCCGAACAGCATGATGCCGAGAAAACCGGCCTCCAGGAAGAACGCCGTCAGCACCTCATAGGCCATCAGCGGGCCGAGCACGGGGCCGGTCTTGTCGGAGAACACCGACCAGTTGGTGCCGAACTGATAGGACATGGTAATGCCGGAGACGACGCCCATCGCGAACACGATGGCGAAGATCTTCACCCAGAATTTCCACAGATTGAGATAGCTGATGTCGCGGGTATAGAGCCACAGGCCGTTGAGCACGGCGAGGTAGCTGGCGAGGCCGATGGTGAAGGCCGGGAAAAGGAAGTGGAACGAGACGGTGAACGCGAATTGAAAGCGGGCGAGGACCAATGCGTCGAGATTTTCAAACACGTGCGTACTCCCTTCTGCGCCGGCTCGGCACCGTTGCGGCGGAGACCACCGTTGCTGACCGTTGGCCGTGCTCCACATCGCTACGTAGGCGGAGAATAGGACGCCCGTCCCGGTCAGAGCTGCGCCACTCGAGCGCGATTCGATATATGTCACTAAGGAGACCTATTGTGAACGCTTGGCAATGCGATAGGTTCGCACATGCGGCCGAATGCGCCGTCATGGCCCGTCGATCCGAGCGCCGGTCACACGCATGGCGCGCAGACGGCAATCAGCTCCCGTGCCGGGCGTCCTCATACCACTTCACGATGAGCGCCCGGTCCGCATCCTCCATGCCGGTGATGTTGGCGGGCGGCATCGCGCGGGAGAGGCCCGCCTGCAGGTAAATGTCGCGGGCGCGGATGGCGATCTGGTCCTGCGTATCGAGCCGCACGCCCTTGGGCGCGATGATCATGCCCTCCCAGCCCGGCTCCTGCGCATGGCACATGGCGCAGCGATAGCCGAGCAGCTCCTGGACCTTCTCGAAGTCGGGGCTGCGGACCAGCTTGAGCTGTTTCGGCGTCAGGTCGGCGGCTTCGCCGGCCTCCTTGGGCTGGTTCGTGCCGATGGCGGAGAGCCAGGCGATGACGGCGAAAATCGCCAGCGTCGCCGCCCATGGCCAGACCAGCGCTCGCTTGGTCGCATGATAGGTGTTGAAGTAGTGGCGGATGGTCACGCCCATCAGGAAGACCAGCGAGGCGATCAGCCAGTTATATTCGGTGGCGAATGCCAGCGGGTTATGCGTCGACAGCATCAGGAAGATCACCGGCAGCGTCAGATAGTTATTATGCGTCGAGCGCTGCTTGGCCTGGGCGCCGAGCGCCGGGTCCGGGACCTGCCCGGCCTTCAGCGCGGCGACGACCTTGCGCTGGTTGGGCATGATGATCATGGCGACATTCGCCGTCATGATCGTCGCGGTGAACGCGCCCAGATGCAGGAACGCGGCGCGATTGGTGAAAAGCTGCGTATAGCCCCAGGCCATGGCGACGAGGACGACGAAGAGCAGCAGCATCAAGCCGGTATCGCTCTTGCCGGCGGGCGATTTGCAGATCAGGTCATACACAACCCAGCCGATGGTCAGCGATGCGATCGAGACGGCGATGGCGACCGGCGCGGACATATCGAGCACCGACCGGTCGACCAGATAGAGATCGGCCCCGGCGTAATAGACCACGCAGAGCATGGCGAAGCCGGTGAGCCAGGTGGCGTAGGAATCCCATTTGAACCAGATCAGATGCTCCGGCATCGCCGCGGGCGCGACCATATATTTCTGCACATGGTAGAAGCCGCCGCCATGGACCTGCCATTCCTCGCCGCGCACGCCTTCGGGCAGTCCGGAATGCTTGCGCAGGCCGAGATCGAGGGCGATGAAATAGAAGGACGTGCCGATCCAGCCGATGGCGGCGATGACATGCGCCCACCGGACCGCGAAGGACAGCCAATCCCAGAAAACCGCATATCCGAACATGTTCCGCCCCCGATGCCGCAGCGACTCGCCAAGCCCATTCTTCGCGAATGCAAATTGTTTGCCAGCAAATTCGCGAGCCCAATTCTTCACGGAGTACTCGGATTCCCTGCGGTCGCGTCTCAACTGCCGCGATAGGTCGAATAGCCGAACGGCGAGAGCAGCAGCGGCACGTGATAATGCTGGCTGGCGTCGCTGACGCCGAAGCGGATCGGCACGACGTCAAGGAAGCGCACGCCCTTTGCAGGTCCGTGCACACGGTCGAGATAGGCGCCGGCGTGGAAGACCAACTCGTAGACCGCCTCGGCAATGTCCGCTCCTGCGATCACCGGCGCATCGGTCCGGCCGTCGGCATTGGTCACATGGCTGGCCAGATGCCGCCGCGCGTCGCCGTCGAGGCGGTAGACGTCGATCGCCAGGCCGGCGGCGGGCTGGCCGAGGCTGGTGTCGAGCACATGGGTCGTCACATATCCGGCGGCTGCGTCCATCGGCCTGCTCCTCGTCGCGCGTCGCCCATCATAGCCACACATCGCGCCGATCGCGCAATCGGCAGCGACAGCTTCCCGCCCGATATTGCAAAGCCACTTGACCGCCCGAAACCGGAGCAACCATGCTAGTGGATCGAACATGACATTTGAGTCCCCCTTGCCGTGCGATGAGGCCGAGGTAAGTGATTAGAATGTCATGTCAATTCGATCCATGAACATAAAACGGCGTGGTTCGAAGCGTTAGATTCGAACCACTAGGCATTGTTTCGAAGACCTGCTTGGAAGCGATCCGATTTCAACAGCTTGGTGAGCGAGGCGCCTATGCGCTATCCGCGTGACATGTATGGCTACGGGCCGAACCCGCCCTTCGCCGACTGGCCGAACGGCGCGGCGATCGCCGTACAGTTCGTCGTCAATCACGAGGAAGGCGGCGAGAACTGCATCCTGCACGGCGATGCCGCCTCGGAGGCATTCCTGTCGGAGATCGTCGGCGCCGCGCCGTGGCCCGGCCAGCGCCACTGGAACATGGAATTGATCTACGAATACGGCACCCGCGCCGGCTTCTGGCGGCTCTACCGGCTGTTCACCGCGCGCGGCGTACCGGTCACGGTATTCGGCGTCGCAACCGCCCTGGAGCGCGCGCCGGCTCAAGTCAGCGCCATGCTCGAGGCCGGCTGGGAGGTCGCCTCGCACGGGTTGAAATGGATCGACTATAAGGACCACCCGCCCGAGGCCGAGCGCGCCGACATCATGGAGGCGATCCGCATCCACGCCGAAGTCACCGGCGCACGGCCGCGCGGCTGGTATACCGGCCGCTGCTCCGTCAACACGGTCGACCTGGTCACGCAGGAAGGCGGGTTCGACTACGTCTCCGACACCTATGCCGACGACCTGCCCTACTGGTACTGGCACAAGGGCCGGGCGCAGCTCATCATCCCCTACACGCTCGACGCCAACGACATGCGTTTCGCCACCAATCAAGGCTTCAATTCCGGCGACCAGTTCTTCGCCTATCTGAAGGACAGCTTCGACGTGCTCTATGCCGAGGGCCTGGGCGGCGCGCCGAAAATGATGAGCGTCGGCCTCCACGGCCGTCTGGTGGGACGTCCGGGCCGGGCGGCGGCGCTCGCCCGCTTCGTCGATTACGTTTTAGGGCATGAACGGGTCTGGCTGGCGCGGCGGATCGATATTGCCGAGCACTGGCGCGCGCTGCATCCGGCGCCGCCAAGAATGCGGGTGCCTTCCGAGATGTCGAAGGAGGAATTCGTCGAGGCGTTCGGCGGCGTCTTCGAGCATTCGCCCTGGATCGCCGAAGCGGCGTGGGCGCTGGAGCTGGGGCCGGCCCACGACACCGCGGGCGGCGTTCATAGCGCGCTCTGCCGCATTTTCCGACGAGCCAGCGACGAGGACCGGCTCGGCGTGCTCAAGGCGCATCCCGACCTTGCCGGACGCCTCGCGGCGGCAAAGACGCTGACACCGGACTCCGCGAAAGAACAGGCCTCCGCCGGCCTCGACGCATTGACCGATGCGGAGCGCGCCCGGTTCACGGAGCTCAACGACGCCTACACCAGCCGTTTCGGCTTCCCCTTCGTCCTTGCCGTCAAGGGGCGGACGAAGGACGAAATCCTAGCGAATTTCTCCGCCCGCATCGGCAATGACCGGGACGCCGAGCTTGCCACGGCATTCCGCCAGGTCGAGGAGATCGCGCGGCTTCGTCTGCTCGACATGCTGCCGGCGTGAGCGCTGCACGGCTGGCGTGCTGCACAAAAACGAGGCATGCTTTTCCCGCCGCTGCCGCATCTGCTCAATGTTTAGGCCGGCGCCTTCGCAAATCAGGCGTCGCGATCTGGTCCTGAATTTGCAGATGCCCTGCCGCCTAAACTGCGAGGGGGAAAGGCTTATGGCCGCTAATTCTGCGATCGGCACACCGGATCAGCTTCGCGATCCCAATTACATGCCGGACATCGCCAAGGCGATCCCGCTCGGCATCCAGCACGTGCTGGCGATGTTCGTCAGCAACGTCACCCCCGCGATCATCATCGCCGGTGCCGCCGGGTTCGGCTTCGGCACCCCCGGCGTCGGCAACCTGATCTACATGATCCAGATGTCGATGCTGTTCGCCGGCATCGCCACGCTCTTCCAGACCGTCGGCTTCGGGCCGGTCGGCGGCAGGCTGCCCATCGTCCAGGGCACCAGCTTCGCCTTCCTGCCGGTGATGATCCCACTGGTCGCCGGCAAGGGCGTCGAGGCCATGGCCATGCTGATGGGCGCGATCATGATCGGCGGCCTGTTTCACGCCTCGCTCGGCACGATCATCGGCCGCATCCGTTTCGCCCTGCCCCCGCTCGTGACCGGCCTCGTCGTGCTGATGATCGGGCTCTCGCTGATCAAGGTCGGCATCCAATATTCCGCAGGCGGCGTCCCTGCGATCGGCAAGCCGGAATATGGCAGCCTGCTCAACTGGACGGTGGCGCTGACGGTGCTGGTCGTAACGCTGGCGCTGAAATTCTTCACCCGCGGCATGTGGTCGGTTGCAGCGATCCTCGTCGGCCTCGTCGCCGGTTATGTGGTCGCGCTCGCCTTCGGCCTGGTGAGCTTCGCCAATATCGGCCGCGCCGCATGGCTGACCCTGCCCGACCCGTTCCATTTCGGCGTCGAGTTCAACGCAGGCGCGATCATCGGCGTCTGCCTGATGGGCGTGATCTCGGCCATCGAGACGGTGGGCGACGTCTCCGGCATCACCAAGGGCGGCGCAGGCCGCGAGGCGACCGACAAGGAAATCGCCGGCGCCACCTATGCGGACGGCCTCGGCACGGCTGTCGCCGGCGTGTTCGGCGCGTTGCCGAATACCTCTTTCAGCCAGAATGTCGGCCTGATCGCCATCACCGGCGTGATGAGCCGCCATGTCGTCACCATCGGCGCGCTGTTCCTGATCCTGTGCGGCTTCGTGCCGAAGATCGGCGCGGCGATTTCCACAGTGCCGATCCAGGTGCTCGGCGGCGGCGTCATCGTCATGTTCGGCATGGTCGCGGCGGCCGGGGTCAACATGCTCTCGGGCGTGGTCTGGAACCGGCGCAACATGGTGATCTTCGCGGTGTCGCTGTCGGTCGGCCTGGGCCTGCAGCTCGAGCCGGGCGCGTTGCAGCATCTGCCCGAC
Organism: uncultured Alphaproteobacteria bacterium; assembly: GCA_963727575.1. Lineage (GTDB taxonomy): Bacteria > Pseudomonadota > Alphaproteobacteria > Rhizobiales > Rhodomicrobiaceae > JAHQVI01. The sequence goes on from CAVSIA010000007.1 coordinate 66,707, forward strand.
ACGATGAAGGTGCTGCTCACCTCCGGCCTGCTGCCTGCCGCATTCCTGGCGGTAACGCTGAACCTGCTGCTGGCTGAGGAGGACGTCGCCGAAGAGGTTGTATAGAGCGGAGCCGCCGGGCTTGCCTTCGCGGCGTCGGACGGGCTTACTTGAAGCGTTGCTTGTGATCCGAACTGCTGCCGGACGGCCCCGATGACGACGCTGCTGATCAGGAATGCCGATGTGCTGGTCACGATGGATGACGCGCGCGCGGAAATTGCGGGCGCGGATGTTTTCGCCCGCGACGGCGTCATCGTGGAGATTGGCGCCGGGCTCGACCATGCCGCGGACAGGGTGATCGATGCCCGCGGCTGCGTGGTCACGCCGGGCCTCGTCAACACCCACCACCACCTGTTCCAGACGCTGACCCGCGCGGTCCCGGCCGGTCAGGACGCGCTGCTGTTCGGCTGGCTGAAGACGCTCTACCCGATCTGGTCGCGCATGGGGCCGGAGGAGATCTTCGTCTCGGCGCAGCTCGGGCTTGCCGAACTCGCGCTGTCCGGCTGCACGATGAGTTCGGACCACCTCTACCTCTTCCCGAACGGCGCCCGGCTCGACGACAGCATCGAGGCGGCGCGGACCATCGGGCTCCGGTTCCACGCAACGCGCGGCTCGATGAGCATCGGCGAAAGCGCGGGCGGCCTGCCGCCGGATGCGCTGGTGGAGCCGGAAGACGCGATCCTCAAGGACTGCGTTCGCGTCATCGACGCGTTCCACGATCCGGCAGAAGGCGCCATGATCCGTGTCGGCCTGGCGCCCTGCTCGCCCTTCTCCGTGAGCCGCGAGCTGATGCGGGAAACGGCCCATCTCGCCCGCGACAAGGGCGTGATGCTGCATACCCATCTGGCGGAGAATGACGAGGACATCGCCTATTCGCTGGAAAAATTCGGCTGCCGTCCGGGCCAATATGCCGAAGAGCTGGGCTGGGTCGGCGCGGATGTCTGGCATGCCCACTGCGTGAAGCTCGACGAGGACGAAACCGGCCTGTTCGCGCGCAGCCGGACCGGCATCGCGCATTGCCCCTGCTCCAATTGCCGGCTCGGCTCCGGCATCGCGCCGGTCCGCGCATTCCGCGACGCCGGCGTCAAGGTCGGCCTCGGCGTCGACGGCTCCGCGTCGAACGATGCCGGCCACCTGCTGGGCGAAGCGCGTCAGGCGATGCTGCTGCAGCGGGTCCGAAGCGGCGCCGACGCCATGAGCGCGCGGGAAGCGCTGGAGATCGCCACGCGCGGCGGCGCGGAAGTCCTGGGCCGCACCGATTGCGGCGTGCTCGCGCCGGGCAAACGCGCCGACATCGCCATCTGGGACGTCTCCGGAATCGAGGCCGCCGGCGCATGGGACCCGGTCGGCGCGCTCCTCCTCTGCGGCCCATTCACCCCGCGCGACGTGTTCGTCGATGGCCGCGCCGTGGTCCGCGGCGGCGCGCTGGTCACGGCCGATGCCGCCGACATCACGCGCCGGGCCGGGCGGCTCACCGCAAAGCTCATGGACGGCGCGCATTGAGAGCGCAATCTTTTTTGCATTACGCTAGAATGCGCATAGAGAGGCACAGGATTTGCATCGATCAGGCAGCATGACCGATCAACTGACATTCCTCATCAATGGCCAACCGGAAACGGTCGCCAATGTCGCGCCGACGACGACGCTGCTCAATTTCCTGCGCTACACCAAGCGTCTCACCGGCTCCAAGGAGGGATGCGCGGAGGGCGACTGCGGCGCCTGTACGGTGGCGGTCGGCGAGTTTGACGGCGACGCGGTGCGCTATCGGGCGGTCAATGCCTGCATCCAGTTCCTGCCGATGCTGCATGGCAAGGCCGTCGTCACGGTCGAAGGTTTGAAAGGGCCCGGCGGCGCGCTTCATCCCTGCCAGCAGGCCATCGTCGATACGCACGGCTCGCAATGCGGCTTCTGCACCCCCGGCTTCGTCATGTCCCTCTATGCGATGAGCCTCGGAGGCGGTGCGCCGGACCGGGCACGGATCAATGACGGTCTTGCCGGGAATCTTTGCCGCTGCACCGGCTATGGCCCGCTGATCGCGGCGGCCGAAGCCTCGGCCCAATGCGAGCAGCCGTCCTGGGACCGGGAGCGGCGGGACCGGGAGCGCGCGTTGCTGGGCGACATGGACCGGACGGCGACGCTGACCTTCGCTCACAACGGTCAGCGCTATTTTTCCCCGACGAACTCGGACGAGTTCGCCCGGCTCTATGCCGAGCATCCCGATGCGGTGGTGCTCGGCGGGGCCACAGATGTCGGCCTCTGGGTGACGAAGCAGCACCGCGATCTGCCGACGATCATCCATATCGGGCGCGTCGCCGAGCTGCGCGAGACGCGCATCGAGCCGGACAAGATCCGGATCGGCGCTGCGGTGACATACAGCGATGCCGAGGCGACGCTCGCCGAGGCCTATCCCGATTTGGGCGAACTGATCCGGCGTCTCGGTGCGGTGCAGGTGCGCAATGCCGGCACCATCGGCGGCAACATCGCCAACGGCTCGCCGATCGGTGACACGCCCCCGGCACTCATCGCGCTCGGCGCCGAGCTGGTGCTCCGCAAAGGCGCCGATCGCCGCCGCATGCCGCTCGAAGACTTCTTCATCGCCTACGGCAAGCAGGACCGCGCGCCCGGCGAATTCGTCGAGGCGGTCGAAGTACCGCTCCTGGCCAATCGCGACGAGCTCCGCTGCTACAAGATCTCCAAGCGCTTCGATCAGGATATTTCCGCGGTCTGCGGCTGCTTCAATATCCGCGTCGAGGCCGGCATGGTCGCGGAGGCGCGGATCGCCTTTGGCGGCATGGCCGGGACGCCGAAGCGCGCCAGCGCCGTCGAGGCCGCGCTGCTCGGCAAGCCGTGGACGGAGGAAACGATCCTCGCCGCGACCCCGGCCTTCGAGACCGACTTCCAGCCGCTCACCGACATGCGCGGCTCGGCTGGATACCGGATGTTGATCGCCAAGAACCTGCTGCGCAAATATTTCGAGGAAACCCGCCTGCCGCTGGCTAAAACGCGTCTGGTCGGGCGCGAGGCGGTTGTGGCATGAGCGCGTCGCTGACCAGCTCCGCGCCGCTCACCAAAGCCGCGATCGACGGCGGCGTCGGCGCGGCGCGGCGGCACGACAGCGGCCCGAAGCACGTCAGCGGCGAAGCGGTCTATATCGACGACATTCCCGAGCCGCCCGGCCTCCTCCACATCCACATCGCCTACAGCAACAAGGCCCACGCCGCGATCACGCGCATGGACTTGGCGAAGGTGCGCGCCGCGCCGGGCGTCGGCGCCGTGATCGCGGCCGCCGACATTCCAGGCCGCAACGACGTCAGCCCGGTCTACGGCGACGATCCGATGTTTGCCGACGGGCTTGTCGAATATTGGGGCCAGTCGCTGTTCGCCGTCGCCGCCGAGACCCGAGAGCAGGCTCGGCACGCGACGACCCTCGCCGAGATCGCCTATGAGGAGCGGCCCGCGATCCTCAGCGTCGACGACGCCATGGAAGCGCAGTCCTTCCTCGAAAAACCCTACGTCATGGCGCGGGGCGACGCCGCCGCGGCCATCGACGGTGCGCCGCGCCAGGTCACCGGCCGGATCCATATCGGCGGACAGGAGCACTTCTATCTGGAAGGCCAGGCGGCGATGGCCGTCCCCGGCGAGGACGAGGACGTCACCGTCCATTCGTCCACCCAGCACCCGAGCGAGATCCAGCACAAGGTCGCCAGCGTCCTCGGCATCGACAATCACGCCGTGACGGTCGAGGTCCGGCGCATGGGCGGCGGGTTCGGCGGCAAGGAGAGCCAGGGCAACCTGCCGGCCTGCGCTGCGGCGCTGGTGGCGAAGCTGACCGGCCGCCCGGCGAAAGCGGTCTACGACCGCGACGACGACATGATCGTCACCGGCAAGCGGCACGACTTCCGGATCGACTATCGCGTCGGCTTCGACGAGGCGGGCCGCATTCTCGGCATCGAGTTCGATCAGGCGCTACGCTGCGGCATGTCGTGGGACCTCTCCGAGCCGATCGGCGACCGGGCGATGTTCCACGCCGACAACACCTATTACTTCCCGGACGTGCGCATCACCTCCTATCGCTGCAAGACCAACACCCAGTCCAACACCGCCTTTCGCGGCTTCGGCGGACCGCAGGGCATGGTCGGCATCGAGCGGGTGATCGACCATATCGCCCATGAGCTCGGCAAGGACCCGCTGGAGGTCCGGCGCGTCAATTTCTACGATCACAAATCCGACGTGGGCGGATCGAGGCGGCTGACGCCCTACAGCATGCCCGTCGAGGACTGCATCATCCAGGATATTGTCGACGAGCTGGTGGAGTGCTCCGACTATCGCCGCCGCCGCGAGGAGATCCGCGCCTGGAATGCGGCGAGCCCGATCCTGAAGCGCGGCATCGCCCTCACGCCCGTCAAATTCGGCATCTCCTTCACCAAGACCTTCCTCAACCAGGCCGGCGCCCTCGTCAATGTGTACACGGACGGCTCGATCCAGCTCAATCACGGCGGCACCGAGATGGGCCAGGGGCTGTTCACCAAGGTCGCCCAGGTGGTGGCGCAGGAATTCCAGGTCGACATCGCCAAGGTGAAGATCACCGCGACGACGACCGGCAAGGTGCCCAACACCTCCGCGACCGCTGCGTCCTCCGGCTCCGACCTCAACGGCATGGCCGCGCAGCATGCGGCCCGCAAGATCAAGGGCCGCATTGCCGCATTTCTGGCCGAACGCCACCAGGTCAGCCCCGAAAGCGTCGAATTTCTGCCCGGCCGCATCCGCGTCGCGGAGACGGAGCTGTCCTTCGAGTCCGCGATCCAGCAGGCTTACATGGCGCGCGTGCCGCTCTCGGCGACCGGCTTTTACGCCACGCCGAAAATCAGCTGGGACAAGGAGGAAGGCAAGGGCCGCCCGTTTTACTATTTCGCCTATGGCGCGGCCGTCGCCGAGGCTGCCATCGATACGCTGACCGGCGAGAACCGGCTGCTGCGCGTCGACATTCTCCACGATGTCGGCCGCTCGCTGAACCCGGCCATCGATCTCGGCCAGATCGAGGGCGGCTTCGTGCAGGGCGCGGGATGGCTGACCACGGAGGAACTGGTCTGGGACGCGGCCGGGCGGCTGATGACCCATGCACCGTCGACCTACAAGATCCCCGCCTGCTCCGACCGTCCGCCCGATATGCGCATCCGGCTGTTCGACCGCGGCGAGAATTCCGAGGAGACGATCTATCGCTCAAAAGCCGTCGGCGAGCCGCCGCTGATGCTCGGCATAGCCGCGCTGATGGCGCTCTCCGATGCCGTTTCAAGCACAGGCGGCGACGGCACCTATCCCTCCCTCGATGCGCCCGCAACGCCTGAGCGCGTGCTCTTCGCCGTCGAGCGGCTGAAGCGCCGAGCGATCCGATGACGAAGCGCTTCGACATCGCCGACATCCTTGCGCTGCCGGAAAGCGCTTTGCCGGTCGTCCGCGTCGTTGTCGCCGGCGTCGACGGCTCGACGCCACGCGAAGCAGGCGCGGGAATGCTTGTAATGGGCTCCACCGTCGTCGCCCCGGCCAGCGAGCCAGGGCCCAATGGCCCATCAATCGGGTCGAGTGCTCGCGGACTCGCCAGTGGGTCCCGGTTCGGCCTTCGGCCATCCGGGACGATGTCTGGAGAAACCTGTGAAATCGGCACCATTGGCGGCGGCCAGCTCGAATTCGAAGCCATCGCCCATGCCCGCACGCTGCTCGTCAATGCTGCAGCCGAGCCGGCGGTATGGCTCCGCGATCTGCGAACCTGGCCGCTCGGCCCCTCGCTCGGCCAGTGCTGCGGCGGCGCGGTGCGCGTGCTGTTCGAGCATTATGGCGCAGCCGAATGCAACGCTCTGAAGGAAGATGGTATCGAGGCCGGCGGCGTCATCCTCCGCCCGGTCGCGACCGGCGAACCGCTCCGTATCCTCGCGACGCGGCAAGAGGCCCGCGATCTGCCCCTTCACATCGCCCGCGCCGCATGCGACATGCTGAGCGGCGCGCGGCCCCGGACGCCGGTGCTGCTGCCCGCCCGGAAAGGCATCGGCGCCTATCTGATCGAGCCGGCCGGCGCGGCTCCGACGCCGCTCTTCATCTACGGCGCCGGCCATGTCGGGCGCGCCATCGTCAAAGCCATCGCCGATCTCGACTTCGCCGTGAGTTGGGTCGATGTCCACGCCGATCGTTTTCCCGATCCCTTACCGGACGGCGTTGCCCGGATCATCACCGACGATCCGGCGGCCGTCGCTCATGCAGCGCCCGAAGGCGCTTATCATCTGGTGCTGACCTATTCGCACGCGCTCGATCTGGCGATCTGCCACGCTTTGCTCGCCGATCCGAGATTCGGCTTTCTCGGCCTGATCGGCTCCGAATCGAAACGCGCGCGGTTCTTGAAACGGCTTGGCGAAGGCGGCGTCGCGCCGGCCGCGCTCGCGCGCCTGACCTGCCCGATCGGCATCGGGCTGCTGCGCGGCAAGGAGCCGGCGACCATCGCCATTTCGGTCGCCGCACAGCTCATCGAACAGCGCGAACAGGCGGCGAGCGCCGATACGACGCACAAGGAGGGGAAGCGTGGAGAAGCCGGACGGATATCTGCTTGAGCTGGACGGGCTGACCAAGTCGTTCCCCGGCGTCCTGGCGAACGATCATGTGTCGTTCCGTGTCGGCCATGGCGAGATCCATGCGCTGCTCGGCGAGAACGGCGCCGGCAAGTCGACGCTGGTCAAGATGATCTACGGCGTGCTCCGTCCCGACAGCGGCACCATGCATCTGCACGGCGAGACCTATGCGCCGACCAAGCCCTCCGAGGCCCGCGCGCATGGCATCGGCATGGTGTTTCAGCATTTCTCGCTGTTCGAGGCGCTTTCGGTGAAGGAGAACATCGAGCTCGGCATCAATGCCGATCTGGCGACCGGCAATCTGCGCGACCGGATCATCGAGGTCTCCGAATATTACGGGCTGAAGCTCGATCCCGACCGCCTGGTCGGCGACCTCTCGGTCGGCCAGCGCCAGCGCGTCGAGATCGTCCGCTGCCTGCTGCAGAATCCGCGCCTGATCATCATGGACGAGCCGACATCGGTGCTCACCCCGCAGGAGGTCGAGGTGCTGTTCGCGACGCTCCGGCGTCTCGCCGACGAAGGCTGCTCGATCCTCTACATCTCGCACAAGCTTGAGGAGATCCGCGCGCTCTGCCATACGGCGACGATCCTGCGCGGCGGCAAGGTGGTCGCCACCTGCACGCCGGCCGAGGAGACCGCCAAGAGCCTTGCCGAGATGATGATCGGCGCCATCCTGATGCCGGCCAGGCGCGAGGGCGGATCGGTCGGTGATGTCCGGCTGCACCTCGACCGGCTGACGCTGCCGAGCGAGCAGCCGTTCGGCGTCGATCTCAGCGAGATTTCGCTGGAAGTGCGCGCCGGCGAGCTCGTCGGCATCGCCGGGGTCGCGGGTAACGGCCAGGAGGAGCTGATGGCGGCGCTGATCGGCGAGCATTCCCTGGAGCGCGTCGACGCCATTCAGCTCGACGGCAGGCCGGTCGGTGATCAAGGTCCGGATCAGCGCCGGGCGCTGGGCATGTGCTTCGTGCCCGAGGAGCGCCTCGGCCATGCCGCCGTTCCGAACATGTCGCTGATCGAGAACGCAGTCCTGTCCGCCCGCGTGCGCAAGGGGCTGTCGCGCTCCGGCTTCATCGACTTCAGGGGCGCCGAGACGCTCTCGCGCGAGGTCGTCGACACCTTCAAGGTCAAGACGGCCGGGCTCGATCACGCCGCGCGCAGCCTGTCGGGCGGCAATCTGCAGAAGTTCATCATGGGGCGCGAGATCCTGCAGGCGCCTACCGTGCTGATCGCCTCGCAACCGACCTGGGGCGTCGATGCCGGCGCTGCGGCGGCGATCCATCAGGCGCTGATCCAGCTCGCCAAGGACGGCGCGGCGATCCTGATCATCTCGCAGGATCTCGATGAGCTGATGGCGATCTGCGACCGGATCGCGGTGATCGCCGACGGGCGGCTGACGGCAGCGGAGCCGGTCGAGACGCTCACCATCGAGACGATCGGCATCAATATGGGCGGGCAGAGCGAGGGGAGCATGGCGCGTGCTTGAGAGGATTTGCAACATGGCCGCGACGTGCCGCTCTCGATCCGTCGCCCCGGACCTTGAGCCGGGGCCCAATTCTCATCGCCTCGGCGGCGCGGGTGTGGAAATGGCAATGGGCCCCGGATCAGGTCCGGGGCGACGAAAGTCGGTGGCATCGGCAATAGCGCGCAAGAGCGCTCGCGCCGCGCGATGGAGCCGCACCATGCTTAGGATCGAGCCGCGCAAAGAACCCTCGCGCGTCATGCTCTACGCAACGCCCTTCGTCGCCGTCGGGCTGACCGTGATCTCCGGCTTCATCCTGTTCTCGCTGCTCGGCAAGGACCCGGTCGAGGCCACATGGCTGGTCTTCGTCAGTCCGCTGACCTCGCTCTATTCGATCTCGGAGCTGATGGTGAAGGCGACGCCCCTGGTGCTCATCGCCGTCGGCCTCGCCTTCGGCTTCCGCGCCGGCGTCTGGAATATCGGCGCCGAAGGCCAGTTCACGGCCGGCGCACTGGCGGGCGGGGCAACGGCGCTCGCGCTCTACGAGGTCGAAGGGCTCTGGGTGCTGCCGCTGATCTGTCTCGCGGGCGCGCTCGGCGGCATGGCGTGGGCGGCGATCCCGGCCTTCCTGCGGACGCGCTTCAACACCAACGAGATCCTCGTCAGCCTGATGCTGGTCTATGTGGCGACGCTCCTGCTCAGCGTGCTGGTCCACGGCGCATTGCGCGATCCGGAAGGCCTGAACTTTCCCGAGAGCCGCCTGTTCAGCGATTCCGCGCTGCTGCCCATCCTGATCGAAGGCACGCGGGCGCATATCGGCGTGCTCGTCGCGCTGCTGGCCGTCGCCGTCGCCTGGGTGCTGCTGCGCTGGCATATCATCGGCTTTCAGATCAAGGTCGTCGGTCAGGCGCCGCGCGCGGCCCGCTTCGCCGGCTTCTCCAATGCGCGGATCGTCTGGTTCAGCTTCATGGTGTCGGGCGCCCTCGCCGGGCTTGCCGGCGTGTTCGAGGCGACCGGGCCGGTCGGCCAGCTGGTGCCCGCCCTCCCCGTCGGTTACGGCTTCACCGCGATCATCGTCGCCTTTCTCGGCCGGCTGCACCCGGTCGGCATTCTGCTGGGCGGGCTGCTCCTTGCGCTCACCTATATCGGCGGCGAGGCGGCGCAGATCAGCATGAGCCTGCCCTCGTCGACCACACGGGTTTTCCAGGGGATGCTGCTGTTCTTCCTGCTCGCGACCGACGTGCTCGTCAATTATCGCCTGAAATGGATCGTGCCCGAACGGCGCGCGCTGCCGGCCACCGTCCAGCAGCCGGCAGAGTGAGGGGAACCGCATGGCCATGGACCTGATCGTCAACATCATGCTCGGCATCATCGTTGCCGCAACGCCCTTGGTGTTCGCCGCCATCGGCGAGCTGGTCGTGGAGAAATCCGGCGTCCTCAATCTCGGCGTCGAGGGCATGATGATCGTCGGCGCGGTCGCCGGATTTGCCGCGACCATCGAGACCGGCAGCTTCCTGGCCGGGATCGTTGCCGCGATGCTGGCGGGGGCATTGATCGCCTTTCTGTTCGGCGTGCTGACGCAGACCCTGCTCGCCAACCAGGTCGCGACCGGCCTTGCGCTGACGATGTTCGGCCTCGGCATTTCCGCGCTGATCGGGCAGAGCTATTCCGGCAAATCGGCGCCCGAATTTCCCAAGCTCGACATCCCCGGCCTGACCGACCTGCCGGTCGTCGGCCCGCTGATCTTCGGCCAGGATGCGCTGGTCTATCTGTCCTTCGCCCTGGTCGTGGCCGTATCCTGGTTCCTGTCGAAGACCAGAACCGGGCTGATCATCCGCGCCATCGGCGAGAACCACGACGCGGCGCACGCGATCGGCTATCCGGTCGTCGCCTATCGCTATGCCGCGCTGCTGTTCGGCGGCGCCTGCGCGGGGCTCGGCGGCGCCTATCTGTCCATCGTGCAGACGCCGCTTATGGGTGGAGAACATGACCGCCGGCCGCGGCTGGATCGCGCTCGCCCTCGTCGTCTTCGCCGCATGGCGGCCGTGGCGCGCCTTCTTCGGCGCTTACCTGTTCGGCGGCATCACCATCGTCCAGCTTCACAGCCAGGCGCTGGGTCTCGAGGTCGAGCCGCAGCTTCTCGCCATGCTGCCCTATCTTGCGACCATCGTCGTTCTCGTGCTCATCTCGTACGACAAGGCCAAGGCCCGGCTCAACGCACCGGCCAATCTCGGTCAGACATTTTTCGCTTTAACCTAACCGGGACGGTTCCCACGATCCCGATCGACAGTAAATCAGGAGGTCTCATGAAATCTTGAACGTCTTGCGGGCAGCTACGGGCCTGGGCCTGCTGCTCGCATTCGCCGCCATGGCGCCCGGCGCATCGGCCGCCGACAAGCTCAAGGTCGGCTTCGTCTATGTCGGACCGATCGGCGATCACGGCTGGTCTTATCAGCACGATCAAGGGCGTCTGGCGGTCGAGAAGGAGTTCGGCGACAAGGTCGAGACCACCTATGTCGAGAACGTCTCGGAAGGCCCGGACGCGGAGCGCGTCATCACCCAGCTCGCACAGCAGGGCAACGACCTCATCTTCACCACCTCGTTCGGCTTCATGAACCCGACGCTGAAGGTCGCCAAGCGCTTTCCGAAGGTGAAGTTCGAGCACGCCACCGGCTTCAAGCGCACGCCGAACCTCGCGACCTACAATATCCGCTTTTATGAAGGCCGCTACGTCGCCGGCATCCTCGCCGGCAAGATGACCAAATCCAACACGCTCGGCTACATCGCCTCCTTCCCGATTCCGGAAGTCGTGATGGGCATCAACGCCACCTATCTCGGCGCCAAATCGGTGAACCCGGACATCAAGCTGAAGATCATCTGGGTCAGCTCCTGGTTCGATCCGGGCAAGGAAGCCGATGCCGCCAAGGCGCTGACCGACCAGGGCGCCGACATCCTGTTCCAGCACACCGACTCCCCCGCGCCGATGAAGCTTGCCGAACAGCAGGGCATCTATGCGGTCGGCCAGGCGTCGGACATGAAGGCATTCGGCCCGACTGCGCAGCTCACCGCGATCATGGACAATTGGGCGCCCTATTATATCGATCGGGTCAAGGCCGTGATGGACGGCACCTGGAAGTCGACCGATACGTGGGGCGGGCTGAAATCGGGCATGCTGACCATGGCCAAGTGGAACGAGAAGATCCCGGCCGATGTCGTCAAGCTGGCCGAGGACGCCGAGGCCAAGATCGAGTCCGGCGCCTTGCATCCGTTCACCGGACCGATGAAGAAGCAGGACGGCTCGGCCTTCCTGAAGGACGGCGAGGTGATCGCCGACAAGGATCTGGCGGGGATGAATTTCTACGTCGAAGGCATCGAAGGCGCGCTGCCGAAATAGGTCATCGGCCTACACCACATCCTCCTGACGTCATCCTCGCGCAGACGGGGATGGCGTCATGGGGAGGCATCGAGCGAAGTGCATCCGGGATGGATCGCGCCGCCACAAGATTCGCCATACGCGGACAGACGCTCGCCTTTCGCGGTGATCCGTTTCTGGTCGGGCCGCAGCGATGCGGTCCTCTTCGATTCGGACGGCGCGGTGGTGGTGGAAAACGGGACCATCATCGAGACCGGGCCGGCGGCCGACGTGTTGGCGAAACATTCCGGCATCGCCGTCGATCACTACCCGTCCGACCTGATCATGGCGGGCTTCGTCGACTGCCATGTCCACTATCCGCAATGCGAGGTGATCGCCTCCTATGGCGAGCAGCTTCTCGACTGGCTGAACCGCTACACCTTCCCGGCGGAGCTGAAATTCGCGGACCCGGACTATGCGCGCGCGATAGCCGAGCATTTTCTCGATCAGTGCCTGCGCAACGGCACCACGACGGCGTCGGTCTACTGCACCGTCCATCCGCAATCGGTGGACGCGTTTTTCGCCTGCGCCGAGGAGCGCGGTCTGCGCATGGCGGCGGGCAAGGTGATGATGGACCGCAATGCGCCGGAGGGGCTGCGGGACACGGCTCAGAGCGGCTACGACCAGTCGAAGGCGCTCATCGAACGCTGGCACGAGCGCGGACGGCTGGCCTATGCGATCACTCCGCGTTTTGCCCCGACATCGACGCCGGAACAGCTCGAAGCGGCGGGCGTGCTTTGGCGCGAGCATCCGACGACACTGATGCAAACCCATATCAGCGAAAACCACAATGAAATCGCCTGGGTGCGCTCGCTCTTCCCCGAGGCGCCCGATTATTTCGGCGTCTATGAGCGCTATGGCCTGACCGGTCCCGGCTCGAATTTCGGCCACGCCATCCACCTGACCGAGCGCGAGCGGGCCGCCTTTCGCGCGAGCCGTTCCGGTATCTCGCACTGCCCGACCTCGAACACCTTCCTCGGCTCCGGCCTGTTCGACATGAAGGGCCTGCGCGAAGGCCGGAAGCGACATCCCCGTCGGTCTTGCCACCGACATCGGCGGCGGCTCGTCGCTGTCGATGCTCGCGACGATGCGGACGTCCTACGAAGTCTGCCGCTTGGCGGGCTACAGCCTGCATCCGGCGAAAGCCTATTATCTGGCGACCGTCGGCAGCGCCCAGGTGATGCGGCTCGACGACCGGATCGGCAATCTCAAGGCAGGTCACGAGGCCGATCTCATCGTCATCGATCCGAAATCGACGCCAGCGATCGCCAAACGCATGGACTATGCCAGGGACCTTTGGGAAACGCTGTTCATCCAGATGATCATGGCTGACGACCGCGCCATCCGCGCGACCTATGCCGGCGGCCGCAAGGTCTACGAACGCGTTTGACGGCACGGCGTCGCCCCGGAGGAAGCGAAGCGGACATCCGGGGCCTACTCGCCGCTCCGCCCGCGAAGGCGAAATTGATAGGCCCATAGGCCCCGGCTCAAGGCCGGGGCGACGACGCAGAACAATCGGGCTCAGCTCACCCCCGCCCGGCTCCGCTCCCAGAGTTGCCTGGCGAAATCCGCCGCGGCATCGAAGCTGTAATGCACCACGCTTGCCGGATCGGGCGTCTCGCCCAGCGCCTGCTCGATCGAGGTGACGGCGGCGTTGATCAGCATGAGATTGTCGGCAAACCCCTCGAACGTCTCGACCATCAGCTGGTCGGCGGTGCCGCGCAGAAACGGGCCGTCCTGATAGACGTCCCCCTGATAGACGTCGTCGATGATGCGCTCGGCGAATGGGCGGCGGTCGTTCGTGTACAGAATGACCGGCTTGCCGAGCGCGGCCATGAAGCCGATCTCATAGGAGGTGCCGTCGTCGGCTTCCGGCCCGCGCCAGGGCTGGATGTTGACGAGGCCGAGATCGGCGTCGCGCATCAGTCCTTCATTGGCCCGCGCGATGGCGATGCCGAGATCCTTGATGCCCCGGTATTTGATCGGGTCGAATTCGGTATCGAGCGGAAACCAGCCGACCATGCCGCGCGCCGCCAGCGCTGCCTTCATCTTCGCCGCGCGTCCCATCGCATCGGGAAAGAACACGTCCGGCCCGGCCAGATAGACGCAGGGTCTGCCTTCTTCGTCGGGCATGTCAGCCTCTTTCCCTCCTGTTTCCGCCTTATCCGCAACGCCGGTTATGAAAGCTTTGCCGCGCAGGCCCGCTCCAGCGCCGTCATCCAGCACTGGTAATAGGCCTCGTTCGCTTCCTCGGCGGCGGGTGCGTCGCCGGCCTTGGCGATCTCTTCGCCGAGCAGCCGCGTCCAGGTCGGCCAGTCGAGATGCCCGGCTTCGTTGAGGGCGACGGCGATGGCGAATGCGCGCGCCTGCCAGGGATCGGCAAAGGCCGCCTCCCCGTCCCGGCCGCCCAGCGATGGAAGCAGGATTTCGGCCGCGTCCTTCGACATCATGCCGCCTCCAGATAGCTTTCCCAGCAATCGACGAGAACCGATGTCCCGGCCTCGGCATCCCGTCCCCACAGATCGCGGCCGTCGAAGCGGACGCTGTAGCACCATTGCGGGCGCTCGCCCTCGCCGTGGGCGTGGGTGTCGGGGAATACAAAGCAGCCATGCACGCGTTCGACGGCCCCCGGTCGGCCGCGGATGTAGCGGGGAAGCCGGGTATGATGATGCGGATTGACGAGCCGCGCGCGCACCGTGTCGCCGGGCTGGAACGCCGCGGGAGCGGTCGGCTCGCGGTTGACCGGAGCGCCGCGGGCGAGCGCTGCCGCAACATCCGCGCCCTTCAGCATACGCGGTGGGCGCACGCCGCCGTCCGAAGCGCTCCCGGTCGCCAATTCTTGGGCGGTGACGATGCCGCGCTTCCTCAAGCAGCCGCTCGAGCCCCGCCAGCCAGATCTCGTAATAGCTCGATCGCAAATACTCCGCCGGCGGCATGCGCTCGCGGGCGTGGCGCGACATGTCGAGGTTCCAGGCGCCGCTCGCGCCCATGGCCAGCGTCAGCCCGAAAACCCGCCGCTCCCATCGGCCCATGGAATTTCTCCCCGTCCCGGTCCGGCTCGACTGGCCCGAAGCCCTGCATTCCGCCCAAATCCTGCGCGCCGTTCATGAGGCGTCCGGGGCCAAGGCGGTCCCCGCTCCGATCATGGAATTGCGCGTCACCAGTCCAGCCAGATCCCCTTCGCTCCAACCCTCGGTGCCCGCGGGCCGCATCGGGATGACGAGATAGCGGATTTCCGCCGTCGAATCCCAGACGTCGACCTTCGTGGTCTCCGGCAGGCTCACGCCGAAATCGGCGAGCACGGCGCGCGGCTCGGCAACGGCGCGCGACCGGTAGGGCGGAGATTTGTACCAGACCGGCGGCAGGCCGAGCACCGTCCACGGATAGCAGGAGCACAGCGTGCAGACGACCAGATTATGCCGCTCCGGCGTGTTGGCGACGGCGACCATATGCTCGCCCTGGCGTCCGGTAAAGCCGAGCGAGGCGATCGCGGCGGTTGCGTCTTTCATCAGCCAGTCGCGAAAGGCCGGATCGGTCCAGGCTTTGGCGACCACCTGAGCGCCATTGCGCGGGCCGACCTTGGTCTCATAGGTGTCGATCAGCGCGTCGATGGCGGCCGGGTCCACCAGCCCCTTCGCCACCAGCACCGCTTCAAGCCGGCGCACGCGCTCCTCCAGCTCCGAAGGCGGCGCAGCGCTATGCGGATGATCGTGATCGTGCTCTGAATGGTCGTCGGACATGGTTGCTCTGCGAAGGTGGCCGGTCGCCTGTGATGCCATAGACTAGCAGAAAATCGACGGTCGGCCACTCCACGGCGCAGCTCTTGCCGCGATGCGGCGCAGTGATGCCATGTCTGCCCTCCGGCCGCATCGGGACGCCATTATGTCCAGCATTTCCCGATCGTTTCGCACACGCGAAACGGCGTCATTCCGCTTGCCGCCAAGGCCATGTATGATGACGGCAAAACACAGTTGCGCGGACGGCAAAAGCGTAACGCAAAGAAAAATGCCTTCCGGCCCGGCAGTCGCGCCGGACGCAGGCCAGGAATGGAACGCCTCTATGACAACCGCGCCGGCGGCTGGACATCTTCTCAATCTCGGCCAGATTCTGAGCGCCAATGCACGGCTGCAGCCGAACCGTATCGGCGCGCGCGACCTCGAGCGCTCGATGAGTTTCGCCACGTGGAACGAGCGTGCCTGCCGGCTGGCGAACGGGCTCCTGGGGCTCGGCCTCGGCGAAGGGCGACCGGGTGGCCGTGCTCGCTTATAACGCTCTGGAATGGGCGGAAATCTATACCGCGACGGCCAAGGCGGGCGTCGTCGCCGTGCCGATCAATTTTCGCCTGACGGGCCCGGAAGCCGCCTACATCATCGAGAATTGCGAAGCGCGCGCGCTCATCGTTCAGGACGAATTGCTCGGCACCATCGAAGAGATCGGCGCGGCTCTGCCGGTGCCGCGGCAGAATATCATGCATTTCGGTGCCGCGCCCTGCCCCGCCGGCCTGCGCGCCTATGAGGACCTGCTCGCCGCCGCCAGCGATCGCGAGCCGGACATGACCGTTGGCCCCGACGATTGCTGGATGCTGATGTACACCTCAGGCACCACCGGCAAGCCGAAGGGCGCCATCCGCAGCCATCGCGGCAGCGCGATGCTGTCGCTCGTCACCGAGGTGGAGCTGGGGCTCGGCCGGCGCGATACGGCGCTGCTGGTCATGCCGATGTGCCACGCCAATTCGCTGTATTTCTTCGGCTCCTTCGCCTATTGCGGCGGCACCTGCTCGATCTACAGCCGCAAAAGCTTCGACCCCGAGCACCTGCTGCGCACGCTCGCCCAAGACGAGGCGACCTTCACCTCGCTGGTGCCGACGCATTACATCACCATGCTCGGCCTGCCCGCCGCGACGCGCGAGAAATACAATGTCGACCGGATGAGCAAATTGATGATCTCCTCGGCGCCGGCACGGCGCGACACCAAGCTCGCCATCCTCGATTATTTCAAGAATTCCGGGCTGTTCGAGCTCTACGGATCGACCGAGGCGGGATGGGTGACGATGCTGCATCCGGACGAGCAGTTCGACAAGCTCGGCTCGGTCGGCCGCGAATGCGTCGGCTCGGCGCCGATCCGGATCCTCGACGCCGATGGCGAGGAGGTTCCGGACGGCGAGCCGGGCGAGCTCTATTCCTCCAACCCGTACACGTTCGACGGCTACTGGCGGTTGCCGGAGAAGACCCAAGAGGCGTTTCGCGGCGCCTATTGCACGGTCGGCGACATGGCCCGGCGCGACGCGGACGGCTATATCCATCTCGTCGACCGCAAGAGCAACATGATCATCACCGGCGGCGAGAACGTCTATCCGTCGGAGGTGGAGTCGCTGCTCGGCTCTCATCCGGCGGTGAAGGATGCCGCGGTCGTCGGCGTGCCGGACGAGAAATGGGGCGAGCGGGTTCACGCGGTGATCGTTCTGCATCCGCGACGCCGCTCGCTACGCCGGAGGACATCCTCAACTGGTGCAAGGATCGCATCGCCGGCTATAAACGCCCGAAATCGCTGACCTTTATTGCCGAAGACGAGATGCCGCGCACCGCAACCGGCAAGATCCTGCACCGTCAGCTCAAAGCCAGGATCGCCAAGCCCGGCGACTGATCGCCCCCCGAAAAAACAAGCATATCGAGGACGCCCTTATGTCATCCGAAGTCCAGGACCTGAACACCGACGAAACCGCTTGCGCCGCCTGGATCGCGCGCTTTCTGAAGCAGCGCGGCGTCGACCGCATCTTCGGCCTTCAGGGCGGGCACATCCAGCCGATCTGGGACCATGTCGCACGCCAGGGCATCCGCATCATCGACGTCCGCGACGAGCGCGCCGCCGTGCATATGGCGCACGCTCATGGCGAGCTGACCGGCACGTTCGGCGTCGCCATGGTCACGGCCGGGCCGGGCGTGACCAACACCGTCACGGCGATGGCCAACGCCTCGCTCGCCCGCGCGCCGGTGCTGCTGATCGGCGGCTGCACCTCGCGTCCGCAGGCCAATATGGGCCCGCTTCAGGACATCCCGCATGTCGACATCTTGCGCCCGGTGACGCGTCAGGCGCGGACGGCGCGCGTCGCCGATCAGGTCATCCGCGAGCTGGACGAGGCCGTCGCCAGGGCCATGGGCGATATGGGCGAGCCGGGGCCGGTCTATATCGAGATCCCGACCGACGTGCTGCGGACCCCCATCGCGCCGCAACTGGTGCTCGACGAATGGATGGCGGCCAAAGCCGGCGCGGCGCATCCCGCCCGATCCGGAGGCGGTCCGCGAGGCGGTCGACGTGCTCTGGTCGGCGAAGCGCCCGCTTGTCATGACCGGCCGCGGCGCGCGCGATGCCGGGGCGGAGCTGATGCGTTTGCTCGATGCCTGCGGCGCGGCCTATCTCGACACCCAGGAGAGCCGCGGGCTGGTGCCGGCGGATCACCCGTCCGTCGTCGGCGCCATGCGCGCCGCCGCCATGACCGACGCCGATGTCGTCGTCGTCATCGGCCGCAAGCTCGACTATCAGCTCGGCTACGGCTCGCCCGCGGTGTTCCCGGACGCCCGCTTCATCCGCATCGCCGACAATGCCGGCGAGCTGCTCGACAATCGGCGCGGCACGCCCGAGCTGCTGGCGACGCCCGCGCTCGCGCTCGCCGCGATGGTCGAAGCGGCGGGCAACCGCCAGTCCGGCGCGCGACCAGGACTGGATGGCACGCCTGCGCAAGGGCCATCAGGACCGGCTGCAAGGCGCCGCGAGCAAGGCGACGCCGCAGACCGGCGCCGACGGCAAGATCCATCCGCAGGTGATCTTCGACGCCGTCGCGGGGGCCGCCGCGCCCGACTATATCGCCATCGCCGATGGCGGCGATCTGCTGAGCTTCGCCCGCGTCGGCCTTCAGGCGCGCACCTATATGGACGCCGGCGCCTTCGGCTGTCTCGGCGTCGGCGTGCCCTTCGCCGTGGCCGCCGCCCTGGCCTTCCCCGGCCGGCAGGTGATCTCGGTGAATGGCGACGGCGCGTTCGGCATCAATGCCATGGAGATCGACACCGCTGTCCGCCACGGCGCCAAGGCGGTGTTCATCGTCTCCAACAACGCCGCCTGGAACATCGAGCGGCTGGACCAGGAGATGAACTACGGCGGCCGGGTCGTCGGCACCACCTTGCGGCATTCCGACTATGCGGCGATGGCCCGCGCGCTCGGCGCCCATGGCGAACGCGTCGAGGACCCCGCCGACCTGCCGGCCGCGCTGGAGCGGGCGCTCGCCAATGCGCCGGCCGTCGTCGACGTGGTCACCTCGCAGTCGGTCATCTCCTCCGATGCCAGGAAGGGCCTCGGCTTCGTGCCGGACTATCAGGCGCTGTTCGCCTGGGACGAAGCCGAGCAGCGCCGGCGCAGCGGCGGCTAGCCCCGGCGTCATGGCAAGGATGAGGCGTGCCGCGGCGGCGGATACGGCCGATTTTGGCCTGAATAAGCGTGGCACGGAGCACACCGGCGCGCAGAAATGTGTTAAAGAGGCGATCTGCGCGCCATTCCGATCTCGGGTTAGCAGTGAATTTTAACAACCCGTTCGGCTTACGTTCATCTTCCAGTCATTGCTTTTCGCCGCACAACTCCTTAATGTCTGCACCGCAGCCGTGTCATTCCGGCACCTCGACACGGAACATTTTTACCGATTATGCGCTTAATCGTGCTGCGGAACAGCAAACCGCAGCGAATGGGAGAGGAGTTCTGCAATGAACTGGACCTATGTCGAGCGCAATTGGACGTCGCTCCGCAGCTTCGCCGGACGTGTTTGGCTGGAACTGACGGACGACGACCTCTGCCGCATCGAAGGGGACCGGCTCGTATTGATCGGGCGCATCCAAAGCCGCTATTCCATCGCCCGGGCCGAAGCCGAGCGGCAGGTCAACGAGTGGGCGCGCGGCCTGTAAAGGGCCTTTTTCCGCCTTCAGACCCTCTGAACGCTTGAATGTATGCCTCCATACCGCCGTCTTCGGAACCGCGGGTCCGTTCCACGCATTGTTCTCAGTGGAATTGACATAGATGGAGGCTTTTGAATGGGTAATCTTCTTTATTGGGCGCTGATATTTCTTGTCGTCGCCCTGGTCGCCGGCCTGTTTGGCTTCGGCGGCGTCGCGGGCGCAGCGTCGTCAGCGGCCTCGATCCTGTTCTGGATCGCAATCATTCTCTTTGTCGTCGCTTTGATCGGCGGTCTGGTAAGACGTGGCTGATCAACACGTGAATGAAGATCGCGGCGAGCGGCATGGCACCGGAAAGCTTTTCCTGGTTGCCGGGCTGCTCGCTGCCGGCTTCCTCGCCGGAAGGCGCGTTCTGGGGGGCAACACCCGCTTCGGCCGGTGGTCCGACGGACTCTTGCGCCGCATGCTCTTTCAATCGAAAAAGGAGACCGTGGTAACGCAGGCACGCTCCGCGGCGTCTCTGGCATCCGAGGCGGCGACGTCCTTCTATCAGCGCTTCATGGGTCACAACATCATGACCGTGTCGGCATCGGGCGCATTCTTCATTCTCCTGGGGATCTTTCCCGGCCTTGCAGCACTCGTTGCGCTTTACGGCCTCGTCGGCGACCCCGCGCAGATCAAGACCTTCATTGCGGCGATGCCCGACATCGTCCCTCAGGATGTCGTCCAGCTTATCCAGAATTTTCTCAATCAGCTCATATCGCGGCCGAGCGCCAACCTCACCACTTTCATCATCGGTTTTGTGATTTCATTGTGGAGTGCGAATTCGGCGATGAAGTCGCTGATCGATTCGCTGAACGTGGTCTACGAATGCCGCGAGAGCCGCTCATTCGTCTGGCTCAACATCCTCGCCACGCTCATGACGTTGACTTTCCTCGTCTTCATGATCGCGGCCGTCAATATCATGGTGCTTCCGGTTTGGGACTGGCTGTTGCAGGCATTCGGCGGCGAATTTCTGTGGCTGCGTTGGGTTGTCCTGCTGTTTGCCGTCCAGGTGCTGATCTCGCTGCTCTATTACGTGGCCCCTTGCGGGCGCCGGCAAGGCTGGCAGCTCTTCACGGCCGGGGCGAGCGTAGCGGCGCTGTCCTGGGTTATCATGTCGCTGCTGTTCTCGATCTACCTGACCAACTTCGCCAACTATTCGGTGACTTATGGTTCGCTGGGTGCTGCGGCGATCCTGATGACCTGGCTGTGGCTGACGGTGACGATCCTGCTTGCGGGCGCCGAGCTCGACGCGGCAATCACGCATCTCGGGTCGGAAGAGCAGTAGCCTCAACCGGCCGCCCCCGACAGCCGCCGCCTATCCGAGCACAGAAAAGGCCGACGCCGCCCGGTTGATACCGAGGCGGCGCCAGTCATGCGGAGAAGGAGAGATAAGTGCGGCCGCTTAGCGCTTCAGAACGGCGCCGAGCAGAAAACCGATCGCCACGGCACCAGCAACGGTGCTGAGCGGATAGTTGTGCACGGACTCTTCGACACGATCCGCTGCGCGGTTGGTATAGTCGCGCACCGTGTCGCTGGCGTCGCGCACGCGCGCAGATGCCTCGTCGACGGCGTCGCCGATCTTTTCCTGAGCCGTATTTGCGTATTTGGCGGCCTTGTCTTCCATCGACCGACCGCTATTTGCATATCCAGTCTGAGCCATGTCATCCTCCTGAAAAGTTGCTCGGGGGTATAACGCATTGGTGTACCTAAAAGTTCAGAAGGACATCCCGGCGCAGCCAAAATATCGCAGGCATCGGGCGAGGCCCAATCGACGAAAAAGGCGCCGGATTGCCCCGGCGCCTTCCATGCCATGCGACGTTTTCGCGCGCGCGCAAAGCGGCGGCGGCTGACGCTACTCGGCGATCACCACCGTTTTGATATTCACGAATTCCTTGATGCCGTAATGGGACAGCTCGCGGCCATAGCCGCTGTTCTTGATCCCGCCAAATGGCAGCTTCACGTTCGACGCCACCGCGCCGTTGACGAAAACCGCCCCTGCCTCGACCAACTCGGCAGCGAGCTTCTCGCCGCGGGCAAGGTCGCTGGTGATGATGCCGGCACCCAGCCCGAACGAGCTGTCATTGGCAAGCTCGATGGCGTGCGCCTCGTCCCTCGCGGCGATGATCGCGGCGACCGGCCCGAACATCTCCTCGCCATAGGCGGCCATCCCCTTGCGCACATCGGTCAGGACCGTCGGCGGATAGAAAGCGCCCGGCCCGTCCGGCAGCGTGCCGCCGCAAAGCACCCGCGCGCCCTTACCGACGCTGTCCTCGACCTGGCCGTGCAGATCGTCGCGCAGATCGTGACGCGCCATCGGACCGATCTCGGTCTTCTCGTCCAGCGGATCGCCGACCTTGGCCGCCTTCATCTTCTCGGTGAACAGCGCCTCGAAGCGTTCGCGCAGCGGTTCGACGACGATGAAGCGCTTGCCGGCAATGCAGCTCTGGCCGGAATTCACCAGCCGCGCCTTGGCGCTGATCTCGGCGGCCTTTTCGACGTCGGCGTCTTCGAGAATGATATATGGGTCGCTGCCGCCGAGCTCGAGCACGGTTTTCTTCAGCATCTGTCCGGCCTTACGGGCGACGGCGCGACCGGCGGGCTCGCTGCCGGTGAGCGTCACCGCGCTGATCCCGGGATGTTCGATCACCGCCTCAACCGCCCTGCTGCCGATCATGAGCGTGCGGAACAGGTCCTGCGGGAAGCCTGCCTCACGGAGCAGGTCCTCGATGGCCTTCGCGCAGCCCTGAACATTGGAGGCGTGTTTCAGCACGCCGGCATTGCCCGCCATTAGCCCGGGAGCGACGAAACGGAAGACCTGCCAGAACGGGAAATTCCATGGCATGACGGCGAGTACGACGCCGAGCGGCTGGAACGCGACGAAGCTCTTGGCGCCGTCGATCGGGATCGGCTCCGGCGCAAGAAAGCTCGCGGCATGCTCGGCGAAATAGTCGCAGGCCGAGGCGCATTTCTCCGCTTCGGCGATGCCTCCGCTGATCGGCTTGCCCATCTCTTCCGCCATCAGCCGGCCGTAATCGCGGGCGCGCTCGCGCAGCAAAATGCCGGCCTTGCGCATCGGACCGGCGCGCTCGGCAAAGCCCACGCGCCGCCATTCCAGGAACGCGCGATGCGCCGCGTCCACGGCGGCGGCGGTTTCCTCGGGCGACATCTCCTGATATTGCGCGATCAGCTCGCCGGTTGCCGGGTTGATGGATTTCAATGTCATGAGGCACCTCCGGGAGTTTAGCCTTGGGACGCCCCATAAACTTAAAGGCGCCTGGCTGAAAACATCCTGCTAAAAATTGTAACGGCGCTCGGGTCGGCTGTTGTCAGCGCAGAACCGGCCGCCCTGTGGTTGCCGCTCCGGACCAGCCGAAGGCGCGTAACCGGCGCTGGCGGAAGCGGAAAAGTGGCGAGACCCCGAGCGGCAGAACGAGAGCACGTGATTTCGGATCGAACGCATTCTGCTGCAGGATCTCCAGCGGACAGAAGAGCTTACATCGCCTAAGGCAAAAGCGGTAGCCTTGTTCCGGGCACGAGGCTCGTGAGGCCGCGGAGAACAATCTGGCCCGGCCGTACTTTTCAGCCCGAGCGTCAGACGTTGCGTGCCCACCGGTCGACCTGGCGCTCGGCTTCCTCGCGTGGAATGCCATAGCGCTTCTGAATGCGGGCGATCAGGCCCTCGCGATTGCCTTTGACGTCGGCGATATCGTCGTCGGTCAGCTCGCTCCACTCCGCCTGGAGCATTTCGCTCATCTTATCCCAATTGGTCTCGATCGGGTCCGAATTCATCGGTTTTCTCCTTTCAATCCGTGATGACGACATGGGGGAACAAACGTTATGCCCGGGTCAATGTTCCGGTCTCCAGCGAGCGCCGAAACCGGCCGCTGCGCGGAACAAGCGCAAGCAGGATAAGGCCGTGAAGCGCCTTTCTGATGACGATGAGGATCGGGAAGGGTGCGAGGAGATCGGGCGACGACGCGGCCGCGCTGCGGCGCCGCGGGTGCTAAAAATCACGGCCCGGAACGGCTCGTGGTCGATTTCGTCCACCGAGGAGATGCCCAGGATCTTTGCCAGACGGCTGCGGGCGCGGTTAATCCGGCTTTTGATGGTGCCGACCGGGCAATTCGAGATCGCCGCCGCTTCTTCGTAGCTGAAGCCTTCCGCCGCCACCAGGATCAGCGCCTCCCGCTGCTCGCCGCTGAGCTGCGCAAGGGCGTTGGCGAGGTCTCGGGCATCGGCGTGGCCTTGCTGCTCCGGCGGGACGCTCAGCGTCGAGGTATAATCCTCTTCCCCGACCACCTCGCGTTTGCGCTTGCGATACTCTGAAAAATACGTATGTCGCATGATCGTGAACAGCCAGGCGCGAAGGTTTGTGCCCTCGCGGAATCCGTCGATGCCGTTCCACGCCTTCAGCAAGGTTTCCTGTACCAGATCGTCCGCCGCATCGTTGTCGCGGCACAAGGCCATTGCAAACGCCCGCAAATTCGGGAGATAGGAAATCAAGCCTTGCCGCAGATTATCGGAACTCAAGGACACCTCCGACAGGTTCGCTTTTGATTGGGACGCCAATGACGCTGAAATCAGAACCAAGCAGTTCCCAAAATGATCCTGTTGAAACGAGGTGATTAAGCGCAAGTTCCAATCACAAATTGCATTTTATGCTTACACAACATCGCACTATATTTGTGTTGCTCATGAAAAAGCACGGCCAAAGCAAACGCCCGAGCCCTAACTTTCGCGCTGTTGTGTCAAAACGCCCTGGAAACGATGCGGTCCGCGACGCTGAGGCCGCGGACCGCAGATATATGGAGTTGAGCAACGTGAGGTGCGCGTGGGAGGGGTCGCGTCGCTTCATATATCTTCATGACGCAAACGGGCTACGTCTCAGTTTTGTTCCAGCGGCGACCGTCCCGGAACCGTGACGCACGTCCGGCAAATCGGGAGAAATCTTGATTTCGTCCGGTTTCGGAGCCAGTCCGGCTAAACGGTCGCACCATTATGAAAAACTCTGCCGCCGCCGGCCCTGCTATAGCTAAGTCGTTTTCCGGATCCGTAGGACTGCCTAACGGCCGGAACAAAGCTCCCATGTCCCGAGTTGCACGCTATGACACTTTCATGAAAGCCCGCCGGCATGCGTGTACGTCTCTTTCAAGGGGCTATGTCGATCGCCCCGCGCATCGCAGATGCTCATGCGCCCGCGGAGCCTTCGGTTTTGAATTCCGATCACACTTTCGTGCCGGCTCACGCATTCACGCCGCTTCCAGATAACCCGCTGGCCGACAAGGTGGCCACGGGCGGGCGCCCCGGTTGTCCGGGCTCGTGCCCAAATAATGTCGAAGGCATACGCAGGAATTAGAGGGTATTCGGTCATGGTTTTCAGTCCCGAAAAGCACATCCTGATGACGACCGACGCGATCGGCGGGACGTGGGTGTATTCCACCACTCTGGCCGGCGCGCTCACCCGGCGGGGCTGGCGCGTCAGTATCGTCACGCTCGGTCCGGCCCCCGCCGAAGACCAGTTTCTGCCTTGCCTCAGCGATCCGTTGATCGACCTGGAGATTACCGATCTAGACCTCGAATGGCACGATCCCTCCGGCGAGGATCAGGCCCGGGCCGCGGACCATCTCGGCGAGATCGGACGGCGCCTTGCCCCGGATATCGTCCACCTCAACGGCTATCGCGAGGCCTTGGCGGAGTGGCGCGCACCGGTGCTGGTCGCCGCGCAGTCGTGCTGGGGCTCGCGGCATCAGGCTTGCCGTGGCGGTGAGCCGCGCGAGGCCGATTGGAGCCACTACAAAAAACAGGTCGCGGCCGGCCTAGACGCGGCCGAGTGCTGGGTTGCGCCGTCCCGCGCGCTGCGCGACCGCATCGAAGCGCTCTATAAGCCCGGCGGCAGGGGCGAGGTGGTCTGGCATGGGCTCGATATGGTGTCCGCGGAAAAGCCCAAGGAGCCGTTCATTCTGGCCGCCGGTCGTCCACGGGACGAGGCAAAAAACGTCGCAATCCTGTCGCGCGTCGCCGAGCGCGTGGAATGGCCGATCCGGATCGGCGGTGCGCTCTGGCATGGCGGCGAAGTCTACGATACGTCCCCGCGCGGTTCTGTCGATTGGCTGGGCAATCTGATCCGCGATGATCTGCTCGCGATGATGGGCAGTGCCGGAATCTTCGTCGCACCGAGCCTTTACGAGCCGTTCGGACTGACGGTCCTGGAAGCGGCGGCGTCGGGCTGCGCCCTGGTGCTGGCGGATATCCCCGCCTTCCGCGAGCTGTGGGCGGGTGCGGCGATGTTCGTCGATCCCACCAGTGCGCCCGCTATTCAGGAGACGCTCAATTTTCTCTGCGCCAACGACGAAGCCCGGCAGAGTCTTCAGCAGGCCGCCCGCCGCCGCGCCGCCCGCTACTCGGTCAAGGCGATGGCCGATGGCTACGAGCAGCTTTATCTACGCATGCTGGGGTCGCGCAACAAGCGGACGCCGATTGGTATTCCGGCGCTGGAACCGGCTGCGTGAGATCCGGCGTATGGTGCTGGGACGACGGTCGTCAAATTCGCCCAAGGCGTGGAACCGGGCGCGTCGCCCGTTGGTTCTCATCCTCATCAGTGGTCCCGCATGGACCCTGCCAGAAAGGATGCGGTGGAGACATGGGTGCCAGACGACTGGCGATTAGCATCGTGGGGCTGGCCGTCGCCGTCCTCGCAGTGGCGACGGATTGGGGCAGCCGCCCTACACGGTCCGCGAAACTGGTCGGCAAGCGCGCCGGCTCTATCCCCAAGCAAAGACCGGCCGGTCCCGAGGCGATGAAAGACCCGCCACCGGCATGGGACAGGATCGACGAAGCGTCGGACGAATCCTTCCCCGCAAGCGATCCCCCGGCCTATTAGGCGACTGCGCCCGGTCGCCTTCGCCGGCTTCACGCGGCGAGGGCGTTCTCGATCTCGGCGATCGCGTCGGCAACGAGCGCGCGCCAGCGCTCCCCGGTAAAGCCCCAGCGGCGCTGCTCGTAAAGCAAGCGGCCGTCATTGGGCAGGCGCGTAAAGTCGACCGCCCCTGCCGGCCGAAACCGCTCCACGTCCATGGCAAAAGGCTCCAGAACGTCTTTCTGCGTGGCGTGAGCGTCCATCATTTGACGCTTGAACGCCTTCTCCTCCTCGCTCAGCGGAATCTCGATCGCCGACGAAACGTCGCCGCCCGGCCCAAAGCTCTGGTAGATGCAATCCTCGTCCCCAAGCCGGTAAAGGGGCATCTCGAAAACCTCCAGATCATGGCCGCGGGCCTTCAGCAGCCGGGCGGCGAGGTGGACCGCAAGCGCTGTCGAATCGTGATCGGGATGACCGCCTTCATAGGCATGGGTGAGGGCGACCGTGGAGCCGTGGGTGACGAACAGCGACGCGAGCTGTCGCGCCAGCGGAGCGACTCGCTGCGCGGTCTCCTGGTCCGGTATGCCGAGCGGTATGAGGCGCCCGGGCTGGATGCCGGCAATGTCCAGCGCCGCCTGCAACTCCGCCCTGCGCGCCTTGGCGTAATCTTCGGGCGCGGCAAAGCCGCGGTCGCGCGCATCGTCGAGATTACGCGGTGCGCCGTCGGTTACCAGGATGATCGGGGCGACCGAAAGCCGCGTCAGCAATGCGCCGCAGCCGATGGTTTCGTCGTCGGGATGAGCGGTGACGACGGCGACGTGCTGGGCCAGGAAATAGCGGTTGAGATGGCAGGGGGATTGGCGAAGAAACGGCAGGCGCCTCCACCGATCCTGCACGGTGTCGTCGCTGGACTGCTTTGCCCCTGGCCGGATCAAGCGCCAGATCATGTCGGCTGCCGATCGGTTTTGAATGCGCGCGGCAATGCGTCGTGGGACACCGCGCAGAGAAGATCACGCCGGGATGAGCGGATCCTCGGGCGGAACACAACCAGCTTCATTAATTCACTCCCTATCGCCCACGCGCACCTGGGCGGTCCACTTGTCCCACCGGGCACCACGGAACAGGCGCTCATGGCTGGCGGGTCTTTGAAACGAATGGGCGCGCGGCCCGATCGCGATCGTCGCTTGCGACACGACCGAAACACGAGGGCTACCGCGCAGTTCCAAAAAAGTTTGCCGGATGGTCGCGACAGGAAGGCGCAGCCTTGCACCGCGCCTTCCCTTGGCAGGCTATTTCTGAGCGACGTCCTGCGGCAGGCCGTAGGCGATCACGTAGTCGCCGACCTTGGTGTTCATGAAGTGATGCCCACCTGGCGCAATGACGATGAACTGCTTGCCGCCCGCCTCGTACGTCATCGGTGTCGCCTGACCGCCGGCCGGCAGCGCCGTCTTCCACACCACCTTGCCGGTTTCGATGTCGATGGCGCGCAGAAGATCGTCCGTCGCGGCGGCGATGAACACCAGCCCGCCGGCGGTGATGATCGGGCCGCCATTGTTCGGCGTGCCGATCGTGATGGGCAGCATCGACGGGATGCCGAACGGTCCGTTGTTCAGCGCCTCTCCGAGCGGCTTGTCCCACAGCGTCTTGCCGGTCTTCAGATCGATGGCGCGGATGCCGCCATAGGGAGGCTGCTTGCAGATCAGGCCGGTCAGCGGCACGCGCCACCCGGCATTGACGTTGATCGCATAAGGCGAGCCGGCCTGTGCGTCGCCCTCCTCGCTGCCGCTGATGCCACCGGGGGAATTGATCGCGGAGATATGCTCCTGGTCCGCCTGCTTGCGCGGGATCAGCCGGTTCAAGTTGGGGATGTCGTTGTAGTTCGCGATCAGAATGCCGCGCTTGGTATCGACGGCGACGCCGCCCCAGTCCGAACCGCCATTATAGCCCGGATATTCGATCCAGGGGCCGTTGGCGGACGGCGGCGTATAGGGGCCGTTGTAATTGGCGCGGTGATATTGGATGCGGCACCAAAGCTGGTCGAGGGGTGACATGCCCCACATATCGCTCTCGCGCAGCGGCGGCTTCATCAGGCTGTGATAGGTGGAGTGGGGCTGCGTCGGGGAAACGTGGGCAGTCTCGACGCCGCCCTTGGGCACGTTGCGCTCCTCGACGGGGACGATCGGCTTGCCGGTCTTGCGGTTCAGCACGAAGATCTCACCCTGCTTGCTCGGTAGGATCAGGGCGGGGACGGTGCCCTTATTGGTGGGAAAGTCGACGAGGGTCGGCTGCGACCCGAGGTCGTAATCCCACAGGTCGTAATGCACCGTCTGGAAGTGCCAGACCGGATCGCCGGTGGTCACGTCGATGGCGACGACCGAGGAGGAGAACTCGTTCTCCGTCTTGCTGCGATTGCCGCCGAAATAATCGACCGAGGAATTGCCGAGCGGGACGTACACATAGCCGAGCTGCTCGTCGCCCGCGGCCGTGGTCCACATATTCGGCGTGCCGCGCGTGTAGGTCTGGCCCTCCGGCGGCAGGCCTTTCTGGCCCGGACGGCCCATGTCCCAGGCCCAGGCGAGCTTGCCCGTCACCGCGTCGTAGCCGCGGATCACGCCGGACGGCGCGTCCTCCGCCTGTCCGTCCTTGACCTGCTGGCCGACCACGGCGATGCCGCGCACGATGGTTGGCGGCGACGTCACGGAAACCCAGCCCGGAACGGTCTTGCCGAGGCCCTCGTTCAGCGAAACCTCGCCATTCTCGCCGAACCCGGTGCAGGGCTGGCCGAGCTTGGCGTCGACGGCGATCAGCCGCGCATCGAGGGTGCCGAAGATGATGCGCGTCTTGCACAGCGCACCCTCCGGCGCATCGGGTTGCTCATAATAGGCGACACCCCGGCAGGTCGCGCCATAGGGGATGGCATCGTCCGGAACGTTCGGGTCATACCGCCACTCTTCCTTGCCGGTGAGCGGATCGAGGGCGCTGATGATGTCCATGGCGGAACAGGTGTAAAGGCTGCCGCCGGCCTTGATCGGCGTGTTCTCGGGGGAGTATTTGCCCTTGGTGTGCTCGTCGGGCATGTCGCCGCTTCTGAATTCCCAGATCTTCTTCAGCTTGGCGACGTTGTCGCGGTTGATCTGGCCGAGGGGCGAATAGCGTGTGGCGTGAATTGTGCCGCCATAGGCGGGCCAGTCGTTCCCGGTCTCGGCAATCGGCCGAGGCTGACGCGGCGCGCCGCCCGATGCCGGCGCGGCGGCTCCGGTCTGCGTCGGCGAAGCGGCGCCCGGCGTCGCGTTCGGTGAAGGCTGCGCGGTCTGATCTCCTGCGGCAGGGACTTGGTCGGATGGCGCTCCCGGCGTTGCCGGCTGGGTGGCACTCGGCGCGGGAGCGGTCTGATCGGGGGCATTCGGGTTCGGGGGGTTTTGGGCTATTGCGTTAGCCCCAAGCGGTGCGGCGATCAGGGCCAATGCGGCGAAGCCGACAAAGGCCGGCCGAAAGCCGGATGTCTTTTTTTTCATGATATTTCCTCGGTTCTTCAAAGGCTGACCCGCTATTCGCGGGCAGGCCCCGTCGAGCGCAGTGCCGGAATGCAGAACAGGACCAGCAGCAGGATGATGGTCGGGGCAACCAGGCGAGGGACTTGCGCCCAGCCATCGAGACCGACCTCCCAAAGGGCCCAGACGACGGTGAAGATGTAGGTTGCGAGATAGGCCCAGACGGCCATCATCGAGGTCTGATAGAGATACCAGCTCGTGGCCAGCAATCCGATGCCGGCGATGGCGTAGTACCAGCTTCCGCCAAGCGCGATCAGCCAGAGACCGCCGGCGAGCAAAGGCAGACCGCACAGGACAAGAACCGTGGCCAGAAAAGCCGTGGCCCAATAAGCGGTTCCGGCATATTCGGATCGGTACTCCGTGCGGTCGATAGAATGATTTGCGGCTGTTTCGGTCATTGACGCCTCCTAAAGACGAACTGTCTGAAGAACGGCGACTTTGCAGCGATTGTTCCTTAATTCCGCAACCTAGAGCGGGATCATCTTAGTCGGAAACGGTGATAACCCGCGGCCCGCTCTCAATTCGTTCGCTGATCGCGTGATCGAGCGGAAAACCGGATTCCATGTTTCCTGATCCGCTCTAAGGAGACCGGGCAACCGTCGCGGCGCTACCCGCGGCGCTCCGCTTCCGGCGGCGGGCCCGCGGTCCTGCGCACCACGCCTTGCAGGCTCAGGCCCTGGACGATGACCGTGAACAGCACCACGGCATAGGTCGCCGCAAGGATGTAGGGCCGCGCCGGGCTGTCGGGCAGAGACAAAGCCAGCGCGATGGAAATGCCGCCGCGAACGCCGCCCCAGGTCAGCACCGCCACGGTGCCGCGGGCGAACGGCTTCCAGCGCCGCAGAACGGCGACCGGCCCGCCCACCGCGACGAAACGCGCAATCAGCACCAGCGGAATGGCGATCATCGACACGGAGAAAAAGTAAGGCTCGAAATCGACGACCAGCACTTCGAGACCGATCAGCAGGAACAGCACCGCGTTGAGGATGTCGTCGACCAGGGTCCAGAAACCGAACACGTAGCGCTTGGTCGTATCGCTCATCGCCCGCGCCGCGCCGCGATTGCCGATCAGCACGCCGGCCACGACCACCGCGATCGGGCCGCTCATATGCAGCTTGCTGGCCAGCGCATAGGTGCCGGTGACGAGAGCCAGCGAGATCAGCACCTCGATCGAATAGTCGTCGATGGCGTGGAACGCGCGATAGGCGACATAGCCGGTGACCAGCCCGAGAAGCGCGCCGCCGCCCGCTTCGACGACGAGCAGGCGCCCGACCGTGGTCGGCCCGAAATCTCCGCCCAAGCCGATCGCGGCCTGCAGAGCGATGGTGAACAGCACAACCCCGACGCCGTCATTGAACAGCGCTTCGCCGGACATGTCGGTTTCGAGCATCTGCGGCACGTTGGAGGATTTCAGCGTCGACAGCACCGCGACCGGATCGGTCGGGGCGATCAGCGCGCCGAACACGAGCGCCCAGGGATAGCTGATCGGCATGCCGAGAAAATGAGCCGCCGTCCACAGCCCGGTGGCCACGATCAGCATCGAGATGATCACGCCGACGGTGGCAAGGATGCCGATCACCGTAGCGCGGTCGCGGAAATGCCCGAGATTGACATGCAGCGCCCCGGCGAACAGCAGGAAGGCAAGCATGCCGTTCATCACCGCGTCGTAGAAGTTGATTTGCTGAAGCGTCTTGGTCGACCGGCCCGTAAAGCGAGCCGCCAGGAAACAGGAAGTCCATCCCAAGCAGAAGCAGCGAGGCGCCGAGCCCCATCACCAGAAGGCCGATATTGGCGGGCAGGCGCAGGATGCGGTGGTTGAGCCATGCAAAGATGGCCGTCACGGTCAGAAGCCCCGCGACAAGCTCGAACAGAGAAAGCAAAAGCGACCCCCTTTATGCCGGCGCCCTCCGCGGCGGGGAGCTGGAAAACATGATAGCACGGCCTCCGGAGAAGCTGAATTGCCGCGCGTTGGTCCGTACACATGAAACGGCCACCCGGTCGAAGCGTTCCCTCGCGCGATCCGTACCGTAAAGCGGTTCTTATGGAAAACGCGTGGGAAGGATGATAGCGCGGCTTGCGCGCTATTGCAGCGGAATCGAAAGCGTCACGGTGCCGCCATGGGACGAGGCGTCATCGAACGCCAGATGCGCCGGCGGAGGGCGGGTCCGACCGACATGCCGATCCGTCGACCTCCGATCCGCAGCCGCCCGCTGCCTTGAAGCGCAATGCGCGAGGGTCAGTTGCAATTGCCGGTCATCACCGATGCGCCGGTCTGCGGGTCGTTGTAATAGGAGCACCGGCCGTCGCTGCCGCGATTGCCGCCAGGCCCGCGCCCGACATAGGCGCCGCCGCCCTGCCCCGGCAATGGCGGGCATTGCGACGGGTGAACCCGGCCCCAGGCGCCCTGGCCGACGACGCCCCAATAGCCGGTGCCGGGATCGCACCAATAGTGCCCGTTGGGCAGGACGAAGCCGGCGTTGCGGTCGGCGCGCATCATGTCCTGGGGCGACAACCAGTTGCCGTTGACCGTCATCGCACGCTGCGCCTGTGCGGCGCCCTGGGCGAGACAAAGCCATGCGCACGCTGCGATCAGCATGCGGAGGGGGAAAGCGGATCTGAGAGCGGTCTTCATCCTGGTTTCCTTCTCGATGGTATCGGGTCGGCGCATCCGTATACGGACGACCGCCGGCACCAAGCTGCATGTGGGAAACCTAGTTCGCCTTTCTCGGCGGCGCTATCCGCATTGCGCCTCTTTCCGTCACGGCCATGCGAGGCGCGTTACGGCTGCGTTTCAGCGTTTCGGACGGACACTCCCCGAAGCGCCTGCGATAATCGATGGCGAAGCGGCCCATATGCATGAAGCCCGCCTCCATAGCGATGCGGGTGACGCTCGCTTCGGGATCGGCCGCGGCCAGGCCCCGCCTCACCTGCTCGAAACGGGCGTTGCGCAGATATTGCATCGGCGCGGTGCCCTTGTAGTCGCGGAAATGCTTGAACAGCGTCCGGCCGGGCACGCCGGTGATGGCGACGATATCCTGCATGGTGATCGGCGCGGCGAGATTGGCGTGGATGAACTCGATGGCGCGCTTCACGTCGCGCGGGGCGACGTGCTGGTCGAGGCGGTCGAGCGCCGCGGTGAAATTATGCGGCTGCGCCATCAGCAACGCGGTGATGACGAAATTCTGGAAGGCGATCATCGTCAACTCAGGCCAGACCATTGCGTTCGCCTGGTCCAGATCGCGCACCGCCAGCAGAATATATTGCGCCAGGCTCCGGCCGTGGCCTTCGCTCAGATCCATTTCCGGGGCGAAGGCGAGCGGCTTCTGCGGCTGATCGCCCAGCAGCGCCGTCAGGCAGCTATTCAGCGCGGATCGGTAGAGGCAGAGGCGCACCCCGCCGCAGCCCTCGTTCGACCTCACGAGATAATAGTCGCTGTGGGTGGGCGAGGCGAGCGCCGCACGGCGCGTGTCGCAGACCACGCCATGGCTGCGGTCGATGACCTCGACCTTGCCGGTCACCGGCATTTGCAGCCAGTAATCGTCCCTGGCCGTCGCGCGCACCTCGACAGAGGGGCCATATTGGATGTAGCCGAGATACATTCCCGGCATGTAGACGCCGTTGATCACCGAATCGAGGCTCCCCGCATCCTGCGGGCGCATATCGAGCGTGAAATCTTTCGTCGCCAGGAATCCGCGCAAGGCTTCGGTATCGCGCGAAGCGAAAATCCGATGAGCATTCAAAAGCGGCCTCAGCCCGAAATCCATTGCTCTCTCTCCCCGCGCGAGCATAGCATCGGTTCACAGGTGTTTCAGCGCGCTTGCAGGGTAAGGACGGGATTTGTTGCAGGAATCGGATATGCGCGAGGTCGAACGCCGGCATGCGAGCCGCACTCGGCGCCGTCTTGCGACTGCGGGTTTCAGCCCAGGCCGCCCTGCCGCTTGAGGAACGCGACGATCTCGCCGACGCCCTCCCCCGTCTTCAAGTTCGTGAAGACGAACGGCTTTTCGCCGCGCGCCCGGCCGGCGTCGCCCGCATCGTCTCCAGGTCGACATCGACATAAGGGGCAAGGTCGGTCTTGTTGATCACCAGAAGGTCGGATCGGGTGATGCCCGGCCCGCCTTTGCGCGGAATGTCGCCGCCCTGAGCGACGTCGATGACATAGATGGTGAGATCGGCAAGATCGGGCGAGAAGGTCGCTGCCAGATTGTCGCCGCCGGATTCGATCAGCACCAGTTCGAGGTCCGGGAAGCGCCCTGCGCATCTCGGCGATCGCGGCGAGATTGATCGAGCAGTCCTCGCGAATGGCGGTATGCGGACAGCCGCCGGTCTCCACGCCCTTGATCCGCTCCAGCGGCAGCACCTGCATCCGCATCAGTGCCTCGGCGTCCTCGCGGGTGTAGATGTCGTTGGTGATCACGCACATGTCGACGGCGGCCGCCATCTGCCGGCAGAGCGCCGCGGTAAGCGTGGTCTTGCCGGAGCCGACCGGGCCGCCGATGCCGACGCGGAGAGGCCCATGCGGAGAGGCGGTCATGGCGTGATCCATCCCAGCGACAACAGAAACGCAAAGCCGAGCCCGATCGACAGGCAGAGCGGTCCGTAGAACGCGCCGGTCGAGCGTGGCGAAGGGCTCTTCCGGAAAGAAGTCCCGGAACGCGGGCACATAGGCTGCGATGCCGCGCCCGATGAAGACGATGGCGAGGCCGTAGCCGGCGAGGACGAGCAATTCGACCGGCAGCAAGCGCGGGCAGCAATCCGAGCATGGTCATCGGCCACAGCCCGGCGAGGAACAGCAGGAAGCCGACGGTGTAGCTGGCGGATTGGCTCGGCATGCTCTGAATGGCGGGCGCGCCGACCACCATGCGCGCCAGGGAGGTTTCGTCCGTCCCCGGCCATAGCCCGCCATTGCCCCAATAGACATGCAGCCCCGCAAGCGCCAGCAGCACGACCGTCAGCGCGAACGAGACCAGAAATCCGAAGAGCATCAGGGCTTCATACATCAGGAGCGAAACAGCCTCGTCGTTTGGGTTTCGTGCTGGATCGAGGCGAGATCGGCCGCGAAACTGGCCCCGCCGAGGTCATCTTCTTCCGCAGTTCGCGCGAATTCGCAAGCCTCACGCAGTTGCGGGAGCAATTCGGCCAGGATGCGCTGGCCGTCGAACTGGCCGATGACGCCGAGCCGGATGGCGGCGGAAACGAGGTTGGTGTGAAAGGCGGTGGCATGGGCTATCAGCGTTGCGCCGAGCGGCAGGCCATGAGCCCGCGCGGCCTGACCGAGCGCGACGGGCAGCGTCGGAGGCGTGGCGGAAGGCAGGAGCGGGACGGCGTCGCCCTCGCACGACCAGCCGGCGGCATAGGCCTCCATGAAGGCCTGCCCCTGCGTCAGCGTCTCTTCGGCACGCTCCCTCGACGGCTGCAGCGCCGCGGACAGCTCGGCCAAAGCGGCGACCGCCGCCTCGTCGGGCGCGCGCAGGATCAGCGACAGGATGATCAGGTCGTTGCGCAGCGCGCCGCCGCTGCACAGCCGGGCGAGCCAGTCGGTGAGCGACGGGCGATCCGTGACCCAGCCGCGCGCCACCGCGGTCTCAAGCCCCTGGCTGTAGGCGAAGGACCCGATCGGAAAGGCCGGCGACAGCCAGATCAGCAGCTCCGCCGGAAATGCGTCCTCGCGCCCGCGCTGGTCGGGACGGTCCAGCATCGTCAGTGCTCGTGGCTGTGATGATGGTGGTGATGCGCCTCGCCGTGGTGGTGATGATCCGCCTCACCGATCGCGGCGTGGCCGCCATAGGCGCCGCCTTCCGGCTCGAACGGGCGCTGCACCGGCCTCGACCGTGCCGCCGAGCCCGCCGACCATCTCGGCGAGAACGTGGTCGGGCTGGATGAAGATCGCCGCTTCGGTGATCTCGGCGGGCGTGTGCCGGTTGCCGATATGCCAGGCGATGCGGGTCAGCGTCAGCGGGTCCGGCGCACCGATCCGCAAGAGCGCTTCCACCGCCGCGCGCACGACGACGACGCTGCCGTCATCGAGCAGCAGCCCGGCGCCGTTCGGCAGATAGGTGGTCTCTGCCAGATCGAGCAGGAATGCCCGACCGGCATCGGTCGTCATGGCGAGCCGCCGCCGGTAGCGGTCCTCGCGCGCCAGCGTGATCTGCTCATGCGTGCCCGCCAGCCGGTCGTCGGGTGCGGAGATGACGGTTGCCGCGCGGAGCATCGGTCGCCTCAGAACAGGAAATAGCGCTGCGCCATCGGCAGCTCGGTGGCCGGCTCGCAGACCAGAAGCTCGCCATCGGCATGAACCTCGTAAGTCTCCGGATCGACGGTGATGTTCGGCGTCGCGCTGTTGTGGACCATGCTGGCCTTGGAGATGCCGCCGCGGGTGTTCTCGACCGGCACCAGCTCCTTGGACATGCCCAGCTTCTCGTCAAGGCCCGCGACAAGCGACGCCTCGGAAACGAAGGTCAGCGACGTGGCGCCGACCGCGCTGCCGAACGCCCCGAACATCGGCCGGTAATGCACCGGCTGCGGCGTCGGGATCGAGGCGTTGGGATCGCCCATCGCCGCCGCTGCGATCGCGCCGCCCTTGATGATCAGATCCGGCTTGACGCCGAAAAACGCCGGCGACCAGAGCACCAGGTCGGCGAGCTTGCCGGTTTCGATGGAGCCGATATGCTTCGACATGCCATGGGCGATGGCCGGGTTGATCGTGTATTTGGCGATATAGCGCTTCACCCGCGCATTGTCGTGGCCGGTGCCGGCATCCTCGGGCAGGCTCCCGCGCTGCACCTTCATCTTATGCGCGGTCTGCCATGTCCGGATGATCACCTCGCCGACGCGGCCCATGGCCTGGCTGTCCGAGGCGATCATCGACAGCACGCCCATGTCGTGGAGGATGTCCTCCGCGGCGATGGTTTCCTTGCGGATGCGGCTCTCGGCGAAGGCCAGGTCTTCCGGGATCGACGGGTCGAGATGGTGGCAGACCATCAGCATGTCGAGATGCTCGTCGATGGTGTTCACCGTGAACGGACGGGTCGGGTTGGTCGAGGACGGCAGCACGTTCGGCAGGCCGGCGACGCGGATGATGTCGGGCGCATGGCCGCCGCCCGCGCCCTCGGTGTGGAAGGCGTGGATGGTGCGGCCCTTGAAGGCGGCGATGGTGTCCTCGACGAAGCCGCTTTCGTTGAGCGTGTCGGTGTGGATCATCACCTGGACGTCGTAATCGTCGGCGACGGCGAGGCAATTGTCGATGGCGGCGGGCGTGGTGCCCCAGTCCTCGTGCAGCTTCAGCGAGCAGGCGCCGGCCTCGATCTGCTCGACGAGCGCGGCCGGCAGGCGAGGCATTGCCCTTGCCGGAAAAGGCCAGATTGACCGGGAAGGCGTCGGAGGCGCGGATCATCATCTCGATATGCCAGGCGCCGGGCGTGCAGGTCGTCGCATTGGTGCCGGTCGCGGGGCCGGTGCCGCCGCCGAGCATGGTGGTCACGCCCGACATCAGCGCTTCCTCGATCTGCTGCGGGCAGATGAAATGGATGTGCGCGTCGAACCCGCCGGCGGTGAGGATCTTGCCCTCGCCGGCGATCACTTCGGTCGACGGGCCGACGATGATGGTCACGCCCGGCTGGATGTCGGGATTGCCCGCCTTGCCGATGGCGACGATCCGGCCGTCCTTCAGCCCGACATCGGCCTTGATGACGCCGGTCACCGCATCGACGATCAGCGCGTTGGTGATCACCGTATCGACCGCCCCGCCCGCGCGCGTCACCTGGCTCTGGCCCATGCCGTCGCGGATCACCTTGCCGCCGCCGAACTTCACCTCCTCGCCATAGGTGGTGAGATCGCGCTCGACCTCGATGAACAGCTCGGTATCGGCAAGACGCACCTTGTCGCCCGTGGTCGGGCCGAACATGTCGGCATAGGCGGCGCGTGAGATTCTGGCGGGCATCCGCTAAGCTCCCTGGTATCGTTTCTCGATAAAAGCGCCGGAAAAGAATACAGCGGCCAATGTCAGAAATGCCGGTGTCATCAAAAAGCCGAGGAAGCAGATCAGCCCGAAGACGTGGTAAGCCGACAGACTTTCAGAGGTAGGCGCAATATTCACGATCAATCGCGTCACGCATAGCGCCGCCACGGGGAAGGTCAAGACAGCGGCGAGCTTCCAACGGCGGGCATGAATGAGCCCCATGCTTCCAATGAATAGCGCGGCGATAAGCTCCAGGATAAACGCTCCCCATATCGTGGGGCCCGAGAGTACGAATAAGGGAAGCCACGCGATCGGCAAGGTCGCGATTGCAAGACCGAATGCAATTTTCCGCTTGGTTATCGCCATCCTTATTACGACGACGATCATTGAAATGACAGCAAGCGTCCACATAATGGCGATGACAGGCTCCAGTCCCATTGGAACACTCCTTCAACTTTCGGCAAAAACCTGAGGTCGTTCTCGCACAACAGACCATGGGACTATGTCGGGTGCGAGGAGGGAGATAGCGAGCCGCTCCCCGGCACCGGAGCCGAACATATCCGCATGGGCGGAGCGGGCAATCTCGACCGGCATGAACCCCTCCTTATTGCGCGTTCCCGATGATGGCCCGCGCATGGCGGACCGCATCCTCAAAGACCTGTTCGAGCCGGACGTTGAGCCCGCGGCACCCGGCGACGACGGCCTCGGCCCACACCACATAGTCCTCGCGCCGGGCGACGTCCCAGCCCATCGGCGGGCTCATCGCCATGGCGCGCAGATTGCTGGTCTTGTCGGCGATCTTCAGCATTCGCGCACGGGCGGATTTCGACGGCGTCTTCTCCACCTGCAGGCGCTTGCGTTCGGCCTTGGGCAGCGATTTATCGTCGGTGCATTCGGCCACCACCGAGGCGACGACCGGGCCGAAGCGAACTTCCAGCTCCTCGCGCTCGGCTTCGGTGTCCTCCAGCGTGTCGTGCAGCCAGCCGGCGGCGACCAGCACCGGATCCTCGCCATCCGTCGCCTCGGCGAGCAGCAGCGCGACCTCGGCCAGATGGTTGATGTAAGGCTCCTGCGCCGCCCCCTTGCGCCGCTGCGTGACATGGGCGCGCGCAGCAAAGTCGGCGGCCCTCGCGATCAGCAGCGCGCCGTTGTCGGCGCTGTCATCCCCGGTCATTTCTTGCCTCTTATCGTTGTCACAGCTTGCCCATCACCTGCTGGCGGAAGCCGTAGATCGTCTTGTCGCCGGCGACCTCGACGAGCGTTACCGTGCGCGTCTGGCCAGGCTCGAAGCGCACCGCGGTCCCGGCTGCGATGTCGAGGCGATAGCCGCGGGTCATCTCGCGGTCGAAGGAGAGCGCCGGATTGGTTTCATAGAAATGATAATGGCTGCCGACCTGCACCGGGCGGTCGCCGGTATTCGCCACCTGCACGGTGATCGTCGGGCGGCCGCTGTTCAGTTCGATTTCGCCGTCTTGAACGATATATTCGCCGGGGATCATGAGCGGTCTCCACATCCTTCGGGCTTGAAGATCCGGGTGGTCGAGGCGGGTGCTTGGCGAGCCGGGCCGCTGGTCTCACCGGGCGGCGCACCAGCTCGCCGCCGCAATTCGGGCAGGCTCCGCCCAGGCGGTGATCCGCGCAATCGGCGCAGAAGGTGCATTCATAGCTGCAGATCCGCGCGTCGCGCAATTCCGGCGGAAGGTCGCGGTCGCAGCATTCGCAGGATGGGCGAAGGTCCAGCATGGTCAAACTCCTAGGATACCTGTGAGAACGCCGCAACCCGCGTCGCCCCGGCCTTGAGCCGGGGCCCAATGCGATATCCGCGAGTCATCGCCGTTCCGAACCGTGATTAGGCCCCGGATCAGGTCCGGGGCGACAAAACGACGACGCCGACACGGCGCTGGAGAATCAACAAGCGGCATCGCCGTCACCGAATCGGATCGTGGACGGTGACCAGCTTGGTGCCGTCGGGAAAGGTCGCCTCGACCTGCACGTCGTGGATCATCTCGGCGACGCCCTCCATGACCTGATCGCGGGTGATCACCTGCGCGCCGGCCTGCATCAGCTCGGCGACCGGCCGCCCGTCCCGCGCGCCCTCGACGACAAAATCGGTGATCAGCGCGATGGCTTCCGGGTGGTTCAGCTTCACGCCGCGCTCCAGCCGCCGCCGCGCGACCATCGCCGCCATGGAGATCAGCAGCTTGTCCTTTTCCCTCGGTGTCAGATTCACGAAGCGTCTCCCGCAATGCTAAGGCACGGATCATCCGTCATGTCTGCCAGACTCTCGGCAACGGCGCATCAGATAAAACCGGAATCACCCGCTCATGCATCCGCCGGACAATTTCGCTCGACCGGCCGAGAGCGCGGACGACGATGAGCCTGCCCCATGCGCTCGCGCCCGCTTCGCAGCCGGCGCCTTCGAGCGCGGCGCGGACGGCATCGAGCCGGTCCTGCGGATTGTCGCGCACGGCGACGAGCGTGGAGACCACATGCGCGCCGCCGGCCACGGCGCGGGCCGCCAGGGTCTCGGCGATGTCGCCGTCGAGCCGGACCGTTTCGGCAAAGATCAGCCGGCCGCCGCAGCGGATCCGCCAGCGATCGCGCAGGAAGCCGGTGCGGACGGTCTCGCCCATGGCCGTGCGGCCGAAGACGAGCGTCTCGGCGATGAGGAGCCTGCGCGTTTTCCGCCATGTCGACCTCGATCGAACGGCATAGCCTGGCGCGGTCGAACACAATGGTGTCCTGCGGCAGCCAATGGAGCTGGGCGCACTCGGCAAGGCTCAACCGCACATCGACGGTCGTCCGCTCGTCGCCCAGCGCCCGGTAAACCCGCTCCGATGCCTGGGTGGTGGCCGTCGCCGACGCGCCCTCCCCGACCTCGATCTGCTGGCGCACCGCGTCGCCGCCGACCAGGCCGCCGCCGGTGTTGATGATCACCGCTTCGGGCGCAGAGGCGCCGCGCGGGAACCGGACCTTGTAGCCGTCGCGCTCCAGGACGTCGGCGGCATAGCTGCGCCCGTCCCGCGCCGCGATGCGCACGCTGACGCCGCCCACGACCCGCCTCGGGTGCAGGCCGCTCACAAACCCCGTCGCTGGTTCAGATGGCGAGGGCGCGGCGAACATTGTCCTCATTCATATCACTGCGCGTGCCGGACAGCACGATCTGGCCACGGTCGAGCACAGCGTATTCATCGGCGAGGTCGCGCGCAAATTCGAAATATTGCTCGACCAGCACGATCGCCATGTCGCCCCGGTCGCGCAGATAGAGGATGGCGCGGCCGATATCCTTGATGATCGAGGGCTGGATGCCTTCGGTGGGCTCGTCGAGGACGAGCAGGCTCGGGCGCATGGTCATGGCGCGGCCGATGGCGAGCTGCTGCTGCTGGCCGCCGGAGAGGTCGCCGCCGCGCCGGCCGAGCATGTCCTTCAGCACTGGGAACAGCTCGAAGATCTCCTCGGGAACCGAGCGCCGCCCGCTGCCGGTCGAGGCATAGGCAGTCTCCAGGTTTTCGCGCACCGTCAGCAGCGGAAAGATCTCCCGGCCCTGCGGCACGATGCCGATGCCCATGCGGGCGCGCTCATAGGACGGGAGCTTGGAGATCTCGCGGCCGTTCCACTGGATGTGGCCGCGGCTGATCGCGTGCTGGCCGACGATGGCGCGCAACAGGCTGGTCTTGCCGACGCCGTTGCGGCCCAGCACGCAGGTGACCTTGCCGGGGCGGGCTTCCAGCGAAATGCCGCGCAACGCCTGCGCCGCGCCGTAATGGAGATCGATCTTATCGACTGAGAGCATGGTCCGGCGCTTCCTCTATCGACGCGCATGCGCGTCCGCATCGGCGTCGTCCCGGAAGCGCGAAGGGCTGTCCGGGATCCACTCGCTGTTCGGCGAGGTATGTCGTGCGGTTGAGCCAATGGACCCCGGACAAGCGCTCCGCGCTTTCCGGGGCGACGGCGTGTGAGGCGTTCGATTGAGCGCCGATGTCGTGCGGTTGCTCTATGGTTACGGTTAAATCCATCACCGCCCCAGATAGACTTCGACGACGCGCTCGTTCTCCGAGACGCTGTCGATGGTGCCCTCGGCGAGCACCGAGCCTTCATGCAGGCAGGTCACCTTGACCCCGAGCGCGCGCACGAAGGTCATGTCGTGCTCGACCACCACGACCGAATGCGACTTGGCGATCTCGACCAGCAGCGCCGCGGTGTCCTCGGTCTCGGCATCGGTCATGCCGGCGACCGGCTCGTCGACCAGCAGCAGCTTGGGGTCCTGGGCGAGCAGCATGCCGATTTCCAGCCATTGCTTCTGGCCATGGCTCAGCTCGCCGGCAAGGCGCTCGCGCTGATCGAGCAGGCGGACGCGCTGCAGGATCTCGTC
The DNA here is from genome assembly GCA_963727575.1 of uncultured Alphaproteobacteria bacterium. GTDB lineage: Bacteria > Pseudomonadota > Alphaproteobacteria > Rhizobiales > Rhodomicrobiaceae > JAHQVI01. The sequence goes on from CAVSIA010000007.1 coordinate 108,946, forward strand.
GATCCGGTCGGCCCCGATGGTGTTGCGCGCGCCGAACAGCGCCGACAGCGTCGTCCGCGGCCCGTCGAGCGCCAGGCGGATGTTGTCGGCCACCGTGTGGAACTCGAACACGGTCGGGCGCTGGAACTTGCGGCCGATGCCCAGCTCGGCGATCTCGGCCTCGTCGAGCTGGGTCAGGTCGTAGGTGCCGTCGAACAGCGCGGTTCCGGTGTCGGGCCGCGTCTTGCCGGTGATGACGTCCATCATCGTCGTCTTGCCGGCGCCGTTCGGCCCGATGATGGCGCGCATCTCTCCGGGCTGGACGACGAGCGAGAGCTTGTTGAGCGCCTTGAAGCCGTCGAAGGAGACGGAGACGTTGTCGAGATAGAGGATGTTGTTGGTCAGCGTCTGAGTGCTCATCGCCTTACTCCGCTGCCTGGGCGACTTCGGCCTCGGCATCGAGCCCGCCGCCGGCATTCCGCCGTTGCCTGAAATTGCCGACGAACTGCGCGATCGTGCCGACGATGCCCTTCGGGAACAAGAGCGTCACGACGACGAACAGGCTGCCAAGCGCGAACAGCCAGTAAGGCGCGAGCAGGCCCGAGGTGAAGGTGGTCTTGCCGTAGTTGACGAGCACCGCGCCGAGCGCTGCCCCGGTGAGCGTGCCGCGCCCGCCGACCGCAACCCAGACCACCGCCTCGATCGAATTGGCGGGGACGAATTCGGACGGATTGATGATGCCGACCTGCGGCACGTAGAGCGCACCGGCCAGACCGGCCATGCACGCGGAGACGACGAAGGCGAGCAGCTTGTAATTTTCCACGCGATAGCCGAGGAAGCGCGTCCGGCTCTCCGCGTCGCGGATGGCGATGAGCACCTTGCCGTAGGTCGAGGTGACGATCAGGCGGCAGATGATGTAGGTCACGGCCAGCGCGACGACGGTGATCGCGAAAAGCGCGACGCGCGTGCCCTGCGCCTGGATGTCGAAGCCGAGAATGTCCTTGAAGTCGGTCAGGCCGTTATTGCCGCCGAAGCCCATCTCGTTACGGAAGAACGCCAGCAGCAGCGCATAGGTCATCGCCTGGGTGATGATCGACAGGTAGACGCCGGTGACGCGCGAGCGGAAGGCGAACCACCCGAAGACGAAGGCGAGCACGCCCGGCACCAGGAACACCATCAGCATGGCGAACGGGAAGGAATTGAAGCCGTGCCAGAACCAGGGCAGCTCCTTCCAGTTCAGGAACACCATGAAGTCCGGCAGGATCGGATCGGCATAGACGCCGCGCGTGCCGATCTGGCGCATCAGATACATGCCCATCGCATAGCCGCCGAGGGCGAAGAACGCCGCGTGGCCGAGCGAGAGGATGCCGCAAAAGCCCCAGACCAGGTCGAGCGCGACGGCGAGAATGCCGTAGCAGAGATATTTCCCGAGCAGCGAGACTACGTGGGTGGGCACGTGGACGGCGGAGCTTTCAGGAAGCAGCATGTTGGAGAGCGGCACGAACACCGCGACCGCCAGCAGCACCACGAGGAAGATCCGGCTGCCGGTATCGCCAAGGCTTTGCAGAACGCGGGTGATGATCATGCCTCGACCGCCCTTCCCTTGAGCGCGAACAGCCCGCGCGGCCGCTTCTGGATGAACAGGATCAGGAGGATCAGAATGAAGATCTTGCCGAGCACCGCGCCTGCCCAGGGCTCGAGCAGCTTGTTGGTGATGCCGAGCGCGAAGGCGGAGACCAGCGTGCCCCAGAGATTGCCGACGCCGCCGAACACCACGACCAGGAAGCTGTCGATGATGTAGCCCTGGCCGAGATTGGGCGAGACGTTGTCGATCTGGCTGAGCGCCACGCCCGCGATCCCGGCGATGCCGGAGCCGAGCGCGAAGGTCATGGCGTCGACATAGCCGGTGCGGATGCCCATCGAGGCGGCCATGCGCCGGTTCTGGGTGACGGCGCGCATCTGCAGGCCGAGCGGCGTCGCCTTCAGCACGAATTGCAGCGCGGCGAAGACCACCAGCGTGAAGACGATGATCCAGAGCCGGTTATAGGTGATCGCGAGGCCGAAGAAGTCGAAGCCGCCCTGCATGTAGCTCGGCGCGCCGACTTCGCGGTTGGACGCGCCGTAAAGCGTGCGCACCGCCTGCTGCAGGATCAGGCTGACGCCCCAGGTGGCGAGCAGGGTTTCCAGCGGCCGGCCGTAGAGGAAGCGGATGATGCCGCGCTCGATGGCGATGCCGACGAGCGCCGGCGACGGCGAAAGCGGCGGGCACGGCGACCAGCAGCGAATAGTCGAAGGCGCCGGGCGCATAGGCGCGGAAGATCTCCTGGACGGTGAAGGTGGTGTAGGCGCCGAGCATGACCATCTCGCCATGCGCCATGTTGATGACGCCCATGACGCCGAAGGTGATGGCGAGGCCGATCGCGGCGAGCAGCAGCACCGAGCCGAGCGACAGGCCGTACCATATGTTCTGGATGCCTTCGACGAGTTTCAGGCTGCGCTCGATGCCGGCGATGGTCGTAGCGGCGGCTGCGGCGACCTCCCGGTTCGGATCGTTCGTCACCGCGTGCAGCAGACCGAGCGCTTCCTGATCGCCGCGCGCCTTCAGAACGCCGATGGCGCTCAGCTTTTCAGGGACGGTGGCGTCGCTTTTGGCAAGCACGATCGAGGCTTCGGCCTCGGCGAGCGCCGTTGCGATGCCGGGGTCCTGCTCGGCAGCTTTGGCCTTGCGCACGGCGTCCAGCGCTTCGACCTCGCGGGAGCGGAACACCGCCTCGGCAGCAGAGCGCCGCTTGGCCGCATTTGGCGAGGCAAGCGTCATGGCGCCGAGCGCGGCGTTGATCGCCCCGCGCAATCGGTTGTTGACGCGCACCGCTTTCAGGCCGGTCGGCGCGGTCGCGACCTCCTGACCGGTCTTGGCGTCGTGAACCTTGCCGGCGGTGTCCTTGTAGAACACCGCGCCCGACGGATCGAGCAGCAGGCGCCGCTCCTTCAGGGCTTCGAGAAGCGCGGTGGCGTGGTCGACATTGGACCCGGCGATCTCGTCGATCGCCGCGCCGGTTTCGGAGAAACTGTCTTTTGCGAAGCGCGCCAGCGTGTCGTCGAGGGGATCGGCGGCGGCGACGGAAACGCTCGCCACACCGATCGTCATGAGGGCGATCGAGGCGAGCAGTCGGGTGACATCGAGGAGTTTTCGCATTCGGTGACTAGAGCCCTCTCCGGTCGGATTGATGCGGCTTTGGCGCGGGGCGGCATTCCAAGCCGCCACCCCGCGCCGATCTCAAATGCGCAAACCTTTCGGGCCTTAGCCGCCGCACTTTTCCGTCTTGGTGTTGAAGTTGCCGCACTTCTTGTCGACCCAGTCGCCGACCAGATCCTTCGAGCCCGGCAGATAGTCGGACCACGCATCGCCCGGCACCAGGCCGTCGGTCTTCCAGACGGTGTCGAACTGGCCGTCGGCGCGGATTTCGCCGATGAGAACCGGCTTGGTCAAATGGTGGTTCGGCAGCATCTTCGCCGTTCCGCCGGTCAGGTTCGGAGCTTCGGTTCCAGGAAGCGCCGCGATGACCTTGTCGGCTTCCGTCGTGCCGGCCTTCTCGACCGCCTTAACCCACATGTTGAAGCCGATATAGTGCGCTTCCATCGGGTCGTTGGTGGTGCGCTTCGGGTTCTTCGTGAAGGCCTTCCACTTGGCGATGAACTCCTTGTTCTCCGGCGTGTCGACGGATTCGAAGTAGTTCCAGGCCGCAAGGTGGCCGATGAGGTTGGAGGTGTCGATACCGGCGAGTTCTTCCTCACCGACCGAGAAGGCGACGACCGGAATGTCGGTGGCTTTGACGCCCTGGTTGGCCAGTTCCTTGTAGAACGGCACGTTGGCGTCGCCGTTGATGGTGGAGACCACGGCGGTCTTCTTGCCGGCCGAGCCGAACTTCTTGATCTCGGCGACGATGGTCTGCCAATCGGAATGACCGAACGGCGTGTAGTTGATCATGATGTCTTCATCCGCGACGCCCTTCGACTTCAGATAGGCTTCGAGGATCTTGTTGGTCGTGCGCGGATACACATAGTCGGTACCGGCGAGCACCCAGCGCTTCACCGCACCGCCGTCCTCGCTCATGAGGTAGTCGACGGCCGGGATCGCCTGCTGGTTCGGCGCGGCGCCGGTGTAGAACACGTTGCGCTCGCTCTCCTCGCCCTCGTACTGCACCGGATAGAACAGGATCGAGTTCAGCTCCTTGAACACCGGCAGCACCGATTTGCGCGACACCGACGTCCAGCAGCCGAACACCACGTCGACCTTCTTCTGCGAAATCAACTCGCGCGCTTTTTCAGCAAACAGCGGCCAGTTCGACGCCGGATCGACGACAACCGCCTCAAGCTTCTTGCCCAGCACACCGCCCTTCTTGTTCTGCTCCTCGACCAGCATCAGCATGACGTCTTTAAGTGTCGTCTCGCTGATCGCCATCGTGCCGGACAGCGAGTGCAAGATCCCCACCTTGATCGTGTCCTCTGCTTTGGCCAAACCTGTCATGCCGAGCGACAATGACAGCGCAACAGCCGTGCCGGACAGGAATGATCTACGCGTTATTGCCATTAGTATCTCCGAGAGAGGCCCATTAATGGGCGGTTTTCCAAGCGGTTAACAATTCGCAAAGCACATTTAGCAAGGCCTATGCCACCGGCCGGGGGAAGCGCCGCGTCGTCGGCATAATTGCTTGAAAACTTTCGATATTTTCCGGGAACGGCGTCCGTTCGCGGCCAACTGTTTCACTTGTAGCGTCGGCGAGGCGGGCACGGCGGTGAGCAAATGCCTAAAGCTGAGGCAATCCGGGAATATGGAAAAAGTTTGTGCATGCGATCTGGGCAGACTGTCGCGAGCGAGGCGATTTCATGATGCGAAATTGGTCGCGCCGGAAGACGAGGGGCGACCGTGTGCTCGCGCGCCCATGCGCTGGCATCCAGCGCGGCGATCAGGCGAGTTGCGGCTTCTCGCCGATCCTCACAGGGTCGGCCGTGGATGTCACCTTTTTATGCATCATTCGACGAAAACCGCCACGCGCGCCGCGCATCAGCTTGCAAACCCGGATGGATACTGTCCGCCGCGCAATAAACCGCCAAACTCGTCGCCCGCTTCCTCAATAAACCAGCTATGTCTTTGTTTATGGACAGCGCGGAAATTTCCACGATAATCCGCCGCCTCTGGTTCCTTCGCCGGACAGATGAGAGGAAGCGCACCTTCGATGAGCCTTGGCTTATCCCAATCCGAGCCGCTGCGGCATGTGCTTCGCAAAGCCACGCATGAGCAGCATGAAACGCTGGATCGGCGGCTCCAGGCGCTCGATCTCGGCACGCACGCCGGCTATGTCGCTTTTCTGAGGCTGCATGCGCAGGTCGTGCTGCCCGTCGAGGCAGGCCTTGAACGCGACGCGGCGGCCGGCCTGCTGCCGGACTGGGCGGAGCGCGTGCGCGCCGATGCGCTGGTCCGGGATCTGATCGCTCTCGGCGTTCAGCCATCGGAGTTTGCCTCCTGCGGCGCCGCAACAGATCGGACCCGCATACGCCGCCGGTATGCTCTATACGCTGGAGGGATCGCGTCTGGGCAATCGCTACCTGCTCAGGCAGGTTCTCGCCGGCAGCCCCGAGCTTGGGCCGGCCACCAAGTTCCTCGCGCACGGAGCCAACCATCTGTGGCCGTCATTTACCAAATGGCTTAACGCGCTTCGTTTTGAGCGAACAGGAGACGTCGGAGGCGGTTCAGGGGGCACGCCACGTTTTTGAGCTCTATTTCAGGGCCCTCGAGAACGGCCCGACGCCGACACTACAGAACGCGTAATGAACAACGGACCCGAGCCCGCCTTTCATGTCGACCTCACCAATTGCGACCAGGAGCCGATCCACCTGCTGGGCACGATCCAGGATCATGGCTATCTGCTTGCCTTGTCGCCCGACTGGCTGACATGCTTTGCCTCCGCGAATATCGCTGAGCTGCTTGGCCGGACCCCGGACGACATCATCGGCCGTCCGCTGGCGGAAATCTTTTCCGCCGAGAAGGTCCACGACCTGCGCAACGGACTGCAATATTTCCACGCTCAGCAAAGCGTGCAGCACCTCGCCGATTTCATCGACGGCCATGGCGGCGGCCGCTTCGATGCCGCGCTCCATACGTCCGGCGCCTATATCGTCATCGAGTTCGAACCCGCCGCCGACAGCGAGCAGGACAGGAAAGCCGGCGACATGGCGCGCATGGCGATCTCGCGGCTGCAGCCGGTCAAGGAGGTCGGCAAGCTGTTCGATCAGGCGGTTCGCTATGTCCAGATGATTACCGGCTATGACCGGGTGATGGCCTACCGCTTCCTCGACGACGGCGCCGGGGAGGTGGTCAGCGAGGCCAGGCGCGCCGGCATGGAGCCGTTTCTCGGCCTGCGCTATCCGGCGTCGGACATCCCGAGCCAGGCGCGCGCGCTCTATATAAAGAACCCGATCCGCTATATCGCCGATGTCGGCTCGGCTCCGGTGCCGCTGGTGCCGCCCCGGGGCCCGTCCGGCGAAATCCTCGACCTGTCGCTCAGCCCCTTACGCAGCGTGTCGCCCATTCATATCGAATATCTGACCAATATGGGCGTGGGCAGCTCGATGTCGATTTCGATCATCCGCGACGGCCGGCTCTGGGGGTTGTTCGCCTGCCACCACAACGGGCCGAAGCGGCTGAGCGGCGCCCTGCGCAACGCCGCGGACCTGTTCGGACAGATGTTCTCGCTGACGCTGGAGAACAAGGAGCGCACCGAAGCCCTGCGCGATGAAGCCCGCATCGAACAACTCCACGCGCGCCTGCTGAGCACCATTGCCGACCAGGGCTCGGAGATCGAGCAGCTTCGCGGCCTGGCCCCGGAATTCCGCAAGCTGATCGCCTGCGACGGCCTTGCGATCTGCGTCGGTGGCGGCATCGTCCTGGCCGGGCGGACGCCGACCGAGGAGGAGATGCTCGGCGTGCTCCGCTTCCTCAACCGGACCGGGGTCGGCTCGGTTTTCCACACCTATGCGCTCGGCAAAATCTACGAGCCGGCCGAGGAATTCGTCAGCCGCGCCGCCGGACTTCTGGCCATCCCGATTTCGCGCAGCCCTCGCGATTATCTGGTGTTCTTCCGGCAGGAGATCGCCCGCTCCATTCAATGGGCCGGCAATCCCGAAAAGCCTGCCGAAGTCGGCCCGAACGGCATCCGCCTGACGCCGCGCAAGAGCTTCGAAGCCTATCGCGAAATCGTCTCGGGACAGAGCGAGCCCTGGACGTCGGGCGAGATCAGGCTCGCCGCCGCGCTGAGGACCACGCTGCTCGAAGTCGTGCTCAAGCTGAACGACGCGGTGTCGCGGGAGCGCAAGCAGTCGCTCGAAAGGCAAGAGCTGCTGATTTCCGAGCTCAACCACCGGGTCCGCAACCTGCTCGGCCTGGTCCGCGGGCTGATCAGCCACGGCAAGGGCAGCGCCGTGACGACCGAGGACTTCGTCGACGTGCTCGATCATCGCATCCAGGCGCTTGCGCGGGCGCACGACCAGATCACGCAGCAGAACTGGTCGCCCGGATCGGTGCGCCAGCTCATCGAGCGCGAGGGCGAGGCCTTCCTGCTCGACAATGCCGACCGGGTGCGGATTTCCGGCGAAGACGTCTTTCTGCAGCCGATCGCCCTGTCGACGCTCGCGCTCGTCATTCACGAGCTGATGACCAACTCCGCCAAATACGGTGCGCTATGCGACAGGGCGGGCGCGCTGGAGATCGGCTTGTCGAGGGACCCGGTCGGCCAACTCGTCATCGACTGGCTGGAGCGCGGCGGCCCGCCCGTCACGACGCCGGCGCGGCGCGGCTTCGGCTCGACCATCATCGAGCGTTCGATACCATTTGACCTCAAAGGCGAAGCCGCGGTTCACTACGAGCTGAGCGGGCTTGCAGGCGCGCTTCAAGATCCCGGAGATTTATGTGGCGACCGATACCGGACTTCAGGGCTCCGTCCCTTCGACCTCCAATGCGGCGCGTCAGGCGGACGACCTCGGCGTGATCGAACCGCTCCTGGAGCGGGTTCTGCTCGTCGAGGACAACATCATCATCGCCATGGATGCCGAGCTGATCCTGCGCGATATCGGCGCCAAGTCGGTGGACACGGCATCGAGCGTCGCCGACGCGCTTGCCGCGATCGACCGGGATGCGCCCACGCTGGCGATCCTCGACGTCAATCTGGGTAACGAAACCAGCTTCGCCATCGCCGACCGGCTGCTGAGCGCGGGCGTGCCCTACGGATTTACGACGGGCTACGGCGAGGGCGTCGCGGTGCCCGCCGATCATCACGATGCACCCAGGCTCGCCAAGCCGATCGACCAGTCGGCGATGCGCCGTTTCGTGCGCTCTTTTCTGCCGGCCTGACCGCCCCTGCTCGGCCCCCGGACCGCTTCGTCGTCCGCCGCGGACGATTTTGTTCCAGGCGCCGATCCGGCGTCATGCGATAAGCGAATTTTTACCAAGACGGCCCGCACACAGGCAAGAAACCGCCGACCGGTTTGCTGCCCCGTGTGCTAAGCTGTTGCCGCGCTTGCCGAATCCAGGCGGCATGGTTTGGCACGCCCCTTGCGATACCCTATGCGGGACACAGCCGCCGGATAACGGTCGCTGATCATGCGATCGCGTGAAAGGCGCAGCGCGCGAGGCTGATCGGTCGAACCGTTCGAGTGATATTAACCGGCCGAAAGAGCCGGATGCGAATAATGGGGTGGGAGGACAAATGCAGCATCTGGTCCAGGCGGAGACCGCGTTGACGGCCGCGCCGCCTTCGGGCGGGCACGCAACGCGGCGGATTCGTGTGCTTGGCGATGCTTCGCGGCGCCGATTTGCCGGCCCCGCCCTGCCCGCATCCGCCGCCACGCTCCCGGCACGCCGCCAATCCGCGCGCCCCGGCGAACCACGCCAGCTAAACCGAAAACCCGTTTCGCGCGTTTACGCATCGTGGCCGCTCCTGAAAAACACGCCGCGACCGGTCGGTATGGATTTGAAACGACCCGGTTTTTCGTGGTCAATGCAGAACGCTCTTGCGAGTTTCGCAAGCCTCCGATTGTCAGCCAGGAATGCTCCTCTGGCAGGCATTGCCTGAAATAACGTTTTGAAAAGGGAGAAAAAGGAGATGAGACCAATGAAATCCCTCATTGTCGGCGCTGTGGCGACCTCGCTCAGCCTAGGGCTAGCCGTTTCGGCGAAGGCGGAGACCTTCGTCAACGTACTGACCGGCGGCACGTCCGGCGTTTACTATCCGCTCGGCGTCGCCCTTTCCAAGATCTACGGCGAAAAGATCGAAGGCGTGCGGACCCAGGTCCAGTCGACCAAAGCCTCGGTCGAGAACCTCAATCTGCTCCAGGGCGGCAAGGGCGAGATCGCCTTTACGCTCGGCGACAGCCTGAAGCTCGCATGGGCCGGCGACAAGGATGCCGGCTTCAAGAGCAAGCTGGACAAGCTGCGCGGCATTGCCGCGATCTACCCGAACTACATCCAGATCGTTGCGTCGAAGGATTCCGGCATCAAGTCGCTCGCGGATCTGAAGGGCAAGAGCCTTTCGGTCGGCGCGCCGAAATCCGGCACCGAGGTCAACGCCCGCGCCATCTTCGCCGCGGCCGGCATGTCCTATGACGATCTGGGCAAGACCGAATATCTGCCCTTCGCCGAATCCGTCGAGCTGATCAAGAACCGCCAGCTCGATGCCACGCTGCAGTCGGCGGGCCTGGGCGTCGCCTCGATCCGCGATCTCGCCGCCTCCGTCGACATCACGGTGGTTTCGGTCCCCGCCGACGTCGTCGCCAAGCTCGGCGCGCCGTTCGTCGAAGCGACGATTCCGGCCAATACCTATAAGGGCCAGGAAGCGGATGCGCAGACGGTCGCCGTGGTCAACTTCCTGGTCACGCGCGAGGGCGTCTCCGACGAAATCGCCTACCAGATGACCAAGCAGCTCTTCGAGAACCTTCCCGACATGGTCGCGGCCCACAAGGCGGCCTCCGCGATCAAGCTGGAGAACGCGCTGAAGGGCATGCCCCTGCCGCTGCATCCAGGTGCGGAGAAGTATTATAAAGAGAAGGGCCTGATGTAGGCTGGACGCAGGTCTGGCTGCACAACGCAATGCTGATGGCTGGGGCGCTCACGTCCCGGCCATCAGCCGCGCCCCTCTATAGGATGCGATCCGCATGTCCGATGTCACAAACGAACAGGCAGAGCCTGAAACCGCAGCATCGCTTCACGATCCGCTTACGGAAAGCTTCCCGCCGACCATCGAGGGCCGCATCCTGTTCTGGATCGCCGTTGCCTTCTCGGTGTTCCAGGTCTCCACGGCCGCGCATGTCATCGACCTGCCGAGCCAGGTGGTTCGCGCCATCCATGTCGGCTTCCTGACGCTGCTGGTCTTCCCGTTCGTGGCGATGTCGCTCCACCGGCCGACGCCGGTCAAGGTGCTCGCCTGGGTGATGGCGCTGGCCGGCTTCTCGGTCGCGATCTACCAATGGGTTGAGTACGCACCGCTGATCCTGCGGGCCGGCGATCCGCTCCCCAGCGACATGGTCATGGGCGTAATCGCGCTCGTGTGCGTGTTCTCGGCGGCCTGGGTGATCATGGGTCCGGCGCTGCCGATCATTTCCGGCATCTTCCTGCTCTACTGCCTGCTCGGCCAATATCTGCCGTCCCCGCTCAATCACCGCGGCTATGACATCTCGCAGGTGATCGACCACATGGCCTACGGCACCGAAGGCATTTACGGCATTCCGACACTGGTCTCCTCGACCTATATTTTCCTGTTCATCCTGTTCGGCGCCTTCCTGGAAAAGGCCGGGATGATCAAGCTGTTCACCGACATCTCGCTCGGCCTGGTCGGACACGCCAAGGGCGGCGCGGCCAAAGTTGCGGTGATCTCCTCCGGCCTGATGGGCACGATCTCCGGTTCCGGCGTCGCCAATGTCGTCACGACCGGCCAGTTCACCATCCCGCTGATGAAGAAATTCGGCTATCGCTCTGCCTTCGCCGGGGGCGTTGAGTCCACCTCGTCGATGGGCGGACAGATCATGCCGCCGGTCATGGGCGCGGTGGCGTTCATCATGGCCGAGACGCTCGGGGTCGAATATTACGAGGTGGTCACGGCGGCGCTGATCCCCGCGATCCTCTATTTCGCCTCGGCGTTCTGGATGGTGCATCTGGAAGCGGGACGGCGCGGCCTGATCGGCCTGCCGAAGAGCGAGCTGCCCTCGCCGGCCGCCGCGATTCGCGAGCAATGGTATCTGCTGCTGCCGCTCGGCGTGCTGGTCTATCTGCTGTTCACCGGTTACACGCCGCTCTTCGCCGGCAGCGTCGGCCTGGCGCTGACCCTGCTGCTCATCCTCGGCGGCTCCATCGCGCTCGGCCTGCCGAATATGGTGATCCGGGTGATCTTCTGGGTGCTGCTCGGCATCGCCGGCGCAGGGTTCTTCAAATACGGTCTCGCAGCCGTCGGCGCGGTGCTCCTGGTGCTCGTGGCCTGGAACGCGTTCAGCAAGGGCGGCCGCGAGACGCTGATCATCTGCCGCGACAGCCTCGCGGAAGGCGCAAAGACCGCGCTTCCCGTGGGCATCGCCTGCGCCATCGTCGGCATCATCATCGGCACCATGACGCTGACCGGCGCGGCCAACACATTCGGCCAGTTCATCGTCCATATCGGCGACAAGAGCCTGTTCCTGTCGCTCGTGCTGACCATGATCACCTGCATCATTCTCGGCATGGGCATCCCGACCATCCCGAACTACATCATCACGTCGTCGATCGCCGGCCCAGCGCTGCTGCAGCTCGGCGTGCCGCTGATCATCAGCCATATGTTCGTGTTCTATTTCGGCATCCTCGCCGACCTGACGCCGCCCGTCGCCCTCGCCTGCTTCGCCGCCGCGCCGATCGCGCGGGAGAGCGGGCTGAAGATCTCGTTCGAGGCGATCAAGATCGCGGCGGCCGGGTTCGTCATCCCCTACATGGCGGTCTACACGCCAGCCCTGATGCTTCAGGACGGCGGGCCGCTGTCGCATTCGGTCGGCTATCCGCTCGCGGTCGCCTATATCGTCCTGAAGGCGACACTCGCCATCGGGCTCTGGGGCGCCGCAGTGATCGGCTATATGCGCGCCCGGCTGACCGTGATCGAGAGGCTGCTGGCGGTGGCCGCGGCGTTCACGCTGATCGCCGCTGTCCCGCTAACCGACGAGATCGGCTTCGCGCTGACGGTGCTGTTCGGCGTCATGCACTGGATGCGCGTGCGGACCGTTGCCGAGCCGGAACGGGAAGCGGAGGCGGGCCTGCGCAATGGCTGACGGCTTGTGCGTTCTGCTCGGGGTCAAGACCGTCAAGATCGCGGCGATGGCGTTTACGCTGTCATGGATCCATTCGGTCGAAAAGATCGCCTGGCAGGAAGACTGGGTGATCGAGGATGGCCGGCTGCGGATCGCCGAGGCCAGGATCAAGGGGTCGGGAGCGGGCATGGAGCCGCCCGACGATGCGGTTCTGAAGGACGGCTGGTGGCATTACGTGCCCAAGCTGCCGCCGCAGCGCGAGGTGCATCTGGCCGCCTCGGGCGCCACGGTAAGCGCCTGGACGCTCTGCGCGAACGGCCAGTGCCTCGAACTCGGCAAGCAGGCCGGCGACGGCATCACCCTGTCGGCATGCGCGGCCGGAGCGTCATGAAATCGGTGCGGGACAACGGCGGAATGGCGCCTGCCGCCCCCGCCCCGACATAAAGAAGGCTTTCTTAAAAGTCAGTCTATGCGTAACTTGAAGACAAAAGATAAGCAGTCACGCACGTCGCCAGACTGGCTTGACGAGGAAGCGTCCATGCCAAGCGGTTTCAGTTTGCGGGCAAGCCGCAAAGGACTGATTTCCGTCGGCGTCGCCATTGTGGCGATTGCGGCTGTGGGCCTGGCTGTGTGGCAACTCGCCTTCAAGCTGCAGACCGAGGCGACGCACCGCAACCTCCAGGAGCGGGTCAGTCTCTACGAATCCACAATTCGCCAGACCATCGACCGCTTTGCTTATCTCCCCTTCGTGCTCAGCCAGGACCCGCGCATCGCCCACCTGCTCCAGGACCCGGCCAATCCTGCGCTGATCGCGGAAACCGACGCGATTCTGGCCGATCTGACCGAGGCGTCCGGCGCCGCCGCGCTCTATGTTCTGAACACCAACGGGCTGACGCTCGCATCGAGCAACTGGAACCTGCCGCAAAGCTTCGTCGGCCAGAATTACGGGTTCCGCCCCTATTTCATCGATGCGCTCACCAAGGGGCGCGGCCGCTTTTATGCGGTCGGCGTCACCACGGGCGAGCCGGGCTATTTCCTCTCCGCGCGGGTCGGACCGGCGGACGCTCCCTATGGCGTTGCCACCGTCAAGATTTCGCTGAAGGGCCTCGAATCCGAGTGGCGGGCCGCCAATGAAGCGGTGCTGCTCGCCGATGACAACGGCATCGTTTTCCTGTCGAGCCGTCCGGACTGGATCTATCGCGCGCTGCTGCCGGTGCCGGAGACGATCTCGGAGCGCATCAAGGAAACCCATCAATACGGGCTCAGCGACCTGCAGCGCCAGCCGCTGTTCGCCCCGAAGCGGAGCGACGACGACGCCCGCATCTTCGCCTACGCGGAAAACGGCAAGATGGTGCCGCTTCTGATCGCCGACCGGACCTTGGCCGAGCACAACTGGACGGTCGCGGTGCTCAGCAGCTTTGCCGAGATCAACAAGCAGGCGGCATCGGCCGCGGCCATCGCCGCGCTCGCGGCCATGGTGATCATGCTGCTCGGCGTCGTCTGGCTGCAGCGCAGCGCCACCGTCCAGGCCAAGCTTCGCGCCCATGACATGCTGGAGCAGCGCGTCACCGAGCGCACGCACGACCTCACCGTCGCCAATCAGCGGCTCGCCACCGAGATCGAGCAGCGCTGGATCGCCGAGAGCAATCTGCGCCAGACCCAGGACGAGCTGATTCATGCCGGCAAGCTCGCCGCGCTCGGCCATATGTCCGCCGCCGTTTCGCATGAGATCAACCAGCCGCTGACCGCGCTGCGCACCTATGTCTCCAGTACCGCCAAGCTTATCCGGCAGGGGCAGTTGAAGCTGGTGGTGCAGAACATGTCGCGCATGGAGGCACTGCTGATCCGCATCTCCGAGATCACCGGCCATCTGCGCCGCTTCGCCCGGGCCGAGACCAGCCAGACCGGGATCTGCGAGATCCGCTCGGCGGTCAAGAACGCGCTCGATCTGGTCAATGCGCGGATCGAGGCGGAGGGCATCGCACTCTCGGTCTCCAAGCCGTCTCGCCCGCTGTTCGTCCGGGGCACGGACAGCCGCCTGGAGCAGGTGCTGGTCAATCTGCTGAACAACGCCATCGATGCCATGCACGCATCCGGCACGCGCCGGATCGGGATCGTCATCGCCGGGACGGAGGACGACGTGACGGTGGAAGTCGAGGATTCCGGCTGCGGGATACCGGCCGAGCATCAAGGGTTGATCTTCGCGCCGTTCTTCACCACTAAGGAGGTTGGCGCGGGTCTGGGGCTGGGTCTGTCGATCTCTCACACCATCATCACCAGTTTCGGCGGCACGCTGAAGGCGCGGCCCGGCGCGTCCGGCGGCGCCCGGTTCATCATCGAGCTGAAGGCGGCGAGCCAGGACAGCTTCCGGCCGATGGAGGCGGCGGAATGAGCGGGGCGAGGCTGCTATTCGTCGACGATGAGGAAGCGATGCGCGAGGCGGCCGAACAGTGGCTCGGACTGGCCGGGTTCAAGGTGACGCTGGCGGCCGATGCCGAAGAGGCGCTGGCCCTCCTGGCCAAGAGCCCGTTCGACGCGGTGATCACCGATGTGAAGATGCCGCGCTGCGACGGGGTGGAGCTGCTGGAGCGCATATCGAGCCGCGATCGCGACCTGCCGGTGATTTTGCTCACCGGCCATGGCAATGTACCGATGGCGGTCGACGCCATGCGCCGCGGCGCGTTCGACTTCCTGGAAAAGCCGTATGATCCCGAGGCGCTCGCCGCGGTCGTCCACCGGGCCATCGAAAAGCGTGCGCTGTCGCTGGAGCTGAAGCGGCTGGTGTCGCCCGAAGACCGCAATGTGAGTCTCGAAACGCGCATCATCGGCAAGAGCGCGGCGACCGCCGCCCTGCGCCGGACGGTCCAACGCCTCGCCGCGCTGGATTGCGACGTCATCGTCACCGGCGAGACCGGCGCCGGCAAGGAGGTCGTCGCCAGGGCGCTGCACGATTTCAGCCGTCGCTCGCGGGCACGCTACGTCCCGGTCAATTGCGCGGCGATCCCGCTCGACATGTTCGAAAGCGAGCTGTTCGGCCATGAGGCGGGCGCATTTACCGGCGCAAAGAGCCTCCGTGTCGGCAAGTTCGAATATGCCAATGGCGGCACGCTGCTGTTCGACGAAGTCGAGAGCATGCCGCTGATGCTTCAGGCGAAGGTGCTGCGCGTCATCCAGGAGCGCTCGATCGAGCGTCTCGGCTCCAACCGCCAGATCGATTGCGACGTCCGGATCGTCGCCGCGACCAAGGAGGACCTGGGCGATGCGAGCCGCGCCGGCCGTTTCCGCTCGGATCTGTATTTCCGCCTCAACGTCGCCGAGATCCACATTCTGCCGCTCCGCGAGCGCACCGAGGACATCCCGCTGCTGTTCTCCCACTTCGTCGAGCGCGCGGCGGAGCGCAACAAGCTGCCGCCAGCGAGGGTGCTGCCCGGCATCGAGGCGACGCTGATCTCCCATCAATGGCCGGGCAATGTGCGGGAGCTGAAAGTCGTCGCCGAGCGGTTCGCGCTCGGCCTGCCGTCTGATATCCTGCAAGGGCTCGACGCGGAGGTCGAAGCCAATCCGAAGACGCTCTCGGAGCGCGTGGCGGCTTACGAGAAGATGCTGATCGCCGACGCCATCGTCGAAGCCAGCGGCGATATGGGCCGAGTCTGCACCGTGCTCGGCCTGCCGCGTCGGACGCTCAACGAGAAGATGGCCCGCTATGGCATTCTCAGGGGGCAGATGATCGAGGGACGCTGACGGCTGCGTCGGGGCCGTTGCCGGCTTCTCACCCGA
This sequence comes from uncultured Alphaproteobacteria bacterium, assembly GCA_963727575.1. GTDB lineage: Bacteria > Pseudomonadota > Alphaproteobacteria > Rhizobiales > Rhodomicrobiaceae > JAHQVI01. The sequence goes on from CAVSIA010000007.1 coordinate 125,017, forward strand.
TCGACACGACTGTACAAGCCGTGCCTGCATAGCGAATAATCGGCGGCCTTCAGCGATTGCCGGGAAATTAGGCGGTATTGGCTGTTGGAATTTCGTACAGTTTGTCTATCATCCTAATCATAGAACATCTTCGCATACGACGCGCCGCGTGGGACTTCGGACAAAACGCCAAGTTCAACGCTATCTAGAAACTCATATTTCGAGCCTCATTCGCGATTGCAATGCTCAGCCATTTTTAATGAGAATGTCGATCCAGTGCTCATACCGGGCAAAATTGGAGATGACTTCAGACCGGGAGTTTGAGGATATGACGAAAACCAGATCAAGTGTGTTTACGCTCGTGGCCGCCATGGCGCTCGGCTTGGGCGTGGCCCATGCCGAAGATACGATCAAGATCGGCGTCTCCGAGCCACTGACCGGCGCCGTTGCCGCCTCCGGCAATTACGTCACGCAAGGCGCCAAGATCGCCGCCGACGAGATCAATGCCGGCAAGGGCGTGCTCGGCAAGAAGGTCGAGCTGATGATCGAGGACAATAAGAGCAACCCGAAAGAGGCGGTCGCGACGGCCGAGAAGCTCATCGTCGGCGACAAGGTGCCGGTGATGATGGGCGCCTGGAGTTCCACCTATACGCTCGCCGTGATGCCGAAGCTGATGGAATACGGCGTGCCGATGGTGGTCGAGACCTCCTCGTCGGGCAAGATCACCACCTCCGGCAATCCCTGGATCTTCCGCATCAGCCCCACCTCGGAAATGGAAGCCAAGGCATTCGGCAAGGACGTCGCACAGTTCGGCATCAAGAAAGCCGACTTCCTCGTCGTCAATAACGACTGGGGCCTCGGCGCGGCGAAGGAATTCGCCGATGTGCTGAAATCCAAGGGCATCGAGATCGGCGTCACCGAAACCATGGACGCCAAGGCGACCGACATGAGCGCCCAGCTCGCCAAGATCAAGGCATCGGGCGGCGACACGCTGTTCCTGACGACCGGCGTCGAGCAGATCACGCTGGTTCTCAAGCAGGCCAAGGAACAGCAGCTTGCGGCCAAGATCATCACCACGGGCGGCTCTTCCGCTCCCGACCAGCTCATCGAGCAGGCCGGCGACGCAGCCAACGGCACCTATCACCTGCTGTTCTTCGCCCCGTGGTTCCCGGAGCTGGCGCCGAACGCCGACCTCGCGACCAAGTTCGTCGAGGAATGGAAGAAGCGTGGCTACAACTTCGCCGGCCTGACGGAAGGCTTCCGCGGCTATGACGGCATCATGACGATCGCCGCCGGCATCGAAGGCGCGGGCAAGGCCGACGCAAAGGCCATTCAGAAGGCGCTCTGGGACGTGAAGGTGAAGGGCATCAATGGCGACATCTCCTTCATCAAGCAGGGACCGGAAGGCAAGGAAAGCGGCCAGAACGAGCCGAACGTCTATGTCGTCACCATCAAGGACGGCAAAGTCGCGAAGATGTAGCAGCGCGATTGATTTGCGCTGTCCCACCCTTGCGGCGGGACCCCTCTCTCGGGAGCGAACCTTTACGAGGAGAGGGCGAACGAACGGCAAACTCAGTGCTCAGCCCTCTCCTTCGACGGGAGAGGGCGGCGCGCAAGCGCCGGGTGAGGGTGAAGCCAAGCATCGCGGCGGCCGGGATTGCCGGCCGCCATCCCGCCAAGGAGCATATCCCCGCCAATGGAGCAGCTCGCTCAGCACCTCGTCAACGCGATGATCCTCGGGGGCACCTATGCGCTGCTCGGCATCGGGCTGACGATGATTTTCGGCATCATGCGGGTGGTCAACTTCACCCATGGCGAGCTCTACACCTTCGGCGCCTATATGATGTTCGCCCTTACCGCGCTGCTTGGGCTGAACTTCTTCGTCTCCATCGCTGTCGCCATCCTTCTCGGCATCGTCCTCGGCGCGGTCATCGAAATCATGCTGCTGCGGCCTTTGCGCGGCGCCGACATCGACACCACCATGCTGGTCATGATCGGCGCCTGGATCACCATGCAGAATGCCGAGCAGTTCGCCTGGACCGGCATCGCCAAGTCGGTCGACACGCCGTTCCCGTCCGATCCGCTGGTGATCGGCGGCGTCTCGGTCGCCTGGGCGCGGGTGTTCGTGTTCTTCACCGCCCTCGCCTTGATCGGCGCCACCTATCTGCTGATCAACCGCACCAAGCTCGGCAAGGCGATGCGCGCGACATTCCAGGACGCCGAGACCGCGGCGCTGATGGGCATCCGCATCAACAGGGTCTACACCATCACCTTCGCGCTCGGCTCGGGGCTTGCCGCAGCCGCCGGCGCGCTGCTCGGCCCGATCTTCGTCGTCACCCCGACCATGGGCGATATCGCGGCGCTGAAGGCCTTCGCCATCGTCATCCTCGGCGGGCTCGGCAATATCGTCGGCGCGACGATCGGCGGCTTCGTGCTCGCCTTCATCGAGGAGCTCGGCGCCGGCTACATCTCCTCCGGCTATCGGGATGCGATGGGCTTCCTGCGTCATCATCTTCATCCTGCTCCTGAGGCCGCAGGGCCTGTTCGCGCAGAAGGAGCGCATCGGGTGAGATATCTTCCGGGCGCCCTGATCGTCGTGTTCTTCGCCTCGGTGCCCTTCTGGCTCGGCAATCTCTATTTCCTGCACATTCTGATCACCACCGGCATCTTCATCATCGCCGCGATGAGCCTCAATCTGCTGCTCGGCTATACCGGCCAGCTCAGCCTCGGCCACGTCGCGTTTTTCGGCATCGGCGCCTATACAAGCGCGCTCGTGTCGCTCGGCTTCGACCTGCACATCACCGACGGCTACACCTATGTGTTCGACGCCCAAGCCGGTCTGGTTCGCCGCCGTTTGCGGCATCGTCGCCGCCGGGCTGTGCGGCTGGCTGATCGGCAGGATCGCATTCAAGGTGCGCGGGGCGTATTTCGTCATCACCACGATCAGCTTCGCCGAGGTGCGTGCGGCTCCTGTCGCTGAACTGGCTCGACCTCACCGAAGGGCCGATGGCGCTGAACAGCATCCCGCCCTTTTCGATCACCATCCCCGGCGTCGTCGACTTCACCTTCTGGAGCAAGCAATCCAACTATTACGTCGTGCTGATCGTCGCGGTGATCTCCTTCATCCTGATCCGCCGGATCGTGCATTCGCGCGCCGGGCGGGCGATGATCGCACTGCGCGAGAACGAGCCGCTCGCCATGTCGGTCGGCATCGACGTGACCCGATATCTGGTGCTGGCGACCGTGATCTCGGCGGCGATGGCCGGGGCGGCAGGCGTGCTCTACGCCCATTACATCCGCATCGTCGACCCCGACATCTTCCTGTTCATCTACACGGTGACCATGGTGATCATGGTCGTCACCGGCGGCAAGGGGACGCTCGCCGGTCCGGTCGTCGGCGGGCTGATCTTCGGCATTCTTCCGGAAGCGCTCCGGGACTACGCAGCGCCCGAAATTCAGTGGATGATCTATGGCGCGCTCATGGTGCTGGTCGTGTATTGGCTGCCGCAGGGGATCGTGCCGGCGGTTGCCGAGCTTTGGCGCCGGGTCGTCTCCAGGGGCGCCGCCGCCGCCGAGCCGCGGTCCGAACAAGGCGTCGGCGCATGATGACCGCGGGGGCAGTGCAAGGCGCCGAGACGCTCAGCGTGCGCGGGCTGAACATCCGCTTCGGCGGGCTGCAGGCGGTGAGCGATCTCAGCTTCGACGTCCGTCCGGGCGAGGTGCTGAGCCTGATCGGCCCGAACGGCGCGGGCAAGACCACCGCCTTCAACGCCATCACCGGCTATCTCCCGCCGACCTCCGGCACGATCGGCTATGGCCGCGCGGCGCTCCACACGCTGAAGCCGAACCAGATCGCCGGTCTCGGCATCGTGCGCACCTTCCAGAAGACCAGCGTGTTCGGCGGCCTCACCGTTCTCGACAACGTGCTGACGGCGCTGCACCGGCAGGGAAAGCAGAGCATCTGGGCGACATTGCTCGGCCTGCCGTCGGTCGCGGCGGAGGAAACGGCTCTGGAAGACAAGGCGCGCGAGATCATCGCCTTTTTCGGCCTGACCGAGCGCGTGGGCGATCTCGGCTCGGCCCTGCCCTATGGCGAGCAGCGCCTGCTCGAAGTCGCCATCGCGCTGGCGGCGGAGCCGAAGCTCCTGCTGCTCGACGAGCCGGTCTCCGGCATGAACCCGGCGGAGACGGCGAACTTCATCCGCATTCTCGGCCGCATCCACGATCTCGGCATCACCATACTGCTCGTCGAGCACGATATGCGCATGGTCATGGATGTCTCGACCCGCGTGCTGGTCCTCAATCAGGGCGAACTGATCGCGGAAGGGCCGCCGGCGGAAATTCAACGTCACCCGGAGGTGATCCGGGCCTATCTGGGATCGGGTTACAAACGTGCTGACGGTTAGCGACCTGCATCTGCGCTACGGCAAGGTGAACGCGCTGCGCGGCGTCTCGCTGCGGGTCGAGCGCGGCGAGATCGTTGCGCTGATCGGCGCGAACGGCGCCGGCAAGACCACCACGCTGAAGACCATCTCCGGCCTGATCCGCCCGTTCGCCGGGCAAATCCGCTTCGACGGCGTGGACATCACCCGCGCGGCGCCCCGCGACATTCTCGATGCCGGCATCGCGCATTGCCCGGAAGGGCGGCGGATTTTTCCGCATCTGAGCGTGCGCGACAATCTGGAGCTGGGCGCTTTTCTGCGCAAGGATCACGCCGAAGTCGCGGTCGACATGGAGCGGCTGTTCGGACGGCTTCCCGATCCTCGCCGAGCGCGCCGAGCCAGATTGCCGGGACGCTCTCGGGCGGCGAGCAGCAGATGCTGGCGATCAGCCGGGCGCTGATGTCGCGGCCGAAGCTGATCCTGTTCGACGAGCCTTCGCTCGGCCTCGCGCCGAAGATCGTCGAGCAGATTTTCGAGATCGTCGCGGAGATCCGCAAGGAGGGCGTGACCGTGATCATGGTCGAGCAGAACGCCTTCGCCGCGCTTGATCTGTGCGACCGCGCCTATGTGCTGGAGACCGGCGCCATCGCGCTGGAAGGACCGGGCCGGGAGCTGTCTGAAAAATCCGAAGGTGCAGGACGCCTATCTGGGCGGGTGAGCGCTGCGCCGTCCTCAGACGTCATCCCGGAAACGCCGCAGGCGTTATCCGGGATTGCTACAATTATCGCGCTATTTCTGAGGCGAGTAGGCTCCGGATCAAGTCCGGGGCGACGAGAGAACCGATCTTCAGCTTCGCCTAAGACGCGCCCGTCAGCCGCCGGAAGAATCCGGCGATGCGCGCCGTCAGCACCGACCAGAGCAGCGCAATGACGTTGACGCCGCCATCGTCTGCCCGCGCCGGACGCACCTCGGCGCCGGAGAGCCGGGCATCGATATTCTGAGCGAAGGTTGCGCCGAGCCGCTGGACGACATCGCGCACGAGGTCCAGGCGTCCGAACTGGGCGAGCATTCCGGCGAGCTTGTAACGGATGGCGACGTCGACCCGCGTCGCCGTCCCGCCATCCGCTTCGCTGAGCGTATAGACGATGTGTCCCTGGGCGGTCGAAGCGCTGCGCTTGTCGCGGCCCGAGCCGTCGATCTCGACGCGGCGCGCGGCCTCGTCCTTCCTGACCGTCGCCACCCCGGCGAAGGACGGCCGCATCGGGCCAAACCGCACCGAAATCCGCCCGCTGATCGTCTCGTTCGCCGTCCCCTCGTCCAATTCCGCGCCCGGCATGGCATCGGCAACCGCATCCATGTCGGACATCAGCGCCCAGACCTTTTCCGGCGGATGCGGCAGAATGAAATGCTGCTCTAACCCAGTAAAGCCGTCGCGATAGGTGATCGGGCCGAGAACGACATCGATGGCCGGCCTGTCCGGTGTTTCCTTGGCCCGAGCGCCGGCCATCGGACGAACGCGGCCGGCTGCAGGCGCGGCAGATGGCCGATCCGGCCGGCCCGGCTGCTCGGCCTGCGGTCCTGGTGCCGGCCCGAGATAGCCGTTCACGGCCGGAGCCGCTTCGGCCGTCACGCCCTCCGACATCACGCTGTGAATGGCGCGGATGATGCCCAAATAACCGGTACAGCGGCACAAATTGCCGGCCATCTCCTTGCGGATCTCCGCTTCGGTCAGGCCGCTTTTGCGCAGCACCAGATCGCGCGCCGTCACCAGCATGCCCGGCGTGCAGTAGCCGCATTGCAGCGCGTGCTCGCGGGTAAAGGCCTCGCGCAGCCGCGCCATCACCGCATCGTCGTCGAAGGACTCCACCGTCCGGATATCGGCGCCGTCGCATGTGATCGCATAGGTAATGCAGGAGCGGACGATCGCGCCGTCCATGACCACCGTGCAGGCCCCGCAAATGCCGTGCTCGCAACCCAGATGCGTGCCGGTCAGATTGAGCGTCTCACGGAGGAAATCGGCCAGATGCGTGCGCGGCGCGGCGTCCGCCTCGATGCGCTTGCCGTTGACTGTGAGTGCGATGCGCGTCATGCCGCGAAAGCCTCCGCCAAGGCGCGTTTCAGCGCGACCGCGTGGATCTGCATGTCATAGTCGCCCGCCCGATAGCCGGCCTCCCGCAAGCGCTCGATCAGCTCGCCGATCCCGGCGCCCGCACCGAGGTTGGCGCCATCGAGAACTAGCGGCTTGCCCCCGACCGCGCCGGCCACCAAACGGTCGCTTCCGCGCTGTGGATCGGAGACATAAACGCCGATGGCGTCGGCAAATTCGCCCTCCTTGCGGCAGATCTTGGCAAAGCCGCAACGTGCGTCCTTCGACAGGCGCGGCAGACGAAAATCCATGACCATCTCGTCCGCGGCGAGATCGGTCGCGAGCGCGCCTTGGACGAAGTCGGTGAGCTTCGGTTCGCGCGGCCCGCTGGGCCCGCCAATCGATAGTGAGGCATCGAGGGCCATGAAGCAGCACAGCCAATCCGCGGCCGGGTCGGCGTGGACGATGCTGCCGCCGATCGTGCCCCGATTGCGGACCGCCCGATAGGCAATGCCACGGGCAACCTTGGGCAGCAGCCCGCCGGTGAAGTCCTCGACGCGCCCGTCCTCGATCGCCGCGTGGGTGATGCAGGCGCCGAGGACCACGCTGTCGCGGTCCAATTCGAACGCGGTCAATTCGGAAAGCCGGGTGATGTCCACCAGAAGGTCGGGCTGGGCGAGCCGCAGATTGAGCATGGGGCCGAGCGTCTGCCCTCCCGCCAGGATCTTGGCATTCTCGGCCTCGAACAAAAGCACAAATGCCTCATCGAGGTCGGTCGGCCGCTCATATGCAAAGTCGACCGGCTTCATGAGGCCACCGCCGCCGCGTCCGGCCGGGCGCTCGTCCGCCGCGCGGCCGAGGCAATCGCCTCGACGATACGCCGCGGCGTCACCGGGCTGACGCTCAGTTCCGCACCGAGCGTCCGCAGCGCGTCGTTGATAGCGTTGGTGATCGCGGCGGGCGGCGCGATCGCCCCGCCTTCGCCGATGCCCTTGACGCCGAACCGCGTATAGGGCGAAGGCGTCTCCATGTGATCGATGGCGATGGACGGCACCTCGCACGGGCCGGGCAGCATGTAGTCGGCCAGCGTCGAGGCGAGCGGCTGGCCGTCGGCGTCGAACGCCATCTCCTCGTAGAGCGCGGTGCCGATGCCCTGCGCGACGCCGCCGTAGATCTGGCCGTCGACGATCATCGGATTGACCAGCACGCCGCCGTCCTCGACGATGACGTAGTCCAGGATTTCCAGCTCGCCGGTCAGCGGATCGACGGCGACGGTGACGGCGTGGCTCGCGTAGCTGAAGGTGCCCGAATCGCGCACCGGCTTGTAGCCGGCGGTGACCTCCAGGCCGGCCGGGTCGATATCGGGCGGCAGATCCTGCGGCCGGCGGTACCAGACACGGGCGACGTCCTCGATCTTCATCGAGCCGGACGGCCCGCGCAACTCGCCGCCCTCGCTGGCGCACCTCCTCGACCGAGCATTGCAGCAGCTTGGCCGCGATCTTGCGGATGCGCACGCCAAGCTGGTCGCAGGCTTCCGCGACCGCGCCGCCCGCCATCACCATGGAGCGCGAGCCCCAGGTGCCGGTCGAATAGGGCGTCAACGCCGTGTCGCCGTGGATCACCTTGATGCGGTCGTGCGGTACGCCGAGGATCTCGTGCGCGACCTGGGACATGGTCGTCTCCATGCCCTGGCCGTGGGAGTGCACGCCGATGCGGATTTCGAGGCCGCCATCGGGCGTGAAGCGGATGAAGGCCTGTTCGTAGCCGGGCACGAACGGGATGCCCCAGCCGGCATAAACGGAGGTGCCGTGCGCGGCCTGCTCCGAATACATCGCAAAGCCGACGCCGATCAGCCGGCCGTCCGGCTCGGCGCGCGTCTGCCGCTCGCGGATCGTCGCGAGCCCGATATTCTCTATGGCGCGGCGCAGCGATTCCGGATAGTCGCCGCTGTCGAAATGCTTCTTGGTGATGTTGTCGAACGGCATCTGCTCGGGCCGGACCAGATTGCGCATCCGGACCTCGGTCGACTCCATGCCGAGCTCGCGCGCCACCGCATCGATGATCAGCTCCATGGCGAAGCAGACGCCGGTCCGCGCAACACCGCGATAAGGCAGGATCGGCGGCTTGTTGGTGGCCGCGGAAAAGGTGTGGCAGCGATAGGCGGGGAAATCGTAGACGCCGGGCAGGATGCTGGCGACCTGGGCGGCTTCGAGGCAGGCGGAGAACGGATAGGAGGAATAGGCGCCGGAATCGACGGTCGCCTCGGCGTCGATGGCCAGCAGCTTGCCCTCGGCATCGGCGTAGGCGGTGACGATGTAATGGTGCTCGCGGCAATTGGCGCTCGCGGTAAGGTTTTCGCGCCGGTCCTCGAGCCAGCGCAGCGGAAAGCCGAGCTTGCGCGTCGCCCAGCCGAGGCACACCTCCTCCGGCAGCAGGATACCCTTGTAGCCGAAGCCGCCGCCGACGTCGGGCGCGACCACCCGCACCCGCCCCTCGTCGAGCCCCAAGCATTCGCTGAGGCCGGAGCGGGTGATGTGGGTCATCTGCGCGGAGGAATAGACCAGAAGCTGCTCGAGCCGCGAATTCCATTCCGCCACCACGCCGCGCCCCTCGATCGGGCTCATGCATTGACGCGCGGTGCGGAATTCGCGCGTGACCTTGACGGCGGCCCGCTGGGCGACCGAGGCGATGTCGTCCTCGACCAGCGTTTCGAGGAAGAGATTGTCGCCCCAATCCTCATGCACCAGCGCCGTGCCGGGTTTGCGAGCCGCGAGCATGTCGGCGATGGCGGGCAGCGGCTCGATCTCGACATCGAGCTGGGCGACCAGATCTTCCGCCTGGCCCCGTGTCGGCGCGACGCACATGGCGATCAGCTCGCCGACATGGCGGACCTTACCCCTCGCAAGCGGGAATTGTTCGGAGGGCTTGAAGCCGGGCAATCTGGAGACCGCGCGAATGGCCGAAACGCCGGCCAGATCGTCCGCGGTGAACACGCGGTCGCGGATCGCATCGGGAATGTCGACCTTGACGAGCCGGCCATGGGCAACCGGGCTTCTGAGGAAGGCGACGTCCTGCATGCCGGCAAGCTTGATGTCGCCGACATATTCGCCGCGCCCGCGCATGAAGCGGTCGTCTTCCTTCCGCCTCAGACGTGCCCCAATGCCCTCACCGGACATGCGTTCAGCCCCCTCGATGCTGGCGAAACTCTATGGCAGGCTTGGTGCCGGTGTCCACCGGTCTGCGGTCCCTCGCATGCAGCCGGGCCCGCTTGTGTGACCCATCGGCCCGTGCGGCGGTCTCAGCTTTCGCCCTCGAGCGGATTGATCCTGCGATCCTCGTTGAGCAACTCGATATTGATCCGCACCACATCGCCCCGATAGACGATCTCGCCGACATAGATCACGCGGTCGTCCATGTCCTTGACGATGCAGCGGGCCTCGACGACAGGCGATCCGAAGGGAATCAGCAAATGCCGCGCCGCGTAGACGTCGGCGGAGCCGACCGAAAGCGTCTGATGCGCACGCGAGACCGGAAGATCGTCCATCTCGGCGATGACCGCGAGCGCGATCCTGGTCTCGAATTCTTCAGCCGCGCGCTCGTAAACGTCGGTCGCGACATGGACGCGAGCGAGGCCGTAGGGCTGCTCGTCGCGGAGCTGCTGGCTGTAGATGAGGTGGTAGTCGTCGGCGGGATTACCCTCGCCCTCCGCGATGCGCGGCTTGTATTTCTGCTCGATCGTCAGGTGATTGAGCGTATTGCGCTTGATCGGGCGGATCAGCGAATCCCAGTCGGTGGCGAGTTGCAGCCAGCGGCCGGGCGACGGCGATTTGGTGACGAAGGTGCCGCGGCCCTGTTCCGATTTCAGCAGGCCTTCCTGCTGGAGGACGTCGACGGCCTGCCGGATCGTCACGCGTGCAACCTGGAATTCCGCCTCGAGCTGCTCGAGGGTGGAAATCTTCTCACCGACCTGCCATTGGCCGCTGTTGATCCGGTGACGCAGCGCGGTCGCGACCTGCAGGTAACGCGGAATGCGGCTGAGCGCATCGGGCGGGGCGGATTTCGATTTCTGATTTTCGCTCATAGTCCTACGCTAGTTTCGTCGGTGGTATGCCGATCTTCTCCTTCGGAGGATAAGATCTAGAACATGCGCCAAATCATTCGACAAGTGGTACCTTGGCATTCACGACACCATCGATCAGAATTCTGCTCAAATAATGCGCTTATATCGATCGAAGGCTCAGCCGCTATTTCAGAAATAGAGTTTTTTGCCTGAGCGAACCAAAGCTGAAGGTCAAGCGCGGCTTTCCGTGCGCCCGCGAAATCCACAGCAGCGAACGAAATGCGGTCGTCCGGACGCAAACGGCCGAGGGCGGGCAGGTCCGCGCTGATGACCACTCCAATCTTGGGATAGCCACCCGTCGTCTGCCGGTCCGCGAGCAGGATGATCGGCTCGCCCGAGCCCGGAACCTGGATCGCGCCGGGAGCGATACCGTCGGAGACGATGTTGAAATCCCTTGCATGGCGAAGTTTGAAGCCTGAAAGCCGGTATCCCATGCGATCCGATTGATGCGATATCTGGAACGATGCGTTCAAAAAGGCGGCGATCATTTCCTTGTCAAAATAATCGTCCTGGGGTCCCAGCATAATACGAAAACGCAGCTGTTCGGGAAACTTAATCGACGGAATGACAGCTTCCCGCCGCGCCGGCGCTTCGCTTCTGCGGATGGGGATCTGATCGTCCTTGCGGAGTGTGCGGCCCTTGAAGCCGCCAAGCGCAGCGCGCACGAATGTCGACTGGCTCCCCATGATCCGCGGCACCGCGAACCCGCCCTCGACCGCCAGATAGCAGACCGAGGACGCCTGCCCGAGCACCACCTTGAAGCGGTCGCCGCGATGGAGCGTGAAACTCTCGAACACCCTGGGCAGCCGCTTCGCGCCGCCGGCGCTTTCGAGAAGTTCGATTTCGGCGCCCGGTCCGGCGACCGCGAACCGTGTGCTCGCCGCCAGCACCTCGAAGGTGCCGCCCTGGCCGATCAATTCGATGGCGCCCGACGTTTCCTCGTTCCCGGCGAGGAGGTTGGCCAGCCGGAGATTGATACTGTCGATGGCGCCGGAGACGGGAATGCCGAGATGCTGCGCGCCGAAGCGGCCGAGATCCTGGATGGTGGCGTGAATGCCGGGGGCCGTAATGCCGAGAGCGGTCATAGAATGGCCTCCGCTTCCAGCACATGCGCGCCAGCGGCAACGTCACGCTCGATGGCGGCAAATGCCTGGCGGCTGACGGGATCGAAGACCACATGGTCTCCCGGCGCAAGCAGAACCGGCTCCTGGGCCGTCGGATTGAACAGCGGGACGGGCGTTCGCCCGATCAGGTTCCAGCCACCGGGGCTTTCCAGCGAGTAGATCGCGGTCATGTCCGTGGCGATGGCGACGGAACCACGCGGCACGCGGGTCCGCGGCTCCTTCCGCCGCGGCACGCGGATCGCCTCGGGCACGTCGCCCATATAGCCGTATCCGGGCAGAAAGCCGATCATATAGATGAAATAGGTCTCGCTCGAATGGGTCTGCCAGACCTCGCGAGGGGTCAGGCCGGTTTGTTTGGCGACATCGTCCAAGTCCGGTCCGAATTCCCCCTCATAACAGACCGGCAGCACCCAGCGGCGGCCGGGCGTGTGCTCGACATCAAGACCGGAAAGCAGCGCGAGAAACTTGTCCTCCAGATCGCCGGGCGAGGTCAGCCGGGGATCGAACTGAACCAGCAGGGACCGGAAGGTCGGTATCATTTCCGTAACGCCCTCAATGCTCTGATAACGCGCCTCCTTGTATAAGGCGATGACCTTGGCATTGATGGCGCGGTCGAGTTCCGTGCCGAATTCCATCGACACAGCGGTATCGCCACAAGGCAAAAAACGGACAGTCTGATTTTCTGAAACCATAGGCCTTAGGTGGTTGTGACTGCTAGGCGTATGCTAGAGCTTGTGCTAACGTTCTATCAATAGAATGTATACTCAGACGTTGCCAAATGCTGGATCGGCGGACTCATGAACGTAAAAGTCAACCTGAATGCCGATATGGGCGAGGGGCACGGTGCTTATGACATCGGGGCGGACGGGCCGCTTCTCGACATCGTAAAATCGGCAAGCATCGCCTGCGGCTTTCATGGCGGCGATTTCCGGTCGATGCATCGCGTGGCACGGAACGCGGCTGCCAAAGGGGTGAGCATCGGAGCCCATCCCGGCTTCAACGATTTGTGGGGCTTTGGACGCCGCCGGATATCCATGCCGGCCGACGACGTCGAATATATGGTCGCGTATCAGATCGGTGCCCTCCAGGCCATGGCAAGTTACTCCGATATTCGCGTGACCCACGTCAAGCCGCACGGAGCGCTCAACAATATGGCCGCTGAGGACGAAAGTCTCGCAATGGCGATCGGCCGGGCGCTCAAGGCCGTCGATCCGAGCCTGATTTACGTCGCGCTGGCCGGATCGAAGATGGAGCGGGCGGCCGAGGCGCTCGGTCTGCCGCTTGCCCGCGAAGGATTTGCCGACAGGGTCTATGCCGATGACGGCAACCTCGCTTCGCGGTCGATTCCGGGAACGGTGATCAAGGACCCGGCGCGTGCCCGCGACCAGGTGCTGCGCATGGTGCAGAACCGCGAGGTCGTGACCATAGGCGGCAAAGTCATCAACGTCGAGACCGATACGATCTGCCTCCATGGCGACGAGCCGACGGCGGTTGCCGTGGGCCAAGAAATCCTGCGCGGATTGGCTGAGGCCGGTATCGCGAATGTCCCGATGACGGAGCTGGATCTGGGACGCTGACGGTTTAAGGCACACGCATGGGCATTGAAACGCAGCAGATCGCCGTGATCGGCGGGACGGGGGCGCTTGGAAGCGGCCTTGCACGGCGCTGGATTGCGGCCGGCCTGTCCGTTCTGATCGGCTCGCGCGATGCCGGCAAAGCCGCAGAGTTTGCCGCCGGCCTACCCCAGCAGGCCGGTGGCAGGCCCGCCGAAGGTCTCTCCAACAAAGAGGCTGCCGCGCGGGCCGATATTGTCGTCCTCACCGTGCCTTTCGGCTCGCAGGCGGACGTCCTCGAAGACATCAGGTCCGCACTCTCGGGTAAGATCCTCCTGGACACCACCGTTCCGCTGGTTCCGCCCAAGGTCGCGCGGGTCCAGCTTCCGCCGGAGGACTCAGCCGCCCTGCGGGCGCTGCGCATCGTCGGTGACGGCGTCCGGGTGATTTCGGGCTTCCATAATGTGGCGGCGCATAAGCTGAGCAAGGACCTGCCGATCGCGGGCGACGTGCTGTTCTTCGGCGACGATGTCGAGGCGCGCGAAGCGGGTATTGCGCTGGCGGCGAAAGCAGGGCTGCGCGGTGTCCATGGCGGACCTCTCGCCAATTCCGTCGCCGCCGAAGCGCTCACCTCGGTGCTGATTTCCATCAACAAGCGGTATGGCGTCGACGGCGCGGGCATCGCCATCACCGGCTTGCCGGAGAGCGAGGCTTAATCATCGTCACGAGCAACGGATCGGCCCGCAGGTATGACGTGATTGCGCTCGCGGGACTGCCCGCGGTGCGGACGGGCGACGACTTGGCCGCGATGATCCTGGAAGCTCTGCGGCGCGACGGCCTTGAATTGCAGGATTTCGACATTGTCGTCGTCGCGCAGAAGATCGTGTCGAAAGCGGAGGGGCGCTTTGCCGACCTGGATAGCCTGACGCCGTCGCCGCGCGCCATCGAGCTGGCCGAGCGCACCGGCAAGCCGCCGCAGATCGTCGAGGCCGTGCTGCAGGAGTCCGCAAGCGTCCTCAGAGCGCGCCCCGGCGTCATCGTCTGCGAGCATCGCAGCGGCCATGTGATGGCGAATGCGGGCATCGATCAGTCGAACGCAGATGCCGACGCGCCTGGGATCGTCGTGCTGCTGCCGGAGGACGCCGACGCCAGCGCCAATGCGATCCGCGAGAGGTTCGCCGAGGCCACCGGCGCCGCGATCGGCGTGGTCATCTCCGACAGTTTCGGGCGGCCATGGCGGCTCGGCACGGTCGGCCATGCCATTGGGCGCCGCCGGCCTGCCCGCTTTGATCGACCGGCGCGGCGAGCCGGATCTGAACGGCCGCCCGCTCGAAGTGACGATGACCGGGTTCGCCGACGCCGTCGCCGCCGCCGCCGTGCTGCTGATGGGCGAAGGCGACGAAGGGCGGCCCGTGATTCTCGTCAGAGGTTTGACATGGACGGCGCCGGAGCAGCCAGCGAAAGCGCTGCTGCGTCCGGCAGCCGAGGATATGTTCCGGTAGGCAAAGTTGGATTCTGAACCGTTGCATTATGTTGCGTTGTGCGGGGGCGTCGGGGGCGCAAAGCTGGCGCTCGGCCTCGCCGAATGCCTCGGGCGGAACCTGACCGTGATCGTCAACACGGCGGACGATTTCGAGCATCTCGGCCTCGCCATCTCGCCCGACGTCGACACCGTGATCTACACGCTCGCCGGGCTCGCCAACCCCAAGACCGGCTGGGGACGCGCCGACGAGAGCTGGGCCTTCATGGAGGCGCTCGCCGCGATCGGCGGACCGGCCTGGTTCCGGCTCGGCGACAAGGACCTGGCCATGCACATCGAGCGCACGCGCTGGTTCGCCGAAGGCCAGACGCTGTCCGGTTTCTGCGACCGCATCTGCCGCCAGTTCGGCATCGCTCCGACGATCTTGCCGATGACGGACGATGCCGTCCGCACCATCGTCCACACGTCGGAGGGCAAGCTGCCGTTCCAGGACTATTTCGTCGCCCGCAAATGCGAGCCGGTCGTCACCGCGATCCGCTTCGACGGCGCCGAACACGCCTGGCCGCTGGAATCGGCGATCGAGGTGCTGAACGCGCCCGACCTCGGCGGCGTCATCGTCTGTCCGTCCAACCCCTATCTCAGCGTCGATCCGATCCTGGCGATCCCGGCGCTGCGCGAGGCGCTCTATGCCTGCCCCGCCCCGATCGTCGCGGTGACGCCGCTGATCGGCGGCCGTGCCGTGAAGGGGCCGACCGCCAAGCTGATGGCCGAGCTGGGCGTCGAGGTGACGCCGCGAGCGATCGCCGAGCATTACCGTCCGCTGATCGACGGCTTCGTCCTTGATAAAGCCGACAAGGCCGAGGCGGCATCAATTGCCGTCCCGGTGCGGATCGCCTCGACGCTGATGACGGATCTGGCGAGCAAGACGGCGCTCGCCCAATCGGCGATCGATTTCTGCGGCGAGCTGGCGGCCGGCCCCCGCGCCGACCGCAGGGAGGCTTGAGGCATGGCGGTCGCGGTCATCCCGGTCAAGTCGCTCGCCACGGCCAAATCCCGGCTGGCCGGCGTGTTGACGCCCGATCAGCGGCGGCGGCTCGTTCTTGCCATGCTGCGCAATGTGCTGAGCGCCTGTGCGGCCTCGGAGCGCCTCGAAGGCGCCTGCGTCGTCACTGGCGACGATGAGGTTGCCGATACTGCCGCGCGATTTCGGCGCATGGGTCGTCGCCGAACCGGCCGGCGCGGGGTTGAATGCCTCGGTTTCCGCCGGGATCGATGCGGTGCGTGATCTCGGTGGGGGGCGGGCGTTGATTCTGCCCGGCGACCTGCCGTTCGTCGCTCGATCCGACATCGAGGCAGCTGCTGCGCGCACACGGGTCCGGCGGCGGCGAGGCCGCAATCGTGCCGTGTCACAAAATGTGCGGCACCAATGCGTTGCTGATCCCCACCGGCACCGCGTTCCGCCCGCAATACGGCGCCGGCAGTTTCCGCCGGCATCTCGACATCATGAACGCGCTTCGGATCACCCCGCGGACCGTCTACCTGCCGGGCATCGCAACCGACATCGACGAGCCGTCGGACCTCGCCGGGCTTGAGGCTTCCCGGCGATCCGGCCCCGATGCCGATCGGCATTGCTTCGATCCGCGATCTGCAAAATGGAGGCGCGCAATGGCCGCTCACCTGAGCCCGCGCGGGATCGAAGCGCTCGCGGCTGCGTCCGCGGGCGATCTGCCGCCGCAGGCCGTCCAGGCGCTGGTCGCCGACTGCCGGCTGTCCGATCTCACCGCCCTCGCCGAGGGCATCTGCGTCGGCGAATACGGGCACGGCATGACCTATTCGAAAAAGGTCTTCATCCCGCTGACCAAGCTCTGCCGGGACGTCTGCCACTATTGCACCTTCGCCAAGGCGCCCCGGCATGGCGGGCCGGCCTATCTGGCGCTCGATGACGTGCTCGCCATTGCCGAGGCCGGACGCGCGGCCGGCTGCAAGGAGGCGCTGTTCACGCTCGGCGACAAGCCGGAGCTGCGCTACGGCGCGGCGCGGGAGGCACTCGACGCGCTCGGCTGCGAGACGACTTTCGACTATCTGGAGCGCTGCGCCGAGGCCGTGCTGCAGACAGACCGGCCTGCTGCCGCATCTCAATGCCGGCGTCATGGACGAGGCCCAGGCGGCAAGGCTGCGCCGCGTCTCGGTTTCGCAAGGGCTGATGCTGGAATCGCTCTCGGCTCCGGCTGTGCGCGAAAGGCCGGCCGCATCACGGCTCGCCGGACAAGGCGCCGGAGGTCCGGCTCGAGGCGCTTCGAGCCGCGGGCCGCGCGCGCGTTCCGATGACCACCGGCCTGCTCATCGGCATCGGCGAAACGCGCGCCGAGCGGATCGAGGCGCTGCTGGCGATCCGGGCGCTCCATGCCGAGTTCGGGCACATCCAGGAAGTCATCATCCAGAATTTCCGCGCCAAGCCCGACACGAAGATGGCGGCCGCGCCCGAACCGTCGCTGGACGACCATCTCTGGACCATCGCCGTCGCCCGCATCCTGCTGCCGCCCGAGATCAGCCTCCAGGCTCCGCCCAATCTGCGAGCCGGCGAGGTCGAGCCATTGATGCGCGCCGGGATCAACGATTGGGGCGGCATCTCGCCGGTCACGATCGACCACGTCAATCCGGAAGCGCCATGGCCGCAGATCGAGGCTCTCGCCGCGGCCTGCGACGCCGCCGGGCGGCACCTCACCGAGCGCCTGGCGCCTATCCGCGCTATCCTGGAGAAGGCAGCGAAGTGGCTCGCGCCGACGATCACACCGTCGGCGCTGAAGCTGCAGGACGCCTTTGGTCTTGCCCGCGACGATTCCTGGGCGAGCGGCAACCCGGATTGCGAGCTGCCGCGCTCCATGCTTCCCCGCGCACCGCGCGACACGCCCCCCGGAAACAGCGCCGTCATGCGCGCGCTCGACACATCGGGGAGCGGCGCGCGGCTCGACGAAGCCGACATCGTTGCGCTGTTCGCGGCCCGCGGCGAAGCCTATCACACCGTTTGCGCCCACGCCGACGCGCTGCGGCTGCGCGCCAACGGCGACACCGTCAGCTATGTCGTCAACCGCAACATCAACTACACCAACATTTGCACCTATGGCTGCCGCTTCTGCGCCTTCTCCAAGGGCCGGCTGAGCGCGGGCTTTCGCGATACGCCCTATAACCTGCCGCTGGAGACAATCGCCGCGCGCACGGTGGAAGCCAGGGCGCGCGGGGCGACCGAGGTCTGCCTCCAGGGCGGCATCGCCCCGGGCTACACCGGGGACACCTATCGGGACATCCTGCGCGCGGTGAAGGCCGCCGAGCCCGGCATCCACGTTCACGCCTTCTCGCCGCTCGAAATCTGGCACGGCGCCGAAACGCTGGGGCTGCCGCTGCGCGATTTCCTGGCGATGCTGCGCGACGAGGGGCTGGGAAGCCTGCCCGGGACCGCCGCGGAAATCCTCGACGACGAGGTCCGCGCGGTGCTCTGCCCGGACAAGATCGACACGGAGCAATGGCTCGAGGTGATGCGGGCGGCGCATGACGTCGGCCTGCCGACGACGGCGACGATCATGTTCGGCCATGTCGACCATCCCCGCCACTGGGCGCGCCATCTCCTGCGCATCCGCGCGCTCCAGGAGGACACCGGCGGCTTCACCGAGTTCGTGCCCCTGCCCTTCGTCGGCATGGAGGCGCCGATCTATCTCAAGGGCCTTTCGCGCCCCGGACCGACCTTCCGCGAGTCGGTGCTGATGCATGCCGTCGCCCGCATCGTGTTCGACGCGCTCATCGCGAACATCCAGACGTCATGGGTGAAGATGGGGCCGGAGGGCGCGGCCGCCTGCCTCGATGCCGGCGCCAACGATCTCGGCGGCGTGCTCATGGACGAGTCCATCACGCGCGCCGCGGGCGCGGCTCACGGGCAGGAATTCTCCGCAGAACGGATGAAGGCCGTCATCCGCCAGGCGGGACGGACGCCGCGGCAGCGCTCGACGCTCTACCGGCCGATCGAGAGCGGCGAAACGCGTGCCGCCGGGCGTCAGGACGACAGTCTCGGGATGATCTCCTTGGCGATGATCTCGACCTGCTCCGGCTCGTAGCGGTAGGGCACGAAGATGATCCGGTCGATGCCGGTCGCCAGATGCGCCTGGAGCTGCTCGACGCATTCGTCCGCCGTGCCCATGATCGCGCTGTCCATGGTCGATTCCGACCAGGCGGCGTAGTCCCACTCGGTCTGCAGCCAGTCGCGCATCGGCTCTTCGACCTTCTCTCGCGGCCCGACGACGATCGGGAGCTGGTTGGTGGAGATCAGCTCGTCCGGATTGCGGCCGGCCTCCTCGGCAAAGCCGCGCACCTTCGCCCAGGTCCGGGCGAAGCTTTCCGCCGTGTAGTAATAGGTGATCCAGCCGTCGCCCTTGGTCGCGGCGCGCTTCAGCACGGCGTCGACATAGCCGCCGATCAGGATGGGCGGGCGCGGCTTCTGCACCGGCTTGGGATAGAGCGCGGCGCCCCGGAGCGCATAGGGCGGGTAATCGCCGTCGACCTTGTCCTCGGTCCACAGACGATTGATGATTTCCAGGCTCTGCTCCATGATCTTGCCGCGGCTGTGGAAGTCGGCGCCGAGGGAATCGAATTCGCGCTTGTACCAGCCGACCGCCGTCCCGAGGATCAGCCGGCCGTTGGAGATGTGGTCGAGCGTCGCCAGCTCCTTGGCCAGGATAATCGGATTGCGCATCGGCATGACGAGCACGCCGGTGCCGAGGCGGATCTTCGAGGTGCGCGCGGCGACCGCCGTCAGCATCATCAGCGCTTCGTGCAGCGGAAAGGGCGGCTCGACGCCGAGCAGGATATGGTCCCACGCCCAGAGCAACTCGTAGCCGAGCTCCTCCATATGCACGCCGTATTCGATCAGCGCGTTCGCGTCCGGCATTTCGGGATAGCGGGTGAAGTTTCGCATCGCGATGCCGAAAACGGTCTTGGCCATGGGATATCCTTTTTCTGCGCCGGCGGTCAGCCGATATAGAGACGCTCCGGATCGAGTTCGCGGAGCACGTTGAGTTCATCGATGCGCGGCGGCTCGGTGCGCGTAAGGTCGGGGCTGGCGTGAAGCTCGAAGCCGGTATTCTCCTGCACCTGATCCATTTCGACGCCGGGATGCAGCGCGAGCACCGTCATCTCGTGGCTCTTGCTGTCGAAGCCGAGCAGGCCAAGGTCGGTGACGACCCGGTACATGCCGCCCGCGACCAGGCCGCTCTCGGCGCGGCTGTTGCCGCCGCGCAGGAAGCCGGGACTGGTGATCGTGTCGACCTTGGCGACGAAGCGGCGCTTCTCATGCCGCATGGCGACGATCATCTGCGTCAGGCTGGAAATGTCGTTGCCGCCGCCCGAGCCCGGCAGGCGCACCTGCGGATTGTCGGCGTCGCCGATGAAGGATGAGTTGAGATTGCCGTAGCGGTCGATCTGCGCCCCGCCCATGAAGCCGACATCGACATAGCCGCGCTGCAGGAGCAGCAGCACGTCGGTGATCGGCAGGACCATGTTGGCGCGCCGCGAGCAGCGCTGCTCGTTGGTCGACGGCGGCAGCTCGCCCGGCACGATGAACGGCCCGATGACGCCGCCCTCGAACAGGATGGTCAGCCCCGGCGCGTGCAGCCTTTGCGCGAGCGTGGCCGCAAGCAGCGTCAGCCCGATGCCGGCGAAGACGATCTGCCCGTCCTTGAGCAGCCGCGCGCTGTGGACCGCCAGAAGTTCCGGCGTCGTATAGTTTGAACGCTCAGTCATTGAAGATGCTCCGTCCCCGCCGCGCCGCATCGAGGACCGATTCGATCCCGAGCTTATCCAGATAGCCGGCCCAGTTCTTGGGCCCGCGAATATACTCGTCCAGATAGGCTTGCATGCCTTTTACCGGGTCGCCGTTGACCTGTTTTACATACGTATTCATATGATCGAAAAAAGGCTCGTAGAGGCCGTAGCATTCATGCGGCGCAGAGCCGAACGGCACCTCGACGACCGCCTCGACCGTGAAGAACGGGATGCGCGTCTGGTCGGGCGTCCGGCGGATCTGGTCGTTGGAGACGATGCGCTCCGTCGTCAGAATAACGCGCTTCGCCGCCATGGCGATGTCGATGTCCATGAATTGCAGGCCGTCGATATGCGCGTTGCCATAAGGGTCGGCGCGCTGGACGTGGATCAGCGCAACATCCGGATTGAGCGCGGGCACCAGAAGCAGACGCTCGCCGGTGAACGGGCACGTCATCTCCTTGACGCTATCGCCAAGGCGCTCCGCCACCTGCGAGCCCATCATCGAGCGCATCGGCATGAAGGGCAGCCCCATGGCGCCGGCGCGGTAGCGCATGCCCATCGCCATATGGCTCCATTCCGTGAAGCGCGCCGCTTTGCTCTCGACATAGTGGCGCATCACCTTGTCGACGCCCCAGACGATGCCTTGCGCGAACCAGCTGGTAATGATGTGCGAGGAGGCACCCGAGGCATAGAGCCAGTCGCCGTCGCTCGAGGTGATGCTCCGCGAGACGGTCAGGTCGCGCCGGCCGGCGCGGATCATCGCCCAGATCATCGCCATCGGCGTGCGCGACATGGTGCAGCCGCCGATCGCGACATGCTCACCGTCGGCGACCAGCGTGGCCGCCTCTTCAAGCGACATCACCTTCTCGTGCAGGCTGCGGTCGCGCGCTTCGGTCTGCTTTCGCAGATCGAGATAGGCCGTCGGCTGCGCCTCGTTGTCCATCGCCATCGGCATCCTTTCACGCGGCAAGAATGCCGGCATCGCTGTTGACGCTGTCGATCATTTCATCCCAGACCGGAAGCAGCTCGCGAAGACCCCGCCAGAAGCTCTGGTGGCGGCGCGCCTCGAAATCTGCCAGCGCAATGCCGCGCTGCTCCACCCAGGTGTAATAGCCGAGATTGAAAATGCGGTTGCGGTCGGTCTCGCTGGCCTCCAGCAGATGGTCGGTGCCGGTCGCATCGAGATGGCGGGCGGCCAATGCGGCGGCGCCGGCTCGGGTGAGGCCGCCGGGATGACGCGCGCTCAGATAGTCGTCCAGCTCGCTCTCATAGAGGCCCGCGCCGTCCGTCGCCACCGTCAGAATCGCGTCGTCCTCGCCGAGATCGTGATATTTGGCGAGCTTGATCGCGGCGAGAATGTTGGCGATGCCGGACAGGCCGACGAAGCTCAGGGCACTGACGAGATCGGCGGCAAGACTGCGTTCCTCCACGAGATGGCTCCTTCCCGCGTCGGTGTTGAAGACGGCGTTCAGCCCGTCGGTCGCCTTGTCGCTGACGGCGATGACGAAGTCGGTATTCATGACATTGTGGATCAGCGGCACATGCTTGTCGCCGATCCCCTGGATGTTATGCTCACCGAACCCATTGTAGAGCAAAGTCGGGCATTCGACCGGTTCGACCACGGCGATCTTGGCGCCGAGCGTGTCCTTCAGATAATCGCCCGCGCCGAGCGTTCCGGACGAGCCGCTGGCGGCCACGAAGCGCGAACGGCCGCAACGCCGGCTGCGCCGCCGCAACGCTGCGGAACGCGCTCGCCATCGCCGGCCCGCTGCAGGCGTAATGGCCGAGATAATTGCCGAACTCGCTGAACTGGTTGACGATTTCATTGGCCGGGTCCCGGGCGAGCGCGTCGCAGGCGTCGTAGATCTCCTTGACGTTGCTCTCGGTGCCCGGCGTGCGGATGATGTCATCCGGCGCTGGCCACCCACTCCGACAGCCATCGAAAATCGCTCCCGGCTCATGCCCTCCGGCAGCACGGCGACGCCGCGGCAGCCGAGGATCCGCGAAATGGCAACGCCGCCGCGGCAGTAATTGCCGGTGGACGGCCAGACGGCGAGCTGGTTTTCCGGATCGAACCGCCCCGACACAAGGCGCGGCACCAGGCAGGCATAGGCGGCGAGCACCTTATGCGCCGCGATCATCGGGAAGAACGCCCCGAGTGCGACGATAATCTTCGCGGGGACGCCGGTCAGCGACGGCGGCAGCACGAGATGAGCGGGAACGTCCGCCCCGCCGGCGCGCGTCCGGTCGTTGAACCAGTGGACACGGAACAGATTGTCCGCATGCGGGGCATCGGGCGGCACATCCGCGAGCCGCGACCGGATCTCCGCAGGAATGGTATCGGGCGCCGCGAGCTGCGCGAAGGTCGGCAGCACGATACGCTTCTCCCGCAATGCCGAGACGACCTTCCGCCGAATATCGGCGTGGTCAACCTGGCGTGGGAAGTCGAATGGCGTCATCGGGAACCTTCGGCCGGCCCTGTTCGGTGGAGGGATCAAAGCTTCGAATTAATGATACTATAATCCCGCAAACAGCACTAGTTAAGTCCGTCTGCCGCCGATCCCAGATCCGGAACCGGCGCCCAGGCAACCCCGAGCGGGACGCCCCACGGTTTTACCGTAATCCGGACGTTGAATATACTTCGTTACGCAATAAGAGATTTTTGCGCGCGCGCAACCGAAAAACGCACGCCTCACGGAAAGGTGCGCGTAAAATAGGCATCCTCCCGCCAACGGCCAGCGGTGCGGGGCCGCCCGGCGGTGCGGTGCTATTGCACCCGGTCCGACCCGTCCTGCATGATGGTTTGCAGGAATTCCTGCGTGGCGCGCCGCACCCGCTCCTCGACATCGGCCTGTTTGGCCCGCATGGCCTGACCCGCCGGGCTTTCGAGGAACTCCACCAGCGCCTTCAGATGGTCGGGGTGATAGACCGCGGCGTAGATCTCGGCGACCTTGGCGACCAGTTCGGCCCGGTGATCCTGCACCGTCGCGCGCAGCTTGGTCACGGCAGCGCGGGCATCCGGTTCGTTCGAAGAGCCGAACAGCATCTCAAGCGTCCGGTCGAGGACGCGCGGTATGTCCATCGCCTCGGCCGCACGTCGGCCATGGGAAAGCGGATCGGTATCGGTGTTACGTGTCCTCCACATCGGCGGTCCCTTCTCGCTTCCTGGCCGTCAAGCCCATCAAATATCTTAAACCTGTCCATCGCGGGTCAACCTGATCTCCGCACGGCTCGCGCGGCGGTTATCGGGCGAATTCCCTAATGCGTTACATAATATCATGGCGTCGCTTTGGCGCGAGGGAAGGAAAAAACGCGCCGGCGCCGGTGGCGCGTTGGATTTTCGCCGCAGATGCAGATCAGCTTTGCCAGGGAGATCGAAACAGACGTCGCGTTTCCGGCAAGTGTTAGCGCCTTAACAGGACTTCGTATGCCTGTGTCCGGCCAGTCCCGGCGAGATCCGAAGCCCCGCGGCCTTCGCTTTTTCGGGCCTGCGACTATCGCAACGCCACCCCGTAAGCGGCCCCGTCCGTCCGGCACAGGCTGACGCGCCATTCGAGCGGCTGGTTCTGCACCCCGTACATGACCCGGTCGATCATCAGGAGCGGCGTTCCCTCATCGACGCCGAGCGCGCGCGCAGCCTCCGCGCTCGCGGCAACCGCCGTCAGCTTTTCCTGGCCCCGCGCCACGGTCAGTCCGTACACCTTCTGAAAGTGGTCGTAGAGCGTGTTCGGGATCGCCTGCTTCTTCAGGAGGCCGGGAAACAGGTCGGCCGGCACGGCGATCTTTTCGAACGTGAACGGCGCGCCGCTCCGGTTTCTGATCCGCGAGATCCGGATCACCCGGGCGCCGGCTCCAAGCGCGAGCCGCTCCCGCTCTTCCGGCGTGGCGCGCCCGTCCGACAGCTTGGCGCTGCCGGTTTCAGGCTGGATGCGCTGGTCTTCATCGTCGAAAAAGTTGAAGAACCGGAACAGCATATCGGCCGGCGTGTGGCGGGCGACATAGGTGCCCCTGCCCTGCCGGCGCACCAGCAGATGGTCGGCCGCAAGCAAGTCCAGTGCCTTGCGGATCGTGCCTTGCGAAACGCCGAGCTCGCGCGCGATCGCGAACTCGTTGGGAATGACGTCGCCGGGCCGCCACGACCCGGAACTGATCCGTTGCAGCAGGATCTCGCGCACCTGGATATAGAGCGGCCGGCTGTCGAGCGCATTGGGGTCGCCCTTGCCGGTCCGACCAGCCTCTGTCATTGCCTTCGCCTTGCCAAACATTCTTCTATCTTATATAAGACATGAAATCTGGGAAAGATCATTCCATGGGATGGAGCGCAATCTTATGTCCAATCCACATTTTCTCGTCCATTCGCCCAAAGACAATGTCGGGGTCATCGTTGTGGAAGGCCTGAAGGCGGGGACCGAGATGCTCGGCGTTATAACCGAGAACGACACCACACTCACCGTATTGGCGAAGCACGACATACCAATTGGCCACAAGGTTGCTCTTAAGCAACTGAGCAATGGCGACACCATCATAAAATATGGCGAGGATATCGGCCGCATGGTGGCCGACGCGGCGCCGGGCGACCACGTCCATGTCCACAATCTGAAAACCAAGCGCTGGTAAACCGGCCGCGCCGCATGGACCGGAAAGCGTCGATGCCGATCGAAAGCCGCAAAATGCTCTCCAATCGCCCCTCGAGGCGTGATCGAGTTCGGCGGGCTGACGCACTGGGCATCTCCTCTCTGCGCCGGAAGCGGGTAACGGTCATTCAATATACCACAATGCGACGGGCATGACGGCCTCCACATCGGCCCTCCCCTGCCGCGATGAATTCTTACCGGAGATAGTCTGATGGCTTCGAAATACTCCAATCTGACGTTCAAGGGATACCGCCGCGAAAACGGGCGGGTCGGCGTGCGCAATCATGTCGTCATTCTGCCGGTCGACGACATCTCCAATGCCGCCTGCGAGGCCGTGGCCAACAACATCAAGGGCACGATGGCCCTGCCGCATTCCTATGGCCGCCTGCAATTCGGCGCCGGATCTCGACCTGCATTTCCGCACCATGATCGGCACCGGCTCCAACCCGAACGTCGCCGCCTGCATCGTCATCGGCATCGAGCCGGGCTGGACCAAGCGCATCGTCGACGGCATCGCCGAGACGGGCAAGCCGGTCGACGGGCTTCTCCATCGAGCAGAACGGCGATCTGAAGACCATCATGGACGCCTCGCGCAAGGCGAAGGAATTCGTGCATTGCGCCACCGAATTGCAGCGCGAGGAATGTTCCGTGTCCGAGCTGTGGATGTCGACCAAATGCGGCGAGAGCGATACCACGACCGGCCTCGGCTCGTGCCCGACCGTCGGCAACATGTACGACAAGCTGCTGCCCGAGGGCATTTACGGCGTGTTCGGCGAGACCTCCGAGATCACCGGCGCCGAGCATATCTGCAAGGCCCGCGCGGCAACGCCCGAGGTCGGCGAGCGCTGGTACCAGATGTGGAAGGCCTATCAGGACGACGTCATCGAGGCCAACAAGGTCGACGACCTGTCCGAAAGCCAGCCGACCAAGGGCAATATCGAGGGCGGCCTGACCACCATCGAGGAAAAGGCGCTCGGCAACCTCGAAAAGATCGGCCACATCAGCAAATATATCGAGATCCTGGAGCCGGCCGAGGCGCCGAAGGCGGGCGCGGGCCTCTATTATATGGACACCTCGTCGGCCGCCGCCGAATGCGTGACGCTGATGGCCGCCGGCGGTTATGTCGTGCACACCTTCCCGACCGGCCAGGGCAATGTCGTCGGCAATCCGATCGTGCCGGTCATCAAGATCAGCGCCAATCCGCGCACGGTGCGGACCATGAGCGAGCACATCGATGTCGACGTTTCCGGCATCCTGCGCCGCGATATGACCATCGACGACGCTGGCGATGCGCTGATCGAAATGATCGTGCGCACCGCGAACGGCCGCAGCACCGCTGCCGAGGCGCTCGGCCATAAGGAATTCGTCATGACCAAGCTCTACCGCAGCGCTTAGCCGGCGAAAAAAGACAAACAGAGGTTGCGGCCCGCGAATTCGCGCGCAATGGTGCGCGGCATTCGGCGGGCTGTGCAGTCGGCGGCAAGCGCCTCGCCAGGCCGGCCAAAAAAGTCCCGGAGCGGGATGAGGAAAAGTCGGAACGTCGTCCCGCTCTAAACGATAGGAATAGGCCACGATAATTTTGGATCGGATCGGTCCAAAATCATCGTGGTGTGGAATGGGAGGAGATCCGATGACCTTTACGCGACGTCTTGTTCTCGGCCTTGCTGCGGGCGTGACGGCGGCGAGCCTTGCGACCGCCGCTTTCGCTTTTCCGGAAAAGTCCATCGACTACATCATACCCTTCGGCCCTGGCGGCGAATCCGACATCACCGCAAGGCTGCAACAGCCCTACTTCGCCGACAAGTTCGGCCAGGATCTGGTGATTTCCTACAAGCCCGGCGGAGGGGGTGCGGTCGCCTGGGCCGGCCTGAACAAGGCGAAGCCAGATGGCTACACGATCATGGGCGTCAACCTGCCCCATATCGTGCTGCAGCCGGCGGAAAAGGACGTCGGCTACAAGACCGACGACATCGAAACGGTCTACTGGTTCCACTATACGCCCGACGCCATCGTCGTGAAGGCCGACAGCCCGTTCAAGACGTTGGAAGACCTGATCAAATACGCCAAGGACAACCCCGGCAAGCTGATCTTCTCCGGCTCCGGCAAGGGCACCGCCAATCATCTCGCCAAGGTGCGCTTCGACAAGATGGCCGGCATCAAATCGACCTATGTCCCCTTCAAGGGCACGGGCGCCTCGAACACCGCGCTGCTCGGCGATCAGGTCCAGGCCTCCTGGGGTTACACGACCAGCGCCGCATCGATCGGCGACCAGGCGCGCATCCTTGCCGTCGCCATGGAGAAGCGCCACCCGAAATATCCCGACGCACCGACCTTCAAGGAACTCGGCTTCGACCTGGTCTCCGGCGCCTATCGCGGCATTGCCGTGCCGAAGGGCACGCCCAAGGACATCAAGAAGCAGCTCTCCGACATGATCGGCAAGATCAACGCCGACGAGGATTTCCAGAAGAAGATGATCGAAGACGGCTTCGCCCTGGTCGACGTGCCGCTGGAGCAGAATGCGGCGTTCATGAAGAAGAAGTCGGAAGAGTTCATCGCGGCCGCCAAAGACGGCGGCATCCTCAAATGATGGCATGTGCCGTCCAAGGGCGCTCCGGCGCCTCCTGTCCGCCCGCTGGCCGTGGGCGGACGCCGCGGACGGTCGGAATGCCCTTGGACCGGGATGAGGCAAAAGCGGGACCCGGCGTTCCGCTCCTCACGCCGAACATGAGCGATTTGAGTCGATCACTGTTCGTGGTCCGGCCTTCGAACACGCCAAGATGGGGGTGCTGTTGTCATGGGCCTAGAGTGGGTGCTTGACGCCTTGACGCCCGCCAATCTGTTGCTGGCGCTTGCGGGCGTGGTGGCCGGAACGGCGATCGGCGCGATCCCTGGATTGAGCGCGACGATGGCGGTGGCGGTGCTCGTGCCGCTGACCTTCACCATGCCGCCGGCGACCGCGCTGATCCTGATGGGCGCGATCTATTCCGGCGCCATCTATGGCGGCGCCTATTCCGCCATCCTGCTCAACACGCCGGGCACGCCTTCGGCGATCGCAACGACACTCGACGGCTATCCGATGGCGCGGCGCGGCGACGGCGACCTCGCCATGACAATCGCATGTCTCGCAAGCGTCTTCGGCGGCCTGATCGGCGCCGTGGCGCTGCTGACGCTGGCCCCGCCTTTGTCGCGCATCGCGCTCGCCTTCGGCCCGGTGGAGTATTTCTGGCTGGCGATCTTCGGCCTGTCGCTGATCGCGGCGCTGTCGCAGGGCAGCATTCTCAAGGGCATGATCGGCGGCGCGTTCGGCCTGATCCTCTCCTGCATCGGCGTCGCCGAAGTGTCCGCCGACGTCCGCCTGACCTTCGGCTCCGAGGTTCTGCTCGGCGGCATTCATGTGGTCGCCGGGCTGATCGGCCTTTACTGCATTCCGGTGCTGATCGATCTCGTCGCCACGCCCGAACGCCATCTTCAGATCGCCGACGCGCCACGCGGCTTCCGCCTTCGCGAGGCTCTTGCCATCGTCTGGCGCGACAAGGTCAATCTCGTGCGGTCCTCGGTCATCGGAACGCTGGTCGGCATCCTGCCCGGCGCGGGCGGATCGGTCGCCGGGCTCGTCGCCTATTCCGAAGCCCAGCGCTCGGCCAAACCGGGCCAGCGCTATGGCGAGGGCGAACCGGGCGGCATCATCGCCTCGCGAATCGGCGAACAACGCCACGGTCGGCGGCGGCTTCATCCCGACGCTGGTGCTCGGCATTCCCGGAACCCCGCCCGACGCGGTCATCCTCGGCGCGCTGCTCGTGCAGGGACTGCGCACCGGCCCGACGCTGTTCTTCGACGAAGCGCCGATCGTCTACACCTTCATCTGGGGGCTGCTGCTGGCAACGCTGCTGATCCTGCCGGTCGGCCTGCTGATGGGCCGCTACGCCTATAAGAGCATCGTGACGATGCCGAAGGCGCTGCTGGTGCCGGCCGTCGCGTTCATGACCATCATCGGCACCTATGCGATCAACAACAATATCTCCGACATCACCATCATGATCGTGCTCGGGACATTCGGCTGGGTGCTTGGCCGGTTCGGCTTCAGCGCATCGCCGGTGGTGCTCGGGCTGATCCTCGGGCCGATCGCGGAGCAGGGCTTCGTCCAGGCCTGGACCATCGGCGCGGCCAGGAACAATCTCGCGGGCATGTTCTTCGGGCGACCGATCTCGCTCGCCATCATTGTGTTCACGCTGTTTTCGCTGCTCAGCCCGCTGCTGATGCGCTGGATACGATCGAGACGGGAGGCGCCTCATGCCGGCTGACCGCACCCAGGATTTCGGCAGCGTCGCCATCGCGGCACTGCTGGTGCTGTTCGGCGCCGTGGTGATCTGGGAAACCACCACCTATGTGGATTTCGACTCCGCCGTCTTCCCGCGCACCGCGGCCATCGCCATGGTGCTGTTCTGCCTGCTCTACATCGTGCTCTGGCTGGCGGGGCTGATCGCGCCGCGCGCCGAAGAGACCGAGCCGGGCTCCTGGCCACGCCGGATCGCGCTGGTCGCATCGATGCTGGCGACCGCTCTGGCGATGCCATGGCTGGGCTTCGTCCCATCCGCGCTGCTCAGCTTCGCGGCGTTGACGATCATCGCCATGTACGAGCCCTGGACCGGACGCCGCGCGGCAATCTATGCTCTGGTCGGGATCGCAGTCGTCATCGGTTTCTACGTCCTGTTCGCGCTGGTTCTTCGCGTTCCCCTGCCGGCAGGTCAGATCTTCGCCGGCTAGAGTTTTTCCATTCCGACTGAATCGGAACGGCGCTCTAGGTTTTTGTTTGTCGGATTTTCTCGGGCGCAAGCCGGTGTCCACCTTGCTGGAAAATGCTCTAGCCACGGATCCTTCGAATGCCAGATGTCATCATAAGCGAATTCATCGACAGCGAACCGGTCAAACGGCTCCAGGCCGCCTATAGCGTTCACCGGGACGACGAGCTGTGGAGCAAGCGCGATGCGCTTCAGGCGCTCCTCGCCGACGCCCGCGCCATCATCGTCCGCAACCGCACGCAGGTCGACGCCGCACTTCTCGCCGCCGCGCCGGCATTGCAGGTGGTCGGACGGCTCGGCGTCGGGCTCGACAATATCGACCTTGCCGCCTGCAAGGCGCGCGGCATCGCGGTGTGCCCGGCGATCGGCGCCAACGCCGAGGCGGTCGCCGAATATGTCGCCGGAGCGGCGCTGACGCTGCTGCGGTGGGCCGCGTTTTCCGGCTCGTCGCGGCTGATGCAGGCCGAATGGCCGCGGCTCGAAATGGGCGAAGGCCGCGAGGCGTCGGGCAAAGTGCTCGGCCTGATCGGCTACGGCTCCATCGGCCAGGTGACGGCGGCGAAAGCGCGCGCGCTCGGCCTGACGACGATCGCCTTCGACGGCTTTCTCGATCCAGGCCATGCGGCGTGGCGCGACACAGAGAGCGTCGACCTTTCCGCCCTGCTGAGGCGCGCCGACATCG
This sequence comes from uncultured Alphaproteobacteria bacterium, assembly GCA_963727575.1. Lineage (GTDB taxonomy): Bacteria > Pseudomonadota > Alphaproteobacteria > Rhizobiales > Rhodomicrobiaceae > JAHQVI01. The sequence goes on from CAVSIA010000007.1 coordinate 155,664, forward strand.
TCACCCTGCACTGCCCACTGACGCCGGAAACCCGCGGCCTCATCGGCGCGGCCGAGATCGCCGCCATGAAGCCCGGCGCCATCCTCATCAATACCGCGCGCGGCGGCATCGTCGAGGAAGCGGCGCTCGCCGCAGCGCTCCGCTCCGGCCATCTCGCGGGCGCGGCGGTCGACGTGTTCGATACCGAGCCGATCACCAAGGAAGCCGCAGCGCTGTTCGCCGGCCTGCCGAATGTCATTCTGACGCCCCACATCGCCGGGATCACGGTCGAATCCAACAGCCGGATCAGCACCATCACCGTCGACAACGTCCTCAAAGTCCTGAAGGAACGCGCAGCATGAGTGGCCGCACTTATACCCGCGCGGAGCTGACCGATCTGGTCGCCCGCGCCCTGACCGCCTCCAACACCAGCGCGGAAAACGCCGTTGCCGTCGCCCGCGCGCTGGTTGCCGCCGAGATCGACGGGCAGAAGGGCCATGGGCTCTCCCGCGTCGCCGCATACGCCGCCCAGGCGCGCTCCGGCAAGGTGGACGGCCATGCAGTGCCGCACATGCAGCGCACACGCAGCGCCAGCGTTATGATCGACGTCGCGCATGGCTTTGCCTATCCCGCTTTTGACCTCGCCGTCCGCGTCCTGCCCGCCATCGCCCATGAGACCGGCATCGTCGCCGCCGGCTTCACCCGCTCGCATCATGCCGGGGCGCTGGGCCTCGTCGTCGAGAGGATCGCCGATGCCGGGCTGATCGGGCTGATGGTCACCAACTCGCCGCATGCCATCGCCGCCTGGGGCGGCAAGAGCGGCCTGTTCGGCACCAATCCGATCGCCTTTGCCGCGCCGCGCGGCGGATCGGCGGCTCCGATCGTCATCGACCTGGCGCTCTCCGAGGTCGCCCGCGGCAAGATCATGACCGCGTCGCAGAAGGGCGAGCCGATCCCGGAAGGCTGGGCAAAGGACGCCGGCGGCAGCCCGACCACCGATGCCGCCGCCGCGCTCAAGGGCACGCTGGTGCCCATCGGGGGGGCCAAGGGTGCGGCGCTGGCGCTGATGGTCGAGATCCTCTCGGCGGCGCTCACCGGGGCAAATCTTGCGTTTCAGGCCAGCTCCTTCTTCGACGCCGACGGCCCGCCCCCCGGCATCGGCCAGTTTCTCCTGGTCATCGATCCGGCAGCCTTCGGCGGCGATGCGGCGGCGGAACGGCTGGCGACGCTCGCATATGCGATCGAGGCCGAGGACGGCGCTCGCCTGCCGGGGACACGCCGGCTCGGCCTGCGTGAGGCGGCAGCGAAGGGCGGCATCATGGTCGAGGCGAATATGGTGGCTCAGATCGAGAAGATCGCGAGCGATGCTGCCTGATCTGCGGTTCCATGAAAAGCGCGATGGCGCACGAAAGTTGCTGAAATAGCACAATCATAAGTTGTAAAACCGCATGAATCGTCGTATCGCTCTGGCTGCCTCTACGCCCGCAACGCTTGACAGCCAACGCGAAAAACAATCATGCCGCTTCACCGCCTTCGCCAGACGGCCCGCCTGCCACTCGCCGCCGTGCTTCTCGCCCTGCCGCTCGCCGCAGCCCACGCGCAGGAGCCTGGCGCATCACCGACGGTCAGCTTGGACATCGGCTGGTCGGCGCTCTATCTGAACGACGTCGAGTTCGCGACCATCACCGACTTCTTCGTCACCGAGGTCGACCAGCACCAGAGCAACCAAGACGGCGAGCTCAACGGTTACAAGCTGAGCGGCGAAATTGCCGGTCTCGCGCCGCACCGGCGCGGCGACTGGCTCGCCTCCTTCGCCGTCAACGGCTTCTACTCGCGCTATAAAGGCGACGAGACCACCCGGTGCGTCTATGAAGGCACGCAATCGGATTGCGTGTTCTTTCCGCTGGTCGACCCCGACCCGACGGGCACGATCGGTCCCGGCGGCGCGCCGGATCCCAACGGCACGTTTCTCGGCGGCGCTGACGCCTCCGGCGGCTTCTTCTCCGACTGGCTTACCGACGTGCATCGCACCGCCGTTCACTGGGGCGCCGGCATCGAGCTGGATCTCAGCCGCTATTCGGCGCCGGTCAGCCTGAAGGACGCCCCCAGCCTCAAGGATGCGCCAGCGGTCGCCGCCGCACCCTCTCCGTTCCAGTGGCGCATCGGTCTTGCCATGCGCCGCTTCGATCAGGACATGTCGCTGTTCAGCGAGGACCGCGGACCGACGCAGGACCCTGTCACGCTCACCGACACTCTCGACACCAACTATTATGGCGGCTATTTCGGCTTCTCGACGTGGAAACCGCTCAGCGCCGAATATCGGATCAAGCTGAAGGGCGAAACCGGCCTCTATTACGCCGATACCGATTATCGCGGCACGTACAGCGCCACCGCCTCGCTCGGCGACGACAGCCCGGTCAACCAGAGCCTTACCCTGAGCGACACGGCGCCCGCCTTCATAGGGTCGCTGGACATCTCCCTGGAGCGGGATCTCGGGCCGGCCACGCTGGCGCTGTTCGGCGAGGCCGAATGGCTGTCCTATGTCCCGAAGGTGCTTTACAACGACACCGACCTGAACGGCGGTCCGCCCTTCGACATCGTCGGACGGCAGAACGGCACCGAGCTGGGCAACGGCTCAGCCATCGCATACACGGTTGGCGCGCGGGTGAGCGTGCCCTTGCAGTAGCCTTGCGGGGCGCGCCGCGGCGCCGTTTCACCTGATCAGCATGGAAAGGCCGGCTTTGTCCGGCCTTTTTTCGTGGGCCGAGCCGAAATCACTGCGAAATCGTGGAAATTTCGGGCCTCTCACCGGTAATCGGCATTTTATTCAAATGTGGCTTACAGAATTGGAGAGTTAACTATAGTCATTCTCGCCTCTACAGATGATATTCCATGCAGTGGCGGCAACATTTCGGCTAACATATAGTAAATTTACCATTGATTAAGTGCAACCTCGACGAGAACGTTACTGAGAGCTAAATTCACTACCAGTTCGCTAACGACGCGAACTTAGAAAAAGTTCAAAGTTGCGTGGAGTTACAAAATGAAACTCGTTGTTGTTGCTACTTCTGCTCTCCTTCTTGCTGCCAGCCCTGCTTTCGCCGGTGGTTTCGACAATCACTCCCAGCCGACCTCGCCGCAGTTCGCAGGCTCTTCGGCTCTGAACTATGCGGTGCAGGCCGGTTCGATCCGCGCTCTGTTCAGCAAGGGTTCGGTCAAGCAGGTTACCGGCGCTGGCGCCGAGTTCGATCAATAAGGCCAATTGCGGCTGCAGCGGCTCGCAGACCGCCGTCGCGAATGCGAAGAACGTCAGCCTGCAGGTCGGCACGATCGGCGCCGGCATCAGCATCGGCTCGGTCAATCAGTCCGCAGTTGCAACGTCGCTCGCGAAGAACGTCCGCTAGTCGCGACGTCACTCAAAGCCGCAGCCTGACCGCCCGCCAGTGCTGCGGCTTCCTTTCTCCCTGATTTTTTCCGGCCGTTTCGACGACCTTGCACAAGGAGGCCGAACCATGCCTTACGCCTTGATTGCGCGCCCGCTTGCTTTCGCCCTCGGCATCAGCCTGCTCTCGACCGCTGCTTTCGCCGGCGGCTACGGCGGCGGCTCGAGCGCCTGCTCACCGATCGCGCCGCAGGAAGCCCATACCTTCCTCAGCTACGCAGACAGCTATAGCGATGGCGATTTCCAGGTTCGTCACACCGAGCAGGCCGGGGCCCAGGTCTACACCAACAGCCACGGCGAAGGCGGCTACGGTTACGGTAGCAGCGATACACAGATTCAGTCCGCCCATGGCGTCGTAAGCTGGAAGCGCTCGATTCAGCGCAGCAACGCTTCCGCGCAGGACGGCTCGGCTTCAGCCGGCGGCTTTTCGGCCAGCTTCGTCAAAGCCCGCACCGGCGACGGCAAATATTACATGTTCAAAGGGATGGCCAGCACAGGTGCCTCGGCCGGTCCCGGCGGCACCTCGACCAGCCAATACGGCCTGGCGAAATCAGCGGCCGGACGTTACTAAAGCACGATCAGGAGCCGGGTGCGACACCCGGTCCCGGGGGGCGCATCGGCACGAAGATCGGCTTCACGGCCTGCATCTTCGTGCCGCCGCGTGTTTCGCCACCTTCCCGGCCAGAGCACGGCAAAACGCCCGGCTCATATCTCCACATGCTCATGCGCGACATGCCCGTCGCCATGCCGGTGCTCTTCCGTGGTGATATGCGCCGGAATAACATGCAGATGGGCGTGATGCACGCCGCGCTGGCTCGACACGGTGTCGGCGAAGGACTGCACATCCGCCGGGGCTCCGCGCAGCACCGACACCTCCAGGCAGCTATCGTGATTGAGATGGATGTGCGTGGTCGCCACCGACAGATCGTGCCGGTGGTGATAGGCATTGGTCAGACGGCGCGATAGCTCGCGAACCTCGTGCTCGAACACATAGGACAGCACCCCGATGCAGTGCGCCTCCGGGTCCTGGATCCGCTCGCTGACGAGGCGTTCGCGAACGAGATCGCGCATCACCTCGGACCGGCTGCTATAGCCGCGCCGCTTCATGAAATCGTCGACCGCCTCGAGCAGGTCGTCGTCGATCGTGATCGTAATCCGCTGCATGCTCGCTCCGATTCCTGAGCGTTCATACGAATGCCTTGCAGGCGCCTGCCCGCAATGGCAGGATGTGTGAGGATTTTTGTCAAACGTATGAGCAAGAGGTCGCGAATCCACGCATTCGCTGCCGGTCAAAGACGGCCGGGCCTGCGCTGGCGGGGTTCGCCGAATGGCAAATTGATGCCACCGCTTCCGCCGAACGTCATCCGCTTTGTTTGCAAAAAGGAGAAACTCATGATGCCGCGCTCTTCCCGCATTGGTCTGGCGACCGGGCTTCTCGCCCTCATCGCTCCCGCAACTGCATGGGCCCATGTCGGCGTGGGAACCCCGGTCGGATTTGCCCATGGCTTTGCCCATCCCATCGGCGGCCTCGACCACGTGCTGGCGATGATCGCGGTCGGCATGTTCGCCGCCAATCTCGGCGGACGGGCGCTATGGGCGGTGCCGGCGGCTTTCGTCTCACTGATGGCGGTCGGCGGAGCGCTAGGCATCGCGCAGGTCACGCTGCCTTATGTGGAACTCGGCATTGCGATCTCGGTCGTCGTGCTCGGATTGCTGGTGGCGCTGCAGGTCCGCTGGCCGGTCGCCGTCGCCATGGCGGTTGTCGGGCTCTTTGCCGTGTTTCACGGCCATGCGCACGGATCGGAAATGCCGTTGAACGCGGCGGCCGCCTCCTATGCGGCGGGCTTCATCATCGCCACAGCGCTGCTGCACAGCGTCGGCATCGGCCTTGGCGTGCTGATGCAGAAGGCCGGCACCAGTTACGGGCCGCGCACCGCGCAGCTGGCCGGCGGCGCGATCGCGCTTTCGGGCGTTCTCATCCTCGCCGGCGCGCTCTAGATTTGTTAGGTGATCGCGTGATCGAACGGAAAACCGGATTCCACTTTTCCTGATCACGCTCTAACTTCCGGGCACCGGCCGAATTCACCTTGTGCGAACGCATGGCCTAACATGCCATGCGTTCGCCGCGCCACATCAGAACTGGATCTTCGTGCCCGCGCCGACCTGCAGCTTGCTGTAGTCCTGGCCGGTCGTCTGCTCCTCGACAAATTCATTGCTGATCAGACCATAGACGACTGTCTTCTCGCTCCATTGATAGGCGAGCGAAAGCGACACCTCCGTCTCGTGATAGTCGACGACGTCGCCGATCTGATCGATCTGGTCGTGCCGTAGTCCGCCGCTCAGCTCGACATCGGGGCGCAGCTTGTAAAAGGCCGACACGCCGTAATGGATCTTGTCGCCGACGAGGGCGAGCGCGCTGATCGGCTCGACATAGCTGCGGTCGATCTCGGCGACGAAGCGGAACGTGTCGACGGGAGTCCAGGTCAGCTTGCCGTCGAAATAGTTGCTGGATTGCTCGCCGACGCTGGGATCGTCGATCTGCCGCACATTCACCCGCCAGCCCGTATCGATGGTCACGGTCGGATGCAGGTTGAAGCGGATGCCGCTGACCGCCCAGAATTCCGTGGCGTCGCGGTCGAGAAAATATTCGGCGTTCTGCGTGTAGTAGTTGAGATTGGCGCCGCCGAGCTCGCCATAGAAGCCGATCCGCTCCTGCGGGCCGAAGATGAAGCCCGACACGCCTTCGATCCGCTGCACATTGAACTGCGAGGGCTGCAGCAGAAGCAATTCGAGCGACGAAGTGGCCGACGTTCCGGAATAGTCGCCGAGATAGCCGATCTGATCGACCTTCGCCCGCCCGAAGGTCTCGAAGTCGGGCAGCTTGTAGGCGAGCTGGCCGTAGGCGCCTTCATTGTCGCTCGACACGAAGGAGATTTCGTCGCGCAGATAATAGCCGCCGAACGTGGCGATGGTGCCCGGCGCGATCGCGTAGGCGTTGTCGAGCGCGAAGCCGGAATCCCAGCGGCTGTCGTTCTCGATGCCGCCGTCATATTGCAGCAGCGTGCCGCGCAGCGTCAGCGTCGTTGCGCCGGTATCGCCGATGAAGCCGAACACGCCGGTGGCGTTGGCGAGGCCGTAGGGCGATCCTTGAATGTCGGAGAAGAATTCGTCCGGATTGGAGTTGTAGCCGGTCTCCATGGACAGCGTCGGCAAAAAATAGACGCCGGGCGCGATATTGTGGCCGAGCGCGGATAGGTCCTGCTTCGGGCCGCTGCCGACGCCGAGCTTCTTGGCGCTCTCATCGAGCGTGCCACCTTGGAAGCGCGCGCCACCCTGCTGAGCCATGGCAAAAGACGGGACGGCGCAGATCGCGCAGATCAGGGCGAGGGCGCGTGTCGAGAGCGGGTGCAAAGCGGCTCCATTCGGTCGGGCTTACGTGTCGCCGTCAACCTGCTCGGAGTCGAGCTTTATTGCAACTTTAAGTTGTTATTTTTCCTTATCCGAAACTTAGTTGTGCCTCGCGCGCATCACCGCCCGGCGCCGCGGTCGGTCAGGGCAGAATCTCGATCAGCTCCGGCTGGAACTCGCCATCGCGCAGGCGAAGCCGCCCGACCGTGACCGGCAGCTTGAACCGCCGCGGCCCCGCGCTCCCCGGATTGAAGTACAAGACGCCGTCTTTGCGGGCGATGTCCGGCTTGTGGCTGTGCCCGTATATGACCGCTGCGATATCAGCGGGAGCGGGACCGACGGCGAGATCGGCAAGAATGTGCAGCACGTGGACGCGGCGGCCGCCGATGGTCAGGTCCGCGCTCATCGGCAGCGCATCCGCCCAGTCGCCGCCATAGTCGACATTGCCGCGCACCGCGACGACCGGCGCGATCGCGTTGAGCCGCGGGAGGATGTCGGGCGAGCCGACGTCGCCGGCATGGATGATGAGCTGCGATCCTTCGAGCGCGGCCAGCGCCTCGGGCCGCAAGAGCCCGTGCGTGTCGGAGATGACGCCGATTTCGGTGACGGGCTTTGCCACGGCAGCGCTCCTCGATGGGGCTCTAATCCATCGTCACCACGACCTTGCCGAGCGCCTTGCGGTTGGCGAGCCAGTCGATGGCGTCGCCGGAACGGGCGAGCGAAAAGGTCTCGGAGACGACCGGCTTGATCTTGCCTTCGGCGTAAAAGCCGAGCAGCTCGCGGATGTTCTCCGCATTCTCCTCCGGCTTGCGGCGCAGCCAGGCGCCCCAGAACACGCCGACCACCTGGCAGGATTTCAGCAGCGTCAGATTGAGCGGCAGTTTCGGAATGCCGGCGGGGAAGCCGATCACGAGGAAGCGGCCTTCCCAGGCGATGGCGCGCAGGGACGCCTCGCTATAGGCCCCGCCGACGGGGTCGTAGATCACATCCGCGCCGTTGGGACCGCAGGCGCTCTTGAAGATGTCGCGAAGGGCTTTCTCGCCCTCCTTGTCGAACGGGCCGGAGGGATAGATCACGCCGTCATCGGCGCCATGCGCCTTGGCCAGCGCCAGCTTTTCCTCCGACGAGACCGCGGCAATCACGCGCGCGCCCATCACTTTGCCGAGCTCGACGGCGGCGATGCCCACGCCGCCCGCCGCGCCGAGCACAAGCAGCGTTTCGCCGGTCTTCAGATGCGCGCGCTGTTTCAGGCCGTAATAGGAGGTGCCGTAGGTCATGATGAAAGCGGCGGCGTGATCGAACGGCATCGCATCCGGGATCGGGATGCAGCGCGCCGCCTCGACCTTCACCTTCTCGGCCATGCCGCCCCAGCCGACCGAGCCGATCACCCGGTCGCCGGTCTTCAGGACGGTCACGCCTTCGCCAACCGCCGAGACGACGCCGCTGACCTCGCCGCCAGGCGAAAACGGCCGTTCGGGCTTGAACTGGTAGAGGTCCTGAATGATCAGGCTGTCGGGATAGTTCACGCCGCACGCCTTGACGTCGACCACGACCTCGCCGGCGCCGGGCACCGGATCGGCGACCTCTTCCAGGACCAGCGTTTCGGGGCCGCCGGGCGCTTTGCTGAGAATGGCTTTCATCGATCGGTCTCCATGCCGCATCGGTTGATTGCGGCGGTTGTCAGTCGGCACTAGGCAAGCGGCGAACGGGAGAAGGCGGGCAACGCATGCGGCAGAGCGGCGCCTGACCGGCGGCCGCGTCGTCGACGCCCTCCCCTTTCATTTTCTCCCAGAGTGTTACCGGAGCCGAGGCATATGACAAGCCTTGGCGGGTGTGTTTGTTTTGTTGCCGGTTCTGTGGCGACAGGAAAAAAGGGGCTAGTCGACGGAACGTAGTATCAGCACCCAGTCGCCATCTCCCGCCGAATTCTTTCCCGGCGCCGCGAAGCTCGATTGCCCTTTGGTCCGGGTCGGATTTTGAACGTCAATCGTTTCGCCGTTGGCCGGATCGAACCATTGTGCAACCACGGTTTTTCCGGCAAGCTGCGTGAGGTCAATATTGAGAGTGCGACGACTGGGAAGATACGCGACGGCGAGATGGCCATCATCGCTTGCGGAAAGTGTCGCCAGATCCGCGCCCTCTCCCCTACCCGCCTTGATCATCCTTCCATCCAGATCCGGAATCAGCGTCCACCACGGCAGGCGAGAGAACAGATTGACAAGGTGGGTCATCGATTGGGCACCGTCGCTCCCCAGAGCGTTCCACCAGTCAGTCGGGGCATCATAGAGGCCAGGGCCAGCGAAATGCCACATCGGATTGTTACCAAAGATTTCGCCCGCTGCACCGCATAAGAGCGCTTGATAGGCTTGGCCTCGAATGCGATGCGCTTTCGCGTGATGCTCGTTTTCGTACGCGCTCTCAATCAGAAAGGCTGGGCGTCGCAAAGGATACTGGTAAGCGGCCGCTACCTTCTCGCAGACCGGCTCATAGGTATAGACGCTCGTCAGATCGAGCCAACTGGCATCCTTCCAAAAGCCAGGAACAATGCTGTCAGGCGCATTGTGAGCGGTCTGCAATTGCTCAGGCGCTGCCTGTTTGAAATTTTCCGCTATGATCTCAACAAGCGACTTGTCCGCCGGATCATCATCGCCTCCGTTGACCCAGATTATGTTGTTGAAGGCGGAATACCGATCGCTAAGAAACCGGCCATAGGCCCTTATGGCCTGCGCACCGTGGCTCGTCATCTCCTTCCACCAGCCTTCGTCGGTGCCGCGATGACCGATGTATGCTGGAGCAAGGAGCACAAGAAATCCGAGATCGCGGGCACGTCCAAGCACCCAATCCGCGTGCTTAAAATAGGCCTCGTTGGGCGTTGCAAAATTTCCTGCCTCGGTGAACGGCGCTTCACCGTAGATGTTTGCAGGCGCATTTCGCGAAAATCGGTGTTCGAGCAGATTGACCAGCAAAGTGTTAAAACCCCGAGCCTTTCGATCTGCGAAATAGACGTCTGCTTCCTCACGCGTAAGATCCGCAATCAATGACCATGCGGTGTCACCATGCATGAGGAAGGGCTTGCCATTTGCGTCGATGAGGTAACGTTTGCCGGGTTCGACCCTAAGCGGGAACGTCGGCTGCAAAACCGTCTTTGCAACGACAAGCTGGCTCGCCGGAGACCCTAGAAGAAAATGCAGAACGCGATCGGAGAAGCGATAGCCCATGGCAACAATCAAGGCTAACAGCGCCGCCAGCGCTAGAAAACCCAAAGAATAAACGGTCGAATTACGTCTGCGCATATCCAACCCCTCCGCCACACCTTCGCGACCACTAGATAGCGCGCGAACGGCCAGTCCGACATACAAAAAGCGAGAGGCATTGGGCGGTTGGCAATCGCGCCGCGTCACCGGTCGGCGATGTGCATGGCCTCCCAGGCGCGCCGGACAAAGGCGGCCTTATAGAAATGGCCGCCCCGGTGGGTGCAATATTCGAGGATTTTTCCTTGCGGGTTGGTGCTGCGCTCGCAGGTAAGGCCGTCCGCGGCGGGGACCGGCTTTGCCTCGCCGAAATCGCCCTGACGTTTGAAAAGCTCAAATGATTCCCCGACGTCCATCTGGCGCGTGTCGGCGATGGCGCGCCCGATGATCGGCACGATCGGGTCCTCGGTGCCATGGAAATGCATCAGATCGACCGGCTTCGACGGACAGCTTTTCGGCACTGGCGACCAGAACGTTCCGGACATCGGGGCAAAGCCGGCGAACAGCTCGCCCTCGTGGCACGCAAGGTTCCAGACCAGCATTCCGCCCGCCGAAAAGCCGGCGACGAGAAGCTTGTGCCTGTCGATCCCGTAGCGGGTCACCAATTCGTCGACCAGACGGCGGAAATAGCTGAATTCCACCTCGCCGGTATTCTCCTTATGGCGCGGACGGCCGGGAAGCTCCCAGTCGTTCTTGCCCGCCTGCGGCGCGACGAGCGCCACGCCCAGCTCGTCGGCCAGCGCGATCAGGGTCTTGTCGCCCATCGTGCCGGCCGCCGTGCCGCGATAGCCGTGGGCAAAGAGAATGGCGCCTACATGCGCGCCCGCTTTCGCCGGCGGCATGTGGATCCGGTAAACCCGGTCGCCGAGCTGGCAGTCGCTGTCCACGCCGCAGGCCATCGCCGGGGCGGCGGTCAGAAAGAAAAAGACACAGGCAATCCAGCGCATGTCGCCGTCTCCGCAATTTGCAATTACGACAAACTCGCCCGGAATTTGCCAATGCGGGAATCAAGCTTTGGTGAGCGATATGCAGGTTTGCGTTGGCAGGCCAACGAAAGCCCTACTTGGTTTTTTGTTTGCGCATCATTCATTTCGAAAAGCCGGAAGACCACTCTTCGAAATGATGCTGAGGCAGCCCGTCAGGCGGCCCCGCCGGTCAGCTCCAGGATCGCCGCCCGCATTTCCGGCGCGGTGGCGACGATCCGGTCGGCGTCCAGATCCTCCGGCAGCCGGCTCCCGTAGCCGTGCGGCACAAGGATCACCGGGATGCCCGCCGCGCGCGCCGCACCGACATCCGCGCCCAAATCGCCGACCATGATGGCGCGCGACGTCTCGCCGCCCGCCTCGCGGATCGACAGGACCAGCGGCTCGGGGTCCGGCTTGCGCGGCCGGCCGTCGATGCTGCCGATGGCGGCATGGACCCAGCGCGCCGCATCGAGGCGCTCGAGGATCTCGATGACGATGTCCTCCGCCTTGTTGCTGCACACGGCAATGCGCGCGCCCTGGTCGTGGAAGTCTTTCAGCACGTCGAACACCCAGTCGTGCAGACGCGACAACACGACGGGCGAGGCCCGGTAATGCGCCAGGAGCCGGTCGAAGGTGGCGTCGGTTTCCGCCTTGGAGAGCGAAATCCCGGTGGATTCGAGCGCCCGCAGCAAGAGGTTGCGCAGGCCGCCGCCGACCATGCGCTCGGTCTCGGCGACGCTGAACTCCTTCCCGTACGTGGCAAGGGTGGCGTTGAGCGCGGCGGCGATGTCCGGGGAGGTGTGGGCAAGCGTGCCGTCCAGATCGAAGACGGCGGTGAGTGGGGTCTGCATGAGCGCCTCTAACCTCCCAGCCGGTTCAGGCCGGTATAGTTGGTGATGAAATCGGCAATGGCGGAGATGTCGCCCAGCGGGAACAGCGGCAGTCCGCCGGGTTCGGTTTCCCGATCGGCGGCGATGGCGACGACGCCGGGGACCGTTCCGGCGATCGCGTCGCTCTGCGCGGCCTCGGCGCGGCGGGCCTCGATCTTGGCGTGATCGTGGGTCTTGAAGCCCTCGACGAGAATGAGATCGGCGCCGGTCAGGCGGCCAAGGACCTCATCGAGCCCCGGCTCGGCTTCGCCGCGCAACTCGTGCATCAGCGCCACGCGGTTCGCCGAGACGACGGCAACCTCGCGCGCACCGGATTCGCGGAAACGGTGAGAATCGCGCCCCGGCTGATCGACGTCGAAATCGTGATGGGCGTGCTTGACGGCGGCAACCTTATAGCCACGCCGGGCGAATTCCTCGATCAGCTTCGCCATGAGCGTGGTCTTGCCCGAGTTCTTCCAGCCGACGATGCCGAAGATGGGGGCGGTCATAGCGGCAGCCCCTGGATGAGCCGTTCGGCCATGGCAAAATCCTCCGGTGTGTTGACGTTGAAAAACGGATCGATGGCGGCGGCGCCGAGAGTGACCGGCAAGAAATCGACGGCCTCGAACGCGTAACGCCCGATCCAGCCCTTGACGCGGCGCTCGCCCGCCGCAAGCAGATCCGCCAGTTCGTCATGGAGCGAGACGGAAAACAGGCCGCAGACGAAATGCGTGTCGCGGCCGCATCTGGCGATCGCAATCGGGGCGGCGGTCGCCGCGGCTGCCGAGCGCAGCGCGGCGACATAGCCGGCCGGCAGGAACGGTGTGTCGCAAGGCGCGGTCGCGATCCAGTCCGCGCCGGGCCGGGCATCGCGCGCCCACCCCATGCCGGACAGTATGCCGGCAAGCGGCCCGGCATGGTCCTGCACGGCATCGCGGACGATTGGCAGATCACACGCATCGAACGGCCCGCCATCGGCGCCGACGTTCAGAACACAGCATTCGACCTGCGGCGCGAAGCGGTCGACCACATGCGCGATCATCGGCCGGCCGGCAAGCGTCTTCAGCGCCTTGGTCTCGCCCATGCGCCGCGACTGCCCGCCCGCGAGCACGACGCCGACAACGCCGCTTTGCTGATCCTTGCCGCCTTGCATGTTTCCAGACCGGTTGCTTGCCGCACCATGGTTCTATCACGGCAGCACCAACTTTAGGAGGCGGCGCGTCATCTCACCCCGAAGCGGCCCGCCGTCGTCTTAAGTCGAGACGTGGCGCCGGCGGCGGTAGAGATAGTCCGGCGCGAGCCCCAGGCGCAGACATGCCGCGACCGGCGGCGTTCCCTGCAGCGGCGTGCGGTCGGCGATCCTGGAGGCCGTGCGCACCAGCGCCCGCTCCCAGACTCGCAGGTCCCATTCCTCGCCAAGCCCCAGCGTCTCGCGCGCCCAGCCGGGCACATTCTCGACCCCGGCGCGGATCAGGATGCCCTGCAGGTAGCGCGCGCTGCCCGGCAGGATCGGCGCGCCGCGCATGATCGTGAGAAACTCCAGAATGATCGGCGACGGCTCCAGCTTCGGCTTCATATGCGCAAAGAACGCGTTAAGCTCCTCCTCGGAGCGGGGGAATCGACGGCGCCGTATAGCGAGGCGGCGATCTTGCCCTCCCCGTAGTAGCGCGAAACCGCCTCGTTGCTGAGCGCGCGCGCATAGACCCTGTGCGCCTCGATGAAGCCGAAGGAGGCGGTCGCCTGCACCCAGTTGAGCAACTCGGGATCGTTGGCGTTGTAGGGCACGCCGCTCGGCGTCACGCCGATGACTCGCTCATGCATCCGGCAGACGCCTGCGATCATCGCCCTAGCCCGGCTTTCGGGTCCGTACACCGTCATCATCGCCGCAAGACCGGTACGGCGCAGCCTGGGCACCGGATTGCCGCGGAAGGTGGTGTGGTTCCATACGCCCGACCGCACGCGCGGCTCGGCAAGTTCGAGGATCACCGCGGTAATGCCGCCGATGAACAGCGTGATCGGGTTCTTGAACACCTGCCAGGACACCGAATCGGGTGCCGCAAGCGCCGGCTCGCCCTTCGGACCGGCGAAATCGAGCGGAATTCCCCCGCCCTCGAACAGGAATTTATGCGCTTCCACCTCGAGCCAGCTTCGCAGCCAGCGGGGCAGCATGATAGCGTTGGAGGCTTGCATCTTGGCCATGGGTTACGTCTTTTCGGAATTCGCCGCAAACGGCAAGATCCACCGCGCCGTCGGCACTCCGGCGGCGCGCGGCCGAGCAATTGGGTCACAGTGGACGTCCGGCCCGATCCGCAGCTCGGCGCTTGATTTCGCGCATTGACGTGGGCACCAATCAGCGCCAATTCAACGGGAGCGAGAGAGGCCAAGCCATGTCATATCAATATCCGGAAGAAAATCGCGAGCATGCCGGGAGCGGCTCGCGTCCGTTGCTGATCCGCGGCGCGATCATGATTTTCTTCATGATCTGCCTCGGCATCGCCCAGTCGGTGCTGTGTGCGGTCGCGGTGGTCCAGTTCGCCTGGATGCTGATCAAGTCCGAGCGCAACGAGTTCGTCGCCCGCTTCGGCGCCTCGCTCGGCCTGTGGCTGGCGGAAACGGCAAGCTTCCTCTCGGGCGACCGCGACGAAAAGCCGTTTCCCTGGAAGCCCTGGCCGGAACTGTAGGACGTCGGCGAGGGTCCGCCGGCTCGCCTTAGATTTATCCACCGCTGATCGGCGGGGATGAGAACAGTTTGTGAACAAACGGTCGTCGCGGGCCGGCGAATATGCTAGCTGAAAGCTCATGGTGCCAACTCTTTGCCGCGATTGCTGCCAGCTCATGACGCCGCGCATCGGCGTGTGCCCCGACTGTGGCGGCGAGCGCCTCATCACCCATGCCGAGCTGCAACAGCTCGGCATCGCCCATATCGATTGCGACGCCTTTTATGCCTCGGTGGAGAAACGCGACCGCCCGGAGCTTGCCGATCGCCCGCTGATCGTCGGCCACACCGGCGGGCGCGGCGTCGTCACCACCGCCTGCTACCTCGCCCGGCGTTACGGGGTGCGTTCGGCAATGCCGATGTTCCAGGCGACCAAGCTGTGCCCGCATGCGGCGGTGCTGCCGCCCGACATGGCGAAATATAAGGGCGTCAGCGAGCAGATCCGCGCGATCTTTCTCGAGGCGACGGAAATCTTCGAGCCGGTCGCGTTCGATGAAGCCTATCTCGACCTGACCGACGAATTGGAAGGCGCCAATGGCTCCGCCGCCCCCGCTCTCGCCCGGATTGCGCGGCTGGTCGAGTGGAAGCTCGGCATCACCGTGTCGATCGGGCTGTCGCATAACAAATTCCTGGCGAAGCTGGCCTCCGATATGAACAAGCCGCGCGGCTTTTCGGTAATCGGCGGCGCGGAAGCGGCTTCGGTGCTGGTGCCGCTGTCGGTGCGCAAGATCAACGGCGTCGGCGCGGCGATGGCGCAGCGGCTGGAGGCCGGCGGCATCGAAACCATCGGCCAGCTTCAGGCGCTGAGCGGAATGCAGCTCGCGACGCAGTTCGGCAAATTCGGCCGGCGACTTGCGCAATACGCCCATGGCGAGGACGACCGGCAGGTGACGCCGTCGCGGCCGGTTAAAAGCATCTCCGCGGAAACCACCTTCCGCGAGGATATCGGCTCGGCGGACGAACTCACGGCGATTGCGCTGCGCCTGTGCGAAAAGGTGGCGTCCAATCTGCGGCGCAAAGAGCTTGGCGGGCAGGTGCTGACGCTCAAACTGAAGACATCCGATTTCCGCCTGCTGACGCGCAGCAAACGCCTGCCGCACCCGACGCAAAAGGCCGATGTGCTGATCGACGCCGCCGAATTTCTCATCCGCCGCTACGCCACGGGTGCAAGCTTCCGGCTGATCGGCATCGGCGCGGACGAACTCGGCCCGGCGGCGCAGGCCGACCCGCCGAGCCTGTTCGATCTCGCCTGACGGGTGTCAGCGCGGCGGCAGGCGGATGGCGCCGTCGAGCCGGATGCATTCGCCGTTGAAATAGCCGTTCTCGATCAGATGCACGGCGAGCGCGGCATATTCCTCCGGCCGGCCCAGCCGCTTCGGATAAGGCACCGACGCGGCAAGCGCCGCCTTGACGTTGTCGGGAGGCTGTTGAGCAGCGGCGTCAGAAACAGGCCGGGCAGGATCGTGTTGATACGGATGTTTTCGCCCATCAGGTCGCGCGCGATCGGCAGCGTCATGCCGACGACGCCGCCTTTCGAGGCCGAATAGGCGGCCTGCCCGATCTGCCCGTCCTCGCGCGGCAACGCTCGCCGTGCACACGATGGCGCCGCGGTCGCCGTCGTCGCCCGGATCGAGGCTCAGCATGCCGGCGGCGGACTTGGCGATGCAGCGGAACGTGCCGATCAGGTTGACCTGGACGACACTTTCGAAGGCATCGAGCGGGAAATGCTTGATTTCGCCGGTTTCCTTGGCGCGGCTGGCGGTCTTGATGCCGTTGGCTATCCCGGCGCAATTGATCAGCACACGCTCCTGTCCGTGGGCGGCGCGGGCCTTGGCGAAACCGGCGTCGACATCGGCGTCGGACGTCACGTTGACCTTGCAGAACACGCCGCCGATCTGCGCGGCGAGCGCTTCGCCCGCCTCCTGGTTCATGTCGAACAGCGCGACCTTCACGCCCTTCGCCGCGAGCGCTTCGGCGGTGGCGCGGCCAAGCCCGGAGGCGCCTCCGGTGACGACAGCGGCCACCGATTTGTCCAGCTTCATATCGGTCATTTCCTCCAGTTGATGCCGCACGGCTTTCGGCGCCGCGGGCGTTTCCGGCATCATAGCGGTTTAATCGAAATCGGGCATTCGGCCAATGATGCTGGGTCGGATGATCACAACCGGTCGAAATCCATTGCATTTTCTCGAAATGTTCTAAAGTTGCGGCGATCCGCCACTGGAACTTTGCGTGTTACCAGTTATTCATGACATGGCAGCCATCATTCCATGATGATGAGTTACGCCGCGTCGTGGGCACAGCTTTCACCTTAAGAATTCAAGCGAGGAAACACCGTGACGATAGGAAAAAATTTGCTTGCCGCCGCCCTTGTCCTCGGTGCTTTTACGGCACCGGTCCTTGCACAGGACGGTGACCCTGCGAAGGGCGAGAAGGTCTTCAAGAAGTGCATGGCCTGTCACAAGGTCGGCGATAACGCCAAGAACGGCGTCGGACCGGTTATGACGGATGTCGTCGGACGCAAGGCCGGCTCCCATGAGGGCTATAAATATTCGGATCTCAACCACCATGCCGGCGAAGCCGGGTTGACGTGGACGCCCGAGAACATTTTCGAATATCTCCCCGATCCGAATGCGTTCCTGAAGAAATATCTGACGGATAATGGCCATGCGGACCGGGCAAAAGGCTCGACCAAAATGACGTTCCGCCTCAAGGACGAGCAGGAGCGTCACGACGTGATCGCCTACCTCAAGACCTTCGAGAAAAAATAGTCATTCCGATTTTTCTGCGACCCGCACCGAGCCGGTGCGGGTCTCATCGGGTGTGCCCGGCGCCGCTTCAATGATTGGCGGCGATGCGGTCGATGTCGCCGGTCGGCAGCTCGCGCTTCATCCCGAATGCCTTCACGCAGTAATCCTGGAACGCGGCGCGGATCCGGCGCTCGAAGGCCAGCAATTCGCCCGCCGTCCCTTTCGCCTGGTACCGGTCGACCTCGTCGCAGATCTGCCGGGCGCCGGCTGTGCTCGCACTGCTCTTGATCGCGTGCAGCGCTTGGCCAATGAGCTGCACCCTGCGCTCCTCGACGGCTTGGCGCAACGTCTCCAGACTCGATACCAGGTCGCGTTCGAAGCCCGGCAGGAACTGCTCGCGCATCCCGGCCTCTCCGAACAGGTCCCGCAAGGCGTCGATGCGTCGCTCGTCGCCAACCGAGGGTGAAACCGGGGCGGCCTCCCGCCGGTCGCGACCGCCGGATGTCGCAAGCGCATCTGCGCTCGTCGCCCGCGCCTCGTGGCTGCCGATCAGGGCGCGGAGCTGTTCGAGCGAGACCGGCTTGCGCAGCACATCGGCCATGCCGGCCTGAAGGCAGTCCTGGCGCGTCTGCTCGGAAATATCCGCGGTGAGCGCGACGACCGGGATCAGCGCGCCGCTGCCCAATCCGCTCTTATAAGCCTTGCAGGCCTCGATGCCGCTGAGCCCCGGCATATTGACATCGAGCAACGCCAGCTCCGCGCTGCCGTCGAGGAGTTGCTGCAAGGCCTCGTCCCCGGTTTCCGCCAGCAGCACCTCGTGGTGGTCCAGCTCCAGCATGCGGCGGACCACCTGCCGGTTCAGCTCGTTGTCGTCGGCGACCAGGATCGTCATGCGGCGTACCAGCGGCGCGACTTCAGGAACGGCGGGCTGGAATTCCTCCGCGATCCGCCGGTGCCAGCGCGCCACCGTCGCAATCAGACCGACCCGATCGGATTTCGACAATGAAGCGGGGGCGGTCGCCACCGGGCGCAACTCGCCCGCCGCCTCGACAGTGCCGATCAGGACCAACGCGGGCCGGGCTCCATGTCCCGCCATGCGCTCGGCAAGGGCCGCGTGCAGCTCTCCGGTCAGCGCGCCGCTTTCCGCCGCAACGACCGTGTCCGCGAGCGCGCTGTTTCCCTGCGTAAGCCGCCGCTGCAGCTCCGCTGCCGACAGCTCGGTCACCCCGAACGGCTCCGCGCCGGTTGCCGGAACGGCTCCGCCGACGGAGAGAACCGGGGCAAGTTCCGTCCCCTGCTCTTGTGTGTCGTCCGCCCTGGCGCCCTCGATGACCACGGGCAATTCCGCCCAGAACAGCGAGCCTCGCCCGGCGACGCTTTCGAAGCCCAGGCGGCCGCCGAGCAGCTCGGTCAGCAGCTTGCATGTCGACAGCCCCAACCCGACGCCTGATTCGGCCGACGCGTTATGCTCCTGCGCGCGCACGAAGCGCTCGAAAATCCGCGGCTGGGCTTCGGCGGGGATTCCGGCGCCGGTGTCCTGCACGCCGATCCGCAGGGTCGGCGTGGCGGCGCTCCTGACCATGCCGATTTCGAGCGTGACCTGGCCTTTGGCGGTGTATTTGACGGCGTTGGTGACGAGATTGAGAATGATCGTCTGGATATGGTCGGCGTCGGACCGCAGGACCGGCGGAATGCCGCTGGTGAAGCGGATCAGGAAGGCGAGCCCCTTTTGCTGCGCCAGCGGTTCGGTGATTGCGCGTGCCTCGTCGAGAATCTGCAGCATGTCGAACGGCTTGTCCTCGCGCTCGACGGCGCCCGCCTCGATCCGCTGAAATTTCAGGATCGCATCCAGCATCCGCAGCAGCCGCCCGGCGGCAAGCTCGGTCGACACTGCGCCGAAACGCTCGCGCGCGCTCGCCGCGGTCACCTTCGAGACATGGGCAAGCCCGAGGATCGCGGTGAGCGGCGTGCGCAGCTCATGGCTCATCATCGACAGAAACTCGGTCTTTGCCCGGCTGGCCGCTTCGGCCTCGTTCATGGCGTCGTGGAGATTGCGGATCAGCTTGGCCGCATAGATCGGAACGATGACGATGGCGATGGCGAGCCCGGACGAGAACTGCCAGGCCTCGCGCCAATAGGAGCCGGCAAGGACAATGGTCAGGAAGGCGACAAGATTGGCGGCGATGGCCGCATAGAGATAGCGGACGCCGTAGCGGAAGCCGTTTCCCAGGATCACCCAGAGATAGACCGGAAAGAACATCGCCGCCGACTTCTCCCCATAGCCGAGCAGCAGGCTGAGCGCCACCGCATCGGCGATGATCGACGCCAATCGCCTTTCGACCCTGCGCGTCGGCCAGCACATCAGGTGAATGAGGAAGGCGAGCCCCGATCCCCAGGCACAGACCAGCAGCATCGCGATCAGCAGGCCGGTGCGCGCGTGCAGGCTTTCGAAGGCATAGGAGAAGACGGCATAGACGGTAATGATCGCGCCGAGCAGATAGCGAATGAGGATCTGCTCGAATTCCAGCGGCTCGGCGCGCTTTGCCCGCACGAGGCGGTCGGCGAGGCCGCCGAACAGCCGCTTGGCCCGCAGCACCGAACCTGCCGGAATGGCGCGCAGGAGACGCATGGCCTACGTTCCTTGCGGATCGCCCGCGTCGTCGTTTTTGTGCGGAAACGTCTCGATGGAGCCGGCTCGCTTGTTGGCCGGGCCGTCGACGATCATGGTCCGCGGTAGCGTGATGCGGACGGTGGTGCCGACGCCCTTGCGGCTCTCGATGTCCAGCTCGCCGCCGAGAAGCTGCATCAGCCGGATCGAAATCGGCAGCCCGAGCCCGGCGCCGGTGCGCCCGTCACTGATGAAAGCCGGCGTCATCACCCGGCCGAATTCGGTAACGGCGACGTCCAGCTCAGCGTCGTCCATGCCGATGCCGTCATCCTTCACCTTCACGATCAGCGAACCGCCGCTGTTGAGCTTGGCGACCACGCGGATCGTGCCGCCGTCGGTTGCGTGATTGGCGTTGGAAAGGATGTTGTACAGGACCTGGTTGAGCTTTTCCCGGTCGAAGCGCAGCGTGACGTCGGGGATGGTGTCGACCACAAGCCGATTGCCCCGCGCCTGCAGTTCGGGAACCGCTTTGTCGCCCAGTTCGCCAAGGCATTCCCGGAGCGAGAAATCGGAAATCGTGACCTGCTGCCGCTGCGCCTCGATCTGCGAGAATTCCAGGATCTCGTTGATGATGGTGAGCAGGTGCCGGGCACTCGACTGAACGTCCCCGAGATAGGCCTTATATGTCGCATTGCCGATCGGTCCGTGCATCTCGTTGCAGATGACGTCGGTGAAACCGATGATCGCATTGAGGGGCGTGCGGATCTCATGCGTCATGTTCGACAGGAACGCGCTCTTGGCCCGGTTCGCGACTTCGGCGGCATTCTTGGCCCGGCGCAGCGAGCGCTCGGTCTTTTTAAGCTGGGTGATCTGGATGCCGGAATAGACCACGAACGGGGCTTCGAGAGCTCCATCCTCGACGGGCTTTGGCGCCAGAAGAAAGACGTGCTCGCGTCCGTCGCGTCCCGTGAGCGCGATCTCCTGCGGCTGGAGGGCGCCGCTCCGCTTGCTCCGAGGCGTCTCGGCGTTGACGCGGTCGGCAAGGAACTGCACGGCGGTCACGCCCTCGTCCGCCGGGATGCCGAAAAAGTCGAAGCAGTAATAGTTGGCGAACACGCACTCGCCCGCCGCGTTGATGGCGAAGACCATCGCGGGAACGCTGTCGATGATGCTGACGAACCGGTGCTGGGTTTCGAGCGACCGGTGACGCGCCTCCAGCAGCTCGCTATGCAGCGACCGGCTCTGGCTCTTCAGGCTCTTCTGGTGCAGGCTCAGTTTCAAAAGATTGCGGTTGCGCGCCTGGAACTCGAACGTGTCGAACGGCACCATGAGAAAATCCGTCGCCCCGGCGAGCAGGGCGCGGTGGCGATTGTCCGTCTCGTTTTGCGACGAGATCACGACGACGGGGATGTCCTCGAACTCCGGGATCTTGCGGAATTCTTCCAGGAAATCGAGGGCGTTCATGCCCGGCATGTTGAAGTCGGTGATGACGAGATCGGGCGGATTTTCACCGAAAGCCTTCAACGCATTCGCAGCGGACGGATAGGCCGTTACCCGCCCGACACCCGGCAGGCGGCGAGCCAGATGTTCAAGAAACGTGCGGTTGCTTTCCAGATCATCGATGATGGCAATGGACGAACCGAAAGACTTCAGATCTGCCTTCTCGGTGTTCGAAATCGTCGGCTGGCTTGAGGGTTGGAAACATCGCTTGATCTACGCGGGCTCTGACGATCTTTACGCTTCGACAACTTATTTATTTCTTCGGACACAAGCGAACGATAGATCGAAAGCCATCAAGGTTTCGTCACTTTCACGTCGAAACTCTGCGCAAAATTCGATTCAACTCCCTCCGGGCTCCGGATGCTCACCTCATCCGCTCCGCCGCTCGCGTCTAAGGTGATTTATGCACCGCACTACAACCTGCTACTATTGCGTACGAACCAGAAATACGCTACCTAAGATTGTATACGATCTTAATGTGGTGTTGAGGGATGCATGCGCGTATCGGTCGAGGGACGCAGTTATGGCTGGCCGGCGGAGCCGCGGACCGGCGCCGCCTCGCAGCCGGCCCCGCCCGCCACGATCTGGGGCAATGAGCCCGCCGTCAAACTCCTGCACACGCTGAAAAGCCTCGACCTGTTCGAACTGCGGCTCGAGGTGGACCTCGATCTCGGTGCGATCTGGTGCTTTCAGCTTCATCGCGGCAGCGCAAGCTTCGCCCCCCGCCTGCTCATCGATATCCGCAAGGTGCAACGCGCGCTCCACGATTTCCATCGCGAAGAGCCCGCCGACGCCGCCGAAATCGCCAAGTTCCTTGTCTGGGCCTCCGATATCGACGACATCTTCAATCTCGGCGGCGACCTGAAATATTTCGAGAAACTGGTGGTGGCACGGGATTATCACCGGCTACGGGCCTATGCGCTGAAATGCATCGACGTGTGCTTCGCCAACTACTCCAGCCTGAACGCTCCGATGATCGTCGCGGCGCTGGTCGCCGGCGATGCGCTCGGCGGCGGCATGGAGTCGGCGCTGTCCTGCGATTTCATGGTCGCGGAGGAGCAGTCGAAATTCGGGCTCCCGGAAATGCTCTACGGGCTGTTTCCCGGCATGGGCGCCTATTCGTTCCTGATGCGCCGGGTCGGCCAGGCGAGAGCCGAGACGCTTATCACCGACGGCCACCTGCGCAGTGCCGGCGACCTTGCCGCCATGGGACTTGTCGACAAGATTGCGCCACAGGGCGGCGGGCGAGAGGGAATGAACCATCATCTCATCAAGGTGCGGCGGCGGTTCAATGCCTCTCTTGCCATCTACAATGCCCGCCGGCGCTCCTTCCCGATCAGTTTCCAGGAAATGGCCGATATCGCCGAGGAATGGGTTTCCGTGGCGATGCGCCTTACCGACCGCGAACTGCGCCGGATGAACCGGCTGGCGGCCGCCCAGACCCGCCTGCGCACGACGGGACGTGCCGCTCGCCAGATCAAAAGCGTCTGAGTCCGGCGATGCCTCACAGGCCGGGGTCGGGAGGCTGAAAAAAGCGTTCACCTTTGTCCCTTATGATTGCGGCTGCGAACCACAGCGCTCCGCAAGCGAAGCCGTGCTTAAAATGGGAAAGGCGTATTCACTCGGCCAGGCGAGCGCATGAGACAAAGCTTAGCTGCTTCGGCCCCGTCATAGATGAAGTCCTTTCCGCGTTATATGAATGTTTAAGCACTTTTCGTTCGATCATTTCGTTCCGCCATTGATGGCCTGGCTGCAGCGCCGCAAGATGCCGGTGTTCATTGCCGCTTTCGTGCTGTTCGCGCTCGGCGTGGCCGGAATGCAGCGTCTCGTTTACGATCCCGACGTCCTCGTTTATTTCGATCATTCGATGCCGGAGCGTCGGGATTTCGAACTGATCGAGGGCCGCTTCGGCCGGACCAACGAGATCGTCTTCGTGTTGCGGGCGCGCCAGGGCGGCTCCATGCTCGATCCCGACCGGGTCGCCGCCATTCGCCTTCTCGAAGGCCGTGCCCGCGCCCTGCCCCGCGCCATCGCCGTCCGATCCCCCTTGAGCCTCGTCAGCGAAGGCACAGCCGCCTCCGCATCGGTCGACGCAGCCGCGATCCGCAGCACTGCCGCCAAGGCCGGCTTCGCCGCGCGCTCGGTGTTGTCGGAGGATGAAACCGTCGCGGCGGTCGCGGCGGTCTTTCCGAGATCGAGCCGGGACGATCTGGATCTGGCGGAGGTGACATCGGCGGCACGCGCCCTCGAAGACGAATTCCGCCGTCTCTACCCGGACATCGAGATTCTCGCCACCGGGCGGCTGATGATCGACCGCGCCTTTCTCATCGAGAGTCAGCAGGAGGTCTACGCCTATGCCGCCATGCAGATCGGCATTCTGGCGCTCATTCTGCTCGTCACCTTCCGCTCCATCTACGCGGCGGCAACGCTCATGGCGGTCGTGCTCATTGCCGGTCCGGTCACGCTGGGCGCGCTCGGATGGGCAGGCGTCGCGCTCAACGGAATCTCCAGCGCCGCCTCCACCGTGCTGCTCGGCCTTGCGGTCGCAACGGGCGTCCACATCGTGCTCGCCTGGCAGAAGGCCATGAGCGGCGGCGGCGACCGGCTCGCGGCTGTCACCCACGCGATGACGATCAATGCCGCGCCGGTGACGCTTTCCGTGGTGACGACGATCGTATCGTTTCTCTGCCTGAACCTGGCAGCGTCTCCGCCCTTCGGCCAGCTCGGCAATGTCGTCAGCTTCGGCCTCGTCATCGTACTCGTGTTCTCCTTTACGCTGCTGCCCGCGCTGCTGCTGGTGCTACCGGCAAAGGCTGCCAGCGGCGCACTGAGCCTCACCCCGGCCATGCGCCGCCTCAGCCGCCTGGTGATCTGTCGCCGCCGGGCGCTCGCGGTCATATTCGCGCTGCTCTCGGTCGCCTCCGTCACCGGGCTCACCCAGATCCAGTTCGACGACACGTTCGCGCATTATTTCGACGACCGCTTCGAGGTGCGGCGCGCCACCGATCTGTTCGAGGAAAAGCTGTCCGGCACGATCTTCATCGATTTCTCGGTTCCGATCGCCGACAGTGCCGGCCCGTTCGGCCGCGAGCATCTCGTCCGGCTTAAACAGTTTACGGACTGGCTGGCGACCCGGCCGGAATTCGCAGGCGCCGTCAGCCTGCTGACCGTATCGGAAAAGATGGGCCCGCAAGGCCCGGCGCCCGAGGGACCGGACAATCTGCGCGCCTGGTTCCAGACCGATGCCGCGATGAGACGGATCTACGATCGGATGCGGTCCGAAGGGTTGATCCGGCTGACCGATCAGGCGGAGCAATTCTCGCGCGTGAATGTCGTGCTGCGCGGGGTCAGTTCGTCCGAAACCCTGGCCTTCACCAGGGACGCCAAAGCCAAGGCCGAGGATATTTTCGGCGCTCCCATTGTCGCCACCGGGCTGCCGATCCTGTCCGCGCAGCTCTCCATCGACAGCACCCGGACCATGTTCGTGTCGATGGTGGTGGCGCTGGCGGGCGTTTCGCTCCTGATGCTGATCGCGCTGCGCAACATCCGCCTGGGCCTGATCAGCCTGTTGCCGAATATCCTGCCGGCGGTCGCAGCGATGGGCTTATGGGGCTTTCTGGTCGGCCAGGTCTCGTTCGCGGCCACCGTTGTCGGCGCCCTGACCTTCGGCATCGTCGTGGACGACACCGTGCATCTGATGATGCGCTATCAGGCCGCCCGCCGCCGGGGCCTGGGCGCACGCCGCGCCATCCGCGAGTCGATCCTGTCGGCCGGCGTCGCGGTTCTGGTCACCTCGGTGGCGCTGGCGCTGAGCTTCGCCGTGTTCACGCTGTCGGGCTTCCTGGTCAACCAGCATCTCGGCTGGCTGACGGGGCTGACGCTGGTGATCGCGCTGCTCGCCGATCTCTTGTTTCTGCCGCCGCTGATCCTGCTGGCGGAGCAAGGAAAGATCCGCCGCGCCGTGCCGGCGGAGGACGAGGCCGACGAGCGGTTATAGCGACATCGGAATCCCGTCGAGCGGGATGAGCCGGTAGGCGATGATCGCATACGCCACGGCAAAGACGATGGCGGAAACGATGGTCGCCGCGATCGCCTTCCTCAGCAGATGCGGCGTCACGGGCGCGCTCTCCGCCATGCCCTCTTCGGCCGAGCCGGCATCGGCGTGGGTGTGCACCCCGATCGGCAGCATGACGAAAAACGCCAGCCACCAGCAGATGAAATAGACGCCGATCGCGATGGGGAGGCTCATCCTGCGTGCCCCTATGCCTGTTCCAGCTCGACCAGCGTGCCGCAGAAATCCTTCGGGTGAAGGAAAAGCACCGGCTTGCCGTGCGCACCGATCTTCGGCTCGCCGTCGCCGAGGATCCGGGCGCCCTTCTCCACCAGCAACCGCGACGCGGCACCGATATCGGCGACCTCGTAGCAGATGTGATGAATGCCGCCGCCCGGATTGCGCTCCAGGAATTTGGCGATCGGGGAGTCTGCGCCGAGCGGTTCGAGCAGCTCGATCTTGGTGTTGGGCAGTTCGATGAAAATCGTCGTCACACCGTGGTCCGGTTGCGGCACGGCGTCCGAAACGGTGGCGCCGAGCGTAGATCCTATAGGTCTCCGCAGCGCTCGCCAGATCCGGAACGGCGATCGCGACATGGTTCAATCGTCCGATCAAGAGGGCATCCTCCCCGTTGTCTCAAACAAGACATTTGCCTCGATTAAACAACAGAAACCAGCACGCTGCATATGGGCTTCTTGCCCCAGGCCAGGTTCAGCGCGGCGCGCACCGATTTCCGCACCGCCTCGCCGACAAGGTCGGCGCTCTTGCGGCGAGGACGGGGGATGCTCTCGATAGCGCCCGCCGCGGCCTTCTCGGCGATGTCGTGGAAGCTCTCACCGCGGGCGTCGAATTGCGGAATGCCGACCAGCGACACGCGTGGGTTGGCCGCCAGTTCCCCGGTCTTGGTCATGACCACCGAGACGACGACGCTGCCGACGAAGCTCGCCTTGCGCCGCTCGCGAACGGAATCGTCGTCGCCCGGAATCAGCAGGCCGCCGTCGCGATAGATCCGCCCGACCGGCGCATCATCGATGATCCGCGCCTCGCCGGGCAGAAGCCGGACCATGGTGCCGTTGCGCACCGGGCGGACGGCGGCGATGCCGTGCTCCTGGGCGAAAGAGACATGCGCCTCCAGATGGCGCGGCTCGCCATGCATCGGCACCACCGTCTTCGGGCGCAGCCACTCATAGAGGTCGGCCACCTCGCCGCGACGGGGATGGCCGGAGGCGTGGATCGGCCCGTCCGGCGATTCGGTCATCACGTCGATACGCTGATCGGCGAGCTTGTTCTGGATGCGGATGATGGCGCTTTCGTTGCCGGGGATGGCGCGCGCCGAGAAGATCACCAGATCGCCGGGCGACAACGTCACCAGCGGGTGCTGGTTCTCGGCGATGCGGGCGAGCGCCGCCCGGCCTTCGCCCTGACTGCCGGTCAGCAGCGCGACGACGCGGTCCGCCGGCAGGTGGCCGTATTCATCCTCGGTGAGCGTCTTGACGTTTTCCGGCCAGAGCCCCGTTTCGCGGGCCAGCTCGACGGTCCGGTGCATCGACCGGCCGACGAGCACGAGATGGCGGCCGGCTGCATGGGCGGCCTTGGCGACGTTAAGCAGGCGGCCGACGCTCGAGGCGAAGCTGGTTATCGCGACCCGGCCCCGCGCGCGGCGAATGATCTGCGAGAGCGATTCGGCGACGGTGCTTTCCGATGCCGTCCGCCCTTCGCTCAAAATGTTGGTGCTGTCGCAGATCAGCGCGTCGACGCCTTCGTCCCCGATCCGCTTGAGCTTGGCGACGTCGGTCGCCCAGCCGGCGCCGGGGTGCTCGTCAAGCTTGAAATCCGCCGAATGAACGACGTTGCCGAGCTCGGTGCGGATGAACACGGCGCTGGTGTCCGGGATGGAATGCGCCATGTTGACCAGCTCGACATCGAAGCCGCCGATGGTCAGCCGGCCGCCCGAGGGGATCTCATGAAGCGGCACATCGGCGCGCCAGGGCGTTTCCTCCAGCTTCTCGCGCAGCATGGCAAGGGTGAACCGCGTCCCGTAAACCGGCACGCCGAGGCGCGGCCACATCTCGGCGACGGCGCCGTAATGGTCCTCATGGGCGTGGGTGAGCAGGATGCCGGAGAGATTGGTCCGCTCTTCCTCGATGAAGCGCAGGTCGGGCAGGACGATATCGACGCCGGGCTCCCGGTCGTCGGGGAAGGTGACGCCGAGGTCGACCATCAGCCATTCGCGGCGGCGCGCCGGGCCGAGGCCGTAGAGATAGACATTCATGCCGATTTCGCCGATGCCGCCGAGCGGCAGGAAGACGAACTCGTTTTCGTTGGTGCGTGGCCCCATGCCGGTCAGCCCCTCGCGCCGAGGGCGACGTCGCCGGCGGTGATCCGGCGCTCCTCGCCGCTGGCCAGCGACAGCCGCAGCGCGCCGGCCTCGTCGATGCCGAGGAAGGTCCCGCTGAGCAGGTCGCCGCCGAGCTTGACGGAGATCGGTCCGCCGATCGGCTGGGCGCGCTCGATCCACGCGGCGCGGATTGCCTCGAACGCTTCGCCTTCGCGCCAGCGGGCGAGCCATTCGGCCGTGGAGACGGCGAGCGCGGCAAGTGCGTCCCCCGGCGCGATGGCCGGCCCGAACGAGGCGAGCGAGGCGACCGGGCGCGACAGGTCCGCGGGGGCATGCGCCAGGTTGATGCCGGTGCCCATGACGATCGCCGGTGCAAAAGCCCCGTAAGCCGCGGCGCTTTCGAGCAGGATGCCGCCGAGCTTGGCGTTGCCGATGAGGATGTCGTTCGGCCATTTCAGCCGCAGATCGAGGGCGCTGCCGGCCTCGCCCGCGAGCCGCGCGACCGCGTCATGGGCGGCGACGCCGGCGAGCAGGGAAAGCTGCAAGGCGGTGATGATCGGAACCTGAGGCCGGATGATCAGGCTGGCGTAGAGATTGCCGATCGGCGAGGCCCAGCCGCGACCGGCGCGGCCCTTGCCGGCCTCCTGCCGCGCGGCCCATACCCAAAGGCCGCCTTCCTCGCCGGATGCGGCAAGCCTCAGCGCTTCGTTGTTGGTCGAGCCGATGCTCTCGTAGAAAGCCAGCCGGTAGCCATTGGGCAGGTGAATGCCGCCATCCTGCATCACCAATGCCTGCTAAAACAGCGATCTGGCGGCAGCGTCGGCAGCTGTGACCAGAATATTTATCGGAACGAAGAGCAGCAGAATGACGATCCCTGTAACCGCGAGAACGAAACGCAGCTTACCGGTCATCGGTTCGAAATCGGCGGCTGGCTCCTGAAAATACATCTTAGCAATAACCGCGAGATAGTAGAAGGCACTCACGACGGAGGTGACGACGCCGACCACGGCCAGCCAGAACAGCCCGGCCTGGATCGCGGCGAGGAACACATAGAATTTGGCGAAGAAGCCGGCAAGCGGCGGAATGCCGGCCATGGAGAACAGCAGCATGGCGAACAGGAAGGCCAGCATCGGCTTGTGACGGAACAGGCCGGCAAGTTCGGAGATGTCCTCGACATGGCCGTCCTCGCGGCGCATGGCCAGGATGCAGGCGAACGCGCCGAGCGTCATGACGACATAGATCGCCAGATAGATCAGCACGCCCTGAATGCCCTGCGGCGTGCCGGCCGCCAGCCCGACCAGCGCATAGCCGACATGGCCGATCGAGGAATAGGCCATCAGCCGCTTGATATTGGTCTGGCCGATGGCGGCGAACGCGCCGAGCACCATCGAGGCGACCGAAATCGCGATGATGATCTGCTTCCAGTCGGCCGCCATCGCCGGGAAGGCGTCCTGGATGACGCGGATCAGCATGGCGAAGCCCGCCACTTTCGGCGCGGCGGCAAAGAAGGCGGTGACGGGTGTCGGCGCGCCCTGATAGACGTCCGGCGTCCACATATGGAAGGGCACGGCGGAGAGCTTGAAGGCGATGCCGGTGAGGATGAAGACCAGGCCGAAGATCAAACCGATCGAGCGCTCCGTGCCCTGGACGACCGTGGCGATGCCGGCAAAGCTCAAGCGTTCCGGTAAAGCCGTAGACCAGCGAGCAGCCATAGAGCAGCAGGCCGGAGGACAGCGCGCCGAGGACGAAATATTTCAGGCCCGCTTCGGATGACAGCACGGCGTCGCGGCGGAAGCTGGCGAGCACGTAGAGCGCAAGGCTCTGCAGCTCGAGCGCCAGATAGAGCGAGATCAGATTGTTCGCCGAGGCGAGCAGCAGCATGCCGACGGTCGCCAGCAGCACGAGCACCGGGAATTCGAAATGCAGGATCCGCGCGCTGCGCAGATAGTCGAACGACAGGATGAGGGCAAAGCCGGAGCCGCCCAGGATCAGCAGCTTCATGAAGCGGGCGAAATCGTCGACGATGACGGCGCCTTCGAAGAGCTGCTGTGTGCCGGGCGCCTGTCGCAGGATCAGCCAGCCGGTCGCGACGAGGATCGCGATGGCCAGCCATCCGGAACCTCGCTGTCCTCGCTGTTGCTGAACACGCCGTACATCAGCAGCAGCATCGCCGCGCCGGCGAGGAAGATCTCCGGAAAGATCGGCGCGAATTGATCGAGAGCCGATGTCGGCATCACTTGTTCTCCACGACGGCAAGACGCGCCTGCTGGACGGCCTGCACATCCTTATTGTAGTCGGCGATCAGCTTTTCGACCGAGACCGCGGTCACGTCCATCAGCGGCTTCGGATAGACGCCGAACAGCACCGTCAGAATGACCAGCGGCGCCATGATCGCGATCTCGCGCGGGCTCAGATCGAGAATACCGGCCAGGCTCGGCTTCTCAAGCTTGCCGAAGATCACCCGCCGGTAGAGCCAGAGCGCATAGGCGGCGGAGAAGACGATACCGCTGGTGGCGAACAGCGCCACCCATGTGTTGGCGCGGAAGGCGCCGAGCAGCGACAGGAATTCGCCGACGAAGCCGCTGGTGCCCGGCAGGCCGACATTGGCCATGGTGAACACCATGAAGCAGAAGGCGTAGAGCGGCATCCGGTCGGCGAGGCCGCCATAGGCGGAAATCTCGCGGGTATGCATCCGGTCGTAGATGACGCCGACACAGAGGAACAGCGCGCCCGAGACGATGCCGTGGCTGAGCATCTGGAAGATGCCGCCCTGCACGCCCTGCGTCGTCAGCGTGAACACGCCCATGGTGACGAAGCCCATATGGGCGACGGAGGAATAGGCGATCAGCTTCTTGACGTCCTCCTGGGCGAACGCGACGAGGGACGTATAGATGATGGCGACGATGCTCAGCGTGAAGACGAACGGGGCAAGATCCGCCGAGGCGAGCGGAAACATCGGGATCGAGAAGCGCAGGAAGCCGTAGCCGCCCATCTTCAGCAGCACGCCCGCCAGAATGACGGAGCCGGCCGTCGGCGCCTCGACATGGGCGTCAGGCAGCCAGGTATGCACCGGCCACATCGGCATCTTCACGGCGAAGGACGCAAAGAAGGCGATCCACAGCCAGAATTGCATGCCCGGCGGGAACGGATGCGCGATCAGCGTCGGGATGTCGGTGGTGCCGGCTTCCAGATACATCGCCATGATGGCGAGCAGCATCAGCACCGAGCCGAGCAGCGTGTACAGGAAGAATTTGAAGCTGGCATAGACGCGCCGCTTGCCGCCCCAGACGCCGATGATGATGAACATCGGGATCAGACCGCCTTCGAAGAACAGGTAGAAGACGACAAGGTCGAGCGCGCAGAACACGCCGATCATCAGTGTCTCCAGCACGAGGAAGGCGATCATATATTCCCGGACGCGTTCCTCGACCGACCGCCAGCTCGCCAGGATGCAGAGCGGCATCAGGAAGGTGGTCAGGATGACGAACAGCATCGAAATGCCGTCGACGCCGAGATGATAGGTGATGGTGCCGCCGATCCAGTCCCGCTTTTCGACGAACTGGAAATCCGCCGTCGACGGATCGAAATCGCGCCAGATCAGCAGCGAGACGACGAAGGTGACGACCGTCGTCCACAGCGCGATATAGCGGGCGTTGCGCTTGGCTGCGCCGTCGTCGCCCGGCAGGACGAAGATGAACAGCGCGCCGACGAGCGGCAGGAAGATGATGGTGGAAAGGATCGGCCAGCTTGTCATGGGAGGCTAGAACCCTTTCCAGAATTGCGCCCAGTAGATATAGGCGAAATAGCTGACGATGAGCGCGACGCCGATCAGCATGACGAAGGCATAATGATAGACGAACCCGGTCTGCAGCCGGACGACGCGGTTGGTGATGTCGATGACCCGCGCCGAGATGCCGTCCGGGCCGAGCCCGTCGATGATGCGGCCGTCGCCGGTCTTCCACAGCGTCCGCGCCAGCCATTTGAACGGCTTGACGAAGATCCAGTCATAGAGCTCGTCGAAATACCATTTGTTGTAGAGGAAGGCGTGGATCGGCTTGAAGGTGCGCATCGCCCAGGCCGGGGTCGACGGCGCGTAGATATAGGAGAACCAGGCCAGCGCGAAGCCGGCGATCATCATGATCGTCGGCAGCCAGGCGATCAGCTCCGGCGTGTGGTGCGCCTCTTCGAGGACATGGTTCTCGGGGCCCGTATGCAGTGCGCCGCGCCAGAACGCGCCATAGCCCTCGCCGACGAAGAATTCCTTGCCGAGATAGCCCGCGATCAGTGCGCCGGTGGCCAGGACGACCAATGGCAGCAGCATCACCCAGGGCGATTCGTGCACATGCTTGGCGGTCTCCTCGTCGTGGCGGGCCTTACCGAAGAACGCCATGAAGATCAGCCGCCAGGAATAGAAGCTGGTCAGGAAGGCGGCGACCACGAGCAGGATGAACGCCCAATGCGCGATCTCGCCCGGCGCGGCGTGGGACGCCTCGATGATGGTGTCCTTGGAGAAGTAGCCCGCCGTCAGCGGGAAGCCGG
This sequence comes from uncultured Alphaproteobacteria bacterium, assembly GCA_963727575.1. Lineage (GTDB taxonomy): Bacteria > Pseudomonadota > Alphaproteobacteria > Rhizobiales > Rhodomicrobiaceae > JAHQVI01. The sequence continues at coordinate 188,077 of CAVSIA010000007.1, forward strand.
TCAGCGCCAGCGTGCCGATCACCATCATGGCGAAGGTGATCGGGATGCCCTTGCGCAGGCCGCCCATATTGCGCAGGTCCTGCTCGTCGTGCATGGCGTGGATCACCGAGCCGGAGCCGAGGAACAGGAGCGCCTTGAAGAAGGCGTGGGTGAACAGGTGGAAGATGCCGGCCGAATAGGCGCCGACGCCGAGCGCGACGAACATGTAGCCGAGCTGCGAGCAGGTCGAATAGGCGATGACGCGCTTGATGTCGTTCTGGGCGACGCCGACGGTGGCGGCGAAGAACGCCGTGATCGCGCCGACGGCGGTGACGACCTGAAGCGCGACCGGGGCCAGCTCGAACAGCGGCGACAGCCGCGCGACCATGAACACGCCCGCCGTGACCATGGTCGCGGCATGGATCAGCGCGGAGACCGGCGTCGGGCCTTCCATGGCGTCCGGCAGCCAGGTGTGCAGCAGGAACTGCGCCGACTTGCCCATCGCGCCGACGAACAGCAGCAGGCAGATGACCGTCATGATGTCGAGCTGATAGCCGAGAAACTCCATCGCCTTGCCGGCGTGATCGGGCGCCGAGGCGAAGATCGCGTCGAGCGAGATCGTGCCGAACACGGCGAAGGTGGCGAAGATGCCGAGCGCGAAGCCGAAATCGCCGACGCGGTTGACGATGAACGCCTTGATCGCCGCGGCGCAGGCGGACGGCTTGTGATACCAGAAGCCGATCAGCAGGTATGAGGCGAGGCCCACGCCCTCCCAGCCGAAGAAGAGCTGCAGCAGGTTGTCGGCCGTCACCAGCATCAGCATGGCGAAGGTGAACAGCGACAGATAGGCGAAGAAGCGCGGCTGGCTGTCGTCATGCGACATGTAGCCGATCGAGTAGATGTGAACGAGCGCCGAGACGGTGTTGACGACGACCAGCATCACGCCGGTCAGCGTGTCGAAGCGGAGCTGCCAGTTGGCCTGAAGATCGCCGGACGTCACCCATTCGAGGATGGGGATGCGCAGCTCCTCGCCGGTGAAGCCGATGCGGTAGAACGCAACCCAGGACAACACCGCGCTGATGGTCAGCAGCGTGCTGGTCAGGAAGCCGGAAACCTTGGCCCCGAGCCAGCGGCCGAAAAAGCCGGCAATGAGCGCGCCGATGAGCGGCAGAAAGACGATCGCCGAATACATGCCCGCTTCCCTAGCCTTTCATCAGATTGATGTCGTCGACGGCGATGGAGCCGCGGTTGCGGTAGTAGACGACGACGATGGCGAGGCCGATGGCCGCTTCCGCCGCCGCCACCGTGAGGATCAGAAGCACGAAGATCTGGCCGACGAGATCGCCGAGAAAGGCGGAGAAGGCGACGAAGTTGATGTTCACCGCCAGCAGCATCAATTCGACGGACATCAGGATGACGATGACGTTCTTCCGGTTCAAAAAGATGCCGAAAACGCCGATCGTAAACAGGATCGCGCCGATGGTCAGGTAGTGTGAAAGTCCGATTTCCATGGGGTGTAACCGTTCCCGCCTTAGCCCATGCCGATGCCCTGGCCGGACTTGACCTTCTTGATTTCGATCGCCGTCGCCGGATCGCGCGACACCTGCGCGGCGATGCTCTGGCGCTTGACGCCTTCACGATGCCGCAGCGTCAACACGATGGCGCCGACCATCGCCACCAGCAGAACCAACCCGGCCAGCTCGAAGAAATAGGCATAGCGCGTATAGAGGACCCGCCCGATGGCCTCGGCATTGGTGACGCTGTCGGCGGGCGGAATACGCTCGGTGATCTGCAGCGCGCCTTCCGGTGCGAAGGTCCAGGCGCTCATCACTAGCAGGAGCTGGGCGAGCAGAACGCCGCCGATCAGGCCGCCGATGGGCAGATATCTGGCAAAGCCGGCGCGCAGCTCGGCGAAGTCGACATCGAGCATCATGACGACGAACAGGAACAGCACCGCGACCGCGCCGACATAGACGATGACGAGGATCATGGCGATGAATTCGGCGCCGAGCAGAATGAACAGCCCCGCGGCGTTGAAGAAGGCGAGGATCAGAAACAGAACCGCATGCACCGGATTGCGCACGCTGATCACCATCACCCCCGAAGCGACGAGGACGATGGCGAAGATGTAGAAGAAAAATCCGGCAAGGGTCATCGGTGAGACCGCATCTTATCTGTTTCGTCTTCGAGGCGTGTCCAGACCTGCATGTGGCTGCGGACGAAGCCGCGCCCCGCACGCTCCGCCGCCGACAAAATCATCGATTGGATACCCCGAACGCGGAGAAAGGGTTAGCGGTAGGGCGCATCCAGTTCAAGGTTTTTCGCGATCAGCCGTTCCCAGCGATCGCCGTTTGCGAGCAGCTTTTCCTTGTCGTAGAGCAGCTCTTCGCGGGTTTCGGTGGCGAATTCGAAGTTCGGGCCTTCGACGATCGCATCGACCGGACAGGCTTCCTGGCAATAGCCGCAATAGATGCACTTGACCATGTCGATGTCGTAGCGAGTCGTGCGGCGCGTGCCGTCATTGCGGCGCGGTCCCGCCTCGATGGTGATCGCCTGGGCCGGGCAGATCGCCTCGCACAGCTTGCAGGCGATGCAGCGTTCGGCGCCGTTCGGATAGCGGCGCAGCGCGTGCTCGCCGCGGAAGCGCGGAGAGATCGGCCCCTTCTCGAACGGATAGTTCACCGTCGCCTTGGGCCTGAAGAAATATTTCATTCCCAGCCAGAAGGCCGAGAAGAACTCGGCCAGCATGGCGGATTTGATCGATTGGCTTAGTCCAGCCATCAAAGGCTCCTTCCGATGCGCGATGCGGGGGCGAAGCCTGCCCATCGCGCGCAATCGCAATATTACGGCGCGAGGTTGAAATATTGCAGCACGCCGGCCACGATCACCACCATCGCCAGCGACAGCGGCAGGAACACCTTCCAGCCGAGTCGCATGAGCTGATCGTAGCGGTAGCGCGGTACGATTGCCTTAACCATCGCGAACATGAAAAACGCAAAGCAGAGCTTCAGCACGAACCAGATCACGCCGGGCACCCAGGTGAACGGCGGAAGGTTCACAGGGGGCAGCCAGCCGCCGAGGAACAGGATCGTCATCATCGCGCACATCGTGGTGATGGCCACATATTCCCCGAGCATGAACAAGAGATAGGGTGTCGAGGAATATTCGACCATGAAACCGGCGACGAGCTCCGATTCGGCCTCGGGCAGATCGAAGGGCGGCCGGTTGGTCTCGGCGAGGGCCGAGACGAAAAAGATGACGAACATCGGGAACAGCGGCAGCCAGTACCAGCCGAGAAGGCCGTATTGGGTATCCTGCGCCTTGACGATGTCCGACAGGTTCAGCGATCCCGCGCAGAGCAACACCGTGATGATGACGAAGCCGATCGAGACCTCGTAGGACACCATCTGCGCCGCCGAGCGCAGCGCGCCGAGGAACGGATATTTCGAGTTCGACGCCCAGCCGCCCATGATCACGCCGTAAACGCCGAGCGAGGAGATGGCGAAGATATAGAGGATGCCGACATTGATGTCGGAGACCACCCAATTGTCGTTGATCGGGATCACCGCCCAGGCCGCCAGGGCCAGGATCGAGCTGACCGCCGGCGCCATCAGGAACAGCGTCTTGTCGGCGCCCGCGGGAATGACGGGTTCCTTCAGCATGAATTTGGCGAAGTCGGCGAAGCTTTGCAGGAGACCGTAGGCACCGACGACGTTCGGTCCGCGCCGCATCTGCACCGCCGCCCAGATCTTACGGTCGGCAAGCAGCAGATAGGCGATCATCAGCAAGAGCGCGATCAGCAGGCCGGCGCTCTGCACGAGGATGATCAGCAGCGGGAAGCCGTACGTGTTCCAGAGTTCAACCATCGGTGCCGGTCGCTCCGTGATCCTGCTCGTGCGCGAGGGCCGACAGCTCGTTCATGGTCGCCGAGGCCCGCGCAATCGGATTGGTGAGATAATAGTCCTCGATCGCCGCGCCGAACGGCTCGTCACCGACCGCCGCGTCGGCCTTGGCCAGCGCCTCGACGTCGGAAATGAGGCCCGGGGCGATCTCGTTGCCCGCGGCGAATAGTGGAAATTCCGCATAAAGCTTGGAGCGCAATTCGGCGAGGCTGTCGAATGGCAGCTTGGCATCGAGCCGCTCGGAAAGCGCGCGGATGATGGTCCAGTCCTCGCGGGCGTCGCCCGGCGGAAACACCGCGCGCTGCGCCATCTGTACGCGGCCCTCGGTGTTCACGTAGGTGGCGCTCTTTTCGGTGAACGCGGCGCCCGGCAGCACGACGTCGGCAAAACGCGCGCCGCGATCGCCGTGGCTGCCCTGATAGATGACAAAGGCATCGCCTGTCCGGCTGATGTCGAACTCGTCGGCACCCAGCAGATAGAGCACCTCGATCTCGCCGTCCTGTCCGGCCTGCATCATGGCATCGAGGCCCATCCCGCCCTTCTGCGGCACGAAGCCGACATCGAGCCCGCCGACGCGGCCCGCGGCGCCGTGCAGGATGTTGAAGCCGTTCCAGTTTTCATCCTCGCGCAAGAGGCCGAGCGACTTCGCCGCCTGCGCCGCGAGCGCGACAACCGCCTCACCGTCGGGACGGGCGAAGGCGGATTTGCCGAGAATGATCATCGGTGCCGTCGAATCCTTCAGCACGTCGGCGAAGGGATGCTTGCCCTCGGCGACGTCGCGGAGCGTCTGCGGCCCGGCGCCGAGATAATCGTAGTCATAGGTGAGATCCGCCTGCTTGCCGATCACGCCGACCTTCAGCCGGCCGCTGCGCCAGCCCCGGAGGATGCGGGCATTGAGCACGGCGGCCTCGCGGCGCGGGTTGACGCCGACAAGCAGCACGGCGTCGGCGTCGTCGATGCCGGCGATGGTCGAATTGAACAGATAGCTGGCGCGCCCGTGGGCCGGGTCGAAGGCCGAGCCGTCCTGGCGGCAGTCCAGATGCGGAGAGCCGAGCGCGAGGAACAGCGATTTCAGCGCGTACATGTCCTCGACCGCGGCCAGGTCGCCGGCAATGGCGCCGACCTTTTTCGGACCGGCCGCCTGAATCCGGTCGGCGATCTCCGTGAACGCTTCGGTCCAGCTCGCCTGGCGCAGCTTGCCGTCGCGCCGGATATAGGGCCGGTCGAGGCGGGCGCGGCGGAGGCCGTCCCAGATGAAGCGGGTCTTGTCGGAGATCCACTCCTCGTTCACCTCGTCATGATTGCGCGGCATGATGCGCAGGATCTCGCGCCCGCGCGCATCGACGCGGATGTTCGAGCCGAGCCCGTCCATGACGTCGATGGTCTCGGTCTTGCGCAGCTCCCAGGGCCGCGCCTTGAAGGCGTAGGGCTTGGAGGTCAGCGCGCCGACCGGGCACAGATCGATGATGTTGCCCGACAGCTCCGACGTCATGCCGTGTTCGAGATAGGTGGTGATCTCCATATCCTCGCCGCGGCCGATCGCGCCGAGCTCGGATACGCCGGCCACCTCGGTCATGAAGCGGACGCAGCGCGTGCACTGGATGCAGCGAGTCATGATCGTCTTGATCAGCGGGCCGATATTCTTGTCCTCGACGGCGCGCTTGTTCTCCTTGAAGCGGCTGCCGTCGGTACCGTAGGCCATCGCCTGGTCCTGCAGGTCACATTCGCCGCCCTGGTCGCAGATCGGGCAGTCGAGCGGATGGTTGATCAGCAGGAACTCCATCACGCCCTCGCGCGCCTTCTTCACGCTGGCGCTGTCGGTGCGGATGGTGGGCGGCGTGCCGTCGCGACCGGGGCGAAGATCGTTGACGCTCATATGGCAGGACGCCACCGGCTTGGGCATGCCGACGACTTCGACGAGGCACATACGGCAATTGCCGGCGATCGACAGGCGCTCGTGATAGCAGAAGCGCGGGATCTCCTCGCCGGCCAGCTCGCAGGCCTGCAGCAGGTTGAGACCGTCTTCGACCTCGATCTCGGTTTCATTCACGATCAGTTTTGGCATTTGCCGCTCATTCTTTGATGCCGGGCAACGCGCATCGCTTTGGACGCGCGCAATAGCGCCGACCTCGACTCATGGCCCCCACCGGCAGCTTTTAAGGCACGCCCCGGCCAAGCGCAACCGGCACGGAAGACGCACCCGCTTTCATTGACGCTTTTCCCGCTGCGCGCCAGCAAGCCGAAAAGGCTTCCCCACCAGTTACAACACGATCGTGACAGGCTTCGCAACTGCACAATCCACGCCGGCCGCTTTCAAGCGCGGAGTGCGGCGCTAATGCCTGCGAAACGCGTATTGATATGCAAAATCAGTTGGGTGCGCAGGGAAACTTTTCTATCAAACCTCGCGTAGCAGCAATTACAATAACTGACGGCTCGTGCGGCCCCACAAGCTGAGTCTCTGCAAGCTTTAGAAACTGTTCTGGCGAAAATCCCAAATTCAGAGGAGCGCAGTATATCGGCGACCTACCCATAGATATAAGATAAGCGTTCGCAACTTCAATTCCATCCTTGGCACCTAAAAAATACAGATGAGCAGATTCAACTGGCACAATCTTGCCATTCTTGCCCATCACACTTACCGAAGAATCTTTTGCAAAACTGATCAGCGGCAAACACAAGAAAAAAATTACTGTGAGCAAGGTTTTCATCTAAAAATACCTCTTGTTATTATTTTGGATCAATTGTCGACTGCATGACTTACGCTTCAATCCCCGAGTGCGGCGCAAAAAACGGCTTCAGCCGCAGCGCGCCTCACGCCAGAGCATCGCTTCGGGGACGCTTTCCCAGCCAAAGGCGTAGTCGCCCGGGCCGTTCGCATGCAGATGCTCAAGGCGCGCCCTACCCTCGGCGGGTGTCGGTTGATGTCCCGGCTCAACCCGCCACATCGCGAAATGGGGTCCCTCCATCGGCTCGAACCAACCCGTCCGCTTGCGATAAAAATTCGCGTGGATGGTTTGCCAGACGAATGTCTCGAATGTCTCCACGCTCTCCCAGACCGACATGTTCACAATGATCCGCGGATCATCATAGGCCTGGATGGAGGTTGCGTCACCGCTCTCGTCCTTGAGACGCCAGACAAAACCCGGCATGCGCTCGGCGGCTGCATTCACGCGGTCGAGATTGGCGAAGAACTCCGCCACGCGCTCGTCGCCCTGCGGGTGCAACAGGCGGGCAATATTGATCTGCGCGAGATGCTGCATCGCTTACTCCGCCGCCAGGAACCTCGCGCCGCCCGATTTGCTCTGATCGATCCGTTCCTCGATCACATGGCGGAAATGCCGGATCAGCCCCTGGATCGGCCAGGCAGCCGCATCGCCGAGCGCGCAGATGGTGTGGCCTTCGATCTGCTTGGAAACATCGAGCAGCATGTCGATCTCCTCGCGCCTCGCCTCGCCCTTGACCATCCGCTCCAGCACGCGCCACATCCAGCCGGTTCCCTCGCGGCAGGGCGTGCACTGACCGCAGCTCTCATGCTTGTAGAAATAGGCGATCCGGGAAATCGCCTTGATGATGTCCGTGGACTTGTCCATGACGATCACCGCCGCCGTACCAAGGCCCGACTGGACTTCCCGCAAACTGTCGAAATCCATCAACAGTTCATGGCACATATTGGCCGGCACGCAGGGAACCGAGGAGCCGCCCGGAATGACGGCCAGCAGATTGTCCCAGCCGCCGCGCACGCCGCCTGCATGTTTCTCGATCAACTCGCGCAAGGGAATACCCATTTCCTCTTCGACATTGCACGGCTCGTTCACATGGCCGGAAATGCAGAACAGCTTGGTGCCGGTGTTGTTCGGACGCCCGAGCGCCGAGAACCACGGCGCGCCGCGCCGCAGAATGTCCGGCACGACAGCGATGGATTCCACATTGTTGACCGTCGTCGGTGCGCCCCACAGACCCGCATTGGCGGGAAAGGGCGGCTTCAGGCGCGGCTGGCCCTTCTTGCCTTCAAGGCTTTCAAGCAACGCGGTTTCCTCGCCGCAAATGTATGCGCCCGCGCCGTGATGCAGGTAGATGTCGAAATCCCAGCCGTGGATGTTGTTCTTGCCGATCAGCTTCTTCTCGTAAGCCTCATCGACCACCGCCTGCAGGCGCTCGCGCTCGCGGATATATTCGCCGCGCAGGTAGATGTAGCAGACATGGGCCTTCATCGCGAAACCGGCATAGAGACAGCCTTCGATCAGCAGATGCGGATCGTGGCGCATGATCTCGCGGTCCTTGCAGGTGCCGGGCTCAGACTCGTCGGCATTGACGACCAGATAGGACGGCCGGGGATCGTTCTTCGGCATGAACGACCATTTGAGGCCGGTGGGGAAGCCCGCGCCGCCGCGCCCGCGCAGGCCGGAGGCTTTCACCTCCTCGATGATCCACTCGCCGCCTTTTTCAAGAAACGCCTTGGTGCCGTCCCAGGCGCCGCGCTTCTGCGCCGAAGTGAGCTGCCAGCCGACCTGACCGTAGAGATTTTTGAAGATGCGGTCCTTATCCGAGAGCATGGGCTAATCCGTCTTCAAGAGCGTGCGGGCGCCGCTTGCGGGCGCGGAAAACTGTCGATTGTTCTGAGGGCCGGGCTTCACCGCGACGCCGGACTTCAGCTTCTGCAAGAGCGTTGTAAACAAATCGGGCGTCAGATCCTCGAAATAGTCCTTGTTGATCTGCACCATCGGGGCATTGACGCAGGCCCCGAGACATTCGACCTCCACCCAGGAGAACAGCCCGTCCTCGGAGACCTTGCCTTCCACCCCGATCGTCTGCCGGCAGATCTCCCTGATCTCCTCGGCACCCCGCAGCATGCACGGCGTCGTACCGCAAAGCTGGACGTGATATTTGCCGACCGGCGACAGGTTGAACATGGTGTAGAAGGTGGCGATTTCGTAGACGCGGATGTAGGGCATATCGAGCATATCGGCGATATAGCGGAGCGCCGGCTCCGGCAGCCATCCCTCGGCCTGCTCCTGCGCGCGCCAGAGCAAAGGGATCACGGCGGCCCATTGGCGGCCTTTTGGGTATTTGGCGATCTGCTTGCCGGCCCAGTCGAGATTTTCGGCGGTGAATTCGAAGCCGGATGGCTGGCTGGGATCGAGACGGCGAACCGACATATGCTTTTCCGTTCTGTCTTTGCGCTCTGGCCCCCGCCCTCAGCGCAGAATTCCTGTTTTGGAATCTTCCTGAGCCTGAGCAAGCATTTTCATCACCGAAGGCACATGCGATCTGGTGCAGTGTTCAAACTCGTGGAAAATCGTATTATCACCTTCGTGCGTCAACCCGAAAGAGTGGGCGCTGAAGAATAGCCCCTGGATCAGCAACCACCCGCGCCGTTGGGACGGAGCACACGGACGTCGGCCGACTTCCGCAGTCCAACTGAAATATTGCGCAGCATGAGGTAAAGGATTCCGTCGCATCTGTCACCCGCAAGCGCAAGCCCGCCAAAGGCCGCAGTCTCGGGGGTAAACGCAACGAATCCGATCAGACTCGGATCTGCCGACGAATCGCAAGACCGCGCGTGAACTGGCGCCATGGATAAAACCAGCGCAGTCGCAGGCGGGCCCTGCGACGGTGGGCGAGACCGGCCTTGAGCTGGGCCGGGCTCGGCTTCGGATCCTCAATGTTGAGGTCCGCAAGCAACTGTTGCGCCTTGCGATATGCACGGTTGAAGCTTTCATCCCAGGGCCACTCGGGACGGTGCCATGGCTTCGGCGCCCCGGTAAAATGCCAGATAACGGGCTTTACGCCGATCGATCGCGGATCGAGCAGGGTCATGTGGTCGGACTGATAGTTCCAGCGCAGAGACAAAGGCCTGCACAGGTGACCGGCAACCGCGTTGAGCGCGGACTGATCCGACGAACGGCAAAGTTCGCTGTTCTCGACGAGGAAATTGACCGCCTTCTCAGCGATCTGGCTCCATCCACGTCGGCTCGCCAGGATCACGCCGGAGTTGAAATAGCTATCCTCCTTGACGCCGAGGCGCTGGAGATAAACCTTTTCCCGCTGCGGACCGCGGCCGAGCTCATTGACACACAGACAGACCGTATCCGGCGCCGCCAGCATGCCGCCTTCCGGAATTTCAGCGTCGAAGATATCGTCGAGGCTTCCGTCGACCAGAATGTCGCCATCCAGATAGAGAAAGCGTTCGATTTCCGGAGCGAGGAAGCGGTGCAGCCAGAAGCGGGATAAGGCCACGGCGGGCAGGTAGCGGTCGCGGTGGTAACGTTGAAGCGCGGCAATTTCGGGAACTGGGGCGGGTGCGATGGATATCCTCAATTGCGCCGTCAAGGAACCGAACTGACTGCACCAGCGTTGGTCACCATCCGTTACCAAGACCTGCACGCAGGTATCGTCTCTGGTCAGATTTTCCCCTGCTGAAAGAGCTGTCGCAAATGTAGGGACGAAGAAATTCTTGTCGCAAATTAATACAACCGCGTTCCTCACAATCATCTTAACGCATCCTTACTAACGCTACCCGAAGGTGTACCGCTATGTTTGCGTATTATTGTGAGCCCATGCCTTCGTCGGGCGTGCGGGCTCTGCCGCACCGGGTGTGTAGATCGTGGAAACTCCCTAGGTAGACGAACTTACAAATATTATACGAGCGTGCCAACAGTTTATTGTTGGCACGGCTGAGCTGTTTGGTGAGCGTGATTAACGTGGTGTCACCGGTCGATCTCGCCGAAGACGATGTCGATCGAGCCGATGATCGCTGAGACGTCCGCGAGCATGTGGCCGCGATTCATGAAGTCCATCGCCTGCAGATGCGGGAAGCCCGGCGCGCGGATCTTGCAGCGGTAAGGCTTGTTGGTGCCGTCGGAGACCAGATAGACGCCGAACTCGCCCTTGGGCGCCTCGACGCAGGCGTAAACCTCGCCCTCGGGGACGTGGAAGCCTTCCGTGTAAAGCTTGAAGTGATGGATCAGCGCTTCCATCGAACGCTTCATATTGCTCCGGCGCGGCGGCGTCACCTTGTGGTCCGGCGCGAGCACCGGGCCCTTGCCGGTCGGCGCGTTCAGGAGGTCGATGCACTGCTTCATGATCCGGATCGACTGGCGCATCTCTTCCATGCGTATCAGATAGCGGTCGAAACAGTCGCCGTTCTTGCCGACGGGAATGTCGAACTCCAGCTCCTCATAACATTCGTAGGGCTGGCTCTTGCGCAGGTCCCAGGCGCCGCCGGAGCCGCGCACCATGACGCCGGAAAAGCCCCAGGCCAGGCAGTCCTTCAGGTTGACCACGCCGATATCGACGTTGCGCTGCTTGAAGATGCGGTTGCCGGTCAAGAGGCTGTCGATGTCGTCGAGCACGGGGACGAAGGTTTCGCACCAGGCGGCGATATCGTCGATCAGCGGCTGCGGAAGGTCCTGATGCACGCCGCCGGGCCGGAAATAATTCGCATGCAGCCGCGAACCCGACGCGCGCTCGTAGAACACCATCAGCTTCTCGCGTTCCTCAAACCCCCACAGCGGCGGCGTGAGTGCGCCGACATCCATGGCCTGCGTGGTGACGTTCAGCAGGTGGTTGAGAATACGGCCGATCTCGCAATAGAGCACGCGGATGAGCTGGCCGCGCCGCGGCACTTCGATGCCCATCAGCTTCTCGATGGCGAGGCAGAACGCGTGTTCCTGATTCATCGGCGCGACATAGTCGAGCCGGTCGAAATAGGGAATCGCCTGGAGGTAGGTCTTGTATTCGATCAGCTTCTCGGTGCCGCGGTGGAGTAGGCCGATATGCGGATCGACGCGCTCGACGACCTCGCCGTCCAGCTCGAGAACGAGGCGCAACACGCCGTGCGCCGCCGGATGCTGCGGGCCGAAATTGATGGTGAAGTTGCGCAGCTCGACCTCGCCCAAGCCCGCTTCAGGGCGGACGCGTTCCTCGGGCTTGGCTCCAACTTTTTCTATCGCGCTGCCGTCAGCCATGATTGGCTCCGATTTCGTCTAAATTTGCCTACCCGGCAAACCAAAAGAATGGTTAAGGTCCGGTCGCAACGATCGCAGGCCCTAGGGGCGACAGCGATTGGCCGCGTCCAGTTCCATCAGCCGCCCGCCTTCGCCTGCTTCTCGGCGACCTTGGCCCTGAACTTGTCCCAGTTCACGATGGCGCGCTGGTGGTAGCCCTCGCCGATCTGGTCGATGCCGTCATGGGCGCGGACGTAGAACCACACTCGGCGGCCTTCGACCTCGGTCGCCTCGACATCCACCGTCACCGTCAGGCCGGCCGGCGTCGCCGCGTCATGGGAGACGTCGACATGGATCCCCACGCTGCCCTCGCCCTCATCGAGATGAGGGGCGAGGGCCTGCACGCAGGTCCATTCCATGAGCGCCACCATGAAGCCCGTGGCGAAAACCTCCGGCATCCCCCGCATCACGTCCGATTCGGGATAGACATACGGAACGGTCTTGTCCACCGGGACCTTATAGGCAAACTGCGCCTTGATGCCGGCCTGTAGCGTGTCCTTCATCAATCCTCGTCTTCGTAATCGCCGTCGCCGTCCCAGCGGTCAGATTCCTCAAGACTGCCATAGGCTTTTTCCAGCTCCGCGCCGGTCACGGTCTTGCCGGTGACCGACTGGACCATCGCGGCCATGTCGTCCCACGACTTGCCTTGCTCCTGCAGCAACTCGATCTCCTCGGCCGCGATGCCGGCCAGATCGGTCAGGTCGAGAGGCTCTTCCTTGGCGCCGGACGCCTCGCGCAACGCCTTTTGGGCATTGAGCGCTTCGGCCAGCGTAAATGTCGATTTGTCCGCCATGCGGGTATCCTCCATGAATGGCTTAAGACTGCGATGCTTTCTCATCACCGGGGAGGTTGTACTCCGCGCCCTCCCAAGGGCTGAGGAAATCGAAATTGCGGAATTCCTGCGGAAGTTTCACCGGCTCGTAAACAACGCGTTTCTGTTCCTCGCTGTAACGGACCTCGACAAACCCGGTCAGCGGGAAGTCCTTGCGCAGCGGGTGGCCCTGAAAACCGTAATCGGTCAGGATGCGGCGCAGATCCGGATGACCGGAAAACAATATGCCGTAAAGGTCGAACGCCTCGCGCTCGTACCAGTTCGCCGCCGGGAATACGCGCACAGCGCTGGGCACGGGCGTGTCGGCGTCGGTTTGCAGCTTCAGGCGGATGCGGTGATTGATCTGCGGGCTCAGCAGGTGATAGACGACGTCGAAGCGCTTGTCGCGGCCCGGATAGTCGACGCCGCAAATGTCGATCAGGCAGGTGAACAGGCAGCGCGGATCGTCGCGCAGATAGCGCAGCAGATTGGCGACCTGATCACGCTCGATGTCGAGCGTCAACTCGCCGAGGGCGATGTGCCAGCCCTTGATCGCCTGCGGCTGACCCTCAGCCAAAGCGGCGCCGAGCTCTTTCAGCTTTTCTTCGGTCATCTCAGCCCCACTCTTTATCCGTCAATCAATCGCCGCACCTAGCGCTCGATGGTTCCGACACGCCGGATCTTCTTCTGCAGCAGCATCACGCCATAGACCAGCGCTTCAGCGCTTGGCGGGCAGCCCGGCACGTAAATATCCACCGGGATGACACGGTCACAGCCGCGCACAACCGAGTAGGAATAGTGATAGTAGCCGCCGCCATTGGCGCAGGAGCCCATCGAGATCACATAGCGCGGGTCCGGCATCTGGTCGTAGACCTTGCGGATCGCCGGCGCCATCTTGTTGCACAGCGTACCGGCGACGATGATCACGTCGGACTGGCGAGGGCTGGCGCGCGGGGCGAAGCCGAAGCGCTCCAGGTCGTAGCGCGGCATCGATGCCTGCATCATCTCCACGGCGCAGCAGGCAAGGCCGAAGGTCATCCACATCAGCGAGCCGGTGCGCGCCCATTGGATCAGGTCGTCGGTGGTGGTGACGAGGAAACCGCGGTCGGCCAACTCGTTGGAGATATCGGTGAAATACGGATCGTTCTTCTGCGCACCCGCCGAGATCGGCCGGCCGGACGGATCGCGAAGAACGCCGTCCTGCGGATCAGCAATCAATCCCATTCCAGGGCTCCTTTCCGCCATTCATAGACGAACCCGATCGTCAGGACGGCGAGAAATACCATCATCGACCAGAACCCGAACAGGCCCGCCTCTTTGAACGACACGGCCCACGGAAACAGGAACGCGACCTCCAGGTCGAAGATAATAAAGAGAATCGAAACCAGATAGAAGCGCACGTCGAACTTCATGCGCGCATCGTCAAAAGCGGGAAAGCCGCATTCATAAGCCGACAGCTTTTCCGGGTCCGGATTGCTCGGCGCGATCAGGAACGGCGCGATCAGCAAGGCGAGCCCGATAAAAGCGGCGACGCCGAAAAAGATCACCAGAGGCAGATAGTCGGAAAGAAGTGCGTTCATCTTTCACCGCATTTTGAACCGCGCGCACCAGCAGCAGCATGCCACGAACGGCCTATCTCATCGAAAGACGGCTTACCCGACCCTCACGCCCCGCGCAAGTGCGCCTTTCGGCTTTTCATGGTCTCAAGATAATAACGCATCGACGGTTATCAAATGCGCCATAGAGCGCGGGCGTCGTCAGCGGAGGCCAAAGGGATGTGCAGGTTCTTCAGGAGCGCGGCCGTGGCGCCGATCAGGTCGGTATTGCTCCCGGCGATTTCGCCGCCGGGCAGGTAGTAATTGTTCTCGAAGCCGACGCGCACATGGCCGCCCAGCAGCGCCGCGAGCGCCGCGCAGCGGCTTTCATTCGGCCCGAACGCACAGACCATCCAGTCGCGGAACGGGCGCATCTCGGTGCCCAGGAAGGCGAGCAGGTCGACGGGATTGCTCTTCTGGCCGGTGGTATACCGCCCGAGCACGTAAAGAACGGAGGTCGCGCTGCCGTCGATCGCGCCGTCCCGGCTCCATTCCAGCAGGCGGTTCACGTCCTCGTGATCGTAAAGAATGACCTGCGGCGCAATCGATGCCTTCCGCATCCAGTCGAGGAAATCGGCGAACTCGCCCTTCTCCGCGTCGGTCGGAGCCATCTCGCGCAAAGCCAGCGACACCGCCTCGGGGCGCACCTCGCGCACCGCGGCCATCTGCACGTCGCGCTCGAAGATCCCGCCCGCCTCGGTCGTCATCTGCAGGACCATGTCCCTGCCGATCACGCCGCGCAGGGCTGCGAAGATGTCCTTATAACTCTCGGCGTCGAGACTGTGTCGGCCCCGGTCGTCGCGGATATGCAGGTGCAGAACGCTGGCCCCGGCATCGCGCCATTGCGGCGCCTCGCGCAGGATTTCCGCCTTGGTCAGCGGAATGGCGGCGTGGTCGGACTTGCCCCGGCGGCTGCCGTTGGGCGCGATCGCCAGAACGACTTTGTGTGCCCGTTCGGTTTCGAGCCATTCATTCATTGCTTACTCGTTCCCGTGCCGGCTTTTCGCGGACCACGCATTGCACCCGCTAATCGAAGCATTTAACGTTCCTTAGGACCTTGCCAAAGCTTCGGTCAATAAAGGCTTATCATGACCCACGTTTTTCATCGTCAACTATCCTACGTGCCTCCCGTCGCGGTGTCAGCCCATGGCGTGACGATTACCGATAAAACCGGCAAGACCTATATCGACGCCTGCGGAGGCGCGGCCGTCTCCTGCCTCGGGCACAACCATCCGGACGTGCTGGCGGCGATGAAGGCGCAGATGGACAAGGTCGCCTATGCGCATACCGCCTTTTTCACCACCGAAGTCTCCGAAGCGCTCGCCGACGACATCGTCGCCCATGCGCCGCCCGGCATCGCGCAGGTCTATTTCGTCAGCGGCGGCTCGGAGGCGATGGAATCGGCGCTGAAGATGGCGCGGCAATATTTCGTCGAGATCGGCCAGCCGCAGCGGCGCTTCTTCATCGCCCGCAAGCAGAGCTATCACGGCAACACGCTCGGCGCCCTCGCGGTCGGCGGCAACGAATGGCGGCGCCGGCAGTTCGCGCCGCTGCTGATCGACACCTATCACGTCTCGGCCTGCTACGAATATCGCGGCCGGCAGCCGGAGGAGACGCCCGAAGCCTACGGCAAGCGGCTGGCCAAGGAGCTTGGAGACGCAGATCGAGGCGCTGGGCGCGGAGAACGTCATCGCCTTCGTCGCCGAAACCATCGTCGGCGCGACGTCCGGAGCCGTGCCGCCCGTGCCAGGCTATTTCAAGCGCGTCCGCGAGGTCTGCGACCGCCACGGCATTCTGCTGATCCTCGATGAAGTGATGTCGGGCATGGGCCGGACCGGAACGCTCCACGCCTGTGAGCAGGAGGGCGTGTCGCCCGACATCATGGCCATCGCCAAGGGGCTCGGCGGCGGCTTTGCCGCCATCGGCGCGACCCTCGTGTCGCAGAAGGTGATGGACGCCTTCCTGCAGGGCTCCAAGATGTTCCAGCACGGGCACACCTATATCGGCCACCCGATCGCCTGCGCCGCCGCGCTCGAAGTGCAGCATGTCATCCGCCGCGACAATCTGCTGGAGAACGTGAAACAGCTCGGCAAGCTGCTGCATGAGGGGCTTCAGGAGCGCTTCGGCAATCATCACCATGTCGGCGACATTCGCGGACGCGGCCTGTTCTGGGGCATCGAGATGGTCGCCGACCGCGCATCGAAAGAGCCGTTCGATCCGGCCAAGAAGGTCTACGCGCGGATCAAGGCGGAGGCGATGAACCGCGGGCTTATGGTCTACCCTATGGGCGGCACCATCGACGGCGCGCGCGGCGATCATGTGCTGCTGGCGCCGCCCTTCATCGCCGACGAAGCGCTGATCGGCACCATCGTGGAGCGGCTCGGCGAGGCCGTCGATGCCGCAATAGCCCAGCTCTGAAGAAAGTGTTTTCCGGAAAATTGGCCGGATTACGAAGGAATGTAGCGGATTTGCAATTTCGGCATGCCACCCCGTCGGTTACCTTTAATATGGTTTCCTGTAATGCGTAGCGGGGCGATTCATGACGCCGGGGCAGATCCAGCTTCTCCAACGGAGCTTGGCAAGCATCAATCCGATCAACGCCCGGATCGGCACCGCCTTCTATGACAAGCTGTTCGAGCTCGAGCCCTATACGCGGAAGTTCAAGGCGGCGGGCGTCGAGCCGCAATGGCCGAAATTCATGAGCATTTTCGAGCGCCTCGTCCGTCAGGAAATGGGCTCGATGCTCACCGTGCCGGTGACCACCGAAGGCGCCCGCGAACTGTCGCTCCCCGGCATCGCCGAGTTGGCGCAGCGTTATGTGCAGATCGGCGCGCACCCGGAGCATTTCCGCGCCGCCCGGCAGGCCTTCCTGTGGAGCCTGCACACCCATCTCGGCGACGAATTCGACGACGCCACCGCCCGGGCCTGGGCGCAGGCCTTCGACATGGTCTCGGAATCGATCATCCGGGTGATGCGTTCGGAAGCGACCGAGCCCGCCCTGCCGAACGATGGGCGCGAGGTCTCCGAGGACGAGAAATATTCCCTGGAGACCCTCTTCCAACAATAGGGCCGCGCCCGGTCCTGCGTCTATTTCCCGCCCAGCTCGTCGAGCCGTTTGGTCGGCGTGATCGCCTGCTGGATCCAGGATGCAATGCAGGATCGCCGGCTTGCCCGAGGCCAGCGCGCGCTCGAAAGCAGGCGCGAAGTCCTCGGTCGTCTCGACGCGCTCGCCGTGGCCGCCGAATGCGCGCGCATAGGCGGCCAGATCCGGGTTGTTCAGCGCCGTCGCCGAGACGCGGCCCGGATAGCGCTGCTCCTGATGCATGCGGATCGTGCCGTACATCGCATTGTCGATGACGATGACGACGACGGCCGCGCCGAGCTGCACCGCGGTCGCGAATTCCTGGCCGTTCATCAGGAAGCAGCCATCGCCCGCGAACGACACGACGATCCGGTCGGGGTGCTGGCGCTTGGCCATGACCGCGGCCGGCACGCCATAGCCCATCGAGCCCGATGTCGGGGCGAGCTGGGTGCCGAAGTCGCGCACGCGGTAATAGCGATGGATCCAGCCGGCATAGTTGCCCGCGCCATTGCAGATGATCGCGTCGGCGGGCAGCCGGTCGCGCAGCCAGCAGACCACCTCGCCATATTGAAACGGTCCGGGTATGGGCTTCGGCGTCTCCGACCAGGCCACATAGGACGCCCGCAGCATTTCCGTGTCGCTGCCCGCACGCCGATGCGGCTCGCCGCCCACACCGAGGGCGGCGCAGAAATCGGCGGGTGTCGCCTGGATCGCCAGCGCCGGCTGATAGACGCGGCCCAGCTCCTCCGCACTCGGATGAACGTGGACGAGCGTCTGATGCGGCACCGGCACATCGAGCAGCGAATAGGACGAGGACGGCATTTCCGACAGCCGCCCGCCCAGCAGCAGCACCAGATCGGCGGATTTGATCCGCTCGGCCAGCACCGGATTCGGTCCGATGCCGACATCGCCGACGAAATTGGGATGGTCGGCGGGGAAGAGATGCTGCCCGCCGGAACGAGCACCCCACGGCCAGATCCTGCTGTTCGGCGAAGCGGATGAACTGCGCGCGCGGCCTCCTCGGTCCAGCGCGAGCCGCCGAGAATGGCGATCGGGCGCTTCGCCTCGGCAAGCAGCGCGCGGAATTGCGCCATGGCGTCGGGCGCGGGCCAGATGGGGGCCGGATCGACGCGCGGGGCGTCGGCAACCGTCGCCGCCTCGGTCAGCATGTCCTCGGGCAGCGCGACGACCACCGGGCCGGGCCGTCCCTGCATGGCGACGCGGAAAGCGCGCGTGACCAGCTCGGGGATGCGCGCCGGATCGTCGATCTCCACGACCCATTTCGCCATCGAGCCGAACACGGCGCGGAAATCGAGCTCCTGGAACGCCTCGCGCTCGCGCATCTCGCGGCCGACCTGCCCGGCGAACAGGATCATCGGCGTGGAGATCCTGCGATGCAATGTGGATGCCGTGCGCGGCATTGGTGGCGCCGGGACCGCGGGTGACGAAGCAGATGCCGGGCCGCCCGGTCAGCTTGCCATAGGCTTCCGCCATCATCGCCGCGCCGCCTTCCTGGCGGCAGACCACCACGTCGATCGGCGAATCGTAGAGCGCATCGAGCACGGCGAGATAGCTTTCGCCGGGCACGCAGCTCAGCCGTTCGACCCCTTGCGCGACGAGCTGGTCGACGAGGATCTGCCCGCCGGTGCGTTCGCGAAGCCCCTCCGTCATGTCGCCCTCCTCGGCTCTTGCTGGATCAGTTCGGCCAACACCGCCTCGGTGTCGGCGCCGAGGCGCGGGCTGGCGCGGTCGGCGACCATCCGCTCGCCATCGATGACGATCGGGCAGGCAACCGTCGGGATCGGCCCGGCCTCGGAGGCAAGATCGCGCCTCAGACCGCGCGCGATCACCTGCGGGTCGGCGAACACATCGGCAATGTCGTTGATCGGGCCGGCGGGGATGCCCTGGCTTTCGAGCGCGGCGAGAAGCGCCTCGCGCGTCCAGCCGGCGGTCAGCTCGGAGATGCGGTCGCAGACCGCAGCACGTGCCTGGACCCGGCCTTCATTCGTGCGATAGGCGGCGTTCCCGGCAAGATCCTCAGCATCCAGAACTCTGCAGAAGTTTGGCGAACTGTCCGTCATTGCCGACCGCGATGATGAGATGTCCGTCCGCAGCGGGAAAGACCTGATAGGGCACGATATTCGGATGCCCGTTGCCGAGGCGTTGCGGCTGCTTGCCGGCAACAAGATAGTTCATGGCCTGGCTGGAGAGCACCGCTGTCTGACAGTCGAGCAGCGCCATATCGATATAGGCGCCCTCCCCCGTCTGATCGCGCCGGCGCAGCGCAGCGAGGATGGCGTTGGACGCGTAAAGGCCGGTGAAAATGTCGGCGATGGCGAGGCCCACTTTCATCGGCTCGCCCTCCGGCTCGCCGGTCAGGCTCATCACGCCGCCCATGCCCTGGATCAGGAAGTCGTAGCCGGCGCGCTTGGCATAGGGACCGTCCTGGCCGAAGCCGGTGATCGAGCAGTAGATCAGGCGCGGGTTGACCTGTTTCAGGCTCTCGTAGTCGAGCCCGTATTTCTTCAGCCCGCCGACCTTGAAGTTCTCGATGACGACGTCGGACTGCTCCGCGAGCGCGCGCACGGTCGCCTGCCCCTCGGCGCTGTCGAGCTCCAGCGCGATGGAGCGCTTGCCGCGATTGGCGGCGTGGTAATAGGCGGCGGACAGGTTCTCGCCTTCGGTGCCCTGAACGAAGGGCGGCCCCCAGCCGCGCGTATCGTCGCCGGCGCCGGGGCGTTCGACCTTGATAACGCTGGCGCCCATATCGGCGAGAAGCTGCGAGGCCCAGGGTCCGGCGAGAATTCGCGCCAGTTCCAGGACGCGCAAGCCATCGAGAGGTTTTCCCATTCCACACTCATTCGGTTTTCTTAGGCGATAGTCTATTAGGCGCCGCCCTGTCGAGCCACAACCCTGTGAGGCTGCGGCCGGGCATCGACGGTCGCAGCATATCCGCCGAGCTTTCAGCCGGAGATGAGGCCCGTCACACCCCCGAGCCTCACCTCGCCGATGGAATGGGTCTTTGCTCCCCGAGCGGACGGACCTGTGAACGCTCCGCCGGCGAAAGCCGGTGGCTTCGGATTGCGGCTAACGACCCCCGCCCAACACATCCCACGTCGTCCCGCTCCCCCGAGCCGGGACCACTCATCTGACGACGTAGCACAGCGTTTGCGTATCGGCGAGTAGACCCCTGGATCTTCGCTTCGCTCGCCCGGGGAGACGTCGAATTTTTGTCTGCATCCCCGGATGCCAATGCATGCTGTCGCCTCAACGCGAGGGGGTTACCGAAGACCACTTTTGGCAACTCTGCTTAGCGGGAGCTCTAAAAGAACGCCTGGATGCCGGTCTGCGCGCGTCCGAGGATCAGGGCGTGAACGTCGTGCGTGCCCTCATAGGTGTTCACCGTCTCCAGGTTCTGGGCGACGCGCATGACGTGGTATTCCTCGGAGATGCCGTTGCCGCCATGCATGTCGCGGGCCGTGCGGGCGATGTCGAGCGCCTTGCCGCAACTATTGCGCTTCAGCATCGAGATCGCCTCGACCGGGAGCCGCTTTTCGTCGAAGAGCCGCCCCGCGCGCAGGCAGGCCTGCAGGCCGATGGTGATCTCGGTCTGCATGTCGGCGAGCTTCTTCTGCACGAGTTGCGTCGCCGCCAGCGGGCGTCCGAATTGCTGGCGCTCCAGAACATACTCCCGCGCCCGGTGCCAGCAGAATTCCGCCGCGCCCAGCGCGCCCCAGGCGATGCCGTAGCGGGCGCGGTTGAGGCAGCCGAACGGCCCTTTGAGGCCGGAGACGTTGGGCAGCAGGTTGTCCTCCGGCACCACCGCGCCTTCCAGCACGATCTCGCCGGTGACGGAGGCGCGCAGCGACAGCTTGCCTTCGATCTTCGGGGTGGAGAAGCCCTTGGTGCCGCGTTCGACGATGAAGCCGCGGATCTCGTCGTTGTGGGCGGCCGATTTCGCCCATACGACCGCCAGATCGGCGATCGGGCTGTTGGTGATCCACATCTTCGCCCCGGTCAGCCGGTAGCCGTCCTCGACCTTCTCGGCCCGCGTGCGCATCCCCGCCGGATCGGAGCCGGAGTCGGGCTCGGTGAGACCGAAGCAGCCGACCCAATCGCCGGTCGCCAGCTTGGGCAGGTATTTCTCCCGCTGCGCCTCGCTGCCGTAAGCGTAGATCGGATGCATGACCAGCGAGGACTGCACGCTCATCGCCGAGCGATACCCGGAATCGACGCGCTCGACCTCGCGGGCGGCGAGCCCGTAGGCGACATAGCCGAGCCCGGCGCCGCCATAGGTCTCCGGAATGGTCGGCCCGAGCAGGCCGAGCGTGCCCATCTCGGTCATGATCTCGCGGTCGAAGCGTTCCTCGCGATAGGCGCTCATCACCCGCGGCATGAGATTGTCCTGCGCGTAGCCCCGCGCGGTGTCGAGCACCAGGCGCTCTTCCTCGGTGAGCTGATCTTCGAGGAGCAGCAGATCGTCCCAGCCGGCCGGTACACGCGAAACGGGCGTGCGGCTCGTGTCTTCGGATTTCAGCGCGGTCATTGGCATTTCTCCCAGGACGATGCGGATGCGCATTGGCCTCCGCAGCCGGACCGTGCCGCGAGGCAAAACACACTTTCTCTCAAAACCGCGCTCCGGTTCAACCCAAACACACGCCTGCCGCCCGAAATTGTCGGCCGCCCCCGCCTCCCCCCGATACCGTAGAAACCCGGAGCCGCAAGGTTCAGTTTCCATTCACCAGCCGCGCCCTAGCGTTTCGGCTGTCGGCATTGCCAACATTGCAGTCGCGAGAATGAGAAAAGGATTTTCCATTCGTAACACGTAAAGACAGGAGCCGGGCTCATCCGCCGATACGGCGATCCAAGGCCTCCGACCCGGTTCCTAGGGCATAGCGTTTTGAAGGGAGAGAGTTGATGCGAAAACTTATCGCAGCTTTTATGGCTTTATGTCTTGGATTCGGCGCGGCCGCCCCGATTTCGACGGCAGCGTCCGCCGTCGAGGCCGGCGCATCCGCGCTGACGCTGAAGGGCGTCACCACCACCATGTCGCCGGTGACGAAGGCCGATTACGGTTACAGGCATTATTGCGTCCGGCAGTATTTCAAATGCCGCGACCGCTGGGGCGACAGCTGGCAGTTCAAGCGCTGCATGCAATGGCGCGGCTGCTGGGACGCCTATCTCGATTATCGCGCACGCCACGAGCATTATGGCGGTTGCCGCCGCTGGCAGGACGCATGCGCGGAGAATTGGGGCTACGGCAACAACGACTATTACGGCTGCCTGCGCTATCACGGCTGCAATTAAGGCGCCGGGGATTGCAATACAAAAAACGGCCCTTCGGGGCCGTTTTACTTATCTGCGCGACGCCTCTAATTCTTCTTCGTCTTGGCGTCCTCGGTCTCGCTCGCCTCGGTCCCGGCCGGCCCCGGCTCGTCGCTCGCCTTGCCTGCGGCGGTGTCGGGCGGCGGCAGTTTTCCATCCGTCTCGGCCGCAGTCCCGGCGCCCTTGATGTTGGGCTGGTCCTTGCCGCCGGTCCAATCGGTCTGAGGATGCGCGCCGGTCGCCTCGGTGTCGTTCGCTGCAGCCGGCTTTTCCGCGCTCTGTGCGAATGCCGCCGCCGAGCCGGCCAGCAGGCCCGCCGACAGCAGGATCGGAAACACAAATCTCGTCATCGCACACCTCCCGATTGGATTGGCAGCCGTCTGAGCGGCCGCGCGTCCATTAGGAAGTCCCTGGCGAGGGATTCGTTCCGAAAGGGGCGATCGATCGGCGCAGCGCTAGGCCCGATATGTGGCGAGTTTCACCCCGAACCCGATGAATACCGCGCCGGTCACACCCTTCAGCCAGCGCTGGAACGTGCCGTTGCTCGCCGCCCGCCGGAGCCGCAGGAACAGCAGCACCATCGCCGAGAACCAGATCATGTTCAGAATCGAGTGGATGAGGACGAGCAGGAAGGCGCTGCGCACGGCATGCTCGCCCGCGGGGATGAATTGCGGGAACGCGGCGAGGTAGAACATCGACACTTTCGGGTTGAGCGCGTTGGTCAGGAAACCCTCGACGAAGGCGGCGGCCAGCGTGCGGCGACGCCTTGCCGGGGTGCAACGCGCGGCGTCATCGGCACACCGCGGAACGCGTCGCGCAGCGCCTTCAGCCCGATCCAGCACAGATAGGCCGCGCCGATCATCTTGACGATCAGGAAAGCCTGAGCCGACTGCACCAGGATAACGGAAATCCCCAGCACCGAAAGCGTGCCATGCACATAAAAGGCGCTGACGAAGCCGGCAATGTTGGCGAACCCGGCGGCGCGGCCCGAGGTCGGCACGGTTTTGGCGATCAGAAGGCCGTTCGGGCCGGGCGACATCACCAGGAGCGCGGTGACCAGGGTGAAGCTTGCCAGATGCGTCCAGTCCATCGATTTCGCCCCTTGAGACCGTTTGCTCGCGCCGGAGATTCGCAACCGCCGTTCGTAAAATAGTCCGAAGCGTCCTGCAAATCAATCAGTACAGCGTCGACTTCTGCCGCGCCTCCAGCTCGCGGTCATAGGCTTCGGCGTCGAAGTCCGGCAGGGCGGATTTGGCCATCTGCCCCGCCGTCGGCAGGTCGCCCCGACGGAGCCGGATGTCCGGGTCCCAGAGCCGCGCCCGTGTCAGCGCCCTGGCGCATTGGAAATAAACCGCTTCGATCTCGACGACGATCACCGTCGCCGGCTTCTTGTCGCCGACCGCAAAGCTGTCGATCAGCTCGGGATCGACCGTCACCGCGGCGCGGCCGTTGATGCGCAGACACTCCTCGATGCCGGGCGTCAGGAACAGCAGCGCGATCCGCGGATCGGTGACGATGTTGCGCAGCGTATCGAGCCGGTTGTTGCCGCGGCGGTCGGGGATCAGGATGGTGCTGTCGTCGAGAACGCGGAAAAGCTGGCCCTTGGCGTCGCCGCGCGGCGAACAGTCGAGGCCGCCCGGCCCGGCGCTGGCGATGGCGAAGAACGGCGAGGCCTCGATCCAGCGGCGGTATTCCGGCGTCAGGCGCTCAGTGACCTTGGTCAGCGAGCCGGGATTCGGCGGGCCGTAAAGCGCCTCGAGCGCGGCGATGGAGGTGACGGCATGATCAGCAGGCATGGATGGCAAGGCTCCATTAGCGGAATTCGACATGTGCTGATCAGTGTTTGCGGTGGGCGGCGTTTGCGTCAAATCTTCGGCAGCTCTTTCCAGTCATAAGGGAAAGTCAGCAGCTCCAGCTCGCGCCCGCTCCAGAATTCCTCATTGCGGTCCAGCCAGATCCGGCCGTCCCGGCGCAGCAGCACCGGGATATCGAAATTCGCCAGCAGCAGCGCGTCGCCGTCCACGTTCCGGATAAGCCAGTCCACCGCGCGCACCGTGTTCAGCGACCCCTCGGAAAACCCCGGTTCGTCGCCGCGCGCCTGTTCCAGCAACACCGATGCTGTCGGGCGGAAGCCGAAGATCTCGCCGATCAGCTCCGGATCGCCGGCCGGCACCGTCTCGATCCGCAAGCCCTCGCCTTCCGTGCGCAGGAAGGTCCGGTGGCCCTCCAGGCGGCGCTCGCCGGTAACGAACGGCAACCCGACCCGCATCAGCTCGCGGAGCATCTCCGGATCGTGCGCCGTCGCCGTTTCGTAGGCGTATGTGAAACCGCTCATTGCGGCTGTCCCTTAAACGGATAGAAATGCGAGATATCGCCGGTGCCGTCGATGAGAATGATTTCCTTCAGCTTTGCAACCGGATTGTTCTGCAGATAGTCCCGCAGCTCGAGCACGGAAACATCGCTGCCCCTGAGATTGAGCAGGATCCGATGTGCCTGATCGCCGCCCACCTTGACGTCGAGCGTGTTCCGTATCCGGCGGACATTGCCGCTGGTGGGCGAATAGACGTCGAACACCCGGCCCTCGATGAGCGCGTCGGGGTTCTTGTCGGGGGTCGAGGCCGAGCCCGGACCGCAGCGCCGGCGTCAGCACGGGCTTGCCGTCCGGCCCCTGGCTCACGGTCGGGTTGGCCAGCACGCGGTAGCCGGCATCGGCCATGCGGGCCAGCGCATCGTTCTGGCCGCGGAAGCCGGACTTCACGCCCGGCAGTGCGCCCGTCGGCATGGCCTCGGGTCTGCCGTAAACCACCCCGCCGAGCGGCCCGCTCGGCATCGTCCTGGACGGATGCGGATCGTTCGGCTTGACGGTCGCGGCCGCGCGGAAGCCTTCGGCGCGCTGGGCGCGCAGCGCGAACAGGGCGTTCTGGATCTCGGTGGCGTTCTTGCCTTGCCCGAGCATGCCGTCGACGAGGTCGCGCTCTTCCTGGGTGCGGGTCTCGAGGGCGAAACCCGGCAGCGGCGGCGGCCGGCCGGGAGACGCCGGACCGGTGAGCGGACCGGCCAGCGGCGGCCCGCTGCCGAAACTGCCGTCGGCCATCGAGGTGAAACAGAAGAACCGCCCGCCGCAATGATCCTCGCCGGTCTCGATCTCCTGAGCACGGCCGCGTGCGTGCTGATCGACGACGGCGCCGACGGCGACCGCCGCAATGCCGGCGCCGCCCGGCCCGAGCGGAAGCCGCGGTATGGTCGGCGGGGATGGCGGAGCCGATTCCGGCGCGGGAACCGCGGGCGCGGGTGGCGCATCGCTCGCCGTTCCGGGATGGAAATAGGCCGATCCGTCGGCCAGACGCAACGCCGCGGGGCTCGTGCCGTTCAACAGGTTGGCGTTCACCTCGCGGTCGAACAGCGCGGACATATCCGGACCGGGGGGCGGGGCAGCGGCGGCGTCGGAAATTTCGCCAATCGGATCAATAGCCATGGCCCGCTACCTCACATGTGCAGTGATTACAATCGGCACAGTATAGGTGACAGCTTTGACGAATTGATGATGAATTGCAAGCGCGCCTGCAAAGATAAAGCCAGCCGGCACGGAGTTTTTACCGTAACCGGCTGGCCGAAATATTATGCAAAATTACGAATGTTACGCAAGGCAGCGCTGCGACGCCTCAAGCGCCGCTATTCGAGCACCGCGCTCAGCACCTCGTCGACCTCGCTCGCCCAGATGAATTCGAGCCGTGAGCGGACGTCGTCGGAGATGTCCTCCAGATCCTTCTTGTTGCGTGCCGGAAGACAGACGCGCTTCAGCCCGGCACGCACGGCCGCCGCGGTCTTCTCCTTGATGCCGCCCACCGGCAGCACCAGACCGCGCAAGCGAGATCTCGCCGGTCATCGCCGTATCGCTGCGGACATTGCGCCCGGTCAGCAGCGACACCAGCGCCGAGAACAGCGCCACGCCAGCGCTCGGCCCATCCTTCGGGATCGCGCCCGCGGGGATGTGGATATGGATGTCGTTCTTCTCGAACAGCTCCTGTGGTCGATGCCGATGCTCTCGGCGCGGTTCTTGACGAGGCTCAGGGCCGCCTGCGCGCTCTCGCGCATCACGTCGCCAAGCTGGCCGGTAAGGATCAGCTTGCCGTGGCCGGGCGAACGGGTCGCCTCGATGAACAGGATGTCGCCGCCCGCGCGCGTCCAGGCAAGGCCGGTCGCCACGCCCGGAACGCTGGTGCGCATCGCCACTTCGTTCTCGTAGCGCGGCGCGCCGAGAATTGCGGTGATGTCGCCGACATCGATGGTCACATGGGTCGCCGTGCCTTCCGCGATCCGGAGCGCGGCATGGCGCATGACCTGGCCGATCTGGCGTTCCAGATTGCGCACGCCCGCCTCATAGGTGTAGTCGCCGACGATCTTCGCCAGCGCCTCGTCGTCGATCTCGACCTGGTCGGGCTTGAGACCGACCGCCTCGCGCTGGCGGGTGACCAGATAGCGCCTTGCGATCTGCAGCTTTTCAGACTGCGTGTAGCCGGCAAGCTGCACCAGCTCCATACGGTCGAGCAGCGGCTCGGGGATGCCGTCGAGCACATTGGCCGTGGTGATGAACACCACATGGCTGAGGTCGAAGGGCACGCCCAGATAGTTGTCGCGGAAGCTGTTGTTCTGCTCCGGGTCGAGCACTTCCAGAAGCGCCGCGGCGGGGCTGCCCTGCATGCCCTGGCCGAGCTTGTCGATCTCGTCCAGCATCATC
This sequence comes from uncultured Alphaproteobacteria bacterium, assembly GCA_963727575.1. Taxonomy (GTDB): domain Bacteria; phylum Pseudomonadota; class Alphaproteobacteria; order Rhizobiales; family Rhodomicrobiaceae; genus JAHQVI01. Next base: position 215,515 of record CAVSIA010000007.1, read on the forward strand.
ACGCAGTTGCGCGCCTTGGCCTTGCGGATGCCCTGAATGATGTTGCCGGGCAGCGCGCCGATATAGGTGCGCCGGTGGCCGCGGATCTCCGCCTCGTCATGCACGCCGCCGAGCGCGATGCGCGTGAACGGCCGGTCCATGGCCTTGGCGATCGACTGTCCGAGCGAGGTCTTGCCGACGCCGGGCGGACCGACGAAGCACAGGATCGGCGCGCGGCCCGCGGGCGCGAGCTTGCGCACGGCCAGATATTCGACGATGCGCTGCTTGATCTTGTCGAGGCCGTAATGGTCCTCGTCGAGAATGCGGCGCGCCTCGGCGATGTCGATCGGCTTTTCCTCGGGCAGCTTCCACGGCAGCTCGATCAGCCAGTCGAGATAGTTGCGGATCATGCCGTATTCGCCGGCGGCCTCCGGCGTGCGCTCAAGACGGCGCAGCTCCTTCTTGGCCTGCTCCTCGACCTCGGCCGGCATGCCGGCTTCGGCGATCGCCTTGGTCAGCTCCTCGATTTCGGCGGCCTTGCCGTCCTCCTCGCCGAGCTGGCGCTGGATCGCCGCCATCTGCTCGCGCAGCACCGCCTCGCGCTGGCGATCGTCGAACGCCGCCTTGGTCTGCTTGCCGATCTCGGCCGACAGCCGCAGCACTTCCATGCGCTCGGCCAAGAGCCGCGCCACGCGGTCGATCCGGGCGGTGACGTCGATGGTCTCCAGGACCTCCTGCTTTTCGTCCGGCTTGATGTCGAGATAGGCGGAGACGAGATCGGCGAGCGCGCCGGGCGACGACGCGGACTGCACCGTGGCAACCAGCTCCGGCGGCGTCTGCGGCAGCAGCTCGAGCGCCTCGACCGCCATGCGCTGCAGATTGAGATAGCGCGCCTCGATATCCGGAGCGCGGGTGTCCTGCTCCTCGATCCGGGCAATGCGGGCGACCATGAACGGCCAGCCGGTCAGGAATTCGACCACGCGGAAGCGCTGCTCGCCCTGGCAGACCAGGTGATGCGAACCGTCCGGGGTCGTCACATAGCGCACGATATTGGCGATCACGCCGGTTCTGTGCATGTCGAGCGCGCCGGGCTCGGCCATGTTCGGGTCGCGCTGCATCAGCACGCCGATCTGGCGCTGCTCCTTGACGGCGCGCTGCGCCGCCTCGATCGACGGCCGCCGTCCGACCGTGATCGGAATGATCACGCCCGGAAACAGCACCGTTTCGCGCACGGGCAGGATGATCAGCGCGTCGGCCGGAAGCTCCGGAAGCGGGCGCGAGACCTGCCCTTCATCGTTCTGTTCGCCTTTAAGTTCCATGCCGTCGGCGTCCACCTTGGCACCCCTCTTAATTCTTTTTAGCGGTATTTGCGCAGGCTGATGAGAAGGCAGCCGTCGGCCACCTTCTTGGCGATCTGGTCATAGGCGCCGGCCGGCAGCGGGATGCGGCGCAGGAAACGGCCCTGCGGCAGCTCCAGCCGGTGAACCGCGGCGTCCATCAGCTCGCGCGGGATCAGCCTGACCCCGGCAATCACGAGCTCGGAGCCTTCGATGGCCAGTTCCACATGGTCCGGATCGACGCCCGGCAAGGCGACATAGATCACGACATGACTGCCGGTCTCGAAGACATCGGCCGGCGGCTCCCACGCGGGCGACTGTCGCGTCACCCCCTGAGGCTGAAAAAGCTGGCGGTGCAGACGCTCGGCGCGCATCAGCATTTCGCACGCCTCGGACCACATCCATCGCTCGGTATCTTTAATCGCCATATCGACCTGCAACGTTCAAATCTTCAAAAGCGGATGATCTGCCATTTCGATGAAACGGGAAGGAAAAGCCGCCGGCCGAGACGGGCCGAGCCGCTTTATTTGAAGGCAAGATGATGCGCCGCTTTTATAGTCACAGCAACATATAGGAGCCGCCGCGATAAAAGCAAAGCGCCGTCGGCCCGGGCGGCCTTTCGCCCCGGGAGCGCGCGTTTTGTCGAGGCATTTTTCGATCTTCGCGGGGGCAGGCGGCTCAGCGCGCGCTGGCGCTGGCTCCGGCGTAATAGGTCCAGCTCCCCAGCTCATGGGCCGCCATGGCGTGGCCCGCCGCGCTCCAATGCGGGTCGCAGCTATGAAACAGATCGTTGAGATCGCTGCGCCGGCCGGTCCGCTCCAGCAGGTCGATATAGGTGAAATGGGCGGTGCGGCTGAGCGCCTCCAGCTTCTCCGAGAGTGGCGCACGGGCGGATACGGCTTTTGCCCGGGCGTAATCGCTGCGGCGCGGGATGGAGATCACCAGCACCGGGCGCGGGGCCGCGAGCGCAACGATCTGCTCGATCGCATAGCGCATCCGGTCGAACTCCTCGCCGCTGAAATCGAAATAGCGGGATGGGATTGCCGCGTCGCCCGACGCCTGATCCGGCTTCCGGGCGGAAGAGGCGCGCCTGCGCATTTTGAAATAGGCCTTGAAATAGGAATAGGCCTTGGCCGTGTAGGAGAATTCGTTGAACGCGCCTTCCACATATCGGGACATGTCGCGCAGGCGTCCTTTGAGCTTGTTCTGGGTGTATCGCAGCTCGTAGTCCGGATACCGGCCGATAAGATACGGCCTGTAGCGGTCGCCATAGACGCTGGGCGCCTTGGAAAAATCGTCGTCGGTGAAGTCGTTGTCCGGCAGGATGCTGAGGATCACCGCATCGTGGTCGAAGCGGCGGCCGAGAGTTCTTATAGAGAAGCCAGGCCTGGGTCAGGCCGAAACTGCCGGACGTGCCGAAATTCAGATGCGGGACGCCGGTCCGGGCTTCCAGCAGATCGGTGAACCGCTCGTCGCGCGAGACGCCGAAGCCTTCGACGAAGAAGTCGCCCAGCACCACCACGCGGCGATGGTCCGCCGTGCGCGTGCGCTCGCGGTCACGCATGCCCTCGGCATTGGTCCGGTACATGACGTCGAAGCAGGATTTCACGTGGCGATAGCGGGCATGGGCCGGGCGCCAGACGCCGAAATCGGAATTCATGTCTGTCCAGAATGGCGCCACGTTGCCGAGATTGTAGCTCGGCAGATCCATGCCAAGCAGATCCGCCTTCGCCGCCAGGAACAACCCAAGTTCCAGAAGACCGAAAGTCAAAAGAGTATTGAGCGCGATGACTTTGAACCATTTCATAATCGGCGAACTCTTTCGAAACAAATCACGAGGCCCAGGCCGGCTCGGCCGGCGCCAGCCGTCTTTATACTGCGTGTTCACGCGTTTTCATCTTCCGGGCTTGGGCCGCCCCCCATTCCGTGATAGAACTAGCCCAAGAAAGATGGGCGGCACAAGCGGCACAATTTGCAGCCTGCGCAGTTCTGTTATTCGGGGCCGCACCCATATAGAGAGCGCCGGTCGCCGGCAAAGCGAAACAGATCGAAAGCCCTGGGAGGGCCTCATGCCGCAGCCGCTGTCGAGACAGACGCGTTCGACCGTGCAGTCCTATGACCCGATCTGGGATACGATCCGGGCAGAAGCACAAGAGATCACCAGGCGCGAGCCGGCCTTTGCCAGCTTCATCTTCGCCAACATTCTCAATCATCAGCGGCTGGAGGACGCGATCTGCCATCGCCTCGCCCAGCGCCTCAATCACGACGACGTGCCGGCCGACCTGATCCGGCAGACATTCGACCGCGTCCTCGGCGAGGATCCGAGCATCGCCGACGGCTTCCGCGCCGATCTCGCCGCCATCGCCGACCGCGATCCGGCCTGCAAGCGCCAGATCGATCCGCTGCTGTATTTCAAGGGCTTCCATGCGCTGCAGACGCACCGTTTCGCGCACTGGCTCTATCAGAACGGCGAGCGCGATTTCGCGATGTACCTGCAGAGCCAATCCTCGCGCTTTTTCGGCGTCGACATTCACCCCGCCGCGCGGATCGGGCGCGGGATCATGCTCGATCATGCGACCGGCATCGTCGTCGGGGAGACCGCCTCGATCGGCGACATGACCTCGCTGCTGCATTCGGTGACGCTGGGCGGCTCCGGCAAGGACACCGGGGACCGGCATCCGAAGGTCGGCCGGTGCGTCATGGTCGGCGCCGGCGCGAAAATCCTAGGTAATATTACGGTGGGCGACTGCGCCCGGGTTGCCGCGGGGAGCGTGGTGCTGAAAGATGTACCGCCCAACACCACCGTGGCCGGCGTGCCTGCCCGCGTCGTCGGCGTCGCCGGCTGCTCGGAGCCCGGCCGGACGATGAATCAGATGCTCGGGGTTGACGGTGACGATGGGACGGGCCAAACAGAGCGCTGAACAGTCACTTCGACAGGACCATCATGAACCGTGAAGAACTCGCAAAGCTCGAAAAATACCTCCGCAAGACGTTCAAAAGCGAGGCGATAGAGGTACGCGCCCGGCCGAAAAAGAAGGATTCCGGCGAGGTCTATATCGACGACGAGTTCGTCGGCGTGCTGTATCGCGACGACGAGGACGGCGAGGTGTCCTATCAGTTTCAGATGGCCATTCTCGAATTCGACCTCGCCTGAGGCGGCAGGCGTCGCGATCGATCGTTTCGCCGGAACCGCCCGGATTGTGCGGCGGCGCGGTCATGCGGACGAGCGCCTGGCCCGACGGGGTTTCGACATCCGCGTGCGGCTTTGACTTGAGGATTTCATGCCGATCTACGAACTCGATGGGATCGCGCCCACGCTGCCGGAGGAAGGCCGCTATTGGATCGCGCCGGACGCCGTCGTTATCGGCAAGGTCCGCCTCGAGGAGGACACCGGCATCTGGTTCGGCACGATCCTGCGAGGCGACAACGAGCTGATCCGTATCGGCAAGGGCAGCAATGTCCAGGACGGCTCGGTTTTCCACACCGATCAGGGCTTTCCGGCGATCGTCGGGGCGGATTGTACGATCGGGCATGCCGCGATCGTGCATGGCTGCACCATCGGCGACAACACGCTGATCGGCATGGGCGCCGTCGTCCTGACGGGCGCGCGGATCGGGCGGAACTGCATCATCGGAGCGCACGCGCTGGTGCCGGAGGGAAAGATCATTCCGGACAATTCGCTGGTGGTCGGCTCGCCGGGCCGCGTGATCCGGCAGGTCAGCGACGAAGACGCCGCACGGATCACCGGCGCGGCGGAAAATTATAAGAAGAATTGGCGCCTCTACGCATCCCGGCTGAAGCAGATTTCCTGACAGATTGAGATTGGCTGTTGTGGCGGCGCGCATTGCGTCGACGGCCGATTTGCGGGTGGTCGAGGCGACCGCCGCATTTTGCCGAACGATGTGCTTGGCCCCAAAAAGGGGGCGAGCCGGCGTGGGGGGAAACGCCGGCTCGCAAACGAGCCCGGAAGGGGCAGGATATGAGGGGCGAGGGTATCCGGGCCCGAGTTCGAAAATTCCTCCTATTGTCGCGCTTCGGCGCCTGATGCCGAGATGGTCGGCTCCGTCCGCAGCGGGACCAGAGACTCCCAACGCTGCGGGTCGATTGCGGATTGCCTTTTAATGTATGTGTAGGGCGTATTGCTCCATGCCAAGATGCGCGAATGCTTATTGTCGAGAATCAGGTCGCCGCGATTGGTCCGGACGGTGAGCACCGCATGTCCCTCGTCATTTTCGTCGCGCACGACGGTGATAAGGAGAGCGCTTTCCGGCCATCCTAGTTCCATCAATTTGCGTTTTTTCAACAGCACATAGTCTTCGCAATCACCCTTGCCGCTCGTCGGGTACGTCCAGTATTCGACCGTGCCGTATTGCGATTGGTCGCTCACCGGCTTGATGGCGAGGTTGATGGTCTGGTTGACCGCCTGCAGCTCCTTCCAGCGCGCCGACGTCAGCGCGATTTCGGCATTCAGAACCCCGTGCGCGTGACAATCGTCCGGGTGGTAGTGACAAAATTTTATGTGCCCGATCGGGGCCTCCGTGAGGCCATGGACGGGTATCCGTATCTGGCGAAGCGTCGCATCGTGCCTATCCGTAACGCTGCGGGCATTCGCGCCTTCGGATACGCCATACGCAGCCGCGGCCATCAACAATGCCAAGGACCAGAACTTCATCGACCTCTCCTCGTGCTCCAACGAGACTGTCGCAGAAGAGTTTTGATACTCGAATAACCTCCATCATATATTTCGATATGTCTTTTATAAATTTTGTAACACATGAAACAACGCGCCGTTTAGTTTACCGAACACTTCACTATTTCATAGCGATATTGATTAAAATTTTACAACTCCCGGTTGATTTTCATATCCCTATCAATACTTATCCGACGCATTTGTGGAAACCGGGGCGCATCCGAGCGCTTCGGCAACGCGCAAGAATGCGCGTTCAGCCGGGCGATACGATGGTCAGAAAGGGAGATGGCCCCATGCGGGGCTGATGAGGGTGCGCAGACCTGACTAGGCGCGAGTGGGGCGCGGAGCTGGTCCGCATCCATTTCGTCAACCGGCGGACCGACGCGGCGTGGCGCCACGTGTCTGTCGCCGACATATGCGAAACTCCGACACAACATCACTCAACCTTCGAAAGGAGTATGGATATCCACAACCTTGGATTGAACCTGTCTCATTCCAGTGCAAAGATCAATTTCAGATTGTAATATTTCTTATATGCACCTAACTTTTCCACTGGTTGTTGCACATAAATATAGCGTGCTGCGCCAGGAAATGCCGACGGTCGATTGCGAGACCTCTTGCGGGGAGCGTCAAGCTGTCGCATCATTTTCGTTTGAGCCGCTCGCGGGGGCTCGTCTGCCAAGCGTGCCTTTTGCCCGCCCATGTGGAGGATGTCATGAACGTTGCCAGGATTTTGAAAGACAAGGGCCGTGACGTCGCAACAGTCCTGCCGCGCATGACGCTTATGGAAATCGTTGGCGTGCTTGCGCAAAAAAAGATCGGCGCCGTTGTGGTTTGCGACGAGGACCTGCATATCAAGGGCATCCTGTCCGAGCGCGATATCGTGCGCATCCTTGCCGAGAGCGGTCCACGCGTGTTCAGCGAGCCCGCTCAGATCCATATGACCAAGGACGTCAAGACCTGCGTAGAAAAAGACACCGTCGAATGGCTGATGGAAGTGATGACCTCGCAGCGCTTCCGCCATATGCCGGTAGTCGAAGGCGGCCGTGTGATCGGCATCGTGTCCATTGGCGACGTGGTCAAGCAGCGGATCGCGGCTGCCGAATTGGACGCGGCGTCGATGCGCGAATATATAGCCACCGGCTGATCGTCTCCGCCGATTGGCAGATCCACCTTGTTTCCTTGCCGCTCTCGTGCGCGCTGCAGAGGCCTGGGCGCCACGGGCGGCGGCGCCTTGTGCATCGAATGCACCGCTCTTTGGTTATGCAGCAATTTTTCCAAACTCCGGCGGTCGACGTCCGTTTGAATGATGCACTGGCACGGCGGCGGCCCGGCCTTCACCCTCGCCCGAGGCAATCGCCTCGGGAGCGCTCAAGTGGCGCATCGCGCTGCATAAAGCGCCATCCGGTTCATCGAACATACAGAACCGATCTGCGACATATGACGTCTCATCAGTGCAATCGCTATGCGCGAAGATATTGCGCGTAGGTTTTCGATGTGCCTGATAGCAATGTGCTGCCAGGATTGGTGACGAACCGGCTGTAGACCCTATGATGGAACCGACACCCCATATTCTGATCGTGGATGACCATCGGGAAATCCGAGATCTTCTTGCACGATTTCTGCGTAAACATGCCATGCGCGTGACGCCGGCCTCCGACGCCGCCGAGGCGCGCAAGCTGTTCAAGACCAGCGCCTTCGATCTGATCGTGCTCGACATCATGATGCCCGGCGAGGACGGGCTGACCTTTGCCCGCTATGCGCGCGAAGCCGTGGACATCCCGATCATCCTCCTGACCGCCATGGCCGAGGAGACCGACCGGATCATCGGCCTCGAACTCGGCGCCGACGACTACGTCACCAAGCCGTTCAACCCTCGCGAGCTGGTCGCCCGCATCAAGGCGGTGCTGCGGCGCCACAACAGCATTCCGCCCTCCCGCGAGCCCGACCTCGGCAAGAGGGTCCGCTTCGGCCAGTGGATCTTCCATCCCGACCGGCGCGAGATCATGAGCGCCGCCGACGAGGTGGTGACGCCGCTGTCGCATGGCGAGTGCCTGCTGCTTGCGGTGTTCCTGGAGCGTCCGAATATCGTGCTGAACCGCGATCAGCTTCTGGACCTGACCAAGGGACGTATGGCAAATCTGTTCGACCGCAGTGTCGACAACCAGGTGAGCCGGCTGCGCCGCAAGATCGAGGACGATCCCAAGAATCCCAAATTCATCCAGACGGTCTGGGGCGGCGGCTACAAATTTGCGGGGGACGTGGAGACCACATGACGCGCCTGTATCCGCGAACAGTCACGGGACAGATCGTTCTCGTCGCCACAGCCGCGCTGGTCGTTTCCCAGCTGGCTCTGTTCGCGATCATGGCCGACGAACGCCAGTCCGCGATCAGGCGATGGTGGACCGATTACATCCTGTCGCGGATCGCCTCGATCACCGAGTTGCTCGACGCAACGCCCGACGATGTGCATCAGAAGGTGCTCAACGCCTCCGATACGCCCCTGCTGACCTTCGCCATCGGCCCCGACGGCCCCGATCCCGGCGTCGTCGTGGACGAAAAATCCGTCTATCTGATGGAGTTGCGGGCGATGGTCGGCAAGACCCCCGACCAGGTGTTCGTCGATGTCGGCACGCCGCCGTCCTGGAGCGAAATCATCCGGTATTGGTGGGCGGACTGGCGAAATCTGCCGACGCCCGAGGGCGATCCGTGGCTCGAGGCCTCTGTCAAGCTCAAGAACGGCAAATGGCTGAATCTGGAGGTCGCGCGGCGTCTGCAGTCGCCGTCCATCGCCCTGCTGCTGATCCCGGCCGGCACCATGCTCCTGGTGTTCGGCTCGGCGCTCGCCTTCATTATTCGCCAGATCACCTCGCCCATCAACCGTCTGGCCGATGCCGCCGTCGCGTTCGGCCGCGGCGAGGAGGTCCGGCCCGTGGTGCTGCAGGGGCCCGAGGAAATCCGCCGCGCCATCGAGGCGTTCAACGACATGCGCGAACGCCTGTCGCGCTTCGTCCTCGACCGGACCAAGATGCTCGCCACCGTCGGGCACGACCTGCGCACGCCAATCACCACGATGCGGCTCAGGGCGGAGTTCATCGACGATGAGGAGACGCGGACCCGGATTTTGGCCTCGCTGGAGGAAATGCAGCAGATGGCGGAGGGCGCACTCGCCTTCGCTCGCGAGGAGGCGATCACCGAGCCGACCATGACGGTCGACCTCAACGCCCTGGTGCAGACGGTCTGCTCCGACCTTGCCGACATGGACCGCGACGTCAATTACGAGGAAATAGGCCGGCTGCTCTATCGCTGCCGTCCCAACAGCATGAAGCGCGCGGTTCGCAATCTGGTCGAGAACGCCGTGATCCACGGCAAATCGGCCCGCGTTCTGCTGAACGGCCCCGGCCCGGAAGTCTGGATCACGGTCGAAGACCAAGGGCCCGGTATTCCCGAGGAGAATATGGCGCATGTGTTCATGCCGTTCGTGCGCCTCGACGAATCCCGCGGCCAGGAGACCGGCGGCATCGGGCTGGGCCTGGCCATCGCGCGCTCGATCGTGCGCGGCCACGGCGGCGATATCCAGATCAAGAACCGCAATGAGGGCGGACTGAGCGCCACTATCCAGCTTCCGGTCAACGTCTGACGTCATTTCGCGGCCGGCTTCACCCGACGATGCCCGCGCCTAAGCCCTTAGAAATCCGATACGATCCCGCCCTTTTCCCAATCGCCGTACCGTGTCGGCTCGGGGCCTTTCGGTCCGTTGACCTCCGCCGGCGCTTCCCGATCCGCGCTCGCGGCCGTCTTGCGCCGCTCCTCGGCCTCGGCAAGGGCGCGTTCTGCCGGCGAGGCCCCCCCGCCGGGCTGAGCGCCCGCGGGACCGGTGGATGGGGGCGAATTGTTCTCAGCCATGAATTGGCACTCCCGTTTTGCTGCACTATATCTAAGCACGCGGGGCGGGCGTCAACCTCGGAGAGCCGGCCGGCGCGCAGACACTGATCCGGGACGGAGCGGCGGGCACCCGCACGCTCGCAGCCGTTCCATCGAGGCGAAACAATGAGCTACTTTCGCACCACCTTGCTTCTGGCCGCACTGACCGCCTTGTTCATGGCCATCGGCTATTTCATCGGCGGACAGACGGGCATGGTGGTCGCCTTCCTGGTCGCGTCGGCGATGAACATCTTCAGCTATTGGAATTCCGACAAGATCGTCCTGCGTATGCACAATGCCCAGGAGGTCGACGCGCGCGCCGCGCCGGAATATTACGACATCGTCCGCCAGTTGGCCGAGAATGCCGGGCTGCCCATGCCCAAGGTCTACATCATCCATGCCGAGCAGCCGAACGCCTTCGCCACCGGCCGCAATCCGGAAAACGCCGCCGTCGCCGCAACCACCGGCCTGCTGGAACGGCTGTCGCGCGAGGAAGTCGCCGGCGTCATCGCCCACGAGCTGGCGCATATCAAGCATCGCGACACGCTGATCATGACGATCGCGGCGACCTTTGGCGGCGCCATTTCGATGCTCGCCAATTTCGGCATGTTCTTCGGCGGCGGCAACCGCAACAACAACAACGGTTTCGGCCTGATCGGCACGCTGATGATGGTGTTTCTCGCCCCGCTCGCGGCGGGCCTCATCCAGATGGCGATCAGCCGCTCGCGCGAATACGAGGCGGACCGGCTGGGGGCCGAGATCAGCCAGCGCCCGCTGTGGCTGGCCTCCGCGCTGGGCAAGATCGCCGGCATGGCCAAGCAGATCCCCTATGGCCGCGCCGAACGCAATCCGGCGACCGCGCATATGTTCATCATCAATCCGCTGACCGGCCAGGGCATGGACAATCTGTTCTCCACCCATCCCAACACCGAAAACCGGATCGCCGCGCTCCAGGAAATCGCCCGCGAGATGGGCCAGCGCGCAGGAGACGCCGCCGCTCCGTCCGCACCGCCTGCCGGACCGTGGGGCAACCCTCCGAGCGGGGAAAAGGGCCCTTGGGGATAAGCCCAGGCTTGCAAGTCGGGCCGGGAGACCGCAAGGATGTGGACCATTTCTAACCCGGCAGAATGGCGGCGGATGTGTTCGGCTCATTGCTGTTCGGCCCCAGCGAGGATCGCTTGAGTGCAGATGATCGCGCTGGGCTGAACGCCAGGCGCTTGGCTGTGAACCTGTTGACGGATGTGCTGACGCAGCATCGGCCGTTCGACGAGGCGTTCGATCAGTTGGCCGCGTCGGAGCGCTTTGCCGAGCTGGCGCCGCGCGACCGCGCCTTTGCCTGGGCGATTGCGGCGACGGCATTGCGGCGGCGCGGCCAGCTCGCCGCGATCGTCGAAAACTTCATCGACAAGCCGCTGCCGGAGAAGCGCGGGCGTCTCGATGCGATCCTGCTATGCGCGGCCGCGCAGCTCGTCTTCCTGAAATCCCCGCCCCATGCCGTCATCAACCTTGCCGTCTTCCAGGTGCGTGACGATCCGCAGGCCCGCCGTTTCCGCCGCCTCGCCAATGCCGTGTTGCGGCGAATCTCGGAGAAAGGCGCCGCGATCGCTCTCGGCCAGGACGCGGCGCGGCTGAACACGCCGGACTGGCTGTGGGAGCGCTGGCTCGAGGCCTATGGCGATGAAGAGGCCGAGCGGATCGCCGCCCAGCATCTCGGCGAACCGGCGCTGGACCTGACCGTCAAATCCGATGCGGATGGCTGGGCGAGGCGTCTTGGCGGCATTGTGCTGCCGACCGGCAGCGTCCGCCTTGCCGCCAAGGGCCGCATCGACGAGCTGGCGGGCTTCGCCGGGGGCGAGTGGTGGGTGCAGGACACGGCCGCCAGCCTTCCGGCCCGGCTGCTCGGCGATGTGCGCGGCAAGCGCGTCGCCGATCTCTGCGCCGCACCGGGCGGCAAGACCGCGCAGCTTGCCCATGCCGGCGCGGAGGTTACTGCGGTCGACGTCTCCGAGACCCGGCTGAAGCGGCTGGAGGAAAACCTCGCCCGGCTCAGCCTGACGGCCAGGACCATCGCCGTCGATATCCTGACCTGGGAGCCGGACGAACCGTTCGACGCCGTCCTGCTCGACGCTCCGTGTTCGGCCACCGGCACCATCCGCCGCCATCCCGACATCCCCTGTCTGAAACGCGCGGCCGACATCGCACAGCTCGCCGAGCTGCAGAACAAGATGCTGGAGAAGGCGCTGGCCATCCTCAAGCCCGGCGGCCTCCTGGTCTATTGCACCTGCTCGCTCGAGGCGCCCGAGGGCCGGGACCAGATTGCCGGACTTCTGAAACGGCGCAGCGATGTGATGGTCCTGCCGGTCGAGCCGGAAGAGATCGGCGGACGTGCCGAATGGCTCGACCTCCAGGGCGCGCTGCGCACCCTGCCCTATTACCTCCAGCTCAGCGATCCCGACCTCAGCGGCATGGACGGGTTTTATGCCGCCCGGATCATGAAGCGCGATTAGATCGCGATCGTTTTGCCGCGTTCGCGATCCGTGCGCCGATTGGGCTCCGGCAAATTCCTACGCCTGCAGAGGACCGGATCCCCGTTGCCACGAGGATTCCGGCCCGGTTTGGCAGGATTGCGTCTACGCAATTCCCGCCGGTCAGATGAATATGAAATCGTCCGGATGCAGATCGGTGATCGTGACGTTGTCGAGCGTAATCGAATGAAGCGGATCGATCGTAATGACGGTATCCGCTCCGATCTGTGTGCTACTGGCAAGAACGTCGTTGAACGACACAAGTCTCACTCGGTCGAATATGATGACGTCATCGGTGTTTTTTCCGGCCTCGAAATCCGAAATGGTATCGAAGCCGAACGCCGAACCGAAGGCGGCTGCGTTGAAATAGAACGCGTCGTCGTCGGCGCCGCCGGTCAGAAAGTCTGTTCCTGGTCCACCGATCAGCAAATCGTCGCCTGCCCCGCCCACAAGGCGGTCGGCCCCGCCGCCGCCCGACAACGTGTCGCCGCCAGCACTACCCTTGAGCGTGTTGGCGCCGCTATCGCCGGTCAGCGTATCCGCATAGGCCGAGCCGGTGACATTTTCGATTTCGTCGAACAGATCGCCCTCGGCATGGCCGCCGCTGGCCGTACCCGCCGCCAGGTCGATGACGACGCCGGCATCGGACGTCACATAGCTCAGCGTATCGTTGTTGTCGCCGCCGAGGATCAGATCGCCTCCCGCGCCGCCTTCGAGGATGTCGTCGCCATCGTCGCCAAACAGCCAGTCGTCGCCTTCGCCGCCAAAGAGGGTGTCATCATCGTCGCCGCCGCTCAGAACGTCGAACGCACCGCCGCCGTCGAGGACGTCGTTGCCGTCAAGGCCGATCAGCACATTGTCGCCGCCGTCGCCGGTGATCTCGTCGGCATAGTTCGAGCCGGTGACGTTTTCGATGGACGTGAACGTATCGCCTGCGGCTTCACCGGCGCTGCCGCTCCCGGCCTCCAGGTCGAGGATCACGCCACCATCCCGGCGTCCTGGTACGTCGCCATATCGGAACCCAGCCCGCCATCGAGATGGTCGGCGCCTGTTCCGCCTGCCAGCGTATCGTCTGCCCCTCTCCCGAAGAGTTCGTCATCGCCGGCGGACCCGGTGAGCACATTGCGCCCGGCGTCGCCCGATAGCTCGTCGCTATAGGCGGAACCTTCGATATTCTCGATGTTCATCAGGACATCACCCGTGGCGTCGCCGCCGGTCGCAATGTCATTTTGGAGGTCGATCGTCACGCCGGCATCGGAGAGTCGATAGGACGCCGTATCGATATCGTCACCGCCGTCGATCCAATCTCCGGCGCCGCCGCCATGCAGGAAATCATTGCCCGGCCCGCCGACAAGAATATCGAAATCGGGGGTAATCGGCTCGTGAAACATGAACGCTTCCCGTAGAGATCGCGGGTCGGCATCGCCATAGAGGATATCGTCGCCCTCGCCGCCATCCAGCAAATCGCTGCCACCAAGGCCCACGAGAGTGTCGGCGCCGTCGTTGCCGAACAGGTCGTTGGCGTTCTCGTCTCCGACAAGCCAATCGCCGAATTGCGATCCCGCGATGTTCTCGATGGAAATCAGCGTATCGCCTTCGGCATGTCCACCTCCGGTGCGGGGGCCGAGGACGTCATGCAATGCAACCGTCACGCCTGCATTGGACGATTCATAGCTGGCTGTATCGATGCCTTCTCCGCCGTCCAGCGTATCGGCGCCCGCGCGCCCTTCCAGCGTGTCATTCCCATCAAGGCCTTCGAGAACGTTCGCCTCGGCGTTGCCGATAATGACGTCTGATCCGAAAGCCGCCGTCACATTCTCGATGGAGATCAGCCGGTCGCCCTCGGCCTCTCCGCCGCTTCCGGTGCCGGCCGTGAGATCGATGGTCATCGGCGTCAGCGGATGGGCATTCCAGTCGATGTAATTGGCCGTGTCTACGCCGCTACCGCCATCGATCGTATCCGCGCCCGCCCCGGCGAAGAAAAAGTCGTTGCCGCCAAGGCCTCTCAAGACGTTGGCGCCATCATCGCCATAGATTGCGTCCTCATAGTTCGATCCGGTGACGTTTTCGATCGAATAGAGGTAATCGAAACGGCCCGGCCCACTGCCTTGAGGGACCGTCGTATAGTCCAGCCAGACACCAACGCCGCCGGTCGCGTCTTCATAAGTCACGGTATCGCTGCCGCCGTCGCCATACAGCCAGTTCGTGCCGTCGCCGCCGTTCAGAACATCGTCATTCGCGCCGCCGTAAAGCAAATCGTTGCCCGAGCCGCCGAACAGAAAGTCGTCGCCGTCCTCGCCGAACAGTAAATCACCGTCACCTTCGCCATAGAGGTGGTCATTGTCGTCTCCACCCCAGAGATGGTCGTTGCCATCATTCCCATGAAGCCAGTCATCGCCGCCCTTGCCGTCGATGATGTCGGATGAAGGTGTGCCGAAGAGCACATTCGAGAGGTTGGTTCCGTTGATGATCATTACGCAGCTCCTGCCTTCAGCGCTCAAAATTGAGAGTGTCCGCAAGAAGACGCCATGGGAATCCGCCGCTCGAGGCGGCCGGCACATAGGCCTTGCTCATCGGGTTAGTAACGGGAGGCGAGCGATCGGTTTGCGCTTGGAGCGAAAGAAACCGGAAGCGCGCCGCGGAGACGACGCGAAATGGCGATCGACGCCCTCGACCGGCGCGGGTTTAAAGACGCTCGGAGATATTTGCGGCAGGTTGACGAATCGAGGTCATATCGACATCCTCGTTTCGGCGTGACCTACGCCCAACCTCCCAAGGCCATCCCCAGCATGGTCTTTAGACGGAGGCAAAGGGACTTCAGTCTCGGGTCGCTGTCTTGGTCCGATCGTTTCGGGCGTGGTTGCTGGGGAACTCGCGTCCGGGACGTGAAAGGCCTGACAATGACGCAAAAGGCAAATCTAAAACGTCGCGTACGTGCTCGCGCAGCCAAGACCGGAGAGGCTTACACAGCCGCTCTCAGGCATGTTCGCCAGACATCGCCGGACCATCCGCAGCCTGAAACCAAATCGGTGCGGTTGGCCGTAGCGCAAACGACGGTGTTCAACGATCCTCGTGACATTTCCGGGCTTCGCGCGAGCGGGACAGAAATGCGGCGCCTGATGCGCGAGGCGCATAAAGCCGGGGCAAGGCTTATCCATTTCCCCGAGGGCGCGACCTGCTCACCTAACAAGCGCATCATGTCCGCTAGCGGACCAAAAGAAATCGGCCCTTCCGACTGGACCCGGTTCGAATGGGCCATTCTGCGCGAGGAATTGGACGCAACGAGCGAAACTTGCGCGAGAGCTTCGGATTATGGACGATCTTCGGGTCGGTTCATCAACTCACCCAGCCACACCGGCCGCATAACAGCCTGTATGTCGTCTCCGATCGTGGGGAGCTGGTGACGCGCTATGATGAGCGAATGCTGTCGAACACGAAAATCTCGTTCATGTATTCGCCGGGGAAAATCCCGGTGACATTTGAGATCGATGATGTCCGCTTCGGCTGCGCGCTGGGGATGGAGGCGCACTATCCGGAAATATTCATCGAATATGAGCGGCTTGGCGTCGATTGCGTCCTGTTCTCGACAACAGGTGAGTCCGTCGCCATCGCTCCGGCCTTCGCCGCGGAAACGCTGGGACATGCGGCAAGCAATACATATTGGGTCAGCTTTTCTGCCCACGCGCCGCAAAGCCTGACAGCCCCTTCGGGAATAGCCGCGCCGGACGGTCGATGGGCGGCGCAGTGCACCGCGGATGGCGCGCCCTCGATCGCCGTCGCTACCGTCGAGACCGATCCGGGACATCCTGCGCGGCCATGGAGGCGAACGGCGCGGTCCGACATTTACGAACCGCATCGGGTGGACGGCGACCCAAGGAGCGAGGGTCGCACTCTATTCTGAGCAGCGGTCCCCCTGCCCCTTATGCTCGGCGTTGCGCCTCGCATATGACGATCGCGGCCCCCTGGGCGCTTCCCCCGCTCGGCGGAAACGCTTAATCTACCTATATAATAAGCAGGAAGCGCAAAGGGGAGCGCCTTGGACGCCATCGGAGAGTTCGACTACATCATCGTCGGTGCGGGGTCGGCGGGCTGCGTGCTGGCCAACCGGCTCAGCGCCGATCCGCGCAACCGGGTGCTGCTGCTGGAGGCCGGCGGCAGCGACAATTACGTCTGGATCCACATCCCGGTCGGCTACCTCTACTGCATGGGCAACCCGCGCACCGATTGGGGGTTCAAGACCGAGCCGGTCGACGGCCTGAACGGGCGGGCGCTCAACTATCCGCGCGGGCGGGTGCTCGGCGGCTGTTCCTCGATCAACGGCATGATCTACATGCGCGGCCAGGCGCGCGACTATGACGGCTGGCGCCAGCTCGGCAATACCGGATGGGGCTGGGACGACGTGCTGCCCTATTTCAAGAAGTCGGAGGATTCCGCCTTCGGCGCCGACGAGATGCATGGCACGGGCGGCGAATGGCGCGTCGAGGCGCAGCGCCTGTCCTGGCCGATCCTCGACGCGTTCATCGAGGCCTGCGAGGAGATCGGCATTCCGCGCACCGAGGATTTCAACCGCGGCGACAATTACGGCGCGGCCTATTTCCGGGTCAATCAGCGCCGCGGCATCCGCGTCAACACGGCAAAGGCGTTCCTCAAGCCGGCCTTGTCGCGCAAGAACCTGACGGTGATGTCGAACGCCCAGGCCAAAGAGCTCATTCTGGAAGAAAAACGGGCGGCAGGCGTCGTGTTCTGGCGCGGCGGACAGCTCGTTGAAGCGCGGGCGCGCTGCGAAGTCATCCTAGCGGCCGGCGCGATCGGCTCGCCGCATCTGCTGGAGCTGTCCGGCATCGGCTCGGGCGAAGCGCTGAGCGCGGCGGGCATTCCCGTGCGGCTGGAGTTGCCCGGCGTCGGCGAGAACCTGCAGGACCATCTGCAGATCCGCACGATCTATAAGGTGCAGAACGCGCTGACGCTGAATGCGCGGGCCGGCTCGCTGCTCGGCAAGGCCGGCATCGCGCTGGAATATGCCCTGCGCCGCACCGGGCCGATGTCCATGGCGCCCAGCCAGCTCGGCGTTTTCACCCGCTCCGATACCTCATACGAGACGCCGAACATCCAGTATCACATCCAGCCGCTGTCGCTGGACAAGTTCGGCGATCCGCTCCACGCCTTCCCGGCGATGACGGCGAGCGTCGCCAATCTGCGGCCCGACAGCCGCGGCTACACGCATCTGAAGAGCGCCGACCCGCGCGACCATCCGACCATCCAGCCGAACTATCTGTCGGCGGAGAGCGACCGGCGGGTCGCCGCCGATTCCCTGCGCCTCACGCGCCGGCTGATGGCCACCCACGCCATGAGCCCCTTCCATCCCGACGAGTTCCTGCCCGGCCCGCAGGTGACCACCGACGACGATCTGGCGCGGGCGGCGGGCGACATCGGCACCACCATCTTTCACCCGGTCGGCACCTGCAAGATGGGCGGCGACGAGCGCTCGGTGGTCAACGAGCGCCTGCGCGTTCATGGTGTCGGCGGGCTGCGCGTGGTCGATGCCTCGATCATGCCGACCATCACCTCCGGCAACACCAATTCACCGACGATCATGATCGCGGAAAAAGCCTCCGACTTGATCCTTGCGGACAAGGCGGCCTGAGCGGCGCGCTCCGCTCATTCCAGGCTGCCGCGATAGTCGCGCACGGCCGACGCGCTCATCGATTTGGTGCGCGCCGATTTCACCACCTCGGCATCGATGGCCGTCATATCCTTCGGCCGCAAGGCGTCGTTGCCCCAGGCGGAGCGGACATAGGCGACGACCGCCGCGATCTGCGCATCCGACAGATAGTCGAACGGCGGCATAATGCCCTGCAATGGCTTACCGCCTACCTTGATCTCGCCCTCCATGCCGTTGAGCACGACCAGCGCCGGGAATTCGCGGCTGAGAAACAGATCGGTATTGCCGGCGAGCGGCGGGAATTGCCCGGCGACGCCTTTGCCGTCCGGCTGATGACAGGAAGCGCATTGCTGGACGAAGATGGTCTGCCCGTCGGCTGCGGGCGGGGGCTGTGAGCCGTTGGTCGAGGCGGCGGTCTCCGGCGGCGGATTGGGGCCGAGATAGGTGGCGAGATAGCTAAGGATCTTGTCGCGGTCCTCGTCCGACAGCTTCGGCATGCCGAGCTTGCGCATGCTGTCGAGCACCGAGTCCCATTGCCCGCGGTCGAGACCCGATGAATCGGAGAGATATTCCAGGCCATGGCAGGTGCGGCAGCGGCCGAAGATCAGCTCGCGGTTCGGCCCTTCCGGCAGATCCTCGGCGGCGAAGGCGGCACCGGCGAGGCTCCACAGCGCCGCGGCAACGATCGCGAGAAAGAGGCGGGATTTACGTGGCATCGATCCATCCGAAGCGGCGGAGGCCAACAGCTGACCCCCGCCATTATCCTATCCGGCGTCAGCTCATACGGAGATTTCGAGGCGTTCGACGCCGTTCCACTCATAGCCGCGCGGCTGCCAGCGGGCGAGGCCGTCGATCGGCTGCGTGCGGCCCAGCGCATCGGTCGCGCGCGACATCAACGTGTTGGCGCCTGATTTCAGTTCGCCCTTCGCCGTCCAGTGATGCCAGGCCCACGGGCTTTCCGGCTCCTCGATGGTCGCCTCGGTCCAGCTCTTACCGCCGTCGGAGGACACCTCCACCTTGGTGATCTTCGCCGAGCCGTCGTTGAACGCGACGCCCTTGATGTCGACGCTGCCCGCTTTCGGCTTGTCGTCGGGAAGCGGCGAGAAGATCACGCTCTTGATGGCATGGCCGTAGGTCGGAACGCTGTTGTAGATCGTATAGTCGTCGGCCTTGAAGCCCTGAGGATCGGCGGGGAGCTGATTGGGCATGCGGTAGCCGACGCGCTGATAGAAGCTCGCGGTCTCCTCCGGCATCAGCTTGAGCGCGGTCAGCATCTTCACGTTCATATTGCCGTAGAAGCCGGGAATGATCAGCCGGACCGGGCCGCCATGCACGGCGGGGATCGGCTCGCCGTTCAGCTTTAGCGCGATGATCGCGTGGTCGAGCGCTGCGTCTTCGAGCTTGAAACTCTTGGCGAAATCGGATCCTTCCGGGGTCGGCGGATGATCCCAGGCCTCGGCGGTCAGCCAATGATTGCCGTCGTCCGACATCAGGTTGAGGTCGGCGATGAATTTGCGCAGCGGCACGCCTTCCCACTCGACATTGCCCATGCCGCCATGTTTCCACTGCCCGCCGGCCGCTTTCTGTTTCGCCGCGTAGAAGGACCGGCCGTTGCCCGCGCATTGCAGCACCGACACCCGCTTCTCCTGCGCCATGCCCTGAAGCTCGGACAGCGCAACCTTGCGCGGCCGGGCAACGACGCCGCCCACGTCGATCGACCAGTCCTTGACCATATCGGCCGGCGGTTCCCCGGTCGTGCCGTACCAGGCCAGCTCGCCCTCATGCGGAAAATGCAGGCGGACGAAAAGCAGCTCTTTCGGGGTGTGCTTGTGCTCGCGCAACAGCGTCAGCGGGGTCTCCATCACGCCCAGCTTCGCGTTGATGACGATCATCTCCGGTGACTTGCCCTCGATCACCTTGGCGGCATTCGCCACCTCCTCGGCAATGGCCGCACTCAGAAATCCCGGCGCCAATCCATATGCCAAGCTGGCCGCACCAGCCAATTGCCCGAAGGTGCGGCGCGTAATGGATATTTCGTTTTTCGGCATTGAGTCCTCCCAGAATAAATGTCCCCGGTGGTTCGTTCCCCGGGCCACGCGCTTCGTGAAGGCCTCCTAAGCTAGCTAACCTTGACGCGGTTGGCTTGTTCCGTATTGATATGCCAAAGTGTTTTTCATTTTTCAGTGCAATTCACTAGGTAGTGCAAAGCAAACGGTCGCCCGTGACATTCGCGCTTCGATGGTTTACACAATGAATGCATGATCTTAGCTTGGCCGCCCAGCGAAACATTCGGCTATGAAGGCCAATCCGTCGCCTACGGTTCGTTGGGTGAGGGCGACCCGGTGGTCCTAGTCCACGGCACGCCGTTCTCCTCCTATGTCTGGCGGCGGATCGCCCCCGAGCTTGCCCGCGATCACCGCGTGTTCGTCTTCGACCTGATCGGCTACGGCCAGTCGGAGAAGGCGCCCGGCCAGGACGTCTCGCTCGGTGTGCAGAACGGCCTCCTCGCCGCGCTCATCGAGCATTGGCGCCTGGACGCGCCGAAGGTGATCGCCCATGATTTCGGCGGCGCGACCGCGCTTCGCGCCCACCTGATCGACGGATGCGATTACGACCGGCTGCTGCTGATCGACCCCGTCGCCATCCGGCCGTGGGGCTCGCCTTTCGTCCAGCACGTGCGGCTGCACGAGGACGCCTTCGCCGGCGTTCCCGAGGATCTGCAGCGCGCCATCCTGGCGGCCTATATCCGCGGCGCCATCCACCGCCCGATCGGGGACGCGGAGCTGGAGCCTTATCTCGCGCCCTGGCTCGGCCCGGTCGGCCAGCCCGCCTTCTACCGTCAGATCGCGCAGATGGACATGCGATATACCGACGAGGTCCAGGACCGGTATAAAGACGTCCGCTGTCCGGTAAGGCTGTTATGGGGCACGGAGGACGCGTGGATACCCATCGAGCGGGGACGGGAGCTGGCGCGCCTCATCCCAGGCTGCGAACTCACCGAAATCGCCGGGTCGGGACACCTTATGCAGGAGGATGCGCCGGAGGCCATCGTCTCCGCCGCACTGCGATTTTTCACCGGGGACGCTATGTCTGCGTCACTTAGGCAAACTGCGCCGCGTCAGCCACGTTGCCGGTAACGTGAATCTGCGCTCTAGCACCTTCCGCCTTCGGCGGCGGATCCCCAGATGTTGACTACATTTGCGACAGGGGGAAACAAAGCACCCAATGAAACACCTAGCATCCACGTGGAAGATCATAGAGCGAGCGACGTTCTTTCTGGCAGCAATTGCAGCAATTTTGGGTGTGGTGGCCTACATCACCGAAGCGCCAGATCGGCATACGGCCCGGATGATCGCGCAGGCTCAATTGGTGTTCGACGCCAACGAACGGTGCATTAGACATCGCATAGCGTGGAACGACGTCCTCCGTGTCATGAGGGGTGAAAATGGGAAGCAAATTATGGGCGCTCCAACCTCCGATAAGGCTGGGGAGCTGCTCGCCGATGCTCTCGCGAAACTCGGGAGGAATGAGCCGGACGCTCAAAAAGTCGTTGGGATCGCAGCTACCGGAAATTTTGCGGCCAAAGATTTGTGCCGGCAAATACAGCGGAACGTTAATGAGTTGGACTGGACGGTTTTGCGTCCAATTTTTTCCAAAGAGGAACTGATCTCGATTTTAGCGCAATACAGAATTCCGGCCGGGAACGGTCCACAGTAACGCGTTTTCCCGACAAAACCCAGTGCCGCCGACGTCTCAGCACAGTCTTGAGAAGGAGCGGCGGCAGCTTTCATGTCGCGGGCGCACCCGCCCCCTGCGGCCGGGTTTCGCCGTCGATGCGCCCGTCGACGAGGTGGATGCGCCGGTCCATGCGCTCGGCCATGGCCAGATCGTGGGTCACGGCGACGACGGTCTTGCCGCGCTCGTGCACCAGCGCCCTGAGAATTTCGAACACCTGCTCGGAGCTTTTGGAATCGAGGCTCCCGGTCGGCTCGTCGGCGAGCACGATGGGCGGGTCGTTGGCGAGCGCGCGGGCGACGGCGACGCGCTGGCGCTGACCGCCGGAGAGCTGATCGGGCAGCTTGCCCAGATGATCCTCCAGGCCCAGCGAGGTCAGCAAGTCCCCGGCGCGCTCATGCATGGCGGCGCGCGAAAGGCGGCCGAGCTTGCGCATCGGGATCTCGACATTCTCGCGGACGGTGAATTCCGGCAGCAGGAAGTGAAACTGAAACACGAAGCCGAGCATGGCGAGCCGGGTCCGGGCCAGCACGGTCTCGTCCATCGGCGCGGTGTCCCGTCCCTCGATGAGCAGTTGGCCGCTGGTCGGACGGTCGAGCAGGCCGAGCAGATAGAGCAGCGAGGACTTGCCCGATCCGGACGGGCCGGTAATGGCGATGAATTCGCGCTCGTTCACCGTCAGCGAGACATGGTCGACCAGCGTTACCGGCACGGTCGCCGCCAGGATGCGCACTAGGTCGCGGGCCTCGATGAGTGCCGTCACGACGCCCCCCGGATGATGTCGACGGGGTTGAGTTTCGCCGCCTTGCGGGCAGGCAGATAGCCGGCAAGCGCGGCGGACGCGAGGGCGAAGCTGGAGGCGATCAGGTAGTGCAGAAAGCTCCAGGCGACCGGAAGGCTGGTGATCTCGCGCCCGCCCGCGCTCAGCTCGAAGCGGATATTGGAGAGGATATAGATCAGCGTGAAGCCGATCACCCAGCCGGACAGCGAGCCGATCGTGCCGATGGTCACGCCTTCCAGAAGGAAGATCCGGCGCATGTCCGCTTCGGCGAAGCCGAGCGACTTCATGATGGCGATGTCGCGCGCCTTCTCATGAGTGATGGTCGAGACGATGTTGAAGATGCCGAAGCCGGCGACCAGCATGATCGCGGCGACCACCGTGTACATGATCACATTGCGGACCACGAGCGCCTCCAGGATGGACTCGTTCGCCTCCTGCCAGGCTTCCGCCTTGTAGCCCAGCTCGGCCTCGGCGCGCCGGGCGACCTCGGGCGCCGCGTTCGGGTTGTCGAGCTTGATGCGGATCTCGTTGATGGCGTTGGCGCGTTCGCTGAGGATCTGGGCGTTCTTCAGCAGCACATAGGCCTCGCCCTCGTCGCGCGCCGTCGCCCCGGTGTGGAAGAGGCCCGCGATCTTGAAATTGCGGGTGAGCCCGGTCGAGGACACCGCCGTCACCGTGTCGCCGAGCTTGGCGCCGAGCCGCTTGGCCATGGTGTCGCCGACCAGCACATTGTTGCCACCGACCGACAGGGCGCGGAAACTGCCTTGGCGGAAATCGCCGATGATCGGCGACACCGCCGGCTCTTTTTCCGGATCGACGCCGACAATGGCCGCCCCGACATCGCGCCCGGCGAAGCGGATCACCCCTTGCGTGCGCAGGCTCGGCGCGAACCGGCCCGGCACCCAGCCTTGCAGCCAGGTGAGCGCCGCCGTCGGATTGATGATGCCGCGCCGGTCCTCGCGGGGCCTGAGCCCATGAATGGCGACCGCGTCGAATGCGTCCTGAGCCGGCTGGCGCGGCGGCGAGCGGCGGTCGTCGGTGATCTGCACATGCGGCATGGTGTTGACGAGCTGCTCGATGAAGTCGTTCTGGCTGCCTTGCATCAGCGCCGCCATGGCGATCGAGAAGCCGACGCCGACCGCCACGCCGAGGATGGCGACGATGGTCTGCCGGCCGCGCCCGGCGACGTGAGTGAACGCAATTTCCAGGATCAGCCGCACCCGGCGCTACTCCTTCGCCACCTTCACCCGCGCGCCATCGGCAAGCGCCTCCGGATAGGGCGAGATGACGCGGCTCCCCTCGTCGACGCCCGAAAGCACCTGAATGTCGGAGATGCCGCGAATGCCGGTCTCGATTTCGCGAAGCTGCGCCCGCCGGCTCTCGAAGACGAACAGCTTGTTGCCGCGCACAGAGAGCGAGGGCACCAGCAGCGCGTTCTTCGCCACCCCGGTGACGATATTCACATCCGTCGACATGCCGATGCGGAGCGGGGTGTCATCCGGGAGCCGGATCCGGACGCGATAGGTTTTCGTCACCGGATCGCCTTTCGGCGTGATGCTTTCGACCGTGCCTTCGAGGGCCTGCCGCGGAAAGGCGTCGGAGCGCAGCAGCACGCGCTGTTCGGTTTCGACGCGCGGGATGTCTTCTTCGTTGACGTCGGCGACGACCAGCAGGGGCTTGGGCTGGCCGACCCAGAACAACACCGTGCCCGGCTCGGTGATTTCGCCGACCTCGCCGTCCTGGCGCAGCACGATGCCGGCGCTGGGCGCGCGCAGGACGTAATTGTCGAGGCGCGCCTTCTGCGCCGCAAGCAGAGCTTCGATCTGATTGACCTCGGAGCGCACCTGGTCGAGCGCCTGCGCGCTGGCGACATGCCTTTCGTTCAGCACAGTGAGGCGCTGCAGGTTCTCGCGCGAGAGGCTGAGACGGGCATCCAGTTCGCTAAGCGCGGCCTTGGCCTCGCTGTCGTCGAGCCGGGCGAGCACCGCCCCCTGCTCCACCGCTTCGGCCTCGCAATTGCACTGCTCGACGATCCGCTCGCGCACCAGCGAGGTGACCTTGGCCCAGGTCTTGGGCTCGATCACACCGCTTGCATAGACGATCTCCGCCGCCTCGCCGCGATGCGGCGTAACCACGCTCACCGGCGCGGCGCGCTGTGTGTACCAGATGGCGATGCCGGCAATCAGCAGAACGGCCAGGACGATCGGCACTATTCGCGTTATCCGCAAGCGAACCCCCTTTGCGCAGTCAGACGAGCGGCCAAACCGGCTTGCCTTATCCCAGGAGATACGGGCCATCGCAAGGTTTAACGGCGCATCCTCGGCGCGCCCTCGAATATGTCGCGCGGCGGCCACGGCCCGAGCCCGCCTCTCGGCGGACCGAGGGGAGAGCGGAGCCTTCTACAGCATAAAAGCCGGTGCATCACAGTCACTTCGCGCGGCCGCCGCCAAAACCGGAGACACAAATAAGCTTGCCCTTCCAGCGCCTTTTAACCATGTTTAGACCCGGTGTGCGTTGAGAAGCGCCTTTCGTTAAAGCTGTTCGTGTACCCAGGCATTGGCCGCTTGGCGCGGGTCCAGTGGCCGGGCGCGCTGCCGATTGCAAATGTTGGGCATTGATTCATCTCGTTCAGCCCCCGGGACCGCCGGGCTGTGCGTCATTGGTTCGGAGCGCGTTGTGCGTCTGTTGTTCTCGATTGTGTTTTGCCTCTACGCCGCCACTGCCGCAGCGCAGCCGGCAGGCCCGCCACAGGTCCCGGTTGAGACGGCGCAGGTCCAAGTCGGCTCGCTGTCCGAGCGCGTCGTCTCCGTAGGCAGCCTCGCCTCCAATGAATCGGTGATCATCCGGCCCGAAATTGCCGGCCGGGTCGTCGAGATCCGCTTTGAGGAAGGCCAGCCGGTGAAGCAGGGCGACGTCCTGGTCAAGCTGGACAACTCCCTCAACCGCGCCGAAGTCTCCGAAGCCGAGGCCAAGCTGGAGCTGGCCAAGCGCAATTTCGAGCGCACCCAGGAGCTGTTCTCCGGCCAGATCGCCACGGCCCGCTCGCGCGACGAAGCGCGCTCCAGCCTTGATGTCGGCACGGCCTCGGTCGAGACCGCCAAGGTTAAGCTGGACAAGACGCGGATCGCGGCGCCGTTCGACGGCATCGCCGGCCTGCGCAAGATCAGCGTCGGCGATTACATCAGCATCGGCCAGGACCTGTTCAATCTGGAAGACATCGACCCGATCAAGGTGGACTTCCGGATCTCGGAAAAGTTCCTGTCCACCTTGCGCGCGGACCAGCCCATCGAGATCACGGTCGACGCTTACCCGGACCGGAAATTCGAGGGTCAGGTCTATGCGATCGATCCGCGCATCGACGCTGCCGGGCGCAGCATCGTCATCCGCGCGCGCGTCGCCAATAAGGACCGGATGCTGCGGCCGGGCCTGTTCGCCCGCGTCACCCTGATCCTGGAGCTGAAGCCCAACGCATTGACCGTGCCGGAGCAGGCCATCGTGCCGCGTGGCAGCGATCAGTTCGTGTACCGGGTCATTGACGGCAAGGCCAAGCAGACCAAGGTCAAGATCGGCACCCGCCGGGACGGCCGCGTCGAGATCGTCGAGGGCCTGTCCACCGACGACGTGGTGATCACCGCCGGGCAGCAGAAGATCCGCGAAGGCGGCGCCGTGCGGGCCTTGGGCGCGGGCGACGCCGCCAAGCCGAAGACCAATGGCGAGGCCGGAAGTCCGACGGGCAAGGGAGCCTGAACCGTGGTCATCTCCGACGTCTCGATCCGCCGGCCGGTGTTTGCGACGGTGCTGAGCCTGGTCGTTGTGCTGTTGGGCCTCGTCTCCTATCAGCGGCTGACGGTGCGCGAATATCCTAATATCGACCCGCCGGTCGTCACCGTCGACACCACCTATCGCGGCGCCAGCGCCGAGATCATCGAGACGCAGGTGACGCAGGTTCTGGAGGATTCGCTCTCCGGCATCGAGGGTATCGACTACATCACCTCGATCAACCGGCAGGAAAGCAGCCAGATCCAGATCCGCTTCAAGCTGAACCGCGATCCGGACGCCGCCGCCGCCGATGTTCGCGACCGCGTCGGCCGCGTGCGCGGACGGTTGCCCGACGCCATCGAAGAGCCCGTCATTCAGAAGGTCGAAGCCGACGCCCAGCCGATCATCTATCTCGCCTTCTTCAGCGACCGCCACTCGCCTCTGGAAATCACCGACTATGCGGACCGCTTCGTCAAAGACCGCCTGCAGACGCTGCCCGGCGTCGCCGAGGTGCGCATTTTCGGCGAGCGGCGCTACTCGATGCGGATCTGGCTCGATCCGGAGCGCCTCGCCGCCTACAGCCTGACGCCGCAGGATGTGGAAGACGCGCTGCGCCAGCAGAATGTCGAAGTGCCCGCAGGGCGCATCGAAAGCAGCCAGCGCGAGTTCACCGTGCTGTCCGAGACGGACGTGCGCACGGCCGAGCAGTTCGGACGGCTCGTGCTCAAGGACGCGAACGGCTATCTGGTTCGCCTCTCCGACGTCGGCCGGACCGAGATCGCCGCGGAGGACGAGCGCCGCGTGGTCCGCTTCAACGGCAACAGCGCCGTCGCGCTCGGCATCGTCAAGCAGGCGACCGCCAACCCGCTCGACGTCTCCCATGCGGTGCGCGAGGCGCTTCCGGCGATCCTGGCCTCGATCCCCGAAGGCATGCAGATCAAGGTCGCGCACGATAAATCGGTGTTCATCGAAGAGTCGGTCAAGAACGTCTACAAGACCATCGCCGAAGCCGTGGTGCTCGTCGTTCTGATCATCTTCTTCTTTCTGCGGTCCTTCCGGGCGACGCTCATTCCGCTGGTCACCATCCCGGTCTCGCTGATCGGCGCCTTCGCGCTGATGTTCGCGATGAACTTCACCATAAACACGCTGACGCTGCTCTCGCTGGTGCTCGCCATCGGCCTTGTGGTCGACGATTCCATCGTCATGCTGGAGAACATCTTCCGGCATGTGGAGGAAGGCAAACAGCCGCGCCGGGCGGCGTTTGTCGGCAGCCGCGAGATCGGCTTCGCCGTCATCGCCATGACGCTGACGCTGGCCGCGGTCTATGTGCCGATCGGCTTCATGGGCGGCACCACGGGGCGGCTGTTCACCGAGTTCGCCTGGACGTTGGCGGGCGCGGTGCTGGTGTCCGGGTTCGTCGCCTTGTCGCTGACGCCAATGATGTGTGCGCTGCTGTTGCGCACCGGGGAGAAGCACGGGCGCGTCTACCTCGCCATCGAATGGCTGTTGCGCAAGCTCACGGGGGGCTACAAGGCGACGCTCCGGCTCGCGCTCCGGGTGCGGCCGCTCGTCCTGCTGATCGGGCTCGGCGTCGCCGGTTCGAGCTATTTCCTGTTCAATTCCCTGAAATCCGAACTCGCCCCTTATGAAGACCAGGGAACGATCGTCAGCATCTTCATCGCACCGGAAGGCGCAACCATCGACTACACGGACCGCTATGCGCGCCAGCTCGAAAACGTGTTTGCCAAGACCGCCGATGTCGACCGCTATTTCGTCGTTACCGGCTTCCCGACCGTCTCGCAAGGCATCGGCTTCGTCAAAACCTCGCCCTGGGCCGAGCGCAAACGCAGCCAGTTCGACATCGCCAAGGAATTGCAGCCCAAGCTGTTCGGCGTGCCCGGTGTCCTCGCCTTCCCCGGCAACCCGCCGCCGCTCGGGCAGAGCGTGCGCGACAAGCCGATCTCCTTCGTCGTCCAGACCTCGCAATCCTACGACAAGCTGCAGGAATTGCTCGAGGCGGTCATGGCCAAGGCGCGCGACTATCCCGGCTTTGCCAATCTCGACACCGACCTTAAGCTGAATACGCCGCAGATCAATCTCTCGGTCGACCGAGAGAAGGCGGCCGATGTCGGCGTGAAGATCGAAACGCTGGGGCGGACCCTGGAGACGCTGCTCGGCGGCCGTCAGGTGACGCGCTTCAAGCGCGAGGGCGAGCAATATGACGTGATCGTCCAGGTGGCCGATGTCGACCGGCGCAATCCGGAAGACCTGCGCCGCATCTATGTGCGCGGCGCGCCAGGGGCTGACGGTACGCCCGGAGCGATGATCCCGCTCTCCAATCTGATCGACATCCGCGAGACGGTCGCACCAAAGGAGCTGAATCACTTCAACCAGCTCCGCGCCGCCACGATCACCTCTTATCTGGCGCCCGGCTATACCATCGGCGACGGTCTCGCCTTCCTCGAAAAGGCCGCGCAGGAGGTGCTGAAGGGCCAGGCGCAGGTCGACTATTCCGGCCAGTCGCGCGAGTTCAAGGAATCATCCTCCGACATCTACCTGACCTTCCTCCTGGCGCTTGCCTTCATCTATCTGGTGCTGTCGGCGCAGTTCGAGAGCTTCCGCGATCCGCTGATCATCATGCTCACCGTGCCGCTGTCGATGACCGGGGCGCTGCTGGCGCTATGGCTGAGTGGGGGCACGCTGAACATCTACAGCCAGGTCGGCCTCGTCACGCTGATCGGCCTGATCACCAAGCACGGCATTCTGATCGTGGAGTTCTCCAACCAGATGCGCGCGGCGGGCCGGCCGATGTTCGAGGCCGTCACCGAGGCGGCCGCCCTGCGCCTGCGGCCGATCCTGATGACCACCGGCGCGATGGTGCTCGGCGCGGTGCCGCTTGCCGTCGCCGTCGGTGCGGGCGCGGAGAGCCGGCAGGACATCGGCTGGGTGATCGTCGGCGGGCTGCTGGTGGGCACGTTCTTTACCCTGTTCGTCATCCCGGTCGTCTATTCGTATCTGGCGGGGCCGGTGAATCTGGAGGCGCATGGCCATCTCGGCGCCGCCGATGAGGCACCGCCGTCGCCGGGACAGGAGCCGCAGCGGGCGTAAAGCGGTGGACCTCGGCGAGTTGACTTTTTCGTCATCCCGGCCCTGAGCCGGGATCCAATCGCAGATCCACACACGCAAGCGCAATCAGCCAAGGCGAATAGGCCCCGGCTCAAGGCCGGGGCGACGACGGGAACGGCGCCGGAGGTGTTCCGCGTGCGAGGACCGCCGTTCAGCTATAGTCGCGCTCGTCGGCGATGACCTTACCGTCATTCGGCAGCGATCCCGCCTCGACCAGCTCGACGCTGCCGCGCAGGCGCGTCACGGCGTTCAGCGTCTCGGCGACCTGACCGCCGAGGCCCGCCGCAGCGCCCGCACGTTCCGCCATCAGCACCATTTCGTCCTGATCGCCCGCCCGCCGGACCACGAGCCGCAGCCGGCCCAGCTCGGGATGACGGCGGCCGATCTCGGCGACGTCGTGCGGGTGGACGAACATGCCCTTGACCTTGGTGGTCTGGTCGGCGCGGCCCATCCAGCCTTTCAGCCGCGTCCCCGTCCGCCCGCACGGCCCCAGCCCCGGCAGGATCGCGGACAGATCGCCGGTCGCAAACCGGATCAGCGGATAGGTCTCGTCGAAATTGGTAACCACCACTTCGCCAACCTCGCCCTCGGCGACCGGGTCGCCGGTGCCCGGCCGGACGATCTCGACGATGATGCCCTCATTGACGATCATGCCGCTATCGGCCGTGCTCTCATAGGCGATGAGGCCCAGCTCGGCCGTCGCATAACATTGCAGCACAGCGACGCCCCTCGCGGCGTATTCGGCGCGCATCGCCGGAAAAAGCGCCCCGCCCGACACCAGCGCCTTGCCGATCGAGCACGGCCCCGCCTGCATCTCGCCGACGCGGTCGAGCAGCACTTTCAGATAGTCCGGCGTGCCGACATAGCCATGCGGCTTCAGATTGACGATCGCCTCGGCCTGTTGCTCGGTGTTGCCGATGCCGGCCGGGATGACGGTGCAGCCCAGCGCCCGCGCGGCCTCGTCGAGCATGAAGCCGGCCGGGGTCAAATGATAGGCGAAGGCGTTGTGCACGGTCTGGCCACGGCGGAAGCCGGCGGCGAAGAGCGCGCGCGCCATGCGCCACGGATCGGCACCGGCAGGCTGCGGCTCCTGGATCGGGCCGGGCGAGATCATGATCCGCGCAACCGTTGCCTTGGCGACCAAGCCGCCGAAGGGCGGCGTTTCTTTCTGCAGCGCCGGCAGGCTGGACTTGCGCAGCAGCGGCAGCTTCGCCAACGCGGCGCGGCTGGCGAGCGGTGCATCGCCGGCGCCCTGGAGATGCCGCGCCCAGCCTGGGGCATTGCTCCGCGCATAGGCGACGAACCCGGCGAGCCGCCGCAGCAGTTCCGCCTCGCGCGCCTCCGGGCTCTGCGCCTCGGCCGCATCGAAAAACTCATCCGCCATGACGCCCTCCGCAATGTTTCGTCCGTTTGGCCAAAGCCTAGAGAAGCGCGGCTGCGCCATCAAGCGCAGACAACGCGCGCGCCCCGCGGTTGATACGAAATCGTCAAGATCCTATGATCATCTCGGCAAAACGAAAACGATTCACGAGGCTCCGATGCGCGCGCAGATCGCCGTTCTTTCAATCCTTTGCGCGCTTATCGCCGGCCTGGCGGCGTTCCACGCCGCGGCCGAGCAGGTCGGCACCGCCGTCGTCAAGGGCCGGACCGTCATCCTCGATGGCAACGGCACCTGGCGCTATAAGGACGACGCGCAAGGGCCGCCCTCCGCGGATGGCTGCGATACGGTCGAGGTGCTGGAGGTCTGCGCCGGCAAGCTCGGCTGGACCAAGGTGCGCAACGAGAATATCGGCGATTATTCCGTCCTCTACGTCAATTCTGGCAAATATTATTTCGGCATCATCGTCGAGCCCTACGGCACCGAGGACGGCGTCAATATGGAGTCGTTGCAGCGGGCGATCATCGAGAACGCCGCCACCTTCACCAATACCACCCCCAGCGCCATCCCGGTGCTCGGGACCGAATCGGAGGTCAAAGGGCTGCCGGGCTTCCGCTCCGTCACCTATTCGCCCTCGATGAGCGGCACCCCGTTCGTGTTCCGCAACATGTTCTCGGTGCTGCCGAAACAGTCGATCCAGATGGTGTTCTGGGGGATCGGTAAGCAGGCGTCGCCGGAGTTCACGGGCAAGGTCGACGAGGCGCTCAAGCAGATCCGGGTGAAATAGCTGCAAGCGCGCCGCGGAGCGCGGTTTGCCGCTTATGTCACGAATTCGCCGGTCTGGAAGGAATAGCGGCAATAGCGGCAGATCACCGCGTCTTCCATGACCATCTCGGCGCATTTCGGACATTTCTTCCGGCGCTCCGGCACGGCCGCCTTCGCCTCCGGCGGCCCTGCCATATGGGTACGGATGATCTGCTCGATCTCTTCGAGCCTCGGGGTATACATCCGTTCAATGACGATGTCGTAGCCCTTCATCAGGCCACTTCCGCGCAGGGCATCGAATGTCTGGCGGATCGAGGTGGGCGCGAACGCTTCCGCCAGCGCGGCCAGCGGTTTGGGTCCGAACTGCTTGATCGGCCACATCAGCACGATCGAAACCCGGTGGCTCAGCGAATAGGTGTCGGCATCGAGCCGGGCATCGGTCGCGAACCGCTCGAAATCGCGGAACTTCACGCCGAGATAGTCGACGCCCAGCATCCGGAACACCCCGGTCCCCGCGACATTCGACCAGGGCAAGGAAACGAGCCCGAAGAAATGATTGAGCCGCATGCCGTCCTCGTCGAGCTCGAGATATTTGCCGGGCGTGAGATAGGCCGACATCAGCTTGAAGGCGAACACGCCGGACAAGAGAAACAGCACCGCAACGCAGATGCTGACCAGCGGCCACGAGTAAAACGACAGCTCCATCTCGGCATCCATTCCGAGACTGATCAGCGAGATGTCGGAGTAGATCGTGTAGATCTGAGAGAGGGCAAGGATCAGGGACAGGATTGAAATCGTCCTGGCGATCATCCGCCATTTCGGCGGCAATTCGAGATCGAAGCGCTGCGGCAAGTGCATCCAGGCCCCCTGATTTTTTCTTGGATCGCCAAACGATCGAAGGCGCGGGGGACTGACCCGCACCAAAAATGCATTCGAGAAAATCGACCCGCGCGGCACGTCAACATCGGTTCGCGCCGGCGTCTACAGCTTTGTAACCACGGAAAGCGATACGAAACCGGCCCGAGTCAGCCAAGCCGATTTCGGCGCTTGTGGCGCGTGATCCCAAGGAAATATCGCGGATGTCGATTGCGCCGGATCGCCGCGGGCTGTTCGCCCCGCGTCAAACGAGGGACGCAGGCTCAGTCCGGAGAGGCGACGACCTCGCCCCAGCAATCATACTCGTCCGTTTCATCGACCAGCACCCGCACGACGTCCCCCGGCTCCAGCCCTTCGGCTTCTTCCAGAAACACCGAGCCGTCTATGTCGGGTGCGTCCCACATCGAGCGGCCGACTGCGCCTTCATCGTCGATCTCGTCGATGATGACGTCGATCTCCCGACCGACGCGTGCGGCCATAACCTCGGCGCTCACCGCCTTCTGCGCCTCCATGAAACGTTCATAGCGCTCGGCCTTCAGCTCTTCGGGGATCTGACCCTCCAGCGCCCGCGACCCGGCGCCCTCGACATTCTCATATTTGAAGCAGCCGACGCGTGCGAGCCGCGCCTCCTTCAGCCAGTCCAGCAGGATCGAAAAATCCTCCTCGGTTTCGCCGGGAAAGCCGACGATGAAGGTGGAGCGGATGCCGAGATCGGGGACGACCTCGCGCCAGCGGGCGATGCGCTCCAGCGTCTTTTCCTGGTTCGCCGGGCGGCGCATGGCTTTCAGCACGCTTGGCGAGGCATGCTGGAAAGGGATGTCGAGATAGGGGAGAATCTTGCCCTCGGCCATCAGCGGCAGCACCTCGTCGACATGCGGGTACGGGTAGACGTAATGCAGCCGCACCCAGGCGCCTAAGCTGCCGAGCGCGGCGCAAAGGTCGTAAAAGCGCGCCTTGAGCGGCTCTCCGCCCCAGTCGCTTGGCGCGAATTTCAGATCGACGCCGTAAGCGCTGGTGTCCTGGCTGATGATCAGCAACTCGCGCACGCCGGCCTCGACGAGTTGCTCGGCCTCCTGCATGACATCAGCCGCCGGGCGGCTCGCGAGCGCCCCACGCAATTGCGGGATGATGCAGAACGAGCATTTGTTGTTGCAGCCTTCCGAGATCTTCACATAGGCGAAGTGATCGGGCGTCAGGCGCAGGCCGGATGCGGGCACGAGGTCGAGGAACGGCGCGTGCGGCGGCGGCGAGGCGGCGCGCACGGCTTCCATCACCGCCTCATATTGATGCGGTCCGGTGACGGCGAGCACGCCCGGGAACGCTGCGCGGATGCGCTTGTCCTCGACGCCGAAGCAGCCGGTGACGACGACGCGGCCGTTCTCGGCCATCGCCTCGCCGATCGCATCGAGACTCTCCGCCTTGGCGCTGTCGAGAAAGCCGCACGTATTGACGACCACGACATCGGCGCCGTCATAGCTCGGCGCGATCTCGTACCCCTCCGCGCGCAGCCGGGTGATGATCCTCTCCGAATCCACCAGCGCCTTGGCGCAGCCCAGGCTGACGAAGCCGACTTTCGGGGCTTTCGATGCGGAAGTCGGTTTGGCTCTCGGAGCCGTCAAAGCGTCGGTCATCTACGTAAAACTCTCAGCCAGCGGGCAATGTTGATCAAGCTCATAAGCGCAGCGGCGACATAGGTAAAGGCTGCCGCGCGCAAAATGCTGCGTGCCGCGGGGAAATCGCGCTCCGGAATATATCGGCCGGCGTGCAGCACCGGCAAGGCCCGGTTGAAACTGGCGTCGAATTCCACCGGCAAGGTGCTCAAATGCAGGAGGACGCCCACGCCGAGAATCAGAATGCCCGGCGGCGATCTCGATGAAGAACCCGGCCGGATGGCGCAGCAGCGCGGCGCCGAGCGGCGCGGCGATCAGCACGATGCTGCCGACGCGCTCGACAATGATCGCGGTCTTGGCCAGCCGGGTGCGGGTTTTCAGCAGCACCGAGCCGGTTGCGTCCTGCATGGCGTGGCCGACCTCATGCGCGGCGACGACCACGGCGGTCAGCGAGCGGCCGTCGTAAATGCGCGGCGAAAGGGCGACGACCTTTTTCACCGGGTCGTAATGGTCGCCGGAATTGGTGTCCTGGACGTCGACGGTCTTGAGGCCCATCTCGTCGAGCAGGTGCCGGGCAAACTGCCCGCCGGTGCCGGGAAAGTCGGGGCGCTCGGCGCTGTGCCGGTCGAGAACCGAGCGGACCCACAGCGTCGGCAAGATCGCCAGGGCAACGAAGATCAGCAGGAATCCGAGCAGAAATACCAAGCAGCCTCACTTCGGCCGACGGGCGAGATTCGCGCGCCCACAAGCCGCGTCATTGAGTGTCCTCCAGCTTTTTCTTCTTCTTTTTCTTGCCGAACAAACCGTCGATCATCTTACCGAAATCGTCCGATTTAATCTGCCCGTCGGTCAGCTTCTCGACGGACTTGCCGAACAGCTTGGCCGTGCCGCGAAGCGACTCCTCGTCCTCCATCGCGTTCTTGAAATCGGGGTAGATGTCGGGCTTGTCCCAGTCGCCCTTGATGATCAGCGGAATGGCGAGCGCATCCTTCTCGCCGTCGCCGGCCGCATTGCCGTCGCGCGCGGTGACCTTGGTCTTGAGCTTGTAGTTGATGCGGCCGCGGGCGATGTTGGTCTTGCCCTCGCCGGTCACCGCGATGTTCGGGCCGGTCATGGTCAGGTCGTCGGTGTTCGCGATGCCGTTCTCCAGAGTGAACGAGGCTTCCATGCGGTCGAACGGCGTCTGGCGGCCCGCCTCGCGGCGCCATTTGCCGAACTCGCCATTCTTCGCATCGGCGACGATCAGCGGCAGATCGAGCCCTTCGATCGCGCCGTTCGCGACCATGATTTTCCCATGGCCTTTCAGCGTCTCGACCATCGCGTCCAGCGACCTGCCGCCGCCGGCGACGTCAAATGACGCATCGGCACGGCCGGACAGCCAGTCGAAGCCGGAGACGCCTTTGTTCAGCGCCAGCGCGTCGACGCCCGACATCGAGAAGGACGCCGCCAGGATCGCATCGGGCTGGCGTGCATCGAGCATGAAAGTGCCCTGCCCCTGCCCGCCATGGAGCGACAGGTTGCGCAGCTTCGCCTCGACTGTCCCGCTGAAATCGCCGATCGCGGTAATCTCGCCATTGACGCCCGGCGCGCTCAGCGTTCCTTCCGACAAACCGATCTGCGTCTCCGAAACATCGAAACGCCCGGCGATCCTGGCGCCGTCGAAGCGGGCCAGCGCGTCGCGGCTGCCGCCGAACATCCGGGCGAGCGCCTCGCCCGATGTCAGCTCGATTTGCACGGGGCCGGAAAACCGCGCCTGGTCCCCGAGCGACAACGCGCCGTCGAGCCGGGTTTCGCCCGCGGCGGAGGTGATCGTCAAGCGAAGCGCCGCCGTCCGGCCGCCGCTCTGCGCAGGCGCCTGCGCGCTGCCTTTGACCGTCACCGGCTCGCCGCCGATCTTGAGCCCGCCCTCAAGCGCGGCCTCGCCGGCGTCCGGATGGCTGATCAGCTCGAAATTGCCGTCGGTAACGGCCAAGCCGCCCGAGCCGGGATCCTGCATCGCCATCGAGCCGTTGACGATGGCGATATCGACCGAGGGCAGCAGCAGGCCGCGATGTTTCCGCCCCTTTCGCCCATCGGCCACCTTGATCAGAAACCGGCTGAAATCCGGCCCGTCGCCGCCCGCCACCGCCTTGTGCAATCCGCGGTCCGGCGCGCCGGCGTCGCTGCGTGCGCCCGCCTCGCTGTGGAGCACCACCGAGGGCGCCTCCAGCGTGACCTTGCGCAGTTTCAGCCGTCCGTTCAGCAACTCGCGCGTGTCGATCGCGGCAACGATCCGGTCGGCGCGGATCAGCGGGTTGTGCGTATCGTCGAGCGGCAGCGTCGCGCTTACACCCTCGAAGGCGATGCCCGGCGCCGGCATCAGCGACACCTTCAGGCGCCGCGCCTCCTGCAGTTCCAGCCCGGTCGCGTCGGCCAGGACCGGAGCAAGCTGCCGTTCAAGATAGCTTTGAGGAACCACAAAAGGCAGCGTGACGACCGCCAGCGCGGCCAGCACCAGAAGCCCGGCGAGGACGGTTAGGAATCGTTTCATTAGAAAGGCAATCCCTTCCAGTTTCCGGACCGCGCTCACTATAGAGCAAATTGGGCAGCTTGATAGCGCACCGCTAGGGGGAGGATTTCGCCGTTCCCAGCTCCCACGCCGCACGCTCGATCCGGTAGAGAATCACCGGCACATAACGGCCAAGCTGCACCGATTTGATCCGCGAATGCCCGACGCGGCGCATGCCCGCTGCCTCGAGGACGCGCTGGGAAGCCCGGTTGGAGGTGCGCGCGCTTGCCTGGACGGACGCGGTCGCGCTCTGGAGGAAGGCGAGCGACACCAAAGCGCGGGCGGCCTCCGAGGCGTAGCCCCGTCCGCGATAGGCTTTGCCGAGCCAATAGCCGATTTCCATGCCGCGCCGCGGGTGCACGGAAAGCCCGGCAACACCGGCAAACAGGCGTGGGTTGGATCTTAAGGTGAGCAGGTAGGGCATGCGAAATGCCCCATTTTTCCTCATGCGACCAGTCTGCGCCAACCAGCCCCACGCCGATATCGGCGCGTAAGGATAGCGGATCGCGCCGGTGTTCAGCGCGATGTCGGGCTCGTTGATGAGACGGCTTATGGCGACGATGTCGTCGGCGGTCGGCAGCCGCATGACAAGCCGACGCGTGCCGATCGGATCGCGGAGCAGCTCCGGCGTCAGATCACCACGCTTGTCGCCGACTGTATTTGGCACGCACGACCCCGCGAGCCGTGAGGCTTAGGACTCTGCGCCCTGAGCGGCCACGACGGAGACGAAGACCTTGCCGTTGCCGCGCTCCCGGAAGCTCACATGACCTTCCTGCACGGCAAAGATCGTGTGATCGACGCCGATGCCGACGCCGGTTCCCGGATGCCATTTCGTGCCGCGCTGACGGACGATGATATTGCCCGGAATCACCTGCTCGCCGCCGAACTTCTTCACGCCGAGGCGGCGGCCTGCACTGTCGCGGCCGTTGCGGGACGAACCGCCTGCTTTCTTATGTGCCATGGTTCGTGTTCCTTATTTCTTCGACTTGTCGACAGCCTTTTTCGCTGCGTCCTGGTCAACCTTGGCGCGCGGCGGCTTGCCGGCAATCAGTTCTTTGGCCTGCTCGACCCATTCCTCGCGCTCGATGCGGCCCTTGAAGGAGAGCTCGCTATCGAAGTGCTCGATATCGGCCGCTGTCCATTCGGCGATCTGCTTGAGCGAGGTGACGCCCAGCGCGGCCAGCTTCTTCTCCAGCGCCGGACCGACGCCGCCGATCAGCTTGACGTCGTCGTTGAACCCTGCTGCGGGCGCAGCTTCCGCCTTGGCCTTCTTCGGCGCGGCGGCGGCCTTTTTCGGCTTTTCGCCCTTGGTCAGGATCTCGGTGATGCGGACCCTGGTGAGTTCCTGCCGGTGGCCGTTCTTGCGCCGATAGGTCGAGCGGCGGCGCTTCTTGAAGACCAGGATTTTCTGGCCGCGCAAATGCTCGACAAGCTCTGCCGCGACCGACGCGCCTGCGACCAGCGGAGCGCCGACCTCAGGACCGCTATCGCCGCCCAGGAGCAGCACATCGGTAAACTCGACCGTATCGCCGGAATCTCCGGAAATCCGCTCGATCTCTAAAACATCTTCGGGGGCGACCCGATATTGTTTGCCGCCCGTACGAATGACAGCGTACATCTTGAAACCTTTTCCTTATCGACACGCGCCCGTCGGCGCCGCGGCATAGCCACGGACTTTAACTGCCATTCGGAGTGATTAGAGCCTGGGGCAGCGCATTATGCGCGGCAAACAAAGCTGTCCCGCGCCCGGCGGACTATAGAAACGGGTCGGCGGCGTTGTCAATCCCGGCGGAGGCGAAAACCCGGCCAAATCTCGGCACAAAGGCCCATGGCGCCGGTTGCCGAAGCCGCGGCCGCGCCAGGGGCCGGACCGCCGCCCCGGTGCGACCCTATTCTCTGTAACAATGGCGCCGGGATTCGGTGATTCGCGGCGGGCGCGCTGCCGATCAAGCTGTGCGGTTCTGCAACAGCATGCTCGCGCTCCGGCGCGGCGTTCCTTATCTTAGGGCGCATGAAGACACCGATCGCTCTCACCATTGCGGGCTCTGATTCCTCCGGCGGGGCGGGAATCCAGGCCGATCTGAAAACCTTCTCCGCGCTGGGCGTCTATGGCGCCTCGGCGATTACGGCGCTGACCGCGCAGAACACCCAAGGGGTGAGCGCGATTCACGCCGTGCCTCCGGAGTTCATTCGCGCCCAGATCGACGCCGTGCTGTCCGATCTCGACGTGCGCGCCATCAAGGTCGGCATGCTCGGCAATGAGCGCGCGGTGATCGCCGTGGCCGAGGCGCTACACGCCTGGCAGGGCCCGCCCGTCATCCTCGATCCGGTGATGATCGCCGGGAGCGGCGATGCGCTGCTCGATGAGGGCGCGGAATTTGCGCTGCGCTCCCACCTGTTGCCGATCGCCGACATGATCACGCCCAACCTGCCGGAGGCCGCACGGCTGCTGGGGGCCAATCTCGCGGTCGACGAGAAGATGATGGTCCGCCAGGGGGAGCTGCTGCTTTCGCTCGGCGCCAAGGCGGTGATGATCAAGGGGGGCCACGGCTCCGGGCCGGAAGCGGTCGACATCTTCCTCGACGGCAAGAACATCGTCCGCCTCGCCGCCGACCGGATCATGACCGAGAATAGCCATGGCACCGGCTGCACGCTGTCATCCGCGATCACCGCGCTGATCGCCGGCGGCATGACCATGCTGGACGCGGTTCGCGAGGCGAAAATCTATCTCACCAACGCCCTGATGAAAGCCGACGATCTCGGCGTCGGCCACGGCAAAGGCCCGGTTCATCATTTCCACGCGCTGTGGACCCGGCTCGCCTGAGAATAAAAAAGCCGTAATTTGACGTGTCCCGCGCTTTTCATGCGCCGTGGGCCGCCCCATCTATTCCCTCATAACAAAAACAATTTGACCGTCAAATGCTTTGCGCTCCCCTCAGCGAAGCCATTGCTGCCGGGCGATATTTGGTTCAAGAAGGCACTGGGCAGAATACGTCAACGACCAAAAGCAGGGATATTACATGAAACGCGTGCGCACTTTCGGATCATCTCTTCCCCGCCTCCTCATTGCTGCAACCGCAGTCGCGCTGTTCGCCAGCCCGGCGGCCTCCGCTTGCAGCTCGCAGGCACAATCGCTGATCAACAAGCTGAACGGCGCGTGGCGCGGTTCGGGCACGGTGAAGCCGATCGGCGGCGCCGAGGAACGGATTTCGTGCCGGGTGAGCTACAGCACGGGCGGCGCGCGCATCGTTCAGAAGATTTCCTGTGCGGGAACCGACTATAAGTTCGACGCCGGCGCCGACGTATCCTGCGAAGGCGACAACGTATCGGGCATCTGGAACGAAAAGGTCGCCAACAACACCGGACGCGTCAAAGGCAACATTCACGGCGACCGCCTGAATATCGAGGTCGACGGACCGAACTTTCAGGGCCGGTTTGCCGTCAACGTCAGCAGCCCGTCCAAGCACTCGCTGACGATCACCCAGTTCGACCCGGGCGTCGGCCGCCATGTCCCCGTCGCTACCATCGCGCTGCGCCGATAGTGCTCACGAAATTCCGCCCGCCGCGCGGGATCTTTAGCGGCGGGCGCTCCATATCGGATCACCCATGGCCGGGATCGACGAAAGCAAGCCGTTCAAGCCGGTCCGCATCGCGGTGCTCACCGTGTCGGACACGCGCACGCTGGAAGACGACAAGTCAGGAGCGACGCTTGTCGGTCTGTTGACCGATGCCGGGCACCAGCTCACCGACCGCGCCATCGTCAAGGATGAGATCGGCCTGATCCGCGCGGCCGTCAAACGCTGGGCCGCCGATCCGCAGATCGACTGCATCCTGACCACGGGCGGCACCGGCCTCACTGGCCGCGACGTCACGCCGGAAGCAATCCGTCCGATCCTCGAAAAGGAGATCGATGGGTTCTCGGTGCTGATGCATATGATCAGCTTCCAGAAAGTCGGCACCTCGACGATGCAGTCGCGGGCGCTCGGCGGCCTGATCGATGGCACCTACGTGTTCTGTCTGCCCGGCTCGCCCGGCGCCTGCCGCGATGCCTGGGACGGCATCCTGAAAGCCCAGCTCGATTTCCGGCATAGGCCGTGCAATCTCGTCGAGATCATGCCGCGCCTCGAAGAACACCGGATCGGCAGCGCATAAGCTATTCTGCCGCCTTCGGCTTGCCCGACCAGCGATCCGCCGCCGCGTCGTCCGCTGCTTTCGCCTCCACCCAGCCGCTGTCACCGCTCGACAGTTCCTCTTTCTTCCAGAACGGCGCGCTGGTTTTCAGATAGTCCATCAGAAACGAGGCAGCCTCGAACGCCGCCTGCCGGTGGGGCGAGGCCGTGATCACCAGAACGATGTTCTCGCCCGGCAGCAGCCGGCCGTGGCGATGCACGATCAGGCTGGCGCTCAGCGGCCAGCGCTCTTGCGCGTCAGCCTCGATCCGCTCCAGCTCGCTCTCGGTCATGCCCGGATAATGCTCCAGCGTCATCGACCGGATTGCCTGGGCGCCCATGCCCCGGCGCACGAGACCGGTGAACGTGACGACCGCCCCGACATCGTCGCGTCCGCGTGTCAGGCTGCTCGTCTCGGCCTGAACGTCGAAATCTTCGGTTTGGACACGGATCACGGCAACACTCCTGACCTAAAAGAGCTTTTTGTGGCCTTCCCGCCCTTCCATAATTTCCGGAAGACGGACTATGCTGGCCCCCCAAATGAAGGAGAGCAGAATGCCTAAGGGGTATTGGATCGCCCGCGTGACAGTCAACAATCGTGACGAATATCCGAACTATGTCGAGACCGCCAAGCCCGCTTTCGCGAAATACGGCGCGCGGTTCCTGGTGCGCGGCGGGCGGTACGATGCGGTCGAAGGCGACGGGCGGCCCCGCAATGTCGTCATCGAATTCGATAGTTTCGAACAGGCCCTCGCGTGCTATCACTCTCCCGAATATCAGGCTGCGGCGGCCATTCGGCAAGGCTGCGCCGAGGGCGAGATCATCGTCGTCGAAGGCGCCGACTAGGCGAACCCGCGCGCGGCGGCCGGTGTTGAGGCTGCCATGAACGCATTGTCGGGAAAGAAGGCGCTGGTGACGGGCGCAAGCCGGGGGATCGGAGCGGCGATCGCCCGTGG
This sequence comes from uncultured Alphaproteobacteria bacterium, assembly GCA_963727575.1. Taxonomy (GTDB): domain Bacteria; phylum Pseudomonadota; class Alphaproteobacteria; order Rhizobiales; family Rhodomicrobiaceae; genus JAHQVI01. The sequence goes on from CAVSIA010000007.1 coordinate 257,335, forward strand.
GCTGGCCGGAGCCGGCGCCGATGTCGCCCTGACCTATTTCAACTCGCCGGAGGCGGCCGAAGCGACGGTCGCCGTCATCCGCGCCTGCGGCGTGCGCGGCGAAGCGATCCGCGCCGATGCCGGCGACGGCGAGGCGGTGCGCCTGGCAGTCGCGCGCGCCCATGAGGCGCTCGGCGGGCTCGACATTCTTGTGAACAATGCCGGTATTTTCGAGCGGCGGCTTCTCCAGGAGACCAGCGACGCCGAATTCGACCGTGTGATGGCGGTCAATCTGCGCGGCGCCTATATTGCCGTCAAAACCGCCGTCTCGCTGCTCCCCAAAGGCGGGCGCATCATCAATCTGAGCAGCACGTTCGGCGCGCGCGTGCCCACAACCGGGATCGGCCTCTACGCCATCAGCAAATTCGCGCTCTCCGGCATGACCCGCGCTTTCGCCCGGGATCTCGCCCCGCTCGGCATCACCGTCAACGCCATCCAGCCCGGCCCGATCGCGACCGACATGAACCGGGACGATGCGCGCCATGCGCGGATCATGGCGATGATGACCGCCCTGGGCCGCTACGGCGCGCCCGAGGATGTTGCAAACGCTGCCGTTTTTCTCGCCAGCGACGACAGCGGCTACATCACCGGCGCCACGCTCAATGTCGACGGCGGCTTCGAAACCTAATTAGAAGCGCCGTGTGAGCCGGATTTTGGAACCGATTGCCTCTCAGGCGATTTCAGAGTCGGGGCTTGGCACATTTACGCCAAAATATGTTCACCCCCCAGTCAGGGTCGGGGCACGATCTTCGACCTAAAATCGACGTAATCCGGCTCTTTGACGGAGCTGGACGTGATTAAGTTTTGCACAAGAGAGCAGAGGCTAGGAAATGCCCATCACAGGGAAAAGAGAAACCATTCTCGCCATCGGCGCGGCAATTGGGGTTGCCGTGTCGTGGACGGCTCAAGCAGAGCCGCGACAGCCATCCGGCAATCAGATTCAGCTCGCACAGAACAACGACGACCGTGAGGACGAGCGCCGGAAGCGACGCCATGAGCAGCAACAACAGCAGCAACAACGGCAGGAGCACCAGCAGCCGCAGCGCCAAGAGCGCAGCAACCCCGGGCGCGATCATTCCGGCGGCGGCGGTGGCGACAGTGACCGCCAGCGTGTCCAGCAGCAACAGCAGCAGCAGCCGGACAACCGCGACGACCGGCGCGAGCGCAAGAATGCCGATCGCGAGCAGCGCCAGAAAGGACGCGCTCAGCAGCAGCAGGAACAGCAGAACCAGCAGGAGCGGCGGCGCGACCAGGTCGACAAGGAGCGCGCCAATCGCGAGGCCGAGCGTGAAAAAGCCGTCCGCGATCGCCGCGAGCAGGCCGACAAGGCCCGCGAGGAGAAGAACCGCAATCGCAAGGATCGCGCCGACGACCGCCGCGATCGCAAGGACGACAATCGCGGCCGTGCCGATGACAAGGGCAACAGCCGCGACGATCGCGCCGGTGATCGCCGCGACCGTCCGGCCAACCGCGCCGACGACCGCCGCGAACGGATCGACGAGCGCATCAAAAATCGCGAGATCACGCGCGAAGAGCTGCAGGATCGCCGCGATCGGCGTCGGGAATTCTCTCGCGGGCGGCTGAAGGACATCACCCGCGGCCGCAAGGAACGGCGTGAAGCGGGCGGCCGGATCGTCATCGAGGAGCCGGATCGGCGCCGGATCATTCGCGACAATGGCCGGGTCATCATCGAGCATGACGAGAGAGAGCGTCTGCGCGGCGCCGCGCGCGATGTCCGCACCGAGAAGGGACCGCATGGCCGGAACCGGACGATCATCACGCGCCCGAACGGCGTGCAGATCATCAGCGTGGAAGACAATGACGGGCGTCTGATCCGCCGCATCAAGCGGTTCCAGAACGGACGCGAGGTCATCCTGATCAACAACGACTTCGAAGGACGGGGCCGTTACCGCGACCGTGGCCATCGCCGCGGGCCGGGCTTCTATGTCGACCTGCCCGACATCACCGTCGATCTGCGGAACAAGGACTACTATCTCTACGCCGACGATGCCGATGAGGGCGAAATCGAAGACCTCTTGACCGCCCCGCCGGTGGACGATCTCGAGGACGACTACACGCTCGACGAGATCCGCTACAGCCCCGGCATCCGCAAGCGGCTCCGCAAGCTCAATCTGAACACGGTGAATTTCGAGTTCGGCTCCTGGGAGATCCGGGAAGGCGAAATCGACAAGCTTTCCGTGGTTGCGCGCGTGATCAACCGCATCCTGCGCAAGAACCCGGACGAGGTGTTCATGATCGCCGGCCACACTGACGCGGTCGGCTCGGACGAGGACAACCTGTCGCTCTCCGACCGCCGCGCCGAGACCGTGGCCCGTGTGCTCACCGACGAGTTCGGCGTGCCGCCGGAAAATCTGGTGACGCAAGGGTATGGCGAGAGCGATCTGCTGATAGACACCGACCAGGCGGAAATCCGCAACCGCCGGGTCGACTTCATGCGCATCACACCGTTCCTGGCGCAGAAGGAAGAGTAGCGACGGACCTTCCGCAAGGAAGGGTCCCGAAAAGCGAAGCGCCGTCCGGGAAACCGGCGGCGCTTTTGCTTTGCCGGCGGCGTTCGGCACGAACGCGGGTCGATCAGGCCGCACTCCCGGCCTGAACCACGAATAAATCCAAATTCAAGACAGCGGCCAATTCCAATGGCGGGAGAAACTGCTATAAAATGCCATGCTCCGAGCCGTGTTCATCATCGCATTTGCCTTTCTCGCAGCCGGTGCCGCGCTCGCCGACCGCAGCGCCAATACGGCAAGCAGCCAATTCGCCAGCGACGCGGAGAAAGTCGCTTTTTTGCAGCGCTATCTCAAACCGCGCTCGCCGATCGAGGCAACCGAGTTTCATATCGTCTTTCACGACAATTCCGGCGGGCTGGTTCCGGGGCCGTCGGATTGGACCATCCTGGCCGCGATCAAGATCGATCCTGCGGACATTCCGCGCTGGACGGCGAACCGACAGCCGGCCGATGCCGCGACGATGGATCCTACTCGCTGGAAGGGGATCTTGCCGTCGGATGGCCGCTGGGCGCTGCAATCCTCGCCGCGCGCCTATCGGAGCGGCGCGGATACGGTGCTCCTCGTCTATGAACGCGAAGGCATCATCCTGTTTCGCAGCGCGACGAATTGATGGCGACGGCCGGACTTGACGGCGAACGGGGGCCAACTCGGAGACGGGGCGGCGCTTGAAGCCCGCGAACCGTCTCCGGTCGCGGGCTTATCTGTGATGCGTCCCGATCGCGCGCTAAAATCCGCTGTTGAAGGTATCACAGGCTTGGAACTGGCCGCTGTCGAAGCCGCGGCGGAACCAGGAAACGCGCTGTTCCGAGGAGCCGTGCGTGAAGGCGTCGGGCACGACATAGCCCTGGGTGTGTTTCTGGATGCGGTCGTCGCCGATGGCCGCGGCCGCGTTGAGCGCCTCCTCGATGTCGCCCGGCTCGACGACATCCAACTGCTGCTTTGCATGGTTCGCCCAGAGCCCGGCCAGACAGTCGGCCTGCAATTCCATGCGAACCTGGATGGCATTGGCCTCGCGCTCGCCGGCACGGCCCCGCGCCTGCATGACCTGCTGGGTGATGCCGAGCAGGGTCTGTACGTGATGGCCGACCTCGTGGGCGATGACATAGGCCTGGGCAAAATCGCCGGGCGCGCCGAAACGGTTCTTCAGATCGTCATAGAAGGACAGATCGACATAGAGCTTCTGGTCGATCGGACAATAGAACGGGCCCATTTGCGCCGCGCCCGTGCCGCAGCCGGACTCCGTCGCGCCGCGATACAGAACCAGCGTCGGCTTCGGGTAACGCTTGCCAGAAGCCTGGAATTCCTGCGTCCACACGTCCTCGGTGGTCTTCAGGACGACTTGGACGAATTTCTTCAGCTCGTCCTCCTGAGCGCTGACGGGCCTGGACTGTCCGCCCGTGGGGCGATTGCCGACGACGACCGGGCCTCCCTCTCCCCCGCCAAGGATCACGCTCGGGTCCACGCCGAAAAAGAACATCAGCCCGACAATGATGAGCAGCCCGACAATGCCTATGCCGCCGCCGCGCCCCGTCGGGATCGGGATGCGCGTGCCGGGAAAGCCGCCACCACTCCGTCCGGGGAAGGGAAACCGACGGCCCGACGGGCGCTCGTCGCGCCGGTCCTCGACATTCTCGCTGCCTTCGCGGTTTCGCCAGCGCATCCTCGCCTCCTGCTCGTTCTGTCTGCCCGGGTACGCTAGCCCGCCTGTTCCTCTGCCGGCACAAGCGCCCGCGATTTTTCCGGCACTCTCAAATAAGCGCGTACCGATTTCGACGCAACGACGCTGCCGGAATTGGCGAACATTTCGTGATTGCGCTCGATGTCCCGCAGATCGTAGCGGTAGTTGACCATCAGCCCGTGCGCCTCGTTCATCCCACGCGGCGAGATATTGCCCAGCCAGTTAACGCGTTCGAGCCGGGCGCCGTTCCCGAGATGGAACCGGGCCACCGGATCGACCGGGCGCCCATGGATGTTTTTCGCCGCCAGGAAGTAATGCGAGGCCGCCGACATCAGCACCGGCTTCATTGCTTCGGCGAGTTCCTCGTCCTCGATCCATTCCGGATCGGCGAGGTTGTCGAGGATGGCGATTTCGGTGGCGTCGAGATAGGTGAACAGGTTGCTGGCCCTGGCCCGCTCCAGCCAGTCGGCAAAACCGGGGATCGGCGACAGCGTAACGAAGGTGTTCAGGCTCGGGATCGCCCGCGTCAGGTCCTCGACCACCTGTTTGATCAGGAAATTGCCGAAGGAGATGCCGCGCAGGCCCTCCTGGCAGTTGGAAATCGAGTAGAACACCGCCGTCGTCGGCTCGCGGACGTCGGAGGCATCGTGCGGCTGCTCCTCCAGCACCTGGCGGATCGAGGCGGGCACGTCGCGGGTCAATGCCACCTGGACGAAGATCAGCGGCTCGTCCACCAGCGAGGGATGGAAGAACGCAAAGCAGCGCCGGTCGGCCGGGTCGAGGCGGCGGCGCAGATCCGACCAGCCCTGGATCTCATGCACCGCCTCATACTGGATGATCTTCTCCAGAATATTGGCCGGCGTCGACCAGTCGATGCGCTGCAGGACAAGGAAACCGCGGTTGAACCAGGAGGTGAGCTGGTTGGCGAAGTCCCTGTCCACCGCGGCAAGGCCGTCGCCGCCGCGCCCGAGGCGCAACAGGTCGGCGCGCATCCGGACGATCTCGGCGGTGGCGCCGGGCGCCAGGTTGAGGCGGCGCAGATGGCGGACCAGGTCGGCGCCTGCACGAGCGCGCTTGCGCCGCTGCATGCCCTCATCGAGGCGCATGTGCTCGCCGCCGAGCGCCTGCACGGCGACGACACCACGATCCCGATCCTGGCCAAGGGCAAAACCGTCACCGGCCACATCTGGACCTATGTCCGCGACGACCGCCCGTTCGGCGGCAACGCGCCGCCGGCCGCGCTTTATTATGCCTCGCCGGACCGGCGCCGGCAGCATCCCGAGCGGCATCTCGCCGGCTTCGCCGGCATCCTGCAGGCCGACGCCTATGCCGGCTACAATGTGTTGTACGATTCCGCGCGGCCGCACGGCGCCGTCACGCCGGCGCTATGCTGGGCGCACGCGCGGAGGAAATTCTTCGAGCTGGCCGACATCGCCAGCCACGCGCGGCGCGGCAAGAGCGCACCGGCAATCTCGCCGATCGCGCTGGAGGCGGTGAAGCGGATCGACGCGCTGTTCGATATCGAGCGCACCATCAACGGTGCGAGCGCCGGGGAACGCCTGCGCGTCCGGCAGGAGCAAAGCGCCCCGCTTCTCACCGCGCTGGAGACCTGGCTGCGCGAGGCGCGCGCGCCGCTATCGCGCTCGTCCAGCGTTGCCAAGCCGATCGACTATCTGCTGAGCCGCTGGGACGGCTTTGCCGGCTTCATCGAGGACGGCCGGATTTGTCTCAGTAACAACGCGGCCGAGCGGGCGCTGCGCGGTTTTGCTCTTGGAAGAAAGTCGTGGTTGTTCGCCGGTTCGGAGCGCGGGGCTGACCGTGCCGCCGCCATGACCACGCTGATCACGACGGCAAAGCTCAACGACATCGATCCGCTCGCCTGGCTGGCCGATGTCCTCGCCCGTATCGCCGACATGCCACTGAGCCGGCTGCCCGAATTGCTGCCTTGGCAGTGGAAAGCGCTGAGCCAAAAAGCCGCCGCCTGATCACCATCGCGCAGGCCGCTCGATGCCGTCAGCCCCTGCGGCCCTCACCGTAGGCTTACCATGTATCGAACGGGCACCTCGGCGAGCTCGGCCTGATCGATGCCATCGAGACAGGCGACGCTGACGGAATAGTAAGCGCCGCCGATCTCCTCGATATCGCCACGGCCGACGGTCGGCATGCCGCAGGTCTTGCAGAAGCAGTGATGCGCCTGCATCGAGCCGAACTGGTAATCGCCAAGCGCCTCGTCGCCCGAGACCAGGCGGAAATCCTCAGGTTTGACGATCGCGCCCCAATAGCGGCTCTTGGCGCAGAACGAGCAATTGCAGCGCCCGGTGCCCGCGTCGAGATCGAGGCCGGCCTCGAAGCGCACCGCGCCGCAATGGCAACTTCCCTGATAGGTCTTCTTCATCGTCGATGTCCTTCGCTATGTCCCGGCCAGACCAGCATCGCCGGATGTCGGAAATCGGGCGGCGGCGCATGTGACGCACGCGGCCTCTTTGCAGCGCCGAGCATTCCCGCTACAGAAGGCCCCATGAGTTTGCGCTTCAGAAAATTTCTCGGCGGTCTCGCGCTGGTCGTGTTCTCGTTCGCCTATTACTGGCTCGCGATCTCGATTGCGCTCGTGCGGCTTCCCGGACTCGCTTTGCCCTGGCACCTGCTGTTCTATTTTCTGACCGTGGTGATCTGGTTTATACCCTCAGCGCTGATCATCCGCTGGACGGCCCCGCGCGCCTGAGCCCGGCCGAGCCGCGAAACCCGATCGCCTGCCCGTCGGACGGCCGCAAACCGTGCAAATCCGCCTGAACGGCCGTTTTTGTGCACACTTGCCCGTGTCGTTAAGCGTTTGGGGAGCAACGTGGCTTATATACCTCATTGAGGCATTCGTGCATACAGAGCCTTGGTTTCACCGCATTTTCGCCCGCGGGGACCGGCGCGACCCAGCCCTGATCACCAATGTCAATAAGGATTTGACCGCAGAATGCAACTCAATTCGATGCATACACGGTCAGAATGTGGTAGAAATATGGGTGGCGATATTTGCAGGGAGGCGTCTCATGAAGCCGAAAAATCAGAATGCCACAAAGTTCGCCGTGGTCGCTAAAGTCGAATGCGGAGATGACGGTTGCTGCCCGACCGTGATGGAGAGCGCCAACGCTCAGGATCTGGTGATCGTCGGCAAGCTCGATGCCATCGTGCTCAACAGTCCGGACGTGCTCAAGCACACCGGCGAAGGCGAGATCGCCGTGGTGATCCCGCGGAGCCTGCTGATGGAAGCGGCCCGGGCGCTGACCTAGGGCATAAATTCGGCGCGAGGCCCTCTCGCGCCCCATGAGGCACATAGCGCCTCATCGACGCCGAAGTGGTCCAGACTTCGGCCTTTTGGGTTTTCCCAACTTTCCCAACACGTCGCTTTTGTCTGAATAAGATCGATCTTCGCCGTGTTCATTCCGCTCGATGTGCACATGCCGCGGTCGCTGGTTTCGGCCGGCTGCCGCAAGCGCATCCAAAAACCGTTGCGGACCGAACACTGATCGGAGAATCGACATGAGCAAATATCGCGCGAGGCTGCCGCAACTCGGCAACCGGCTTTTCCTGACCGATGGCGGCCTGGAGACGACGCTGGTGTTTCAGGACGGCATCGACCTGCCCTGCTTCGCCGCGTTCGACCTGATGCGCACCGCGCCTGGGCGGAAAATCCTGCGCGATTATTTCGAACGCTACATCGCCATCGCGCGCGCCGAGGGTTGCGGCTTCATCCTGGAATCGCCGACATGGCGCGCCAGCAGCGACTGGGGGCGCAAGCTGGGTTATTCGCCGCAAGAGTTGGCCGACGTAAATCAGGAGTCCATTGCGCTCCTGCAGAAGCTGCGGACCAAGCATGAGACACGCAGCTTTCCGATGGTGATCAGCGGCTGCGTCGGCCCGCGCGGCGACGGCTACGATCCCGGCCAACTGATGAGCTCTGAAGAAGCCCAGCGTTATCATGCCGGACAGATCGCGGCCCTGCGCGCGGGCGGCGCCGACATCATTTCCGCGATCACGATGACGAACATTCCCGAAGCCATCGGCATCACCCGCGCCGCGCGCCGGGCCGACATGCCGGTCGCCATCTCGTTCACGCTGGAGACGGACGGCCGCCTGCCGACGGGCGACACGCTGAGCAAGGCGGTTCAGGCCGTCGATCAGGTCACCAATGGCGGGCCCGCCTACTACATGATCAACTGCGCCCACCCGTCCCATTTCGCTCAGGCGCTCGCCGAGGGCGGCACTTGGCTCAAATGGCTGCGCGGCATCAGGGCGAACGCTTCGAAATGCAGCCACGCCGAACGCGATGCAGCCAGGGAGCTTGACGCCGGCGATCCGTCGCAACCGGGTAGCGAATATCGCGAGCTGATCCGGCGTCACGGCCAGATCACCGTGCTCGGCGGCGGCTTCGGCGCCGACCATCGCCATATCGGCGAAATCGCGGCGGCCCGCCGTCACCGCGACGCGGCGTAATAGGGCCGCCTGAAGCTGCGGGCCTCCCCTCCCCTGTCACCGCGTTGGCTGGCCAGGGCTTATGACAGCCCGCACCAGCTATCGCGATGACCGCCCTTATAGGGGCGCGCCAGGCTTTCACCGATCAGGATGTCGCCGACATCGCGTCCGTTGACGGTCAGAGCGGCGAGCGTGCGGCCATATTTGTCGCGTTTGCCGCTTTCGATGACGCGCACCTCGCCTGTCGCCAGCAGCTCTTCGAGGCGGTCCTTGGCGGCGAGGCCCAGCTCGCGTTCGGCGTCGCATTTGGCGAAGTGCGTCTCCGGCGTGTCGAAGCCGAGGAGCCGGTAGGTGACGCCGTAAGGGGCCTTGATGGTGTCGCCGTCGACGACGATGAAGGCGACGAGGGCATAGAGGAGGAAGCGGAAAGCATTCATGTGATACGTCTCCCATTCGGCGCCCGTTGAGGGGCAAAGCGGATACGCATCACTCTCTGGTTGTAGGTATAGTCCCTTAAATCCGGCGCGCGGGGATCTCAAGCCGTTGACGCGTCACGCGGAAATTTGCGCACAGCTATCGATCCTCGCCGCGCTGGCATAACCCGCCCGCGGCCGATGAGTTTCATCGGACCATGCGGCGACCATGGAGCAGCGGCCGGGCCGCCGCTCGGCGCGGGACATCGGCATAGGCGAGAGGCCTGCTTTGATGTTCGCTTCGGCGGATCGGCGCAGGGCGGGTCAGTAGACCTCGGGCACATACATCTCCGCCGGGATCGGATGGCGGATGTAGTCCGGATGGCGCACGCGGTCGGGCAGCTCCAGCGGATCCCGCTCGACGTCGTTGTATGGGATCTGGCCCAGCAAATGATGGATGCAGTTCAGCCGTGCCCGCTTCTTGTTCACCGCGTTGACGATGGACCAAGGCGCCTCGGCAATATGCGTGCGCTCGAGCATGTCCTCTTTGGCGCGGGTGTAATTCTCCCAGCGCCGCCGCGATTCCAGGTCCATCTCCGACAGCTTCCACTGCTTCAGCGGATCGTGGATGCGCATCAGGAAGCGGAAATGCTGCTCCTCGTCGGTGATCGAGAACCAGTATTTGATCAGCTTGATGCCCGAGCCGACCAGCATGCGCTCGAAGCCGGGCACGGTCTGGAAGAACTCCTCGACCTCCGCCTCGGTGCAGAACCCCATCACCCGCTCGACGCCGGGGCGATTGTACCAGCTCCGGTCGAACAGCACGATTTCGCCTCCCGCAGGCAGATACGGGACGTAGCGCTGGAAATACCACTGGGTCCGCTCGCGCTCGTTCGGCGCCGGCAGCGCCACGACGCGGCAGATTCGCGGATTGAGGCGCTGCGTGATGCGCTTGATGGTTCCGCCCTTGCCGGCCGCGTCCCGCCCCTCGAAGAGCACGACGACCTTCTGCCGGTTGGCAAGCACCCAGTCCTGCAGCTTGACCAGCTCTCTTTGCAGGCGGAACAGCTCCTTGAAATAGAGCTGGCGGTCGATGCTTTCCGCTTCCGGACGCTCGGTGAAACCATCGAGCATCATCTGCAGATGCTCGTCGTCCATTTCCAGCTCGAGTTCCTCGTCGAAACTGTCGAGCATTTCTTCATGGACGCGCAGCTTTGCTGCGTCCCCCGGGGAAGGCTTCTCGTCGGTCATTTCACCACGCCGGCAGAGTTTCGTTTCGATACCGCATTCAGAATAATCGGCGCGGGATTGTAACGGCCATATGACAGCACGTCGCCCTCACTCCGGAGCGGCGGCGGGCTCAGCCCTGGAAGACGTCGTCCCATTCGCGGTGCTTGCGCCTTTCCGCATTCAGATAAGGGCACAGCGGGATGATCTTTACGCCCTCCGTACGCGCATCGGCGACGAGCCGCTCGGCAAGCTGTCGCCCCAGGGCCTGCCCGCGCAGCGCATCGGGAACGCCGGTGTGGTCGGCGATGATCAGATGCGGATTGGCGCGCGAATAGGTCAGCTCAGCCTCTTCTTCGGATCCCTCGACCCTGGCCACGTAACGCCCCTTGCTCGGGCCGTCCTCCCGCGTAATCGTGACCGTGCTCATGCTCGTCTATCCCTCATCTGCGCGCACAGCCCGCCCCGTACCAGCCGAGCCGGCGCATCAAAGTCGTTCAAGATCATAAAGTTGGGGCGCGACCGCGCGAATTCTAGCTGGGCAGCGGAATGAATTCGGCATTGTCGTCGGGCGGAAGCTGGAACCGGCCATGCGCCCAATCGCCTTCGCGCCAGGCCTCTTTCGCCGCGTCGATCTTCTCCTGGGACGAGGCGACGAAATTCCACCAGATATAGCGCGGCCCGGAAAAGGTCTCGCCGCCGAGCATCATCAGGCGCGCGGGACGCACGGCGGTGATCGTGATCGGATCGCCCGGCCGGAACACCATCATCCGGCCCGCCTCGAAACGCTGTCCGGCGATCTCGATCTCACCTTCGAGAATATACAGCCCGCGATCCTCATGATTGTCCGGCATCGGCAGGCAGGCCCCGGCGCCGAGCATCGCATCGGCATAGAACATGTCCGAGAAGGTCTTCACGGGCGCAGCCTTGCCGTAAGCGGTGCCGAGAATCAGCCGGACCGTCTTGCCCTCCCCTTCGATCAGCGGCAATTCCGACTTGGCACGGTGCTCGAAAGCAGGCGCGGTGTCTTCGGCCGCATCGGGCAGCGCCACCCAGGTCTGAATGCCGAACAGCGACGATTTCGGCTTGGCGCGGACGGCCGGGCTGGTGCGCTCGGAATGGGTGATGCCCTGCCCCGCGATCATCCAGTTGACGTCGCCGGGATGGATCTCCTGCTTCGTCCCGAGCAAATCGCGATGCAGGATCGCCCCGCGATACAGATAGGTCACCGTCGCCAGGCCGATATGCGGATGCGGCCGGACGTCGATGCCCTGGTCCGTCAGGAATTCGGCCGGCCCCATCTGGTCGAAGAAGATGAACGGGCCGACCATCTGCCGCTTCGCCGAGGGCAGCGCCCGGCGCACCTCGAATCCGCCGAGGTCGCGCGCCCGCGGGATGATCAGGGTTTCGATAGCGTCGATTTCGTCCCCCGTCGGGCACTGAGGGTCGAGCGCGGGATTCCAGCTCATGGCGAGTCCTGTTCCGTTGGCGGAGGTGCGGCACGCATCCTCAGCTCCAGCCTACCGGCGCGCGCGGCAATCTCAAAGCGGCGCGTCGAACGCACGGGTACCCCTTATCGACGGAACGCCCCGCCGTGGATGCCGCCCCGCATGTCGCCCGACCATGAATTTGTAAGAAGAATTAGCATTGGCAAGTGCTTAATCGCGCGGAAGGTTTTCCACTGGCGATCGGCGGCCGCGTCCGAATGGGGCAATTTCCGGGCAGCTGCATCACGGAGCTGCCGCAATGGAACCCCAGCTCCGCCGAAGCCGTTCGACCATCTTTCAACGAAATGAAAGGGACCACTCATGAAGAAATTCGCATGGGCCTGCGCAGCCGCGGCGCTGCTTTCCACTGCGACCGCCCTGCCCGCTTCGGCCGAAAAGGGCTGGGTTCAACTCGGCTCGCGGCAAGTCGCCGACCACGCCGACCGCGACGTGATCAGCGGACGGGGCGACGGCCGCTTCACCAAAATCAGGCTTTGCGTTTTCCGCCGCGCCGTGCATTTCCGCGACCTCGACGTCCAATTCGCCAATGGCGGACGCCAGGACGTACCGCTTCGCCATCGCATCCCGGCGGGCGGCTGCACACGCGTCATCGATCTGAAGGGCGGCGAGCGGAACATCCGCAAGGTGGTGATGAAATACGACACCATCCGCGATCGCGGCCCCCAGGCGACGGTGGAGCTTTACGGACGCCGCTAGTGCACTGACGCATCCACACGCGTTCATACGTCAATGCATGCATCAATTTTACCAAACTCCGGCTGAAGCCTCCGTTTGGATCGATGCATTGGTCCGGAACGGGTGGCCGGCAGCGCGTCCGGCGGTGCGGGCTGCCTCGTTTGCAACGACCCGGGCGGTGGATGGACGGCCGGCGAGCGGCGCGCGAGGCGCGTTACGCTGATCATGTGCAACGACGACCGGGCCGATTGACACATCCGGGCATATCGAGTACCGCTTATGCCATACCCGCGAGGGGCGACCCCGCGCGGATTCCCAAGCGTTTGCGCGACGAACGCATGCATTGGGGGATCGTCTAATGGTAGGACAGCGAACTCTGACTCCGCCAGTCTAGGTTCGAATCCTAGTCCCCCAGCCAACCAAATCAATGACTTAGCGTTGCGCATTGGGCTGGTTAGACGTTTTCATCCGTTGAGTTAGACAAACTCCTTTCACACTTCGTTCTCAACATCATCGTCACGCTCGACGCGAGGATGATGATCTTTGCGCCGTGAGCGAAAGATCTGAGTGATACCGCGTGTCGTCCAGATCCCCAACTGCATGGTGCCGCACAATAAGCTCACCAATGCACTCCATTTGAGCCAGTCATCGAACAATAGGCTACGCCAAGATTCATGCTCGGTTTTCGTTGTCGGGAGTGTTTCCACGGAAGGCTCGTTCGCCTTAAGGGGATGTGGTTGCGCTTCAGTCTGACGAGTTGAGGCGCCGGGCGAAGCGCTAACGCTGTTGCCGGAGCTTTCCGGCTTGCTGGCTGGAATATCCGCTTTCTCAGCTGGCGATGATGGCGCCATCGAGGCGCATTGCTCATCGGAGAGCTGATCTTCTTTAAGCTCGATCATACCAGTTGTGTAGTCAACTTGCTGACAAAGATGTCCGCTAGCTGTCTTAACAATCAAGCACAGGTGTTTTGGAGGCTTTGCGCCAGAGATCTTGAAAGGTAGTAAACCGATCCCCTGAGAAACACGTGTGAATTTTGCATTGGCATCAACGGAACATTCTGGTTGCACGCGAATGTAGACGTCACTGGGTATGTATCGAACAAGTAGTAAATTTCCGGCAGCGGAGCCGCTTACCTCTCGGAACTGAATCGGAGCTTTTGACTGACCCTCAGCCGCTGGTTCCAGCGGCTTCCCTAAGTCCTTAAAGATCTCATTGAACGGCCAATCTTTTGGAGGAGTGCGGATCTTCAGGCCTTTAAGATCATCCAGGCGCGAGATGGGTACCAGTAAATTATCATCCCGCGGCATCATATATGAGACTGCCAATGGGAGACTGAATAAAAACGCGATTAGTCCAAACCCAAAGGTGCCAAACCAGCGTAGATGTTTGCCCCAAGCACTCATCGCAATCTCACAATGCAGCCAGTATTTCAAAAATAAACGATCGGCAAATAGATCGCTTCATTGTCGACGAAGCTACACGAATTGCAACATGGTAACGGACATCATATCGGAGACACACTTTATCGAAATAGCCGCTATATGCTTAAACGAGCCCCTTCGTATCTCTTGCCACTGGCGCACTACAAAGTTGAACGTGAGTTCAATCTCGCGCGTTCAATTTTTACCTTCTAACGGCTTTAGCCGCTGGATTGCGGCAGTGGAACGGCGCGATCGGTCCGCCAGCCGCGCGTAATGGTTGTCCATCTGGCTCGAGCGCTGTCCCAGCACCGAGGCAATGTCCTCGGCGGAAACCCCGGCTTCGGCCAAGACGGTCGCCACGGTATGGCGCAGGCCGTGAAAGGTCAGGCCAGCCTCGATCAGACCACGCTTTTCCAGCTTCTTGAGTTCCTTGCGGAACGATGAGAGGAAGCCGTTCTGCGTCCAGGGCTGACCGCGGGAGTTTGCGCAAAGCGTAATCGCGTCATGGTGTGGCGCTTCGCGTAATGCTGCGTGTAGATCGGGGAGCACATGAATGTCGATCGGCACCAGGCGCTTGGATGTGATGATGTTGATGCGTCCGTTGCTGACGATATTGCGCGGCAGGCGCAGCATGTCGCCCTCGCGCATCCCCGTGTAGAGGCCGATCGCTACGGGAAGCCTGAGATGTGGCGGCAGATGAGCCAGGACGGCTTGGCGCTCGGCGAGGGACCATGGCCGGTTCAGGGGCCGTGCATCTCGCGGTCTCCGGATCTGCTGAACATCGCGCACCGGATTAGCCGAAACGATGCCGAGCTCGATGGCGTGACCGAACAGAATGGACAGCACGCTGCGGACATAATTGACGAAGCGTCGGCCGCGGGTTTTGCGCCATTCGTTACGCAGCGCGGCGATTTCCGGGGTGGCAAAGCTTCGAATATGCGTCGACCACAAGGGCTCCAGAAAAGCGAAGGCTTTTTCGTAATCGGAACGCGTGCGTACGGCTTTGTCCGCGAAATTGTCCGTGCTTTTATAGCTGAGAATGAGATCTTTGAGCGTTTGCGGTTTGCCCTTGCGCTCGGCCTGCTCACGCGCTTGACGATCTAGTTTTGCCAAACGCTCAAAAAAGGCTGGCGAGCCGAATTCTGCTTCGATCGGCTTTCCCGTCGCCCGGTGATAGCAATACCATCGGCCCGATTTCTTGGAGAAATAGCGCTTAATGCCCTTTACGCGCACCACTGTCCCCGACATTTCTCCACACCTGCACAAGACCGCCCTCCGCTTCGATTGCGCGGAAAGAGCTCAAACTGTCAAGCCAGCGATCCAGATCGAAACGGTCATAAAGAGCGATGCGATCGAGCAGTTTGATCGGCTCGACCGGACAGGCTTGCTTGAAGGTCGAGACAGCGACACCGCAATAGGAGGCCGCCTGGCCTTGAGTGAGTAAGCGAGGTTCGAGGCTCGTTCTGGCCATGGCAGCCCTCCCCTATATGCGTCTAGCGACATCCAGCAATAGTCGACGCGTCGGCTGGCAAATAATGCATCGTCACGGTGGTGGTGGTTGTCATGCTTGTCCTCTTTCGATTGAACCAAACGCAGTACAAAATCCGTCGGGAGCGGCCGCCCCGCTTTCGGCCGCTCCCGTCCCCGCTGGTGGCTGGGCACCCGTTCGGTGCGGGGATTAGGCCTTGAGCGTGGGCTCGATCACGCGCTGGCGCGTCTTGCCGTCCGACCCCGTTGCAATCCCGGTGCAGAAGACTTTGAACAGTCGCTGCCGGTCCGAGACATTCGGCACCTCGGCGAGATAGGTTGCCGCCATCTCTCCGAGGGCGGAGAGAATCGCTTCGACCTCGAGCGCGCCATGTTTGTATCGAAGCGCATGCTCCAGGATCGCCTCCTGCAAGGCGATGTCGAGCCGGTGCGAGATCATGCGATGATGCTCTCCGGCCGGACGGCCTGGCCTGCAAGCCAAGCATCGAAGGTGAAGTCTTCCAACTCACGGATCGCCTCAGCGATCTGATCGAGATCGCCGATGCTGGCCGCGTCATGGGCGGCGGAGATGGTGGCATCCATCAGGGCGATCGCCGGCCGGACATCCTTGTTCGGGATGAGCGCGACAAAGCTGCGGTAGAAGCACCGGATTTCGGTGACGCGCTCGACCTGGCGCGAGAGCTTTTCCCGGCAGGCGCCGATGGCGTTCTGGCCGGAGCTTGTCGGCGTGGGCGACGATCCTCATGAACCATTTCCTCCGGTGATCAGCAGGACGAGCACAAGCCGGCCGGTTTCGGTTTGCGCGATGACGAAAATTCCAATGGCGGAGAGTATGACGATGAGCCACATGCGCCAGGTCATGGCTCGCCCACATCGTCATCAACCGTGAAAAAGCCGAGCTGTCCGCGGAGCGGCCGCAAGCGCAGCGCTCGGACATCGCTCAACACGAAGCCGTATTTGCCGAAGAACCACGGCGAGGGATGCCGGCGGACGCAGTCGACAAGCTTGGCCTGGCCGATGATGCCGCCGCGCGGCAGGTCCGCGGCGAGCGGCGCCGGCGGCAGACCGCGCTGCACGCTGCGGATCGCGCGCTCATAGAAATCGCAGAAATCGTCATATTCGGTGCGGCTCATCCCCTTGGCCGCATGGATATAGAACGCGCCGCGCTGAGCGGTCGGCCAGTCGCGGTTCTCGATGTCCTTGCCGGCATTGAGGATCGCCCAGGCCCAGGGCTGGCGGATGGAGAGCGCAAATTTCGGCATCGGCTACTCCTTCGCCGGCAGACCGCAGAGGATCGTTAGCTCGGTATAGAGGCGGTGATAGCCATCGAGCGCTTTGGTCCAGGGCGTCATCGGGCGGATGATCCGGGGCAGAGGCGGCGCCATGCGGTCGCGGGTGTGGTCGATGCAGGCGCCGATGTCGCGCTCCAGCGTCACGTCCAGCCGCTCTTTCGCCTGCAGGATGATGATCTCGATGCCCTGCCGGCGGTTGCCGAGATCCGGCACCCCGAGGCCCTCCAGGATCGCCTCACGCAGGCTCTGTGCCAGCCGGTCCCGCGCATCCTCGACGACGGCTCCGGGCTGCAGCGCCAGTTCGGCCGCTCGCGTGTGCCACGGGCGATGGCCGAGATAGGCCTCAGGCGCATTTACCAGCAGAGCATGGAGCGCGATCAGCGGCGCGGCGGAGAAGCCGAGCCCGTCCTTCATCAGCCGCGCCAGCTCAATTGCATATTGCGCGGCGGTGAATGGTGCGGAGGGGCTTTCCGGAAAGTAGGTGATCTTTGCCAGATGGCTCGCGATGTCGCGCATTCCGAATTGCCGCGCCGGATCGCCGGAGGGCGGCAAGCCGACGGAGCGTTGAGAAAAGGTCTTATACACGGACCATTGCGATTTTTGCGCACAAGGTATTATTCCTTCGCTTCTGTGACTGCGCAAATCTTGTTCTGCGCATTCCCCTGCCATAACGTGTTCCCCTCTGCGCGTTCGTTAGCTTCTAAATATCTTCTCATACGTTGAGGTGATTGATGTCAGTATTGCGTAATATTGTAGACCGGATCAGGAACTCTCTTGGATTACACACTATTGCCCCCTTCAGCCGTTATCGCCTCCGCCCGTTAAGCGGCACCTTCTATGTTCAATATTCCGCCCACGACGGATCGATCAGAGAGCAGCGCGTCGACGCGCGACATCTTGCCGAACAAGATGGCGAACTCTACGTATACGGATGGTGTGAGAGACTACCCTGCTTCCAGGCATTGCCGGTGGCACGCATTTCGGCTCTGGCCGATAACGATACCGGCGAGATGGTCCCGCGGATCGCTATCCGCGCATGGCTGGTCAAACGCAGTCTGCACTAAGGGGGCCGGGAGCTCGTCATGCCGCGAGCCCCGGCCAGCGATCTGATTGGCTTTAGTCGCGAGCTGATCGCGGCGTTCTCGCATCTTGCGGAAAACGCTGCGCCATACCAGGCGCTTAAGTTTGCTCTTTCGATTGGCAGCCTGGTTCCATGGGCAATGGGTGACCTTCGCGCATGAGTCCTTAGCGCTTTCACATGCGTCAGACGCGATTGCACTTAGCTCGATATGGCTCAGCGGGATGCGGGAGAGATCATAGAAATTGTAGTACATCGCCGTCCCCGAAAATCATCTCGAGGACACACTAAATCAAGCCGCTTGAGTCTGTCAACATTTAAACTCAAGCTACTTGATTTCACTCTCTCGGTTTTGGCCGTAGCGGCGAAGGCCTGGGGGACTTTGGGAGAGCTTTCTCGCCCGCGTCCGCTGAGGATAAATTTGCTAAAGCCCTCTGCGCGACGTCGTATTGAAGGCCGCTTGGATTGCCGAAATATATCCAATCGAGGGTTAAACTGTAGGTCTCGCAGAGACGAACAGCAAAATCGAGATTTGGTCGACTTTTTGCTTTCTCGTACTGGTTATACGTATTTCCTGGAATGCCCGCATTAATTGCAAATTCTAGTTGCGAGAGGCCAAACGCACGACGCGTCGCAATTAATCTTGCTGCAATTGCTTCAATAGATTTCGGATTATCATTTGGTGATGGCATAGCTCATTTTCGGATTCTCAAGCCGCTTGATCTACTCAAGTGAAATGCAATTGACAGGCTCAAGTGGTTTGAGTTAGCGTTGGGGCATGATCGCAAATCGGCTGCTTGTAACCGTGCCTGAGGTGATAGACGCGCTTGGGGGACCGACAGCCATGTCTCGTCTCTTTGGTGGCGTTCCCAATCGGTTTTCTAACTACAAGGCGTCGGGTCGATTTCCGGAGTTCATGCACATGCGAATTTACTGCGCGTGCATGAAGCGCGGATTAAATATCGCGCCCGAGCTGGTTGGCATGACGCCGGACGTCATGGCATTGGCGAGAGGCGAAAGGCAGCGGAGCCTGCCGCTCGCGGCGGAGTAAAGGCCACGCGAACGCGTGGCGGTGTTGAGTTCCATACAGGTCCTTCCTCGATACGTCCTCCCCGCGGCGGGCGAGCCACGGGGATTCCATCCGTAACGCGTTCCGGCGATGCGCCGGCTTGTCCCTCGAGCAGGCGCATCCCTTGAGTGCGTTGCGTCGTGTTGCGTTTGCGTCTTGTCCCTCAAGTGCCTTGGCGGGAGGCTTCTCAGCCCCCGAGAGCGTTCCTCCCGCCATTTTCTTTGATCGCGAGGCGATGATGCTGAACTGCGCATATTCGATCGACCATTCGGGCAACGCGCCGAAAGATGAAGGCGCACCGGACGACGCCCCCGAAAGGGAGAGGTCCCATGTCTGAGCCCGCATTCAGTGAGGCCGCCTATTCCCTGGCCTGGATGGCGCATTGGCAGGCCAAGACGCTCGCTGGCGCTCACCGGGTCTTCCGCCGGCGTAGTCCGCTGAGCGTGCCGCCGGATTGGACGGCATGGCTGTTGATGGACAAGGCCGGCGTGCCCCGCGCGCTGATCGCCTATTGCGGCAATGCCGCGCCTGAGCGCGTCACGCGCTGCCTACGCTTGGCTAAGGCGCTGATGATCTTCGCGCCCTATGCCGCCCGGGTGGAATCGCTGGCGGCGCAGATGCCGCGCTTCGCGCTCGATGCGCATGCCGAACCGACCGCTCCGGAGGTGCTATGCGCCGGAAGCTGAACCGTTCATTGCCGTCATGGGATCTCGGCAAGCTGCCACTCATCTTCGTTGCCGGCGCGCTGGTCACGGTGTCGGCCCTGTTCAGCGTCACCTTCGCCGCCAAGATCGGCGCGCCGTCGGGGAATGCGCCGGCCTTTATCCTCATGGCGCTGGCCATCGAAGGCTATGCCGCATTCTCCCTGCCGGTGCTATGGCCGCGACTGCCCGGCCTGGGGCGGGTGCTGCTGCTGGCGTTTCTGCTTCCCTGTCTCATCTACAAGGTGACGGCGGCGCATCGGTTCGCGGTCGAGAATATCGGCACGCGTGAAGCCGCGCGCGAGCGCCAGGTGGTTCGCTATGCCGAGGCCGAGGCCCGGGTGAAGGATTTGAGGGCGCAGCTCGACCGCTATGCCGGCGCCCGCCCCGCCGCGATGATCCATGCCGACATCGAGGGTGCCAAACAGAATGTCCGCTGGGACAGCACCAAGGGCTGCGTGGATGCAACGGTCATCGAGAGCCGGGCCTTCTGCGCCGGCTATCACAAGCTGCGCGCCGAGCTCGCCGAGGCGGCCGCCTTCACGCGTGTTGAGACGGAGCTTGCCGCCGCGCTCACCCATCTGCAGACCATGGCGCCCGTCGCGGGCGTCTCGGCGGAGACGTCCGGACCGGTTGCCTGGATTTACGCCCTGCTCGGCGTCCCGGCCGGCAGCTTCGTCCAGTTCGTCTCCGATCTGGTGATGCTGGTGGTCGAGGGCGGTGCGGTGGCGGTGCCGGCGCTGGTGGGATTTGCGAAGCGGCCGGTCGCTGCCGAGGAGATCGCGCCGCGAAAAGCCCCTCCGCCCGCCGAGCCGCCAGAGGTGGAGGAGACACCGCCAAAGATCTCCGCCAAGGGCCTCACCGACAAGGCCAAGGAGGACGCCGCCGAGCTCGTCGCCTTTCTCGGCGACCGCACCGACCGGGGCGCCGGCGAGAAGGTCCAGTCGACCACGCTCTACCTGATCTATAGCGACTGGATGCAAGGCGCAAAGCGGGATCCGATGACCATCAATCAGTTCGGCACGCTGATGACCCATCATCTCGGCATCGCCAAGCAAAAGCGGGGCGGGAAGAACTGGTATCTGAACATCCGGCTGAAAGCGCCGGCGGCGGCGGCCGCCTCCGCCAGACATCTCCGCGCCGTCGGCTGAGGCAGGAGCCGTGCAGGAAAAGACCATGCAGACGATGCCGAGCGCCGGATCGGATGTGCCGATGCGCGCGCATGCGGCCGGGACGGTCGATATCGGGCTCGCGTAAAGGAAAAGCCGCGTGAGACGGGCATCTCATCGCGGCTGTGCTGGGGTGCGTTCTGGTTGAACGAAAGTGGTGTTCAGGTGGTGCCGCGTCATCGCCTGAGACATGCCGCGTGAAACGTGCATCCGCCTGATGATTTATCACCATCGGCGGGAGCGCACAACACGGCGCGGCTGAGGACGATGGTGGGGATATGATCGACGTCTTGACGGATGCCACCCATGGGTGGCCAGTGTTTCCATGCTCGCCGAACGATAAGCGGCCGCTGGTCGGCGAGAGCGCGCCTGGCAAGGGGGATGCCGGGCTTTACCGCGCCACACGCGATCCCGATCAGATCCGCGCCTGGTGGCGGCGCTGGCCGCAAGCGATGATCGCCGTGGCGACCGGCGACCCGATCGGCGCCTTCGTCGTCGATCTCGATCCGAAGGACGGCGTCACGGCGGGCGAGCTGCTCGAGCGGCTCCGGCGCAAATGCGGCGGCAAGCTGCCGCCCTGCCCCATGGTGCGCACGCCGCGCGGCGGCCTGCATCTCTATTACGCCATGCCGGCCGGCGTCGAGATCGGCAACCGCGCCGGCTTCCTGCCGATGTGCGATATTCGCGGCACTGGCGGCTATGTCATCCTGCCGCCCTCGATCCGGCGCGGCCCCAAGGCGGTCAAGGATGGCTGTGACGGCGGCTGCTATCGCTGGGAAGACGATGCCGGGCTGGACGATCTGCCACTGCCCGATGCACCGGCTGCTCTGGTGCTGCTGGCCACATCCCGTGATCGCGACGATGCCGTGCCGGCGGCGCCGTCCGAGCGGCCGCCGCGAGAGCGCTCGCCCAGCCAAGCCGCCGCCGGCAGCCGCGAGCGGCGCTATGCGCTCGCCGCCTTCGACGATGAGACCGCCAAGGTCCAGAACGCCGGCAAGGGCATGCGCAACAACGCCCTCAATGACGCGGCGTTGAAGCTCGGCTCGTTCGTTGCCGCCGGTGCTCTCTCGCAATCGGCGGTCCAGGCCGCCCTCGAGGATGCCGCGGAGGCCTCCGGCCTCGTCAGGGATGATGGCTGGCGGGCCGTGCGAGCGACGATCGCCTCGGGATTCAAGGCCGGCTTGGCGAGTCCTCGGGATCTCACTGCCCTGAGTGAGGGTTTATCCCGAACGATAAATGTTCGGGAGCGCCACCCCGCGCCCCGTGTTCAGCAACCCGGCCAAACTACCCTAGGCGCTGGAGGCGGTCATGGCGATGAACCGCCGCCGGAGCCGGATTTCGAGCCCCATGATCCGCGCAAGGCGGTGTGCCTGAAACAGGGCCGGCTCCATGAGGCGATCCAGGACATCGAGGCGATCATGGCCGAGGCGGGGCCAGGCCCGGTCTATCAGCGCTCGGGCGAACTCGTGCATATCGTGCACCGGCCGTTTCGCTGCAGCGACGGTGCTGAGGACGTCCAGGAGGCCGTGTCCAATGTCGAGCAGGCCGCGGTCCTGTGCGAATGGGCGCGCAAGATCCGCTTCGAGCGGTTCGATGCCCGCAAGAAGGAGCGCGTGCCCGTCGACCCGCCGGCCAAGCTCGCCGAGGCCTATTTCGGCCAGAGCACCTGGCGGCTCGCCAATCTCCACCATCTGATCGCTACGCCGACCTTGCGCCCCGATGGCTCGCTGCTGTCGAGGTCCGGCTATGACGAGGCGACCGGCTTCTATCTGACCCAGGAGCTGCCTGGCCTCAAGGTTGCGGCGCGGCCGACGAAGGACGAAGCCCTCGCGGCTCTGGAAACCCTCACCGAACTGTTCAACGCGTTTCCCTATGCAGACCGGGATGATGAGCTGAAAGCTGGCCTCGGCCTCAGCGTCGCCCTTGCCGGTCTTCTCGGCGCCGTGCTGCGGCCGAGCCTGCCGGCGGCGCCGCTGATCGGCGTCACCGCGCCGAAAGCCGGCACCGGCAAGAGCTATCTGGTCGATCTGATCTCGATGATCGCCATCGGCCAGCGGGCGACCTGCGTGGTCAGTGGCGTCACGCCCGAGGAGTTCCAGAAGAGCCTCGGCGCCTCGCTGCTCGCCAGCGCGCCGCTGCTCTCGCTCGACAATATGGTCCAGCCGCTCGGCGGCCAGTTGCTCTGCATGGTGCTGACCCAGGAACGGGTCGATATGCGCGTGCTCGGTTTCTTGCGCATGGGGAGCTTCAGCGACGGCGACGGCGATGTTCGCCACCGGCAACAATCTGAAGATCGTCGGCGACCTCACCCGGCGCGCGCTGCTCTGCCAGCTCGATGCGCGCGAGGAGCGTCCCGAAGAGCGCACCTTCGAGACCGATCTCCTCGCCGAGGCCTGCCGCCGGCGCGCCGAGCTGGTCTCGGCCGTCCTCACCATCGCCCGCTGGGGCTATGTCCGCCGCGAGATGCAATCGGATTGGGGTCTCGACGAGCCGGGCGAGGGCAAGCCCTTTGCCGGTTTCCAGACCTGGTGCCGGCGCGTGCGCGATCCGCTGCTGGCACTCGGCTGCAAGGATCCGGTTGCCGCGCTCGAGGGCGTGCGCGCCGCCGATCCGCTCGGCGAGCGATTGCGTGTGCTGATCAATGCCTGGTGGGTGGAGCTCGGCGATCAGACCCTCACCTGCAAGGAGGCGGTCTATAAGGCCAATGGCGGCAATGGCGCCTGCTCGACGCCATGATCGCCTGCGCCGGCGAGCAGCAGGGCGAGGTCAACAAGATCCGGCTCGGCAAGTTCCTTGCCGCCCATGAGGGCTCGATCGTCGACGGCCTGGCCTTCCAGCGCGATGACAAATGCAAGAACGCCGTCCGCTGGATGTTGACCCGTGCCGGAAAAGACGTCGCCTTCGGCGGAAGTTTCCATAAAGGGGTAGTTAGGGTGGAGAAAATCCCCCCTTACGCGCGAAAACTGTCACTGACACTTTTTTTAAAAGAGAAGGGATTCTCATGATCCTAACTAACCCTGAGCGTGGGACAAGCGGGATCGAACGGCGTCGAGCCGGACGGCGGACGCCCGCACGCCCATCACCATGTGGGCGCTGCTGATCTGGGCTTATAAGCGCCAGATGGTACACTACGAGCCCGATTGGGATGATGGGCCGGGGATGGCCTCTCACGCCGCGGGCCTCGCCTCTCTGGCCCTCCTGGGCGTCGGTCGCGGCGATGAGCGCTGGTCGATCAACGGCGCCGGCACCACGGCGCATGAGGACGCCCATATCGTCCATGACCGGGTCTGCATGCTGGCGCCCACCGATCGCGATCTGATCATCAAAACGGCCGCAGCCGGCCGCCCGCCAGATTGGGGTCCCGATATCCCGGAATTGCGTGTCGTGCCCGTGCGGCGCGGCGGCACAGGCCGCGTGCGGATGATCTATGGCAAATCCCATCGGCCTATCGCCTGCATGATCGATTATGAGGGCGTGCCGGAGGACGAGGCCTTGGCAATAAGGCATGCCGCGCGCCAGACCTATCGACATTGGTGGCGGCTACTTCGGCAGGCTTCGGGTTAGCCTGAGTGTGAGCGAGGCGAGGTTGACGCGCTGGCGTATCGCGAAAGTCGGCGTTGATCGCGAGCCATGGAATTCACCGACGAACAGGTGAGCCGGTCTGAACTTTCCTCGTCGATCCTCCGCTCAGACAATAATACATTTCTGCCTGCCAAAGCAGATATCATGCCTGTCTGTCCCGTCCGAGTTAGCTCGCAGTCGGCGCGGTGAACCCACGGCGGCCCCCGCGAATGCCCGTCAGACAGTTGTGGTAGTTCGCTGTGTGAAAGGGTATTTATTTAATGTCCAAAGTTTGGGGGGGCCGAATGAAAATTGTTGAGGGATACTATATTCCCTGGCTCGAAGTTTTACTCTTTGTTGGGATAGCTGTGGCCCTTGGATGGCTCCGTGAGGGTATCGTCTCACTCCAACGCCAAATCGATCGACTGCAGGAAGAAATAACAGGACTTCGTAGTTATGTTCACAGTCTCCAATTCCAGCAAACCTCTGATTCTGGAACGAAGAGCACTCCAATTATGAAATCGATCAAGAGCGTCGGCGACGACGATGAAATTCCATTCTGAGCGAATACCGTGAGCTGGCTACAAAGATCGCCCTTGCTCTGGTACTGCGAAATTCAATCGCCAGGGTCGAGCTGCTTTTGGTGTTTTTCGTCGCCCTCAGCAGCAATACTTATGGTGTTTTGGGCCGCTGGACTGTAAGCGGTGCTGTGTGGCCCTTAAAGGTCTGGCTTGACGTAGGTCACCTGCGCGCGGAGCGCGGCAGCCATTTCTGCGCGAGCGCATTGACGTGGCGTTCCAGGTCAGCCTGATTGACGATTGTGGGATCGAAGCCTGCCGGAGGAGTTTCCGGCGCTTCGGCATGACCGGGATGAGCAGCGTCGGTGATCGCGGCCAGAAGCGTAGCATAGCCTTCCGGACCGCCGACATCCTCAGGCGGGCAACGGCCGAATGCCTCAAGTAGGAAGGGCATGCCGGCGGTATCGGTATTTTCGAACCAGCGCTCGAGCTTGATGACGTGCTGCCAATCATCCCCAAAGTCGTAGAGATAGCGGATGGTCTTCGCCCCGGTGTCCCTGACGATGTCGTAGAGGCGGGCTTTTCGTGCATTGACCGGCTGCCCGCGCGCGGGGTAGTGCGGATCGGGAATGCCCCAGTCGATACCGCCGGCGGTGAAGGCGTAGAGATGGGTGTTGGTCCAGCCGAATGCGGCCTGCAGGGTGAGATGCAGCCGGTCGAGCCGGATCGTCAGCGGAACGACGAGCCGGCGCATCACCTCCGGCTCGACACGATCCAGCGTCACCTTCAGGCGGACGGCAGTTTTGGCGATGCTCATGCGGCGGATCGCTCTTGCTCCACGGCGCCGGCGCTCTTGAATGCCGCAGCCCAGGGCATGAGTTCTTCAATCCTAGCCATCGACCAGCCGCCGACAAGCTTTTCCAATACATCGGCCAGCCAGGCTTCGGGATCAACCGCATTGAGGCGGCACGTCTCGATGAGCGAAGCCACGCACGCCCACGTCTCGGCACCTTCGTCACAGCCGGCAAAGAGGGCATTCTTGCGGTTGAGACAGATGGGCCGCATGGCCCGTTCGACAGCATTGGTGTCCATCTCGATGCGGCCATCGTCGAGGAAGCGGGCGAGGCCTTCCCAGTGGTTGAGGCCATAGCGGATCGCCTCCGCGGTCAGGCTCTTGCCCGACAAGATGGTGAGCCGCTGCTCGAACCAGGCCTTCAGCGCCAGGACGAGCGCCTTGGAGTGCGCGTGCCGGCCGGCCCGCCGCTCATCGGCCGGGCGACCGCGCAAACTGCGCTCGATGACATAGAGCTGGGCGATACGCTGCAGCGCCTCCTTCGCCGTCGGGGCAGCGCCGCGGCGTTCGATCTCCACGAAGCGCCGCCGCAGGTGCGACCAGCAGAAGGCCAGCGTGATGCGGTCTGCGCAGTTCTTCTCTTTCGCCGGATCGACCAGCGTCTTGTAGGCGGTATAGCCGTCGCATTGCACGATGCCGGCATAGCCCTCGAGCAGCCTCAGGGCGTGGATAGCGCCGCGCCCCGGCGCATAGGTGTAGGCGACGCCGGGCGGCTCGGGGCCGAGCCATGGCCGGTCGTCACGGGCGATTGCCCAGAAGTACCCCTTTTTGGTTCGACCGCGACCAGGATCGAGAACCGGCGCTGTGGTCTCGTCGACGAGGATCTTGGACGAGCCCAGCAGGTTCGCCTTCAGCCGCTCGTAGATGGGCGCGAGCTCGGCGCCGGCATAGCCGACCCAGAAGGCAAGCGTGGAGCGGTCGATGGCGAGGCCCTGCGTCGCCATCATCTGCGACTGGCGATAGAGGGGAAGGTGCCAGGCGTACTTTGCCGCCAGCACATGGGCGACCAGACGCTCGGTGGGCAAGCCGCCCTTGATCAGCCGCTCCGGCGCCGGCGCCTGGATGACACTGCCGGCACAGGCGCGGCAGGCGAACCGGGGCCGGCGGGTCACGATCACCCGATACTGAGCAGGAACGACATCGAGGCGCTGGCTCTCGTCGGCGCCGATCTCATGCATTGCCGCCTGGCAGCAGGGACAGGCCGTGCTTTCGGGCGCGATCGTCTCGATGACGCGCGGCAAGTGCTCGGGGAGAGCGCCGCGGTTGCCGCGCCTGGCGGCGGCGCGCTCGCGCTGCTTCTTTGGACTGCCTTTGTCCTCCTCGGCCTCGAGCGCCGCGACGGCTTGCTCGACGTCCTCCAGCGCAAAATGCAGCTGGTCGTCGTTGAGCTTCTCGGAAGACCGGCCATATCGGGCGTTGCGCGCGACATCGAGGAGATGTTCCAGCCGGGCGCAGCGGGCGATGGCGGCATCGCGCTCGGCGATCACCTCGCGCACCAGCACAAGCAAGGCTTCCGGATCGGTCGGAAGAGCCTGCGGGGAACGATCCTCAGGGGCGGGCGTGGTCTCGATCATGGCGACACTCCATGCCATGCTTCGGGCCTTGCTGCCCATCGGAAATCAAAAGCTCCAGGACATTAAGCAAGCGCCTTTGGCCGCAGCGTGCGCGGCGCGTGCATTCGGGTCCAGTCCATTCCGGACAGGAGAGCGGCCAACTGCGCCGCGTTCATCCGCATCACCCCATCGACGATCGGAGGCCATTTGAACGCGCCGTTCTCAAGCCGCTTCCAATAGAGCACGAGCCCGCTGCCGTCCCAGACCAGGATCTTCACCCGATCAGCGCGCCGGCTGCGAAACACCAGCGCCACGCCGGACAGCGGGTCCTGCCCGAGAACCTCCTTGGCGAATAAAGCAAGGCCGTCGGCGCCCTTGCGGAAATCCACCGGCTTGGTCGCCACGAACACTTTAAGCCCCGCCGGCGGCGTCAGCATTCGCGGCTCCGGCGCAAGGCGGTGAACACATCGGTGAGCATCCCGATGTCGGTGCAGCCGCGCACGCGCACCGTTGCGCCAGCGATCTCCACCTCCAGGTCGAACGCTGCCGATACGGCAGGCAAAGCTGGTCCTGGCGCATCGGCGTTGACCATGATCGGCACGAATGCCGGTGCCGGCTCCCCGCCAACCGGCGCCGGCAACGCGAGATGGCCCGTTCGCGCCAGACGCCGCCAGTCATGGATCTGCTGAGGCCGGCATCCATGGCGCTGCGCGACTTGAGTGACCACCGCATCCGGCGCCAGGCTCTCCAGGACGATGAGCGCCTTCAACGCGTCGGGCCAGCGACGCCGGCCGGGCGCACCAGTGAACAGCTCCATGCGCCGCGGCGCATGCCGCCTGGGGTCGTCAGATCTGTCGTCAGATTGGAGCACTGTCCGTTGCATGGGACCGTCCGTACGCGATCCCAGCTTGCGCCGCTACGAACAATCCAAGGGCCTCGCGGCACCGCTTACAGTTCAGGGGGTGTGAGCCGACATTGATGGCCGACGCGCTGCTAGCCCGTCTTATTCAGCCGGGGTGGGATTTGCGCTGGCGGATGTAGCACAAGGCATTGAACTTGCGTAGGAAATGGGTGTCGAAGCCAGCCTGCGCCCGTTGCGCCCCGGAGCCACACCCGCCATGTCCGACGATAGCCCGCTCGCCGTTCCTTATCCAGCCGTGTCGCGCAAGAAGGTCACAGCCGCGTTCGATGGCGGCAGGCTTTCCTCCGACAGCGGCGTCATGCTGCTCGGCATTGCAGAGCGGCGGCGCGGCCTCGCCAGAACGCTTGCCGCCCTGATCGCCGACCGCCGCGACCCGGCTCACATCACGCACACGCTTGAGGACATACTGAAAGCCCGCATGCTGGCGATCGCCTGCGGCTATGCCGATGGCAATGATTTCGACTGGCTGCGTTCCGACCCCGCTTTCAAGCTGGCCTGCGGGCGGCTGCCGGATACGGGCCACGATCTATGCTCCCAGCCGACCATCTCACGTTGGGAGAACGCGCCGACGCTGAAGGAAATCATCCGCCTGACCTATGCGCTCGTCGATATCTGGTGCCGCAGCTACAAGGCGCCACCCGCATCGGTGGTCCTGGATATCGACGACACCCTCGATGTCGTGCATGGCCATCAGGAACTGTCGGAATGGAACGCCCATTACGACGAACGCTGCTTTCTGCCGATCCACATCTACGACACAGCGACAGGCCGACCGGTTGCCATGATCCTGCGTCCCGGCAAAACGCCGTCCGGCAAGGAAGTCCGCGCATGGCTGCGCCGTCTGATCAAGCGCATCCGCCGGCACTGGCCCGATACGCGGATCACCATCCGGGGCGACAGCCATTACGGCCGCGAGGAAGCCATGAGCTGGTGTGAGGCAAACAGCGTCGACTATGTCTTTGGTTTTGCTGGCAACAGCGTGCTCGACCGCCTGGTCGAACCGGAGGCCGACGATATCCGGGTTCGCCGCGCCGAAGCTCAGCTTGCCGCCCTGCGCGGTTTTGCCGAAACGCGCTATGCGGCGAAATCCTGGGCCAGGGAGCGCCGCGTTGTGGCGCGCATCGAGGCCAGCGCCAGCGATGAGGATGACATGCTCCGCCGCGGGCTCGACATCCGCTATGTCGTCACCTCGCTGGCGAAAGGCAGCGCCGAGGCCATCTATGCGACCCTCTACTGCGCGCGTGGGCAGGCGGAAAATCTGATCAAGCAGCACAAGGCCCAACTCACCTCCGACCGCACCAGTTGCCGTTCACCGCTCGCCAATCAGATGCGGCTCATCCTGCACACCGCTGCTTACTGGCTGCTGCTCGATGTTCGTGATTGCGTGCCATCGTGGCATCCCTTGCGGCAAAGCGAGTTTGCCAGCATTCGCCTGCGTTTACTGAAGGTGGCCGGACGCTTCGTCGAGACCGCCAGCCGCATCCGTGTCGCGCTCGCCTCCCGCTGCCCGGAGGCCGAACTGTTCAGCCTCGTCGCCTTTCGGCTGCAGACGTCCGCACCGTGACCGGCGGGGCGCCATCGCCCCGAAACCCATTCCATCCACCCCAGCGCGTCCGCAGCGTACTCGATCCCAATAGCCCCCCGGGTGTTCCCTGCCGGATAAAGCCGCTCGCCCAACGAAAATGGGTATCAGACAAAGCGCTCGGACGCATAAGATGGGCTAGAGCCGCGTTCCGGCGAAATCGGACCACGCTTTAATCCTACTTTTCTTCCGATCCGGAAAAATTGAGTTTGATCTGCACACGACGGTTTTGCTCCCTCCCGCTTGGAAAAGCGTTATAGCCGATGGGGCGGCTATCCGCGTAGCCGATCGCACGCAGCTTGTCGGAGGGAATGCCGGCGGCGACCAATTCCCGGACAACGCTGCTGGCGCGTCCGGCGGAAAGCTCCCAGTTGGAAGGAAACTTTTCCGTGCTGATAGGCACATTATCCGTATGTCCTTCTACGGAAATGAGTGCCGCATCAGACCGTAAAGCGGGCGCGATTTCCCGAATCCATGCTGCCCCTCGAGTCGATAAGATTGCTTTGCCGGAAGGAAATAGCAGTGTTTCCTTCATGGTTATGATCAGGCCGCCCGGTTGGGGTTCGACAGTGACCGAATCCCCGAGGCCCTGTGCAACGACCCGCTGAGAGATCGCGCTCAAAGCTGATTGCTCGCGTGTTTTTGGCGCTGGATCGGTTGATTGCTCGGGTGCTTTTGGCGACGGATCGGTTGATTGCTCGAGTGGCGTTAGCGGATTAATTATTTGCTCACGGGTTGTCCGCGCCGGGTCGGCGGTCTGTTCGCGTGTTGTTGGCGCGAGGCCAATTGCTTTGTGAAGTTGCGCATTTGTTTTGGCTTTCATCCCCTCCAACAGTTCCTGTTGCTTGCTGACCTGATTGCCATAGAGCGCCAACAACACAACAAATGCTGCAAACAGGAGCGTAATCACATCCATGTATGTGAACTGCCAGGAATCTTCGTCGCCTCTGATGCCTACTAGGGATACGTCTCCCATATCATCGGTCATCGTCATTATGGCGCGCTGAATATAGCTGACGGAATATGTGTCGGCGTGCATCTCGGATGCTGCATTTTCCTGTGACGAGACAGGGCGCTTCATGATTACGCTTCTTTTGTTTGCCGATTCTCAGTAATTCTCTTCCGCATCTTCTTTGGTTTT
Organism: uncultured Alphaproteobacteria bacterium; assembly: GCA_963727575.1. Taxonomy (GTDB): domain Bacteria; phylum Pseudomonadota; class Alphaproteobacteria; order Rhizobiales; family Rhodomicrobiaceae; genus JAHQVI01. The sequence goes on from CAVSIA010000007.1 coordinate 288,215, forward strand.
ACGGGCGTCACGAACCGGCAGATGGTGCTCGCTCTGCAATTCGTTATCCAATTCCGCGACTAAACTATGCAAGGTTTCGCGCACCACGGACGGAGCGCGCCTCTGGCGGATCAGCAGAATGCCTTCGAAAATCATGTGCATCAGCGCCAGGCGCTGGAGGGTCCGAGTTTCAAGTTTGGCGGCGATGGGCTTGAAAAGCAGATAAGCCAACACGATGCCGTATAGTGTTGTCATCAATGCAGTCGCAAGACTTTCCCCCATCTGCTGGAAATCATTGTTGCCGAGGCTGGTCAACATGAAAACCAAGCCGAACAGAGTTCCCATCATGCCAAACGCTGGTGCATACAGTCCCATGGCACGGAATATCGCAGCGTCTACTTTCTCCTTGTGCTTCATTTTTTCCATGCGCCAGCGAAGGATCTCTACGATATCGGCATCTTCAGCCGTATGATCGATGGCAAGCTCTACTCCCAACCGTAAAAAAGGATTTTCGACTTCCTCCAGAACTTGAGAGAGCTCTGCGATCTTGCCCTGCTTATAATATTTGGACACGGTGATCAGGTCGTTGATATCACGCCGTGCGCGGGCGGGATCCTTTTTCATGGCGATATACAGGCTGTGCCAAGCGCGCCGAATATCATTCCAGTCAAAAGAAACGAAGGTCGCCGCCAACGTTCCGCCTATTACTATGATGACGCCGCCGGGAGAGAAAAATACTTGGCTTTGGTCGCTATGTGCCGCCACGGAAGCAACAATAACGAGCGCCCCTAATAACAGCCCAAATGCAGTGCTCAAATTCATATTCCAAACACTCCAGGCAACGACAGCCATAGAGTGAATGAAATGGATTGCCAAAACCCTAAGGTGTATTATTTTTGCTTGGACGTGCGCAAAAAATAGAAATATCTGAGGGTGAATTCTCTAATTCACGAGAGCATCAACAAACAAAACTCGAACTCCTCCCTCAAAGAGGTCGCATTTTTACTATTTGCAATTTGGCGGCATGGCTTCAGACAATATTTATCCCGCGTTCGATGCGGAACCCGTAATGCAGCGGAATTGCCGTCGCAGGATGTGGGCGCAACGCAATCGCGGCACGGCGCGTGAGATCGCCGTGCTCGACCGGATCAGCCGAAAATGGCCCGTCGCGTTCGTCGGCTGGTGAGGGAAAGCCATCTGCCCGTTGCGGCATGATCCGAGCGGTGGAGCGCTGCGGGCGCCGGAGGTTCCGGCCTCATGTAAAGTCAGGAATGCGCGGATCCTCAATACATGGAAACCGCCTGACGCGGATGTGGGGGCGAACTAAAAAAGTTCAAGAATTGCAAAGCTTCAACTTGCGGCCTTATGAAATCCCTCCAGAAACACGCGCGTGCTCATCTTTTCGGTGGGCGCGCGGGCGGGCTGAAGCCTGCCATGTCGGACGACGGGAGCGGCTTGATGACCATGCGGAACGCCGATGTCCTGATCGCGGGCGCGGGCCCGACCGGCCTGATGTTGGCAGGCGAGCTGGCATTGGCGGGCGTCGACGTTGCCATCGTCGAACGGCGCGCCAGCCAGGACCTCGCCGGCTCGCGCGCCGGCGGTCTGCATTCACGCACCATCGAGGTCTTCGATCAGCGCGGAATCGCCGATCGGTTCCTCTCGCAGGGGCAGAAGGCGCAGGTCGCCGGGTTCGCCGGGATGCGTTTGGACATCAGCGACTTTCCCACCCGGCACAATTACGGGCTCGCGCTGTGGGAGAACCACATCGAGCGCATACTCGCCGGCTGGGTCGAGGAACTTGCGGTGCCGATCTACCGGGGACATGAGGTGACGGGCTTTGCGCAGGACGACGCCGGCGTCGACGCCCGGCTCAGCGACGGTCGGTCGCTGCGCGCGAAATATCTCGTCGGCTGCGATGGAGGACGCAGTCTGATCCGCAAAGCTGCCGGCATCGCGTTCCAGGGATGGGATCCGACAACCAGCAACCTGATAGCCGAGGCCGAGATGACCGAGGAGCCGCCGGAGTGGGGCATCCGCCGCGACGCCCTCGGCATCCATTCCCTCGGCAGGCTGGAGGATGGAGGGCGGGTCCGCAGTCCGTGGTGACCGAACAGCACGTCGGACACACCACCGAACCCACCCTGCGCGATCTCAGCGAGGCGCTCATCGCCGCATATGGGACCGATTATGGGATCCACAGTCCCACCTGGATCTCCCGGTTCACCGATATGACCCGGCAGGCCGCGACCTACCGCAAGGGGCGGGTCCTGGTGGCCGGCGACGCCGCGCACGTGCATCCCCCGGACGGTGGACAGGGCCTCCAGACCGGCGTGCAGGATGCGGTGAATCTGGGATGGAAGCTGGCCCAGGTCGTCAAGGGCACGTCGCCGGAAAGCCTCCTGGATACCTACCATACGGAGCGCCACCCGGTCGCCGCCCGCGTGTTGCGCAATACGATGGCGGCGATCGCGCTTCGCCGAGCGGACGAACGCACACAGGCGCTGCGCGACACGATGGCGGAGCTCCTCGGCATGGAGGAGCCTCGCAAGCGATTTGCCGCGATGCTGTCCGGTCTGGACATTCACTACGATCTCGGCGAGGGACATCCGCTGCTCGGACGCCGCATGCCGGATCTCGACCTCGTCACCGACAACGGCCCGCTGCGGGTATTCACCCTGCTCCACGATGCCCGGCCGGTTCTGCTCAACCTCGGCGAGCCCGGCGGCTTCGACATCACTCCGTGGGCGGATCGCGTTCGGTCGATCGACGCCAGATACGACGGCGTGTGGGAGCTTCCGGCGCTTGGCGCGGTCACCGCTCCTATTGCCGTGTTGATCCGGCCCGATGGACATGTCGCCTGGGTCGGAGACCGCCACTCCCTGGGCCTTCCCGGCGCGCTAACCACCTGGTTCGGACCGCCTGCCGCGGCGTAGCGCAGGGATGCTGCGGCGGCGGCCGGCTCAGGAGCCGCGGATCAGCAGCGCGGCGAGCGCGCCCACCACCAGGATCGGCGCCCAGAAGCGCATGGGGATGAAAAACAGCGCGTCGCTGCCGCCCACCGTCATCTCGCGGCCGGTCGCCTTGTCGATCACGACGCGCCCGCCCTTCCTGTACAGATAGAGTCCCAGGAACCAGACGATCACCGCCGCGATCAGAAGCGCGCCGGCGCGTGGCCAAGTGTGAGTCTGATAATAGGTCTGATCCGCAAAGGCCGATTCAGACAGATATTCCGAAGCGACGAGCAGAACCAACGTGATGACGAAAACGAGATAGCCCTTGCCATTCCAGATGATCATTCCGCCCCCCAAAGCGTAACAGAATGGCAAGGATAGGGTGGCAAATGGCGGCGATTATGTGGCGCGCGAGGCCCCCGAAATTGTCCGCCGGATCCAATGTCCGAAGCCCGGCGACGGCCTGCAAACGCCTCCAGCATGCGACATCAGCGGCTACCTTCGCCGACCACGATGAACGGCGCCCAGTAGGCAGGGTGGCTCTCCCGTGGATCGCCTCCATCGATTAACGTAAGCATGGCGCGGCGCAAGGCTTCGGCGCGGCTGAGAGCGTGGTCCCGGGCGATCTCGCGCATGGCCGCCGTGATAAGCTTCACCGTGGCGTTGGAGTCGACCGCCCAATGCGAGACGAGCATGGCGCGCGCTTGAGCGTAGATGAATGCGCGGGCAAGGCCGGACAGGGCTTCAGCGCCCGCGGTGCCGCCCGCGGCGGTGTTGCAGGCCGACAGGATCACCCAATCGGCGTCGAGCTTGAGAGCGGCAATCTCCGATCCGGAGAGGTAACCGTCATCCTGCTTGCTGGCAGTGCCGGGCGGCGTCAGGATCAGGCCAGGCTCGACGCCTTTGCGCAACTCCCCTGCCATCGCGCCGTGTGTGGCGAAATGCACAACTCGGTATTTGGCCAGCTCCCCGCTCTCGCTCAGTGCCTTTAGTTGCTGCTCGGTCGCCACGGCTCCAAGGTGGATGTCGTTCGCATCCGCACCGATATCGCCGGCGACGGCGCAAAGTTCGTCCGCGGTCTCCGGGAGCGGCGGCAATTTGCGTAGGATCGACGCATTCGCAACGCCGCCGCGCATTTCGATCGGGGGGGCGCCGTTGCGCAGGTCGGATGGCGCCGCATCGCGCGGCAAGCCGCTCTGGGAACAGCTCTGCTTCTTGCGAGCCAGCTCGGCGAGCGGGACATAGCGATCGTCGGGGCCGTCGAGCAGCGGGTTGCCGAAGCCGATGAGAGGCTTGGTCGCGGTGCTCGCGCGGCTGGTGCGGCGCAGCGCTTTCAAGGACGACACGGCGGGCAGGACGGTCATCGCATGGTCGCGTATCAGCCAGGAGGCGGATTTGTAGTCGCCTGAAGGCGGTGCCACGATCAGAACCTGAAAAGGCAATCGGGTGAGAGGCCCCGACGGTACGAGGAGCAGGTGCTTGTCCTTGATCAGATCCTCGACCTGGCCGAACAGCGCCTTGTACAGCGCATGCGCCCTGCCAACATCGAAATGCTGCGCTTGCAACGAGGAAGCCTGCGCATTGAGATCCAGCAGATCAGCGCACCGCGCGGCATTTGCCGGCGTCGCCCATTCCTCCCCGTCCAGCCCGCAGCGCAGAGCCTGGACCTCGCGGGTAAGCGCCGACGCCCCCGCGTCCGAGCGAACCCAGCGCATCTGCGTCTTGGTCACAACCCAAATGAAGGTTTCTTCCGCGGCCGGCTTCGACGCCGGCATGTCGAGAAACAGGACCAGAGCCTCGTCTGCGCCGAGCAGGGCCTGGGTTTCTGCGATCGAGAGCGGCTCTGCGCGGGCGAGGGCAAAATAGTCCGGAAACTCCGCTTTCAGCGTCTCATCGATCGTCGCGATCTGTCTGTCGATTTCTGCGAGCCGCGCCGCATTCTCCGCTTCCGCCTTGGCCTGGCGCTTGCCCGTCTGCTGGCCAAGCGCGGCATTGCGCCAGGCGTCGAGCCGTTCCCACTCGTTCAGCCTGTCCTGCCGCTCCCGCACCCGGGCGGCGAGCGCCGGATCGCCGTTGGCGCCACGTGCCGCCATCTGCGCGAGCGACTGCGCGGCGTCCGAACCGAGCGCCCATTGCGCGGTTTGAAACATCTCCTTCGCGGCGGCATCATCCGGAGCGCGGCCGTCAGGCGCGATGCGGTGCACAGCCTTGACGAGCGCCTTAAACTGCCAACTTAATAGGTCGATCTCGGATTTTCTCTTCCCGCCTCTTGGCTGGCCCAAAGCTTGCGCGCCACGCCGCGTGCGATCGGCGATGGCCATGGTGGTCCGCCGCCAATAATCCGCAGCTTTTTGCCAATCGCCCCGTTCGAAATACAGCGCCGCCAGATTGTTGACACTCTCCAACGTATCCGGATGCTCGCGGCCCAGCACCCGTTCCCGCGCTTCCAGGACATGATCGAGAAGCGGCTCAGCCTTATCGTCATGCCCGAGAGCCCTGTACAGGAAGGCCAAATTGCTCATGCTGCTCAATGTGTTGGGATGCTCGGCGCCAAGCACCCGCTCGCGAGACCTCCAGGACCCGTTTGAGCAGCGGCTCGGCCTCATCCTGCCGGTCCTGGTTCTGATAGAGGAAAGCGAGATTGTTGATGCTCCGCAGCGTGTCGGGATGCTCGCCGCCGAGGACGCGCTCCGATGTCTCGAGCGCGCGCTTGAGCAACGGCTCGGCCTCCTCGGTGCGGCCCTGGTCGTAATAGAGGAAGGCCAGAGTATTCACGAACGTCAAGGTCCGAGGGTGCTCCCGGCCCTGCACGCGTTCGGAGGTCTCCAAAGCGCGTTTGAGCAGCGGCTCCGCCTCGCCATACCGGCCCTGGCGCTTAAAAAGGAATGCCAGGTTGTTTAGACTGAGAAGCGTGTCCGGATGTTCACGGCCCAGCACGCGCTCCTTCGCTTCCAGGGCGCGCAGATAGAGCGGCTCGGCCTCATTGAAGCGCCCCTGCGCCAGATAGAGCGATGCCAGATTGCCGAGACCGGTTAGCGTGTCCGGATGGTCGCGGCCCAGCACGCGCTCCTTTGTCTCCAGTGCCCGCAGATAGAGCGGCTCGGCCTCGTCATAGCGCGCCTGATCGGCATACACCCCGGCCAAATTGTTGACGCTGGTCAACGTGTCGGGATGTTCGCGGCCCAGCACCCGCTCGCGCGCCTCCAGCACGCGCCGGTAGATTGGCTCAGCCTCCTTATAGCGGCCTTGGCTTTGATACGATAATGCCAGATTGTTGGCGCTCGTCAGGGTGTCCGGATGCTCGCGGCCCAGTATCCGCTCCCGCGCCTCCAGCGCTTGCCTGAGAAGCGGCTCGGACGCGCCATACCGTCCCTGATCGTGATAGAACTGGCCCAAATTGTTGATGCTTGTCAGCGTGTCGGGATGCTCCCGGCCTAACAGCCGCTCTTTAGCCTCCAGGGCCCGGAGATAGAGCGGCTCGGCCTCATCATTGCGGCCCTGGGCCCGATACAACTCGGCCAGATTGTTCACCATCAAGAGCGTGTCCGGATGCTCCGCGCCCGCAACCCGCTCGCTCGTATTCAGCGCTCGCGCAAGAAGCGGCTCGGCGTCGCTGAGCCGTCCCGCTGCGAGATACATCGTCGCAAGATTATTGACGCATATGAGCGTCGTCGGATGCTCCCGCCCCAATGTCCGCTCCGCGAGCGCAAGCGCCTGCGCGGCGATCTTGGTGCCTTCCGTGTAGTTTCCTGCGCTGTAGAGACGCACGGCCTCGGCGCTAAGGCTCTGAAGATCGTCTTCGCTTTGTGCGCACGCGGGCTGCAACGCAAGGTGCGCCGACACGAGCATGATAAAAATGGAGCCGAGGATGCGGAACAACAAAGCGTGCCGAACATGTCCTGCCGCATGGCACCGCAGAAGAGCGCAACCGCGGATCCTCGGGCGGACGTGTGCCCCGGTGAGCCGGCCCAGTTTATCGACTTGAAGCAGCATACCGCGGAAGCCCTTCTCAAGGCCGCGGCCCGATGACCCCGGCTGTTGCATCTGATCGAAACCAGCTCCGTCTGTCTGGTCAGCTTTGAATACTGGGCAAAGCCATGATGATCGGCAAGACGGAACAAGCGTAGCTGAAGCGAGCGCCTTCAGGTCGTTCGCCTCCGCTGGTTCCGGCATAAACCTACCGTCCGAATTATTTTTCCGCTTCCTCCCTAAGGAGGAGGTGACTGCGCAAAAAAATCTCTAGCCTCTGCGCTCATCCTTCACCGGCGCCGATTTGCGATTGGTAGCTATCCTGCACGATCGGACGTTGGCGCCGATACCTTATCGCGCAGCGGCAGTGCGCTTCTTGCTCGTTGTCGCCGGATGGACAGGACGATCGGACGCGCTGTCTTCTCTGAGGAGTTACAATGACGATTTATTGCACAAACCTGGAGCCAGGCGAGAGCGAGGCGAGCCTCGTGAAGATCGTCTCGAACGACGCGGTGCTTGTCGGACGGCTCTACCTGCCGATCCACGCACCCAAAGCGACAGTGGTGCTTCACGGCGCAGTCGGCGTTCCCCAGCGAAGCTATCGACATTTCGCCGCCTGGCTTGCGGCGGAGCGGGGCATGGCATGCCTGACCTACGATTACCGCGACTTCGGCGCCTCGGCGACGGGATCGATGAGGAGATCCCGGGCAACGCTCTCGGATTGGGGAATGTGCGATCAGGAAGCAGCGCTCGACGCGGCGGAGGCGCGTCTGCCGGGCATTCCGCTTTGGGTGATCGGCCATTCGCTGGGCGGCGCCATGCTGCCATTTCACCGGCCCCGCAAGATAGAGCGGGCGATCGTGCTGGCGGCCGGGATCCTCCATGTGAGCGATCACCCGTGGCCCTATCAGGCGCTGGCGCGCCAGTTCTGGAATGTCAGCGGCCCCTTGGCCACGATGGCGGCAGGATACATGCCCGGCAGACGGATCGGCTTCGGGTCCGACCTGCCGGCCGGCGTGTTCTGGCAATGGCGGCGCTGGTGCACGAAACGCGGGTTCCATCTCAACGATGCGGGGACGCATTTACCTCGGCTGGATCCCGCCGCTCACACAGCGCCCACGCGGCTGATCGCCGTTGCGGATGACGTGATGGTGCCTGCCTCTGCCGTTCGGCGGATGATGGACCTGATGCCGCAATCCGCGAAGAATTTGAGCGTGCTGCGTGCGGAGGATTTCGGTCTGAAGAGCATCGGCCATCTCGGTGCGTTCGACCGTGGAAAATCCGTTCTGTGGCCAGCCATCGTAGATTGACGTACGCTGATCCACCAAGCCCGAGAGGCGCATGTTCTCATGGAAAAAACACGGCGTATTCTGTTGGACGACGGCCCTGCCGTGCCGATCGACGCCGATCGCCCGCATCGCCTGAGCTTTCCGGCAGGAATTGGCGATCGGCGTTTGGCCGTCAGATTGCGGCGGGACGTAGTGCGGGCATTGAAGAAGTCGCGGGCCAAAGTCGAAGCCCTGCTCGACGGGTGGCTCGCAATCGATGTGGGCGGGTTGGGAAGAATCCGGCCCGTTTCCTGGGATACGGAGATGCATCTGGAGTTAGGGACCCTCTCCTTGGCACAGGCGACCCCAAGCGCATGGCCCGGCGGACGGTTGCTGAACTGAGCCTCCGACGCACATCTCGATAGTCCGACGGCCACGCGCTTCATGAAAGCGTCGTCAGTACTCTGATTGTATTTGGAGCGCGCGGCTGTCGTCCGGCCCGATCGCTGTCCGGCCAGGGGCAGTTCCCACACGGGGCAGCCCCCTCCAGCCCGCTATGTCCGACGGTCGTCTATGAGAGGATTTGGCTTGGCCAGCGTTTTGAGCGATCCGATATCGTTCAGGGAAATCTTGCCGCCGTCAACCTGAACGCCATAAGGCTTTAGCGTGTTAAAGGCGCGGGAAAGATTTTCAGGCGTCATTCCAAGGAGCGAGGCAAGCATGCGTTTGTCATGCGGCAATTCCAGCGAGCCGCTGCTGCCCTGATCCAAATGATAGCGCAGGAGGCGGTTCGCCAGCCGCTCGACCGCGCTGCGAAGCTTTAGATCCTTATGCTCCTTGACGACGCTTCGATAGCAACTCGCCAGCTCGACGACGATGGCGCGCGCGAAGGCTTCATCTCTCTGGAACGCGTCCCTGATATTTTCCGATGGAATGAGCAGGATCCGCGATCGTTCGCAGGTCCGCGCGGACATCAGGTAAACGGCATCCTTGAGGACCGCGGCAAGAATGAAGGTGCCGACGGGAGAAACGATCCCCATGGTCGTTTCGCGACCGTTGGAGCGGGAACAAAGCTCCACGGTTCCTTCGATGAGGATGTACAGAAAATCGGCCGGATCGCCCTCGGAAATCAAATCGAGCTGCGCCGGAAACGTCTGCAGATAGGCCGCCTGCACAAGCGCTTCGAAGTTTGCTTCGCTCATGCTTTCGAAGAGCTCGAGTTCACGGACCTGCGGGTACGTCGGATGAGCGCATTGACTTGTCTCTTGATTAAAATCAAGACCTGAATTGATGAATTTATCAACGTGGGATGGCTGACGCAATCGTTAGCTTGATCCCGATTTGCAACGTGTTTGCCGCCCGGCCGCAGGGTGCTTGTTTCTATGCCTCCTGCATCATTTGTTGATCTAAATCAAGCCCTTCATCGCGCCTCGGCAAGATCTTTTCCCGGTCTGAAGGAAGTGCGGCCTCCCGCCGCGCGAGAAGAAGGATCGACCAAATGCATTCGCTTGAGGGGGTCTCCAAGTCCGATCAATACCGGGCGCTTGGAACTCAGCACGTTCGCATTCACGGTCTGCTTTGCGGTCTGGACCATTTTTTCGATTATCGGTGTCAAGATCAAAATCGAGCTTGGCCTGACCGATACCCAGTTCGGCCTGCTCGTCGCCACGCCGGTGCTCACCGGCTCGGTCAGCCGCATCTTCCTCGGCGTCTGGACCGAGCAATTCGGCGGCCGGCTGATGTTTCCGCTGCAGATGCTGCTCACGGCGGTTTGCGTCTGGCTGCTGACCTCGGTCCGCACCTATGAGGTTTTCCTGCTTGCAGCGCTCGGCCTGGGACTGGCGGGGGGCTCCTTCATCATCGGCATCGCCTATGTGTCGCAATGGTTCGAGAAGGAACGCCAGGGAACGGCGCTCGGCATTTTCGGCGCGGGCAATGTCGGCGCGGCGGTCACCAATTTCGCAGCGCCGTTTCTTGTCGTCGCGCTCGGCTGGCAGGGTACGGCGCGCGTCTACGCGGTCGTCCTGGCGGCAACGGCGGTGCTGTTCTACCTGCTCAGCAAGGACGATCCGGCACAGGCGGCACGCCGGCGCACCGGCGCCGCGGCGGTATCGGCCGCCGAGCAGCTCGCGCCGCTGAAGAACCTGCAGGTCTGGCGTTTCGCCACCTATTATTTCTTCGTCTTCGGCGGCTTCGTCGCGCTCGCCTCGTTCCTGCCCCGCTACTATGTCGGCGCATACGGCCTGCCGCTGACCACCGCAGGCGTGTTCGCCGGCCTCTATTCGCTCCCCGGCTCCGTCTTCCGCGCGCTCGGCGGCTGGATGTCGGACAAATGGGGCGCCCGGTTCGTGATGTACTCCACCTTCATCGTCTCGCTGGCCTGCCTGTTCGTGATGAGCTACCCGCAGACCAGCTACACGGTGCAGGGCATGACCGGACCGATCACGTTCAATTTCGGCATCGGCGTTACGGTCTTCGTGCTGCTGACCGTGGTGCTCGGCTTCGTCATGAGCCTGGGCAAGGCCGCGGTCTACAAGCACATCCCGGTCTACTATCCGCACCATGTCGGAGCGGTCGGCGGTCTCGTCGGCATGATCGGCGGCCTCGGCGGCTTCTTCCTGCCGATCGGCTTCGGCATCCTGCTCGATGCGACCGGCGTGTGGACCGCGCCATACATGCTGCTCTTTGCGGTCGTGGCGGTCTCCACGGTGTGGATGCATGTCGCCATCCGGCGGATGGAGAAGCGGCGTCACCCGGCCCTCGATGACGAGAAATATCTCTCCGACGTCCCGGATCGGCCCGTGCCGACCGCGCAGGCCGGTTCGTCCGCGCCTCCCATGCCTCAGGCACAGGGCCACCCGGCCGAATAACGAAATCTTCGCGGGCCGCAAGCGTCGGCCCGCGTCCGAAACATCGCCCAAAGGGAGGCTCCTATGGCGACCACCGCAATTCCTCAAAACACCAGGCGTCACATGCTGACCGACTGGCGGCCCGATGATCCGGTCTTCTGGGAACAGACCGGACGCCGGATCGCGAGACGCAATCTCTGGATCTCGATCCCGGCGCTGCTGCTGGCCTTCTCTGTGTGGATGGTTTGGAGCGTCGTCGTGGCCAAACTGCCGGCGATCGGCTTCGCTTATACGACCGACCAGCTCTTCTGGCTGGCGGCACTGCCGGGCCTGTCCGGCGCCACGCTGCGCATCTTCTATTCCTTCATGGTGCCGATTTTCGGTGGACGGCTGTGGACGACGCTGTCGACCGCTTTGCTGCTGATCCCGGCCATCGGCATCGGCATTGCCGTGCAGAACCCGGCCACGCCTTATAGCGTCTTCCTGATCCTTGCCTTGCTCTGCGGTTTCGGCGGCGGCAACTTTGCTTCATCCATGGCGAACATCTCGTTCTTCTTTCCGAAGAAGGAAAAGGGCAACGCGCTCGCGCTAAATGCAGGCCTCGGCAATGCCGGCGTCAGCGTCATGCAGTTCCTCGTGCCGCTGGTGATCTCGACGGGCACCTTCGCCTTCGTGGTCGGTGATGGCCAGCTCGCCAAAAACGGAGCGACGCTCTGGCTGCAGAGCGCGGGATTTGTCTGGGTGCCGTTCCTGATCGTCTCGGCACTCGCGGCTTGGCTCGGCATGGACGACATCGCCTCGGCCAAGGCGTCGTTCGCCGAACAGTCGATCATTTTCAAGCGCCGGCACAACTGGATCATGTGCCTGCTCTACACCGGCACCTTCGGCAGCTTCATCGGCTATTCCGCAGGCTTCCCGCTGCTGATGAAGACGCAGTTCCCCACCGTCGACGTCCTGGCCTATGCCTTTCTCGGCCCGCTGGTCGGCGCGCTGAGCCGCGCCGCGACGGGATGGATCTCCGACAAGTTCGGCGGCGGGCGCGTGACGTTCTGGGTCTTCGTGCTGATGATCGCGGCAGTCGGCGGCGTGCTGTTCTTCCTCGGCATCAAGGACCAGCCTGGCGCGTTCTGGGGCTTCTTTGCCTGCTTCATGGCGCTGTTCCTGCTGACCGGCGTCGGCAATGCCTCCACCTTCCAGATGATCCCTTCGATCCTCCGGCACGAAATTCCGCGCCTGATGCCACACCTCGACGAGGCGGGCATGCTCAAGCAGGCCGAGCGCGAGAGCGCGGCGATCATAGCCTTCACATCGGCAATTGCCGCCTACGGAGCGTTCTTCATCCCCAAGGCCTACGGCTCGTCGATCAGCCTCACCGGAGGTCCGGAAGCAGCCCTATGGATCTTCGGTACGTTTTACGCGCTGTGCGTCGTCGTCACGTGGCTGTTCTACACCCGCAAGAACGCGCCGGTGCGCTGCTGAAGCGCGGCCGGGAAAAGCGGATGCTGCTTTTCCCGGACACCCCGCAGGCAGACAACCGGCTGAACTGAAAGGACATTGACGATGTCACATCTTCTCGACCGTCTGAACTTTCTGGCAAAAAAGAACGTCGGCACCTTCTCGGACGGGCATGGTGTTACGACCAACGAAAGCCGGGATTGGGAGGACGCCTATCGCAAGCGCTGGCAGCACGACAAGATCGTGCGGTCGACGCATGGCGCGAACTGCACCGGCTCCTGCTCCTGGAAGATCTACGTCAAGGGCGGGATCGTTACCTGGGAAACGCAGCAGACGGACTATCCCAGGACGCGGCCCGATCTGCCGAACCACGAGCCGCGCGGCTGCTCTCGCGGCGCCTCGTATAGCTGGTACATGTATTCGGCGAACCGGGTGAAATATCCGCTGATCCGGTCGCGGCTGTTGAAGCTGTGGCGCAAAGAGCGAGTGATGAGATCACCGGTCGCCGCCTGGGAAGCGATCCAGGCGGACCCGGCCAAGCGCGGCGACTACACCAAGATGCGCGGGCTCGGCGGTTTCGTCCGCGCGACATGGGACGAGGTCAACGAGATCATCGCCGCCGCCAACGCCTACACCGCGCGCAAATACGGGCCCGACCGCGTCATAGGATTCTCGCCGATCCCGGCCATGTCGATGGTGTCCTATGCGGCGGGCTCGCGCTACCTGTCGCTCCTGGGCGGCGCCTGCATGTCGTTCTATGACTGGTATTGCGACCTGCCGCCTGCCTCGCCGATGACCTGGGGCGAGCAGACCGACGTGCCGGAATCGGCAGACTGGTACAATTCCGGCTTCCTGATGCTGTGGGGCTCGAACGTCCCGCAGACGCGCACGCCGGACGCGCATTTCTACACCGAGGTCCGCTACAAGGGAACCAAGTCGGTGGTCGTGTCTCCGGACTATTCGGAAGCGGCAAAATTCGCCGATCTCTGGCTGCACCCGAAACAAGGCACCGACGCCGCGCTTGCCATGGCGATGGGCCATGTGGTCCTGCGCGAATTCCACCTCGACCGGCAGGCGGCGTATTTCGAGGATTATTGCCGCCGCTACACCGACATGCCGATGCTGGTCCGGCTGGTCAAAAAGGACGGCGCCTATGTGCCGGACCGGCTGGTCCGCGCATCGGACTTCGAAAGCGCGCTTGGCGAGACCAACAATCCGGAATGGAAGACCGTCGCCTTCGACAGCGCGACCGAAAAGCCGGTGGCCCCGAACGGCTCGGTCGGCTTTCGCTGGGGCGAGCAGGGCAAATGGAACCTGGAAACCAAGGACGGCCGGGGCGAGGATGTGAAGCTCGAAATGAGCTTCCTTCCCGACGGCCGGCATGACGAGATCGCCGAGGTCGCCTTCCCCTATTTCGGCAATCGCGAGCACGATTATTTCGAGGGCACCGACCACGAAAGTGTCCTGCACCGCGCCGTGCCCGCGAAGACAGTTCAGCTGGCGGACGGCGAGGCGCTGGTCGCCACCGTGTTCGACCTGCTCGTTGCCAATTACGGCCTCGACCGGGGCTTGGGCGACGCCAATTCGGCGAAATCCTACGACGACGATCTGCCCTATACACCCGCCTGGGCGGAGAAGATCACCGGCGTTCCGCGCGCCCAGATCATCGAGGTCGCCCGTGAATTTGCCCGCAATGCGGAGAAGACCGGCGGGCGCTCCATGGTCATTCTCGGCGCCGGCCTCAATCACTGGTACCACATGGACATGAACTACCGGGGGATCATCAATCTCCTGGTGATGTGCGGCTGCGTCGGCCAGTCGGGCGGCGGCTGGAGCCATTATGTCGGCCAGGAGAAGCTGCGCCCGCAGACCGGCTGGCTGCCGCTCGCCTTCGCGCTCGACTGGGCACGTCCGCCGCGGCAGATGAATTCGACCTCCTTCTTCTATGCGCATACGGATCAGTGGCGCTACGAGACGCTGAAGGTCGATGAGATCCTGTCGCCGACCGCGCCGGACGGTCCGTGGGACGGCACGCTGATCGACTACAATATCCGCGCCGAGCGCATGGGCTGGTTGCCGTCGGCGCCGCAGCTTCAGACCAATCCGCTGGAGGTCGCGAAAGCGGCGGCGGATGCCGGGCAGGAGGCGAAGGACTACGTCGCCACCCATCTGAAGGCCGGTACGCTGCGCATGTCCTGCGAAGATCCCGACAACCCCGCCAACTGGCCGCGCAATCTGTTCGTCTGGCGTTCCAACCTGCTCGGCTCGTCCGGCAAGGGGCACGAATATTTCCTGAAGCATTTCCTCGGCACGTCCCACGGCCTGCTCGGCAAGGATCTCGGCGAGGAGGGGCGCGAGCGTGCCAAGGAAGCCGTCTGGCACGACAAGGCGCCGGAAGGCAAGCTCGACCTCCTGGTCACGCTCGACTTCCGCATGTCCACGACCTGCGTCTATTCCGACATCGTTCTCCCGACCGCCACCTGGTACGAGAAGAACGATCTCAACACCTCGGACATGCATCCCTTCATCCATCCGCTGACCGCGGCCGCGGACCCGGCCTGGGAAGCGCGCACCGATTGGGACATCTTCAAGGGCATTGCCCGGAAATTCTCCGAGGTCGCGCCTGAAGTGCTCGGCGTCGAGAAGGACGTCGTTCTCGTGCCGATCCTGCACGACACGCCCGGCGAGATGGCCCAGCCGCTGGGCGTCAAGGACTGGAAGACAGGCGAGGTCGAGGCGATTCCCGGCAAGACCATGCCGGCGGTCGCCGTGGTCGAGCGCGATTATCCGAACCTTTACAAGCGCTTCACCGCGCTCGGCCCGCTGATGGACAAGCTTGGCAATGGCGGCAAGGGCATCTCCTGGAACACCGAGCATGAGGTCGAGCTGCTCGGCCGGCTGAACGGTGTCGTTGCTGAGGAGGGGACAACGCAGGGCCGTCCACGGATCGAGACCGACATCGACGCGACCGAGGTGATCCTGTCGCTGGCGCCGGAGACCAACGGCGAGGTCGCCGTCAAAGCCTGGGCGGCGCTCTCCAAGGCGACCGGCCGCGATCACACCCATCTTGCCATCCCCAAGGAGGACGAAAAGATCCGCTTCCGCGACGTCGTCGCACAGCCGCGCAAGATCATTTCCTCCCCGACCTGGTCGGGCATCGAGTCGGAGAAGGTCTGCTACAATGCCGGCTACACCAACGTCCACGAACTGATCCCCTGGCGCACGCTCACCGGCCGCCAGCAGCTCTATCAGGACCATCTGTGGATGCGGGCCTTCGGCGAGGCTTTTTGCGTCTACCGGCCGCCGATCGACACCAAGAGCGTTAACCCGGCGATCGAGGCCAGGGCAGACGGGCGCCCGCATGTCGTGCTGAACTTCATCACCCCGCATCAGAAATGGGGCATCCATTCGACCTATTCCGACAACCAGATGATGCTGACGCTCAATCGCGGCGGTCCGGTCGTCTGGCTCTCGGAGACCGACGCGGCGAAAGCCGGGCTCGTCGACAATGACTGGGTGGAGGTCTACAACGCCAACGGCGCGATCGTTGCCCGGGCGGTGGTCTCCCAGCGCATGAAGGACGGCACGATCTTCATGTATCACGCCCAGGAGAAGATCGTGAACACGCCGGGCTCGCAGCTCACCCAGCAGCGCGGCGGCATTCACAACTCGGTCACGCGGGCGATCATCAAACCGACCCACATGATCGGCGGTTACGCCCAGCAATCCTACGGCTTCAACTATTACGGCACGGTCGGGTCCAACCGCGACGAGTTCGTCGTCGTCCACAAGCTGGAGAAGGTGGACTGGATGGAAGGCCCGTATCGCGAAACGACCGCTCAAGTGAAGGAGGCGGCAGAATGAAGATCCGCGCACAGATCGGCATGGTGCTCAATCTCGACAAATGCATCGGGTGCCACACCTGCTCCGTCACCTGCAAGAACGTCTGGACCAACCGCGAGGGCGTCGAATACGCCTGGTTCAACAATGTCGAGACCAAGCCCGGCATCGGCTATCCCAAGGAATGGGAGAACCAGAAGAAGTGGAACGGCGGCTGGGTGCGCAAGCCGAACGGCAGGATCGAGCCGAAGATGGGCGCGAAATGGCGCATCCTCGCCAAGATCTTCGCCAATCCGGACCTGCCCGAGATCGACGACTATTACGAGCCGTTCGACTTCGATTACGGTCACCTGCAGACCGCGAAGGAGAGCCAGGCATCGCCGACCGCACGCCCGCGTTCGATGATCACCGGCGAGCGGATGCAGAAGATCGAATGGGGGCCGAACTGGGAGGAGATCCTCGGCGGCGAATTCTCCAAGCGCTCGAAGGACACCAATTTCGAGGGGGTCGAGAAGGAGATCTACGGCCAGTTCGAGAACACCTTCATGATGTATCTGCCGCGGCTGTGCGAGCACTGCCTCAACCCGACCTGCGTCGCGGCCTGTCCATCCGGCGCGATCTACAAGCGCGAGGATGACGGCATCGTCCTGATCGACCAGGAGAAGTGCCGCGGCTGGCGCATGTGCGTCTCCGGCTGCCCCTACAAGAAGATCTATTACAACTGGTCGTCGGGCAAATCGGAAAAATGCGTGTTCTGCTATCCGCGCATCGAGGCCGGCCAGCCGACCGTATGCTCGGAAACCTGCGTCGGGCGCATCCGCTATCTCGGCGTGATTCTCTACGACGCCGACCGCATCGCCGAAGCGGCCTCGACGGCCGACGAGCAGGACCTCTACGAGGAGCAGCTCAAGGTCTTCCTCGACCCGAACGATCCGGCCGTGATCGCACAGGCGCGCAAGGACGGCGTTCCCGAGGCGTGGCTCGAGGCGGCCAAGCGCTCGCCGGTCTACAAGATGGCGATGGAGTGGAAGATCGCCTTCCCGCTGCATCCGGAATACCGCACGCTGCCGATGGTCTGGTATGTGCCGCCGCTGTCGCCGGTGCAGTCCGCCGCCGAGGCCGGCAAGCTCGATTGGGACAACGGCCTGCCCGACGTCCGGTCCTTGCGCATTCCCGTGCGCTATCTCGCCAATCTGCTGACCGCCGGCAAGGAAGAACCGATCGTCGATGCACTTGAGCGGATGCTCGCCATGCGCGCCTATATGCGGGGCAAGAGCGTCGACGGTGTCATCGACGAGGGCGTGGCCGAGCATGTCGGCATGACCGGCGCGATGATCGAGGAGATGTACCAGATCATGGCGATCGCCAATTACGAGGACCGCTTCGTCATTCCGACCTCGCATCGCGAGATCGGCGAGGATGCCTATGACGTGCGCGGCTCCTGCGGCTTCTCCTTCGGCAATGGCTGCTCCGGCGGCACGTCGGACGCGGATCTGTTCGGCGCCAAGCGGACGAAGCGTATTCAGACGCCTACGGACGTCTTTTGAGGAGTAAGCGGACCCATGACCATTTCACTGAAAATCATCTCGCTGCTGCTCTCCTATCCGACGCAGGAGCTGCTCGACGCGGCGCCGGAGCTGAAGGCGGCCCTGGCCGACGATACGCTGACCGGCGACCGCGAGAAGAGGCTGATCGCAAATCTCGTGGACGACATCGGCGGCCTCGACCTCTATGACGCTCAGGAACGCTATGTCTTCCTGTTCGACCGCACGCGCTCCCTTTCGCTGCACCTGTTCGAGCACGTCCATGGGGAGAGCCGCGATCGCGGCCAGGCGATGGTCGACCTGATGGCGATGTATGAAAATGGCGGCTTTGAGATCGGCGCGAAGGAGTTGCCGGACTATCTGCCGATGTTCCTGGAGTTCCTGTCGATGCAGCCCGAAGATGAGGCACGCGAGCTGCTCGGCCAGACGGTGCACATCTTCTCGGCCCTGCGCGAACGGCTGCGCAAACGCACGTCGATCTACATCAACGCCTTCCGGGTGCTGGAGGCCATCGCGCGGGGAAAGGCCGACCCGGCGATCGTCGCCGAGATCCTGAAGGAGCCTGACGACAACCCCGACGACCTGGACGCGCTCGACCGCATCTGGGAGGAGGAGGCCGTCACCTTCGGCGGCGGCGCCGGAAACAACCCGTGCGGCGTCGACCGCATCCGCACCCAGATCCGCGCGGGGCAGCGCAGGCCCGTCGATCCGCCGCAGAACCCCTCGGCTCAGGAGGCTTGAGCGATGCACGATTATCTGAACACGCTCGTCTTTGGATATTATCCCTATATCGCGCTGATGGTCCTGATCGTCGGCACCGTCATCCGCTACGACCGCGAGCCCTATAGCTGGCGTTCCGGCTCCAGCCAGCTCCTGCGGCGCAAGCAGCTCATGTGGGGCTCGGTGCTGTTTCATGTCGGCGTGCTGGTGATTTTCTTCGGACATCTCTTCGGCCTGCTGACGCCGATCTGGGTATTCGACGCGCTCGGCATCTCTCATGGCGCCAAGCAGGTTCTCGCCATCGTCGCGGGCGGCATCGCCGGCGTGATGGCGATTGTCGGTGCGACGATGCTCGTGCATCGCCGCCTGTTCGATGCCCGCGTGCGCGCCGCGTCCACCGCCTCCGATACGCTGATCATCATCCTGCTCTGGTGCCAGCTCGGACTCGGCCTCGCGACGATCCCGATCTCGCTGCAGCATCTCGACGGCCATGAGATGGTCAAGTTCATGAGCTGGGCGCAGGGCATCTTCACCTTCGACCCGCAAGCCTCCAGCTACATCGTCGACGCCCACCCGATTTTCAAGACGCATCTCTTCCTTGGGCTGACGATCCTGCTGCTTTTCCCCTTCACCCGGCTGGTTCACATGCTGAGCGCGCCGGTGCGCTATCTCTGGCGGCCCGGCTACCAGGTGGTGCGCCGCCGGACCCCGCGCCCGGCGATGAACCGGGCAACGGCGGAGTAGGTCCGATGGCGAATCTCTATCAGAACCCGTCGCTGAAAAAAGGCCAGGCGGATCACGCCGGGCACGGAAGCGGCTATGAGGGCTATGTCGAACCCGACACCACCGTTCCGCCGAAAGCGCGGCCGATCCTCGGCGAAATCTCCGTCAACGGCGTATCGATCGCGGAGGCGGACATCCTCGCCGAAGCACAGAACCATCCGGCGGAGAACCCAGGCAGCGCCCTGATCGCGGCAGCGCGGGCGCTCGTCGTTCGCCAGCTTCTGCTTCAGGAAGCGCGGCGGCTGTCACACGAGCCGGGGACCTCGACAGCGGAAGACGGCCGGACGGAGACGGACGACGACCTCGCGATCCGGACGTTGATCGAGCACGAGTTGGTCATGCCGTCGGCAAGCGAGGACGAATGCCGCCGCTTCTATCGCAACAACCCGGCGCACTTCCGCTCCGAGCCGATTTACGAAGCCCGTCATGTCCTCCTCGCGGCCCCGGCCGCCGACAAGACAGCACGTGCCGCGGCCCGGGAAGCGGCGCAGGGGCTGATTGCGCATCTGCAAGCCAGGCCCGGCGATTTCCCAGCCATGGCGGCAGAGCATTCGTCGTGCCCGTCCCGCGAGCACGGCGGCAATCTCGGGCAGCTTACACGCGGCTCGACCGTGCCGGAATTCGAGCGGGCGCTGGAGCAAATGGACGAAGGCACGCTCCATCCGCAGCCGGTCGAAAGCCGGTTCGGTTTTCACGTGATCTTGCTTGAGCGGAAGATCCCCGGCGCGCAATTGCCCTTCGACCACGTCAGAGAGCGGATTGCAGGTTGGCTCGAAGCGGCGAGCTGGTCAAAGGCGGTCGCACAATATATCGGCGTCCTGGCCGGGCGCGCCGACATTCGCGGCATCGACATCGGCGCCGCGGAGGGGCCTCTCGTTCAGTAGGGCAGGACCATGGACAAGTGTGCAGAGTCACGGGACGCGGCCCTTGCGGCGCTGGACGAACAACCGCCCGTCGTGCTGCTCCGGTCGCCGATCGATTACATTTTCGCCGATCATTTCCGGCATCGCGCCTTCTGCAAAATTATCGACGACATCGCCGGGGACGAGACGGCGGACATGCAAATGATCGCCGCGGCGATCCGGTTTCTGGAGACCGATTTCGGCCCTCACGTCGTCGACGAGGAAGAAGGTCTGTTTCCACTCCTTAGGCAGCGCGCCGCCCCCGAGGACCGCATCGAGGACGTACTTGGCCAGCTCAGCCAGGACCATGCCGACGACGAGAAAGATGCCGCAGCGATCGTCACGGGGCTTGCCGGCATTCTCGAGGCGCGTGGCGAGTATCCCGGCGGCCCCGCCTTTCGTAATCTGCTCGCCCATTTCGCCGCGCATGAACGGCGGCACATGACAATCGAAAACGCCATCGTCCTGCCTCTTGCCCGTGCGCGGCTGAAACCGGAAGACCTGCTCGATCTCGGCAAGCGAATGGCCGCGCGGCGCGGCGCCGAATTTCCGAAAACCGACGCCGATGCCGGCTGACCTTGACGGCGGGTTGGGCTCGTCGATCCGGAGCGTCGCGATCGTCACCCGATATTTTCCACCGAAAAAACTGGATTGGCCGACATCCGCGCCGTATTTTGGCTGCAAGGTGGACGTCGAACACTTGGGAGGCGAACCGATGATTTTTGCGGTCATGCGCACGTCAAGCCTGGCAATGCGGCGGGCGGCTGCGGCTTTTGGTTGGCTCATGCTCCTCGGACTGCCGCCTGTCATGGCGCAAGCGGGGTACACCCCTATTGCGACGCAGTATATCGCAGCTTTGGGAGATCCGGGCTCCAAGTCCGGAGCCGGAGCCGAAGCGTGGGGACTGTGGGCCGTGGATCCGGGCCCTCGCGGCGTAAGGCTGAGCAGTTACCGAGCATTGAAGGCGGCGGGCGGTTTGGCGCCGGCGAAGTGGACGTTCGACGCGTCGGACTGGTGGCTTGAAGAAAACGGGTCGATCATGGAACAGCCAAGCTTCCCGGTCCCCGCCGGAAAATACGTTGTGACCGGCGACCGCGACGTGACCGCGGTGCTGACGATCCATCCCAAAGACGCCGGCGGGACCGTGCGCTGGGAGCTCGACAAGGGCGCCACGCTCTATGATGTGACGCATTTGGGATGCCGCGCCGCGCGGTATACGCCGGCAGCGGCCGAGACGTCCTGTTCACCGGAGAAGGCGGCGCAAACTGCCTTTCCCGTCACGCCCGGAGCAGCGATGCCTCCGGTCGAGAGCTGCAAAAAGCAGGACTACGAGGTGCTCATCGTAATCGGCATGGTGAAGGACAATTGACCGCCGGATGACCGCAGCCATTTTTGCAGCATAGCCGGTCTCCCGTCGCTCAAAACGCCGGCGGGCGGTCATTCTCGGGGGGCGCCGCGCTGTTCGCGGAAGCCGGGGACGTCACTGCAAGAAGCCGGTCATCAGCCGTGCAGACCGGGCGCCTCATGGCCCGTGCGTTCGACATATTCCGTATAGCCCCCATTATAGCTGTGCACGCCTTCGGGGGTCAGCTCGAGCACGCGATTGGACAGGGCGCCAAGAAAATGCCGGTCATGCGAGACGAACAGCATCGTCCCCTCGTATTGCGCCAGCGCCTTGATCAGCATTTCCTTCGTCGCGATGTCGAGATGATTGGTCGGCTCGTCGAGCACCAGGAAATTCGGCGGATCGAACAACATGATCGCCATCGCCAGCCGCGCCTTCTCGCCGCCGGATAGCACCCGGCATTTCTTTTCGACGTCGTCGCCGGAGAATCCGAAGCAGCCCGCGAGTGTCCGCAGCGTGCCTTGCCCCGCCTGCGGGAATTCATATTCGAGCGACTGGAAAATCGTGGCATCGCCGTCGAGCAGTTCCATCGTGTGCTGGGCAAAATAGCCCATCTTGACGCTGCCGCCGATCGTCGCCGAGCCCTGATCGGGCTCGCTCGCGCCCGCCACCAGTTTCAGCAGCGTCGACTTGCCGGCACCGTTGACGCCCATCACGCACCAGCGCTCCTTGCGGCGGATCATGAAATCCAGCCCCTCGTAGATCACCTTGCTTCCATAGCGCTTATGTACGTTCTTGAGCGCCACGACGTCGTTGCCCGAGCGCGGCGCGGGCGGAAAATCGAACTGCACGGTCTGGCGCCGCCGCGGCGGCTCGACGCGATCGATCTTTTCCAGCTTCTTGACCCGGCTCTGCACCTGCGAGGCGTGGCTGGCGCGCGCCTTGAACCGTTCGATGAACTTGATCTCTTTGGCCAGCATCGCCTGCTGGCGCTCGAATTGTGCCTGTTGCTGTTTCTCATTCAGCCCGCGCTGCTGCGCATAGAACTCATAATCGCCGGAATAGCTGCTCAGCGAGCCACCGTCGATCTCGATGATCTTGTTGACGATGCGGTTCATGAACTCGCGATCATGCGAAGTCATCAAGAGCGCGCCGTCATAGGTCTTGAGAAACGCCTCCAGCCAGATCAGGCTTTCGAGATCGAGGTGGTTGCTCGGCTCGTCGAGCAGCATGGCGTCGGGTCGCATCAGCAGAATCCGCGCCAGCGCGACGCGCATCTTCCAGCCGCCCGAAAGCTTGCCGACATCGGCGTCCATCATCTCCTGGCTGAAGCTCAGCCCGTCGAGCACCTCGCGCGCGCGGCCTTCGAGCGCATAGCCGTCCAGCTCCTCGAAGCGGCCCTGCACTTCGCCATAGCGCTCGATGATCGCGTCCATCTCGCCCGCGCGCTCCGGGTCGGCCATGGCGGCCTCGAGCGCCTTCAACTCGATCGCAACGTCGCTGACCGGTCCGGCGCCGTTCATGACCTCGGTCACGGCGCTATGCCCCGACATTTCGCCGACATCCTGATTGAAATAGCCGATGGTGATGCCGCGATTGACCGCCACCTGGCCCTCGTCCGGCTCATCCTCGCCGGTGATCATGCGGAACAGCGTCGTCTTGCCGGCCCCATTGGGCCCGACAAGGCCGACTTTCTCGCCTTTCAGGAGAGAGGCCGACGCCTCGATGAACAGGAGTTGATTGCCATTCTGCTTGCTGATGTTTTCGAGACGAACCATGACCACCGGCGATGTTGCGGAAATTTGCCGCCCTTATGCCACGAGAGAGGCGCGGCGCCAGCGCGAAATAAGCCGCCATGCGACAATGGGCGTCGAGACCGGACCCGATAACCACAATTCACAGCGTATTGCGGCCCCTGCAACTCATAATGCGGGAATGTCGTGGTTGGCGCCGGGAGCGGAGCCGTCAATAACGGCCGGGGCCCGCTGTCGGTCCGCTCGACGGCCCGGCGGTCGGTCCGGCCGAGACGCTGCTATGGGTCGGCTGTTGCGGCGGGGCCGAAAGATTGCGCGCGGTAAGCTGCTCAAGCTCGGTCAGGCGGCAATCCTTGTCCTTGTCCGCGTAAGTGAACGCCGGATTGGGACGCTCGACGAATTCCTTCTTGTCGATCTTTCCATCGCCATTGACATCGTAATATTTGAACCCCGCGACGAGAAAGGTTCTGTCGATCGCTGCCAAATTTTGGAATTCATCCTCGGTCAGGACTCCGCTGCCCAATTCGTTGGCCCTGGTGAACAGTTTCGCCGCCGCCGCGCGCCATTCATCGCACGTCATGATGCCGTCGTGGTTCTGATCGTAACTGCCGATCCCGCCAAGGAAACTCTTGTCGGCGGCGGAAATCTTCGGACCTGAAGAACTGGCACAGCTTGCCGCCAGGCCGGCGGCGGCGAGGCAGGCGATCAATTGGGCGGTCGGGATGCGCATCGGTTTTCCCGCGCTTTCTCGGATTCGTGATTAAAATTGTGCAGCTATGCAAGGCCAACCTTCGTCATGATCGACGATGCGCCCGAGGAGGTAGCAGACGGAAACGGCTTTTGTTGGACGGGCCAGGACCGGCGCCGATCGTTCTGCGCCCGAATTTCATCCTCGCCGATCGAGGACGGTGCCGGAGGTTTCGCCTGTTTTCCGACGCGGCACGCGATTGCGGTCACATAGGAAGCTACCCCGGAGGCAAAGTCTGGATATGCCGATGTTACGATACGGGATTATCGGTTATCCCATAGGCGTGTTGTCGGTCCTTTCAGTCTTGAGGAGAGAAGATTTGAAACCTTCAGGGTGGCACTGGCCCAAGCGGATCGCTCTTGTCGCGATCATCCTGATGACGCTCGGCGCGGGGTGTGTGGCTTTCTTGTTGCCGACTGTCGCGGCCTATGCGTGCCCGAGATGCTACGGGCTGCAGCGTGTAACCGGCGGCCTATTTGTCGATCCTGTCATGTCGGTCGAGGACAGGGCAGATTTACAAGGGGCCGTCTCCCAGGCAGCAGCGCAGGTGGCCGCGTTTTATGGCTCGTTTGATCGTCGGCCGAGGCTTCTGGCGTGCGCGACCAAGGAATGTGACCACAGACTTGGCGGAAAAGGAGCCAAAGCCGAAACCTACGGCACCCTATTCATCAGGCTTTCGGCCGACGGCCTGAATCGGACAATTCTGGCTCACGAGTTCTCTCATGTCGAACTCCATGCACGCATCGGGCTCTCTCAATTCGCGGCGGGTGTGATCGCTGCTTGGTTCGACGAAGGTCTTGCGGTCATCGTTTCGGACGATGTTCGCTATCTGAAGCCCGGTGTCACGAGTGCCGCGAGATGTTCGGCTGAGCCGGCAGAGGACTTGCCGACGACCCCTTATGAGTGGGGCTCGTTGGCTGGCAAAACGCACGAACTCTATGCGCAAGCAGCCTGCCGTGTGATGAAGTGGATGGAAGCAAATGGTGGCAAAGCGGGATTGCTCGCAGCGATTTCGCAGGTTGCAGACGGCACGCGGCAGCTTCCTTGAGTACCGGCACTTCCGCAACGGGCCCAACGTCTTCCTCGCCGGAGAAGATCTTCAAAACCCCGCTTTCCGGCCGACACTATCCAGATAAACTCTGGCTTCGAACCCATCGGTCGCCCCCGAAGCCGGGGAGAGCAACTCGAGCCTCGCTCTCGCGCCGGTGGCGATCGAGTCGGCGATCGCCAGTCCGAGGCCGGTGCCGTCTGCCGGTGTCGACCCGCGGGCGAATGGCCGGATCAGGCGCGCAAGCGCGTCCGCCGGCACGACGGGACCACCGTTCGACACGCTCAAGACGCCATCGGACGAGAGTGAAACGTGAACAGGCTCGGACTTGGCTCCATGCTTGAGGGCGTTTTCGATCAGGTTGCGGAGCAGGATCGCGAAGACATCGGGGTCCATCCTCGACAGGACGGCATCTTCCGGCACCGAGACGTGCAGGCGTTCGGAGGCCCCGCTTGCGCGCAGAAAATCCTCGGCGACGAGCCTGAGAATTTGCACGACGTCACGGGGGATGGCCGATAAGAGCCCTCCGCCTTCGGCCTTTGCGAGTTGCATGAGCTTTTCGCTCAGGCGGGCCAGCGACTGCAACGCGGCCTCGATCTGTCTTGCGCGGTCCTGCAAATTCCCCGGTGGCGCCTCGGTGATCAGGCGCTGTGTCTGCGCGAGAGCGGCGGCGACCGGGGTGCGCAGTTCATGCGCGCTGTTGGCGGTAAATGTCCGTTCGGCCTCCAACGCACGTCGCAACCTGTCCATCAGCCGATTGACGCCGTCCGCGATCGAGCCGATCTCGGCGGGCAGCAATGTCGCGTCGACCGCCGTCAAGTCGCCGCTGCCCCGCAACTCGATCTGTTCGCGCAAAGCCCGCACCGGCTGCATGTTGACCCGCACGAGCCACCAGACGCCAAGAAGGCTGGCCGGAACCAAGCCCAACAGCGGCAAGGCAAGCGCCGCGGACGCCTCGAAGGCCGCCTTGCGCCGATGCGCCAGCGGTTCGGCCACCATGATGGCGATCGTTCCGCGCACCGCCGTCTCCGTATAGATCCGGTGCGTCGGCGTCGTCTCGAAACCCGTCCCCGAAAATGGCGGGAATATCTCAAGCTCCGCATCATGGGACCGAAGCAGGATTTTGCCCTCCCCATTGCGCACCACATAGGTGAGGAACTCGTCATGAGGATGCACCGCCGCGATCCGCTGCATCGGCCGGGATTTGTCCTGACCGATGATGTCCATCGCGGCGAGCGGCAGGATGCGTTGCGCCGTCTCCTGGATCGCGCTGTCGAAAACCTCGTCCAGCTCGTGGCGGACCACGATACCCGCCGCCAGCGTCGCGGCAATCCACATGACCGTCACGCCGAGGGCAAGGCTGAGGGCGAGACGCAACTGAAGGCTTCGGGGTCTCATCATGCCCGGCCCAGCCGATAGCCGAGGCCGCGCACCGTATCGATCACGCCGTGCCCGAGTTTCTTGCGCAACCGGCTGACATAGACCTCGATCGTGTTGCTCTCGACCTCCGATTCCGCAGAATACAGCCGGTCTTCGAGCTGTGACTTGGACAACAGCATTCCCGGCCGCTGCACAAAGGCTTCGAGGAGCACCCATTCCCGCGTCGTGACCACGACCGGACGCCCCTCGCGCAGGATCGTTCGCGCGGCCAGGTCGATTTCAAGGTCGCCGATCACGACCAGAGGGTTGGGATTTCCCGAATAGCGCCGGGCGACCGCGTTAAGCCGCGCCGACAGCTCCGAAAGGTCGAACGGCTTGACCAGATAATCGTCCGCTCCCGCATTCAACCCGGCGATCCGATCCGAGATCTGATCGAGAGCTGTGAGTATTATCACGGGCGTCGCGTCCCCGGCCATGCGCCGCGTACGCAGGAAATCAAGGCCGCGGCCGTCCGGCAGCATCAGGTCGAGCAGGATCAGGTCATAAGGGACCGTCCGGACGTAATCCGCCGCCACGTCGAGCTTCCGCGCCCAATCGACGGTATGGCCATCGGCCGCGATTTGGTCGCGCACCGCAAGCCCAAGACCGCCGTCGTCCTCGATCAGCAATACCCGCAAGAGCCGATCCTCCCCCGAATTCTCGCAGCTGATGGGTCCGCCCCAAAAGCTGACTATGACATGAACGGAAATCGCTCGCCCGTTCAGGTGGCTGTCAGATTCCTGACGCATGGTCACGCTCAGGCAACACTATATGGGACAGCTGTGATGAAACATTCTGCTCTGACCGCGACCCTGATCCTTTGTACGCTGGGCGCCGGGCCTGCACTCGCCGACGATGGCTGCAACGTCCCCATGGCCGACTGGCAACCGCGCCAGGCCGTGCAGAAAATGATCGAGTCCCGTGGATGGACCGTCGGGCGGATCAAGACCGATGACGGTTGCTACGATATCAGGGCCCGCGATGCCGATGGCCGTGAGATACAAGCGAAGGTCGACCCGGCAAGCCTCGAAATTCTGGGCCATGAATTGGAAGGCAGGCACGGCGACGACGATGAGGGCGATGAAGAGCATGGCGCCCGCTCCAACTCCGGCTCCGGTTCTGCGCCCGCCACCGGCCCGGCACCGAACAATGGCTTGTTCAAAAGCGGCAGCCGGCCCTCCGCCGTCGTGAAGTAATGCCGATGGTCAAGATATGGGATCCTCTGCTGCGGCTGTTCCACTGGAGCCTGGTCGCCGCCTTCGTACTGGCCTGGTTGACCGCGGAAGACATGGCGCACCTGCACGAGTGGGCCGGCTATGCGGCGGGGGGGCTGATCGCGTTCCGTCTGATCTGGGGACTGATCGGTCCCCGTTATGCGCGGTTTTCGCAGTTCCTGACAGGCCCGCAGGCGGTGCTCGCCTATATCCGCGCAACGCTGCGCGGCGACGAGCCGCGCTATCTCGGTCACAATCCGGCGGGCGCGGCGATGATCCTTCTTCTGCTGGTGTCTCTCGCCGGCACGGTATGGACCGGATGGCTGGCGATGTCGCCAGCCTATCACGCCAGCGCGTGGGTCCGGGAAGGTCATAACGCGCTTGCGACCGTGACGCTGATCCTGATCGGCCTGCACATTGCGGGAGTGGTTTATGCCAGCGCGCGGCACCACGAAAACCTCGCCACCGCAATGCTCAACGGAAAGAAGCGCTCAGCCGGTCCCGCCGATTTTGCATGAGAGCGGACATGGATTGACCCCATCGCGCGGCTTCCAAAACCGGCGGTCCACACAATGACGACAGGCTGAACGGCTGACGCGCGCGCCTTGAACCGCCTGTCGGGTCGCTCCGCCAGCTTGCTCAACGCTCACATATTTCAGGAGAAAACCCATGAACAAGTTCGTATCCGCGCTCGCCCTCGCGGCGGCCATGGTCGTTCCCAGCGTCGCGGAAGCGCGCGAAGTTCGGTTCACCACGCAGTTGAAAAACTACGGCGGGGACGGCGCCTATGTCGTGATCTACGTCACCAACGCAGCCGGTCAGTACCAGGGGACACTTTGGATGGCCGGCGGCAACTCCAGATATTACCGGCACCTCGGCGACTGGCGCCGCGCAAGTGGAGCAAGCCGGCGCGAAATCGATGGCATCACCGGGGCGAGTATCGGCAGCGGCCGGACTCTGACCATCAAGGTCGACCTCGCCGATGCGATGATCGACGCGGGCTATGAGGTCCGGATCGACACCGCAGTCGAGAATATGCGCGAAAATCCTTCCGAGGTCGAAGTGCCGCTGACCTCCAAGGGAGCGGGAAAGCCGTCCTCCGGGCGCGGCTACGTCAAGTCCTTCTCCTACTCCATGTGATCGAAAAGCAGCGAGACGCCCATGCTCCGCCAGGTTCATTCAATCCCCGGTTTGATCGCCGCCGTTCTCGTGGCGATCTTGGCGACGACCGGCGCGATCCTCTCGGTCGATCCGGCACTTGAGCGGGCAGGAGCGCCGCTCGCGGGCGCGCAGATCAGCGTCGCCGATCTCGCGCAAACGGTGGCCACGCATTATCCGGGCGTCGAGCGGATCGTCCGCAAGCCGTCCGGGGCGGTCATCGTCTACTACTCCAATGCCGACGCATCCGGTGCGGACCAGGTCGATCCGCTGACCGGGGAGCCGATCGCACCATACGCGCCTTCTGGCTTCACCCGCTGGCTGACGAATTTGCACCGTGCATTGCTGCTGGGCGACGCCGGGCGTGTGGTGGCGGGCCTCGGCGCGCTGGCGATGCTGGTGTCGAGCATTTCCGGCGCGATGATGCTGGCGGCGCGGATGGGCGGCTGGAGCCGCTTTTTCGGGCGCGTCCGGGGAACCGGCACCCAGCGTCTGCACGCCGAGGCCGGGCGCTTCGCGGTGGCGGGCCTTGTGCTGTCCGCGCTGACCGGCTGCTACATGTCGCTGGCGACTTTCGGGTTCATCCCCGATGGAATGAACGCGGAGCCCCCGCTGCCGAAGGTTGTCAATGGAGGCGCTCCGCTTGCGGTCGGGCGCCTGCAGGCTTTGCTGCCCACCGATCTTGCCGACCTCCGGGAGCTTACCTTCCCGAATCCGGGCGACCGGACCGACGTCTTCACCCTGACCACCGCGAAGGGAACCGGCTACATCGACCAGGCAACCGGCGCGATGCTGGCCTACCTGCCCAACGGCATCGCCCGTCAGGTCTACGAAACGATCTTCATGCTGCATACGGGCCAGGGGCTCTGGTGGCTTGCGCTGATCCTGGGCCTGGCGGCGCTCACCGTCCCGATGATGGCCGCGACCGGCACGATGATCTGGTGGACGAGGCGAGGAGCGCGGCCGCGTATCACCAACAACGTCCGTGCGCAGGCGGCGGACACGCTGATCCTCGTCGGCAGCGAAGGCAACAGCACCTGGGGGTTCGCCAAGACGCTCCACGATGCAATGACCGCTGCCGGGCATCGCGTTCACACGGGGCCGATGAACGCTCTTGCCCCGGCCTACCGCAAGGCGCAGCGGATGTTCATCCTGACGGCGACATATGGGGACGGGGCGGCTCCGGCCTCGGCGAACCAGTTCCTTGCCCGGCTGGACGCCATGACGTCGGCCCCGGCCTTCCCCGTCGCCATCCTTGGGCTCGGCGATCGCCAATTTCCCCGTTTCTGCGAATTCGCCAGGGACGTCGAGCGCGCGATGGTGCGCAAGGGCTGGGCACTGCTTTCTCCGCTGGGCTTGATCGACCGGCAGTGCGCGCGAGAATTCTCACAGTGGGGCGCCGAGATCGGCAAACGGATCGGCACGAAACTGGCGTTGCAGCATATCCCGGCCCGCCCGCGAAGCGTGTCTTTGACGTTGATCGAACGTTTGGACTATGGCGCCGAGGTCCAGGCGCCGACGTCCATTCTTCGCTTCGCCGCACCGGAGACGCGAAGATCCGCCGTGTGGCGGCGTCTTGGCGGCGCGGCCATGCCTCGGTTCGAGGTCGGCGATCTGGTGGGCATCCTGCCGCCGGGCAGCCCATTGCCGCGATTCTATTCGCTCGCATCCTCGTCCAGCGACGGGGTTCTGGAGATATGCGTGCGAAAACACCCGGGAGGGCTCTGTTCGAGCTTTCTGCATGCGCTCCAACCCGGCGAAGCCATCGACGCCTTTATTCGATCCAATCCGACCTTCCGCCCCTCCACGGGAAAGGCGCCGGTCATCCTTATCGGCGCTGGAACCGGGGTCGGCCCGCTCGCCGGGTTTATCCGTAACAACAGGAAACAGCGGCCGATGTATCTCTATTTCGGCGGTCGCGATCCGCGTTCCGATTTCCTCTACAAGGCGGAATTGAAGGGATGGCTGGCCGACAAGCGCCTGGCGCGCATCACCACGGCGTTTTCCCGCATCACCGACCACGCCTATGTGCAGGACAGGATCGTGGCCAATTCCGACAGGCTCCGCCGGATGATCAGCCGCGGCGCTCAGATCATGGTCTGCGGCGGGCGTGAGATGTCGGCCGGCGTGAGGCAGGCGGTTGAAGAGATTGTCGAGCCGTTGGGCCTGAGCATCATGACCCTCAAGGCAAAAGGTCGGTACGTCGAAGATGTCTACTGAGATGCGAGACGTGTCCGCGCTGCGCCGCTACAATCTGAACGGGGCCACGATGGGCACCCGCTATTCGGCCGCGTTCTTCGCGCCGGAGGGCGCCGATGAAGCCGCTTTCGGCGCGGCGCTGTTCGCGGCCGTCGATGCGGTCGATCGTCAGATGTCGAGCTGGAAGCCGGATTCGGACCTGTCGCGCCTCAACGCCGCGCCGGCGGGCGAATGGGTCAGCGTGCCGCGCGAACTGGCCGCCGTGCTGTCCGCGTCCGTTCGGATCGGGCGGATGTCCGATGGCGCGTTCGAGATCGGCGTGGGCGACTTGGTGAACGCTTGGGGATTCGGTCCGGATGGCCCGGCGGTGGACACCGCGCGGATTGCCGGCTTGAATGGACGGACGCAGAGGCCGGCCCCGGATATCCTCGAAGTCGACGACGCTTTGATGCGCGTCCGCAAGGGCGCGCCGATCACGCTCGACCTGTCCGCTATCGCCAAGGGATTTGGCGTGGACGAGCTGGCTCGTTGTCTCGGCGGTTTCGGGCTCTCCAATTACCTCGTCGGGATCGACGGCGAGATGCGCGCCTCCGGCATCAAACCCGGACGGGTGCCGTGGGCCGTTGCCGTCGAGCGCCCCGACCGCGACATACGCGAGGTGCTGGGGGTGGTCGAGCTTGCGAACATGGCCATCGCAACATCCGGCGACTACCGTCACTGGATCGATATTGGCGGGGAGACCATTTCGCATACGATGGATGCGCGGCGTTCAGGGCCATTACGCAATGCGATCGCGTCTGTCACCGTCATGGCCGGGAGCTGCATGGATGCGGACGCCCTGGCAACCGCGCTAATGGTGCTGGGCGAGCGGGACGGACCCGCATTTGCCCGCGCGCACGGGCTCGACGCCCTCTTTCTGCTGCGGAGCGGGGATCGCTTGACGGAGATCGCCCTCGGAAAATTCGCGCCCGCGCCGGCGGTCGAGCAGCGCCGGCCCGCTTGACGCTCGACACAGGCGCTCCGAGTAATGCTTGACGCCGGGCCCATCGAGCGCCTCGACCTCGCGAGGTGGAAGCGGCTTCCCGCCCTCTGCACGCAGATCGATCGCTTGCCGGCGACCAGCGCGTCTTCGATCTTCACCCGCGATCTGCGGCTGTGCGACGGGTATCGCCTTGGCCGATGCTTGAATTGTCTTTGGTATTCGACTTTCGCAGCCAGGCAAATTCAGCTATCGTCAAGGCGGCCAATTTTGTTTGAATTGGAGGGACTAATGCGCGTTCTTGCTCTCGCGGCGTGTCTGATCCTTGCCTCTGTACACTTCGAAGCATCGGCCGCGTCCAACGATGATTATTGGTCATATTCCTGCGGCGACCTCTGGCACGCCCGCAACTCCATCTATCACCGCGGCCGCTACTGTTTCAAAACCGAGAGGGCGATCGCGGTCTTTGGCAACGCGGATTGCATCTTCGAGCGAGAAAGCGATGTCCCGCTTTCTCGAAGGGTTCGGCAGGAGGCCGCGGAAATTCGACACGTCGAGGCGGCGAAGGGCTGCCGAAACTAGCCGTGCCGAAGATGGGTCCCCCGACCTCGGCGCAATCCGCTAGATCATGATCATTTCAGATGGAAACGATCGTGATCTTTACCCTTCCGTCTGCGCACGATTTTGCAGGAAAACCCGTTCCGCTTTGCCTGATCGCTCCTTATTGACCTTCGTGTTTCAACTTCTTTTCGGGGCCGCTTGCATCTGCTTGACATTCGACGCTGCCGCTGCGCAAGCCAACGCCTCGGCCACCGCCGAAAATGCTGAATTGATGGCAAGGCTCGTCAAGGCATACCCCGAGCACCTGAAAGGTTTTGAAGGCAACCAGATCATATGGCGCGACGGATCTCGAACGGCTTTCGATGATGGGATTGGCGACAAACCATTCGAAGCCTTGCTCGAGCACCCTTCATTGCGAGATCAGTTCGCAATGCTCTATCCCCCAGGCGCACCGACAGGGATCCCGACCAAGAACGTCGATCCTGGCCGCGTTCGCTATCGGCCCTTCTTTGAAAAAATGTATGGCCGGTGCGAAACCGGCGAGGTGCAGAAAAAGCTGACCACGATAGACTGGCTACCCACACGTGGCGGTGGAAAGATCCAGGTTACGACCGTCAACGGCGTTCACGATCGGCTTCGCGCCGTCTCCGCTGAACTTGAGAAGCTTCCGGACCCATTCATGAAATATCTGCGGCCGCCGCTCGGTGGAGATTTCGCGTGCCGGACGATCGCCGGTACCACAAGAAAAAGCATGCACGCCTATGCCGCGGCTATCGATATCAACGTCGCCTACACCGATTATTGGCGCTGGGGCAGGCCAGACGGCACGCGCCTAAAATATCGCAATCGCATTCCCTATGAAATCGCCGCCATCTTCGAGAAACACGGATTTATCTGGGGTGCGAAATGGTACCACTTCGACACCATGCATTTCGAGTACCGCCCGGAACTTCTTCCGCCGGCCGACTAATCAAGCGGGCGGGTATCGGCGAATTCGGTCACTCCGCATCCGGGGGCCCATGGGCTTGACGCGGTGCAATCGGATGTACGCTATCCGACCGCAACGCGCCGAACCTCCGTCTCCAGCCTCATCTGCAAGGGTTGGCCCAGACCCGGCAGTAGGTGAGCCCGCTCGTCGGATTGCAATGCCTGCCCTTGTTCAGCGTGTTGTACCAGTTGCCGTAGTTGAAGCCGTACGCGCTCGACGTGCGCATGCGCCAGTTTTGCACGGCGTGGTCCATGGCGACCTCCAGGTTGGGCCCGCGGCCGATGCCGAAGGTCGAGTCCCGGCAGGCGAGATGCGAAGCGCTTGCGGGCGCGGCGCTCGCGAGCAGAATTCCGGCAAACAGGGCCACGGCGCCAAATGGTTTCACCGCGCTGATCATGGATCGATTCTCCTTGTGAAGTGGTCATTCCCCGGGAAGTCGCCCGAACCCTGGGTTCAAGCTGGGGGTCCATATTTGTTGCGACGAAACGGGAAAAGGTTCACGCCGGGTCAGAAAATGCGCGTGAGGCCGAAAGCGAGCTGCGGGCGGCCGGCGAGCGGCGAGCGGCGGGTCCGATCGGCCCCGGACGCGTTTTCGTCTGGCGTCGACGCCGGCCGGCAGGCTGTCCGCGGCTGAGCGGACGGTCGGCGCGCAATCATCCTTGATTTGATGATGTTCAGCTCTGCGGCGCGCGGTTCTTGTCGATGATGGCTATGATGATCAGGCCGAAGGTGACCAGCCGGGCCAGGTAGAAGAACGGCTCGTGCTCCTTGGAGATGTCGCCGAGGGCCAGGATCGTGCGCGAGACGGCGTCGACGCCGAAGGCGATGGCGAAGAACAGGAAGAACCGGTCCCGGGTCTGGCGCCAGAACCGGATGAAGAACAACGAGGCGACCAGGGAGGCCATCGCCACGGCCCCGAGTATGACGGACGTCATCGGCGCGCTACCTTTCGTCGAAAATCAACCCATAGATCAGAACGATCATCGCGATGAGCGCAACACCCGACCGGATGATGGACAGGTCGTTCTCCGGCAGAATAACCTTGTCGAAGACCAGAAGAACGTTGTTGAGGGTCAGGCCGGCGAAGCACAGCCCGCTCCAGAGCAGCAGCTTGTACCTGCTGCGGGCGAACGCGCGCAGGAGCAGGATCGCGCAGACCAGCGCGGTAATCGCGCACAGAGCGTAAATCAGCGGCCCAGACATCAGCCATCCTTCCGCAATTTGAACGCGTCCGCGAATTGCTGAATGCGGTTCTGCTTCGAATGGATCAAATTTGTGACGGGGATCAGCTTCTGGCGATAAAGCTCTGCAAGGCGTGTGACGATGCCGTCGAGTTCGGTCGTGGCGCAGGCGAAACGATATCCGGCGTCGGAGACGGAGAGAAATCCGTTCTGCGCCAGATTGTCGAGCACAGCTCGTCGCCTCGTTTTCGGTGATGTATAGCCGATCGGACGCAAAGGCGCGGGACCAGTTCTGCTGAGCATTTTCCTTCAGTAGAAGCAAGGCTTCGAGATGGGTGATGGAGTTCGATCTGCTTCACGATGAAATCGTGAAGATCATCCGGTATCTCATCGCTCGGCATCAAATCCTTTCCTTTGTCAGGGCTTGTTCCGATCGAATGACTGTTTTGATGGCCGGTTTGAAACGGTGATACAAGGGAAAACCTGGGTACCGCAAACGAAAAGCTTGGTAACAAATTTGTGAACAGCTATTTATGGAACTCCCCTTAGGTGACCGTGTTTTTACGCGGGTGCCAAAAACCAAGCCGATTGCAAGCTGTGTCAATGCGATGAAAGGGGAGCGTCGTATGGCAGAGTTTCTTGGCCTTGCTTCCATAACTTCGACCAGATCTCATTTCACGGTCGCCTCCCCGAAAAACGAGGACCCAAGCTCATGAAAGATGGCGTGTCCGGCGGTTCCAATCACACCGCGCCATCCTATCCGGGCGTTGAACCGGCTTCACTGAACGGCGCCGAAAGCGCGGAAATGCGCGAATTGCTGCTGGCACTCCAGGCGGTGCGCAACGGCGATTTCTCCGTGCGGCTTCCGAGCGATTGGAGCGGCCTCGGCGGGAAGGTGGCCGACACCTTCAACGAGATCGTCGCAATGAACCAGCGCATGTCGCAGCAGCTCGAGCTGGCCGGGCACAATGTCGGCCGCGAGGGCCGCACGCGTTACCGCATCCGCCTCGGCGGCGTCGACGGAAGCTGGGGCCAGATGGAGTCATCCGTCAACGGATTGATCGACGATCTGCTCTGGCCGATCACCGAGGTCACCCGCTCCATCGAGGCGGTGGCGCAGGGCAGTCTGCAGCGGACCATGCGGCTGGAAATCGATGGGCGCCCGCTCGAAGGCGAGTTCCTGCGCACCGCGACGATCGTCAACACGATGATCCGGCAGCTCGGCGTGTTCACATCCGAAGTCACGCGCGTCGCCCGCGAGGTCGGCACCGACGGCAAGCTCGGCGGCCAGGCGAAGGTCACCGAGGTCGAAGGCGTCTGGCGCGACCTGACCGAGAGCGTCAACTCGATGGCGTCGAACCTCACCGCCCAGGTCCGCAACATCGCCGAGGTGACCATCGCCGTGGCGCATGGCGACCTGTCGAAGAAGATCACCGTCGACGTGCGCGGCGAAATCCTGCTGCTCAAGGAAGCCATCAATACGATGGTCGATCAGCTCCGCTCCTTCGCCGCGGAGGTGACGCGCGTTGCCCGCGAGGTCGGCACCGAAGGCCGGCTCGGCGGACAGGCGGTCGTGCCGGGCGTCGCCGGCACCTGGAAGGACCTCACCGACAACGTGAACCTGCTCGCCGCCAACCTCACCACGCAAGTCCGCAACATCGCCGAAGTGACCACCGCCGTTGCCCGCGGCGACCTTTCGCGCAAGATCACCGTCGACGTGAAGGGCGAGATCCTGGAGCTGAAGAACACCATCAACACCATGGTCGACCAGCTCAACGCCTTCGCCTCCGAGGTGACGCGCGTCGCCCGCGAGGTCGGCACCGAAGGCCGGCTCGGCGGGCAGGCCAAGGTGCCGGGCGTCGCCGGTACATGGAAGGACCTGACCGACAACGTGAATTCGATGGCGTCGAACCTGACCGGCCAGGTCCGCAACATCGCCGACGTGGCAACGGCCATCGCCGCCGGCGACCTGTCGAAGAAGATCACCGTCAACGTCTCGCGGCGAGATCCTCCAGCTCAAGAACACCCTCAACACGATGGTCGATCAGCTCAACGGGTTCGCCTCGGAAGTCACGCGCGTCGCCCGCGAGGTCGGCACCGAAGGCCGGCTCGGCGGACAGGCGGCGGTTCCCGGCGTCGCCGGCACCTGGAAGGACCTGACCGACAACGTCAACCTGCTCGCCGCCAACCTGACCACGCAGGTCCGCAACATCGCCGAAGTGACGACCGCGGTGGCGCGCGGCGACCTGTCCCGCAAGATCACCGTCACCGTGCGCGGCGAAATCCTGGAGCTGAAGAACACCATCAACACCATGGTCGACCAGCTCAACGCCTTCGCCTCGGAAGTGACGCGCGTCGCCCGCGAGGTCGGCACCGACGGCAAGCTCGGCGGCCAGGCGCAGGTCCCCGGCGTCGCCGGCACCTGGCAGGACCTGACCGACAGCGTCAACTCGATGGCGTCCAACCTGACCGCCCAGGTCCGCAACATCGCCGACGTGGCGACGGCCATCGCCGCGGGCGATCTGTCGAAGAAGATCGCGGTGAACGTCTCGGGCGAGATCCTGCAGCTCAAGAACACCATCAACACCATGGTGGACCAGCTCAGCGCCTTCGCCTCGGAAGTGACCCGCATGGCGCGCGACGTCGGCACCGAGGGCAAGCTCGGCGGACAGGCCGCCGTTCCGGGCGTCGCCGGCATCTGGCAGGACCTGACCTCGAACGTGAACCTGCTCGCGGCAAACCTCACCACCCAGGTGCGCGCCATCGCCGATGTGGCGACCGCCGTGACCAAGGGCGATCTGGCCCGCTCGATTCAGGTGAATGCCAAGCGGCGAGGTCGCCGAGCTCAAGGACAACATCAACACCATGATCGAGACGCTCCGCGCCACGACGGAGCGCAACACCGAGCAGGACTGGCTGAAAACCAACCTCGCCCGCTTCACCAGCATGGTGCAGGGCCAGCGCGACCTCGCCGCACTGGCCTCGCTGCTGCTCGGCGAGCTGGTGCCGCTCGTCAGCGCGCATCAGGGCGTGATCTATCAGATGGACAAGGAGCGCGGGCAGCTCAAGCTGCTTGCGCGCTATGCGGACCATCACCGCGAAGGCTATCCGCAGCGCCTGGAAATGAGCGACGGATTCATCGGCCAGTGCGCAGCGGACCGCCGGCGCATCCTGGTTCGCGACGTCCCCGAGGATGCGGTCAAGATCGGCTCGATCCTTCTCGAAGCGGTACCGCGCAACATCGTCTCGTTCCCGGTCGTCTATGAAGGCGACGTCAAGGCGGTGATCGCGCTGGCCTCGCTCAACGAGTTCAATTCCGGCCACCTGACCTTCCTCGAGCAGCTCACCGGCAGCATCGGCATCGTGCTCAACTCGATCGAAGCGACGATGCAGACGGAGGGGCTGCTGAAGCAGTCGCAGCAGCTCGCCGCAGAGCTGCAATCGCAGCAGCGCGAATTGCAGCAGACCAACGAGCAGCTCGAATCGAAGGCGCAGCAGCTCGCCGAGCGGAACGTCGAAGTCGAGCGCAAGAACCAGGAGATCGAACTTGCCCGCCGCGCGCTGGAGGAGAAGGCGAAGGAGCTGGCGCTGACCTCGAAATACAAGTCCGAGTTCCTCGCCGAATATGAGCCACGAGCTGCGCACGCCGCTCAACAGCATCCTCATTCTCGGCCAGCAGCTCGCCGAGAACGCCGACAGCAATCTCAGCTCCAGGCAGGTCGAGTTCGCCAAGACCATTCATAGTGCGGGTACGGACCTTCTCAACCTGATCAACGACATTCTCGACCTGTCGAAGATCGAGTCCGGCACGGTCTCGGTCGACATGGAGGAAATCGCGATCGGCAGCTTCGTCGATGCGATCGCGCGGCCGTTCCGGCACGAGGCCGAGAGCCGCGAGTCTGGGCTTCGACGTCGATATCGACGCCAATGTCGGCCGCAGCCTGCGTGACCGACTCCAAGCGCGTCCAGCAGATCCTGAAGAACCTTTTGTCGAACGCGTTCAAGTTCACGCAGGAGGGCGGCGTCCGCCTCACCGTCTCGGTCGTATCGAGGCGGCTGGAGCTCCGATCATCCGACGCTGTCGACGGCGCCGCGCGTCGATCGCGCTGGAGGTCGCCGATACCGGCATCGGCATTCCGCCCGAAAAGCAGAAGATCATCTTCGAGGCCTTCCAGCAGGCCGACGCCTCGACAAGCCGCAAATATGGCGGCACCGGGCTCGGCCTTGCCATCAGCCGCGAGCTGGCGACGCTTCTGGGCGGCGAAATCCAGCTCTCCAGCACGCCCGGCCAGGGCAGCACTTTCATGCTGTACCTGCCGCAATCCTTCACCGTTGCCCCGCCAGCCCCGGCCGCGGACCGACGCCGCTGGAAGCGCTCCGTGTGCTGGACGAGGCAACCAATGGCAACGGCGCGGCCCGACGAGCCGATCACCGACGACCGGGAGACCATCGCGCCTGGCGATGCGGTGTTGCTCGTCGTCGAGGACGACCCGCACTATGCCCAGCATCATCGCCGATCTCGCCCGGGATAACGGCTTCAAGGTCCTCATCGCCACGACGGGCGCCGATGCACTCGCGCTCGCCGCCGAATACCGCCCCTCCGGCATCACGCTCGATGTGTTTCTGCCCGACATGCTCGGCTGGGCGGTCCTCAGCCAGCTCAAGCAGAACCCGGACACGCGGCACATCCCGACGATGATGATCACCCTGGAGGAAAACCGCCGCTACGGTCTCGCGCGCGGGGCGTTTTCCTTCCTCACCAAGCCGGCAGGGCCGGAGAGCCTGGGCGCGGCGATTTCGCGGATCCGGAATTTCTCGCAGCCGGGCCTCAGGCGCCTGCTGATCGTCGAAGACAGCCGCGCCGAGCAGGCCAGCCTGCGCGCCGCTGCTCGGGCATGACGATATCGAGATCACTACCCTCGACACCGGCTCCGAGGCGCTCGCCTTCCTGCGCCGGGAGCGCTGCGACTGCATGGTCCTCGATCTGAAGCTGCCGGATATGTCGGGCTTCGAAATGCTGGAGCAGATCCGCGGGGAGCCGGATCTCGCCGACCTGCCGGTCGTGGTGTTCACCGGGCGGCAACTTTCGGCGGACGAGGACGCGGAGCTGCACATGCTGGCCCGCAGCGTCGTCGTCAAAGGCGTCGAATCGCCGGAACGCCTGCTGGACGAGACCTCGCTGTTCCTGCATCGCACGGTCGCCGATCTGCCGGACGACAAGCAGCGGATGCTCAGCAAACTCCATAGCTCCGACGAGCATCTCGTCGGCCGCACGGCGCTGCTGGTCGACGACGATGCGCGCAATATTTTCGCCCTCTCGAGCGTGCTTGAGCGCCGGGGCATGAACGTGCTTACGGCGACGACAGGGCGCGAAGCGGTCAACCTTCTGGAATCCGCCTCCGATATCGCCATAATTCTCATGGACATTATGATGCCTGAAATGGACGGGTATCAAACCATGCGCGCGATCCGGGAGGATCAGCGTTGGCGCCGTCTCCCGATCGTCGCGCTGACCGCAAAGGCCATGAAGGGCGACCGCGAGAAATGTCTCGAGGCGGGCGCATCCGATTACCTCGCCAAACCCGTCAACACGGAACAGCTTCTTGCAGCGCTTCGCATGTGGCTGCATCGCTAGGAAGATATGATGAGCGATAAGGATCGGGTGAACATCCTGGTGGTCGACGACCAGCCGGCCAAGGTGCTGACCTACCAAACCATCCTCAACGAGCTTGATGAAACCCTGATCACCGCCGGCTCCGCCCGCGAGGCGTTCGACCAGCTCCTGCGGCACGACTTCGCCCTGGTCCTCGTCGATGTCGGCCTTCCGGACCTGGACGGCTTTCAGCTCGCCTCGATGATGCGCGAGCATCCCCGCTTCGAGAAGACGCCGATCATCTTCGTTTCCGCCATTCACCTCACCGATTTCGACCGTCTGCGCGGCTATGAAAGCGGCGCGGTCGATTACGTGCCGGTGCCGATCGTGCCGGAAATCCTGCGGGCGAAGGTGAAGGTGTTCATCGACCTCCACCGCGCCACGCGCGAATTGCAGCGGGTGAACGAAGCGCTGGAGGAGCGCGTGCAGCAGCGCACCGCCGAGTTGCAGGCGTCCAACAACCGCCTGCAGGAGAGCGAGGAGCGCCTTCGGCTAGCGGGCGACGCGGCCCAGTTCGGCACGTATGATTTCGATCCGGACGCGGACCGCATTCATTGCTCGCCGCAACTCCGCGATCTGATCGGGCTTCCCGCCGACGACGGCCGCGAGATCGACCTGGAAACGTTCGTCGGCTTCGTCCACGAGGGGGACCGGGACGCCATCCGCGAATGCCTCTCCGGCGCCCGGCGCGAGGAGGACGACCGTCATCATCTGGAATTCCGCATCAGACGCCCGGACAAGAGCGTCTGCTGGCTGCTGGACCGGGGACGCGCCTTTTTCGCCGGGAGCGGCGGAGCGCTGGCCCGGGTGATGGGCACCGTGCTCGACGTTACCGAGCGCAAGCAGACCGAGGAACGCCAGCTCCTGCTGATGGCCGAGCTCGACCACCGGGTGAAGAACATCCTGGCCAATGTGAGCGCCATCGCGAGGCTTTCAAGCCGGCGCATGACGTCCGTCGAGGACTTCGTGCGGGCGCTCGACGCGCGCATCCAGGCGATTTCGCGGGCCCACAGCATGCTTCGGCGCGATAGCTGGACCGGCATCAATCTGCGGGCCTATCTGTCGGAACTGCTCGACCCGTTCGTCGCGGCCAGGAACGCCAATATCGCCTTCGACGGCGAGGAGATCTGGCTTCATCCGAAGGCGGCGCAATCGCTGGTGCTCGTGTTTCACGAGCTGGCGACGAACGCGGCCAAATACGGCGCGCTGTCGGTTCCCGAAGGACGGGTCGGCGTGCGCTGGACGCGGAACCGGGAGGCCGGCCCCGACTGGGTCACGCTGGTCTGGACCGAGAGCGGCGGGCCGCCTGTCGAGTCCGAAGTCGGCAACGGCTTCGGTCTGACGGTGATCCGGGCCGCCAGCCAGGAGCTCGGCGGCAAGGTCGAGCACCGGTTCACACCGTCCGGCGTGACCTTCTCGCTCGGCGGGCCGATCGAACAGACGGTGAAGCTGAAACCGGCGCAAAGTCCCTCCAGCCCATGGTACCCGACCCCCGACAAGGGCGATCCGGACCAGGTCAAATGCCGCGTGCTCGTCGTCGAGGACGAGGCCCTGATCGCGATGCAGGTGAAGTCGGATCTCGAAAATGCCGGGCATACCGTGATCGGTCCGGCGCAAACGCTTCAGCAGGGCATCGATCTGATCGAGAGCGAGGAGATGGATTTTGCCCTGCTCGATCTGCGCCTCGGCGACGATCTGAGCACGCCGGTCGCCGATCACCTCGGCAAGCGCGGCATACCGTTCGCGTTCACCACCGGCTTCGAAGACCGGACCATGCTGCCGAAACATCTGCAGGCAGTGCCGTGTCTCACCAAGCCATACGCCATGGGCGGCGTCTGCCGCTTCATCCTGGACGTGATCCGCAATAGCGGCTCGGCGCTGGAGACATCGAAGACGGCTCCGTCGGCGGAAGGCGTGGCGCTCTAACGCGGAGTCAACGGCGCTTGCGTCAACCGTCGCCCTGAAACCGCCGGACGGCCTGTCCATCATTTTTCGGTGTGCGGAGCGGTGCTATGATCGGCTCGATCCCAAAGCCGATTGAACCGCCGGACAACAGGAGGATGCCGCCGATGAGTTCCGAGCCGAAACCCGGGGCGATCTTCGATCGTCTGCAGCCGCCCGCCTCTGCCAAACATCTCGGTTTCCGCTTCCTCGACTTCGACGCCGACACGGCGCGGATCACCATCGAATTCGAAGCCCGGCCCGAATTCCTCAACCCGGCCGGGTTTCGTGCAGGGCGGGTTTCTCGCCGCCATGCTCGACGACACGATGGGGCCGGCGGTGGTGGTGATGTCGGGCGGCGAGCTGTTCACCTCCACGATCGATATGAACGTGTCCTATTTCGCCCCCGCCCGGGCCGGCAAGCTGATCGGACGGGGAGGCGCCGTCCGGATGGGCAAGACCATCGCCTTCCTCGAGGCGACGCTCGAAGACGAAAGCGGGCAGATCGTTGCCAGGGCGACGTCGTCGGCCCGGCTGGTGAGAGGGATCTTCGCCGGCAAGCCCTCCGACAGCGCGGACGAGGCCTGAACGGGCCTTGATCGTCAGCCGTCAGATCACGGCAGTGCGCTCGCCGAGAATGACCGCATACCCGCCGATCCGCACGGCGCGGATTTCCCGGTTCTTGACTTCGAACTCCAGATAGATCTCGCTCGGCCGGCCCATCTCCACGCCCTGCTCGATGATCGCGCGGTAGGTGCCTTCCGGCGGGCCGTCGAACTGATGGATGATGCCGGCAAACGCGGCGGCGGCCGAACCCGTCGCCGGGTCCTCGGGCACGCCCATCGCCGGAACGAAGGCACGCGCATGAAAGGCGGCCTTATGCTGCACCGTGTCCCGGCAATAGAGATAGGCGGCGGGATGGCTGTCGCCGCCGAACGCTTCGTCCCAATGCTCCTGGATCACCTGGGCGCGCCCGATCGCCTCCAGCCCCTCGACGGGAACGAAAGTGAACGGCACGCCGGCGTTGAAGCGGCGCGGCTTGAAGTTCTCGAAGCCGATCTCCGTCGGCGACAGGCTGAGCGCGGCGGCGATCCGGTCGCCGGGGGCCGCCTCTCCGCTGTCACGGGGCAGGGTCGGCGCGTCGAATTCCGCAAAAGCCGCGTTCTCGCCATCCGGCTTGACGGCGACGCGCAGGATCCCGCCCTTCGCCTCGAGCACCGCCAGGGCGTCGAACTCCGCGCCGCGCGCCCGCCACACCCGCTCGCGGGTCAGGTAAATCGCGGCGCCGACGGTCGGATGGCCGGCAAACGGCAGTTCTGCAGCGGGGGTGAAGATTCTGATCGAGGCCGTATGTGCCGGATTTTGTGCCTTAAATACGAAAACCGTCTCTGAAAGGCCGATCTTGCGCGCCAGCGCCTGCATGGTGGCGTCGTCGAGACCCTCGACATCGGTCACGACCGCGAGCGGATTGCCGCCCTTCTCGGTCTTGGTGAAAACATTCAACA
Source organism: uncultured Alphaproteobacteria bacterium (assembly GCA_963727575.1). GTDB lineage: Bacteria > Pseudomonadota > Alphaproteobacteria > Rhizobiales > Rhodomicrobiaceae > JAHQVI01. Next base: position 332,171 of record CAVSIA010000007.1, read on the forward strand.
CAGTATAGCGCCGTTCCATGCCACTCCCTGGCTGCCGCCTCGCGTAAAAGTTACGCGCACCATAGCCGAAAGCGCCATTTCCGGCACGCAAGATTGCAACAACCCACAAAAGAACGTATGCCGACCGCGATCCGGGTGTATTTTTGCCTCATTTCAACCTGTAGCAGGCCAAAACGCGCGCTTGAATCGGGAATCATAACCGTTTGGAAAGGCCAATTCGATCAAATAGACCGTTGATTTGTAAGACTTTGTTTTCCTTCCCCGGCGTTATCCTCAGCCCCATGACCGCCGGTTCCGCAATGCCACATGATCGCCAAACGGCAGACCTACCACATAGGTATCGGCGGTGGGTGAGTTGCGTCTGCAATCACCCTCGTTTTCAGTCAACAACGGGGGACCGTTAATGAACGCGTTTAAAACTATCGGCTTCGGCCTGGCCGGCGCCCTGGCGCTGGCAGCGGCGCCGGCGGCCAATGCGGCCGACATCTACCAAGGTGGCGGCGGCTTAAAAGACGCCCCGGTGGTGGACTACGCTCCGCCCATCACCTGGACCGGCTTCTACATCGGCGCCAATCTCGGCGGGGCGTGGGATGATTCGAGCGACGTTGAAATTCTCAGCGACTCCGAACTCGTGGGCGGCGCGCATCTCGGCTACAACTGGCAGGGCCCGAGAAATCTCGTCCTCGGCATCGAAGGCGATGTCGACTTCCTCAACGATGTCGACTACCTCGCCACGGTTCGTGGACGCCTCGGCTACTCGTTCGGTCCGACGCTGGCTTATGCCACGGGTGGCGCGGCTTTCATCGGCCTCAGCGACGATTTCGGCGGTGACTCCGATACGGGCTGGGTCGCGGGCGCGGGCCTTGAGCGCATGGTCACGCAGAACGTCAGTGTCGGCGCCGAGGGGCTCTATTATTCCTTCGACAATAACGACGTCGGCGATGCCGCGTTCTGGACCGCGCGTGCCAGGCTGACCTACCATTTCGGCGGATATTCCAATTCGCTGAAATAGCCGCTTCCGTGGGCGGGACCACGGTCTCGCCCACCTCCCCGGTGATCCGGTCCATCCTATTTCCGCGTTTATTCCGGGGGGAGATGTTGCGTTTTTATCGGACGTTGCCTTTCGGCCACATCACCATTTCCAGCTAAGTTATTGATAATATTATCTATTTTTGACGGCTTCGCATACGTAATTACGCATATACGTAGAAGTTGCATTTTTCAGCGAGCGCTCGCCCGTAGGTTGGTTTTCGGCTGTCCCTCTTCGCTCGTATTTTCTGACCTCGGATCTTATGGGTAACAAAACCGCTTGGGGGACTACCGTGAAGTCAGTAAAAGCTGCGCTCCTTGGTGCAACGTTTCTAGTGGGAGCCTCGGCCGCTGCGAGCGCCGCGGACATCTATGCCGGCGGCGGCGGTCTTAAGGATGAGCCGGTCTACATGCCGGCGATCACCTGGACCGGCTTCTATGTCGGCGCGAATGTCGGCTCGACCTTCGACGACAGCGTCAATGTCGAGTTCTTGAGCTATCCGGTCGGCACGATCGATCTCGACAACTCCCTCGTTGCCGGCGTTCAGATCGGCTACAACTGGCAGATGCCATCGAACATCGTTGTCGGCTTCGAAGGCGATATCGGCATCCAGAACGACGAGCTCGATCTTGGCTTCGACACGCTGGATATCACCAGCTATCTCGCCAGCATTCGCGCCCGCCTCGGCTATGCATGGGGCAATGCGTTGATCTACGGCACGGCCGGTGTCGCGTTCCGCGGCTATAGCGACGACATCTCCGACTTCCTGGAAGACGATCCGGCGGTCGGCTGGGTTGCCGGCGGCGGCGTTGACTACAAGCTGGCAAGCAATGTCAGCGTGGGCGTCGAAGCGCTCTATTACAACTTCGAGAACTCCACCTTCTTCGACATCGTCGACCTGGAGCGCGAGACCTGGGCCGTTCGTGCCCGCCTGAACTATCACTTCACCTCGCCGTACAGCGAGCCGCTGAAGTAGGTCGCGCTCATCAATACCGACGCGGTGCGATCATTCGCACCGCGTTTGTTTACGTAATCTGATACAGGCCATCCCCAATTTCGAGGCGCATCTAGGCAAGTCTCCTGATGTTGCCATCCAGCCACATTTGGCCGCGCGAGCCTAATCGGCTGTTATGATAGGTCTTTGAGAGCCTTTGACATATACCCAGCTCGGTTACGCGCGTGCAGTGCGAAATCACCGCGCGCGTAAGTTGGTTTCCCTATCCAGGCCCTCCCGATAAGCAGGTTTAAGCGCGCAATTCGCGCACGACATCCGTGATTGGGGGAATGACCGTGAAATCGACAAAGCTCGTACTACTGAGCACCGTCTTCGCATTGGGTCTGTCGTCGGCAGCGGGAGCAGCCGACATTTATTCTGGAGGCGGAAGCTACAAGGACGCGCCGGAAGCTTATATGCCGGCGATCACCTGGACCGGATTCTATGCCGGCGTCTACGCCGGGTCGACGTTCGGCGATCAGCTGCGATCTCGTCATCAAGGGAGCGACAGAAGAGACCGTCGGATATCGACAACGCCTTCACCGCCGGCGTCCAGGTTGGTTACAATTGGCAATGCCATCCAATTTGGTGGTGGGCGCGGAAGCCTCCATCGGGATCGTGAATGATGAGATCGACAGCGATCGATCTCACCGATTATCTCGCAAGCCTTCGCGGCCGGATTGGTTATGCGTTCGACAAAGCGCTAGTCTACGCAACCGGCGGTGTCGCATTCCTCGGATATTCTGACGACATCGCGGACGGCTTGGACGACGATGTCGCCGTTGGATACGTTGTGGGCGGCGGCGTCGAGTATAAGCTGACGAACAATCTCAGCGTTGGCGTCGAGGGCCTTTACTACAATTTTTCCTCGGATTTCAATTCAGCGGTCGAAGCCGAGGAATTCGAAGGATTTAGTGCCGAGCTTGATCGGGATTTCTGGACGGTTCAGGCGCGGCTGAACTACCACTTCACTCCGGCCTATTCCGAGCCGCTTAAATAGTCCTGCGGCTTGGGCATCTGATCTCACGAAGGCGCGGCGCTGCTCGGCACGCCGCGCTTTTTCGTGTCTCAAGACGGAGCGAAGTCGCCTTGTTTCCTCAAAATGGCCACAGCTCGGAATGGAATGAGGCGAGTTGGTGCAGATCTGCCACTGCTGTTATGATCTCCTAAGTCATTGTTTTCGTTTATTTTTTTCAAAACATGCAACCCTGACTTGAGTTACCAAAAAGTACATCTCGCCCAGGTTGGTATCCAACCATCCGCCTCGGGAGTAACGCTGTCCCAGAGCCTGCATAAGCAGCAACGCTTTGAATTCCTTGGGGGATATCGTGAGAACATTGAAACTTGCTCTGATGAGCACCGTCTTTGCATTCGGCGTTTCCGCGTCGGCCAGTGCGGCCGATCTCTACGGCACCGGGGGTGGCAGCCTGAAGGATGCGCCGGTCGCTTACATGCCGGCCGATCACCTGGACCGGCTTCTATTTCGGCGCGAATGTCGGCGTCGGCTTCGGCGATGACGACAATTACTGCATTCTCAGGAGACTGGACGAAGGTCGCGCTCAGCGATGCGGAACAGTAAAGACGATTACTGCAACAATGACGATAAGAGCACCTTCTGGCTGGGCGGCGTCCATGCCGGCTATAACTGGCAGAAGGACGGCCCGCTGGTGCTCGGCATCGAAGGCGACGTCATGTTCGGCGACGAGGTCGACTACCTCGCCAGCATCCGCGGCCGTATCGGCTACGCGATGGGCGACGTGCTGCTCTACGGCACGGGCGGTGTCGCGTTCATGGGCTAAACGACTCCTTTTCGCGATGACGACCTGACCGGCTGGGTCGCCGGCGGCGGCATCGACTATAAGATGACCAACAACGTCAGCTTCGGTCTGGAAGGCCTCTACTACTCCTTCGATTCCGACAATCCGTTCGACGACAGCGAAGATTTCTGGGTCGCCCGCGCCCGCGTGAGCTACCACTTCACGCCCGGCTACGACAGCGAGCCGCTGAAGTAAGATCTGTCGCGACAATACCGGTTATCGACGCGGCGCAGCGATGCGCCGCGTTTTTTGTTGGCCGCATCGACGAGCCGATCGGCACCCGTCCACGGGGCCGATGCGCCCTACACTTGCGACGTCCGCTGACCTGCGGCTCCCCGCTCCGCCGGAGAGACGGTCGCCCGCAGTTCCGCTCACTGAGCGGCTGAAACCAGCGGCAAGTGGCGAAATTGCAACACACGCATAAGTCGCTGTTTTAGCAGCAAAAATCGTCTCACACCGCTGCCGTTCCCACCACACTCCGCCTTTTTCCGCCGAACCTCAGTGCCCAGTGGCAACTCGGGTGGGACCCATTTCCCGCCTTGCTGCGTTTGCCTGACCAGAACGAGTTTCAAAAGGGGGATTTTTCCATGAAGACTCTTAAGCTTGCGCTGCTCGGCGCGACCTTCCTCGCCGGTGCAGCCGCATCCGCTCAAGCCGCCGACATCTACCGCGATGGCGGCTACAAGGACCCGCCCGTGGCTCCGGTCGAGTACCTCCCGGCGATCACCTGGACCGGCTTCTATTTCGGCGGCGATGTCGGCGCGGCGTTCAATGACGACAACAGCTACATGTACCTGTTCGAGGACGACGAGACTTTCGACGACGGCAATGACAACACCACCTGGCTGGCCGGCGTCCATGTCGGCTACAACTGGCAGAACCCGACCGGTCTGGTGCTGGGCCTGGAAGGCGATGTCAGCTTTGCCGACAATATCGACTACCTCGCCAGCATTCGCGGCAGGATCGGCTACGCCATGAACAGCACCATGGTCTATGCCACCGGCGGCGCGGCCTTCATGGGCCTGGAGCGGGATTTATTCGACGACGATACGGTGGAGGGCTGGGTGGCCGGTGTCGGCCTCGAACACAAGCTGGCGCAGAATCTGAGCGTCGGACTTGAGGGCCTCTACTACAATTTCGGCGACGGCAGTGACCACGACATTCCCGGCGGCTTCTATCACGAAGACGACAAGGACTTCTGGGTCGTGCGCGCACGGGTCAGCTACCACTTCGGAGGCGGCGCGTATTAGAGGACGATCGGGAAAAGAGGGAACCGATTTTCCCGAAGAATTGTCCGCAAGCAAGGGAACGCGGATCGGGGGTATCCCGATCCGGACGCTGCCCGAATAAAGCCCCATCCCTCGAGACTTTGGCGCGGTACTGCGAAGTGCCGCGTTCTTTTTTGCCTAAGACGATCAGCAACATGGGCTCGCCCCGGACGAAGCGAAGCAGAGATCCGGGGCCGCATCGCATATCGGCAAGCTCTGCCTGTCCTAAAAGCGCGTGGCCCCCGGCTCGGAGGCCGGGCGACGCAGAAGGCGCCCGGGCTGGCCTGCTTGCGCCATCATTCGCCCAGCTACTTCTTCGCCGCGGTCTTCCGGGCCACACGCCGTTTCGCCAGCGCCAGCCATCTCCGGCAACTCGCGAGGCCGAGGTTGCAGCGCACTTTGATCTTCGGGCGATTGGCCGCGCCCTTCCCCATCGCCATCACCGGCAGCGGCTTCAGCCCGGCCGCCTCGCGCTTGGCGCGCGCGATGAGCTGTTCCGCCGTCATGCTCTGCATGAACGGGTTGGCGCTCGCCGCCGCCTTGCTGACCAGGTCCGTCAACCAGGGTCTCCGGCTTTGCCGAGATCACCGCATGAGCGCCGCCCGGCCCGAGCAGGAAGGCGAGCCGCAGAAAGCCCGGTTCCGGCTTTACGCCGCGGTCGTTGAGGAAAGCCGCGTTCTCGCGCGTGTAGAGCAGCGCCGCCTTACGCGCGACCTTCATGTCGACGCGCAATTGCTGGATTTCCGCGTAGGACTTGCCCTCCGCCAGCTCGGGAAAGTGGCGCATGACGACGTCGTAAAAGGTGCTGTTGATGAACTGGAACGGGCCGAGCGCCGAGGAGCGAGGATTTTTGGCGTAAAGCTGCCCGCCCAACTCCGCCTTCATCAGCCGATCGAGAAACAGCCGCTCGGTGTCGGTCGCCTCGATGGTCTTCGGCGGCGTCTTCTGATTGACGGCGGGCCGCGCCGCGCAAGGCGTCGACGCGACGAGAGCGAGGGCGCACAGAAGTAGGCCCGCTTTTCGGTTCATGACCGCTTTTGTGATCATGGCTTCGCCGGTCGATCCACTGAGTTTCCCGTGTTTCCGCCGCATTGCAGGGCGCGGCGTTCTTATCGGCATAGAGTGCTTCAACCATTCGCACTTGGCAAATTTTCGACCGATTGCAAGTCTGCTTGTGGATCGAATGCCGGCAGCGTCACGGTTATGCGCGCACCGCCGCCCTTCGGCATCGCCGATCGACAGGTTGCCGCCATGCGCTTCGGCAACCTTACGGGCAATGGCAAGGCCGAGCCCCGCGCCGCCGGTCTTGCGGTTGCGCGACTGCTCCAGCCGCACGAAAGCCTGGGTGACGCTCTCGCGCAGCTCGGCGGGAATGCCCGGCCCGGCGTCCTCGATGGCGACACCGATGTCCCGCCCATCGGACGTCAGTGAGACGCGCGCCTCGCCGCCATAGGCGATCGCATTGTCGATGAGGTTGGCGAACAGCCGCCGCAGCGCGATCGGGTTGCCGAGAAGCGTTACGGACTCTGCGCCGCCGTCCTCTGAAAACGCCGCCGTGGCGCCGCGCCGGTGCCGGTCGTCGACCTCGTCGCGCAACAGCCCGCCGATGTCGATCAGCTCGATGACCTCGGGCGCGGCCCGGTCCTGGACGGCAAACAGCGCGTCGTCGAGCAGGCTGATCATGTCCTCGATGTCGCGGATCGCCCTCACCCGCTCCGCCTCGTCGCCGATCAGCTCGGCGCGCAGACGCAGCCGCGTGGCGTAGGTGCGCACGTCATGGGAAAAGCCGGCGATCATCACCATGCGCGCCTTGATCAGCGAGGCGATGCGGTCCTGCATCCGGTTGAAGGCCGAGATCACCGCGCGGATCTCCGGCGCGCTTCTGGGAAAGTCGATGACCGGCCGCGGCGCGTTGACATCGAGACCGTCGGCGGCTTCGGCGAGGCGGCGCAGCGGCCGCACCTCGCGGCGAATGACGATGACGGCAAAGATCGCCACGCAGAAGCCGATCACGCCGGCCCAGAAGCCGGGCGGAAAGCCGAAGACGTTGACGATCAGCGGACCGGCCGCCTGGATGACGAGGTTCTGGCCGCCCTTCAACGCAATGATGATCGTGGCGGTGGCCGGCGCGACGAAAGGCGCGATGCGCGACAGGAGCCCGGACTGCTGCCACTGCACCAGCACCGTGATCCGGCGGTCCTCCAGCACCGAAAGATAGCGACGCAAAATCCGCTCGATCCGCCGCGACGCACGCCAGCTCTGCGAAGGGGGCGCGGGCATGTCGGTCATGAGCGATGCCTGGACCTGGGCGCTACTGACCGCCCGCAGGATGGTGGCGCGCTCCTGCGGTCCGGCCTTCTCGATCAGCTCGACCATCGCCACGATCTGGTCGGGCAGCGGCAGGCGGAAGCCGGTGCCGGTGTTGTGGCTGCGCTGAATGAAATAGCCCATCACCGCGAGGACCTGGATCGCGACCAGGCTGAAAATCAGAATGATGGCGATCCGCGCCAGGAAGCTCAGGCGGAAGAACCGCATCATGACCCGACCGCCCGGACTGCGGGGACGAACAGATAGCCGTTATTGCGGATGGTGGTGAGGAATTTCACCGAAGGCGCCGCCGCCTCGATCTTCTTGCGCAGGCGCGAGACGGCCATGTCGATGGTGCGGTCGAAGGGCTCGGCGCTGCGCCCGCGCGTCCAGTCGAGGAGCTGCTCGCGCGACAGGACGCGGCGCGGCCGCTGCACGAAGCAGGCGAGCAGGTCGAACTCGGCGCTGGTCAGCTCGATGGCCTCGCCTTGCGGGCCGGTCAGGCTGCGCGCGTCGAGGTCGAGGACGAAGCCCTCGAAAGCGAGCCGGCGGTTGCCGTTGCGTCTGCGTCTCGCCGCGCGTCCGGCGGAGGATCGCGCGGACCCGGGCCAGCAATTCGCGTGGGTTGAACGGCTTGGTCAGATAATCGTCGGCGCCCATTTCCAGGCCGAGCACGCGGTCGATGTCGTCGCTCTTGGCGGTCAGCATCAGGATGGGCACGGTGCCGGCGGAGCGCAGATTACGGCAGATGGTCAGGCCGTCCTCGCCGGGCAGCATCAGGTCGAGGATGACCAGATCCGGTGCGAACCGGCCCATCGCCGCACGCATCGCCTCGCCGTCCCCGGCCGTCTCCACCTGGAATCCCTCGCGCGCAAGCAGATCGCTGACGAGGCGGGCGATCTCCTCGTCGTCCTCGACGATCAGAATTTGCGCATCCGAGACTGACATGGCGATCACGATAGGCAGAGTATGGCGAAAAGCAAGCCTATCGAGCCCTGCGTTACAAACCGTTACAGAGCGGAAAACAAAAGATTAAAAGCGTTTCTCCCGGCTCGAACCTGCGCAACACGGGCGCGGCAATCTCCTCCTGGTTAGCGGGACACCAACCCCTACAGATGGAGATAATGATGAAGAAGACCCTCGCCCTCGCCACTGCTGCAGCAGCCCTGATGGCCATGACCGCCGCCGACGCCAACGCCTGGCAGCGCAAGACCTCCTCGACCGGCCCGCGCGGCTTCAGCCGTTCCGTCGAAAGCTCGGGAAACTGCTCGGGCGGCGCGTGCACCTATAGCCGCTCGGTCACCGGCCCGCTCGGCAATACGCGCACGCGGTCCGGCACGGTCGCCGATACCGGCGGCGGCAGCGGCGCAAGCTGGCAGCGCAGCGGCTCCGCCACCGGCCCGAACGGCAACACCGTGACTTATGGCGGTTCGGGAAGCTGCTCGGACGGCACCTGCACCTATTCCGGCGGCCATTCCGGCCCGAACGGTTCGGGAAGCCACTCCGGCACGGTCTCGCGCTACTGATCCTCGTTCCGCCGGCACCCGCCCCCGAACGGAGCGCCGGTTTGCATATCATGATCTCGTAGATGCGGGAGAGCATACGCCCAAAGGCTCTCCCGTGCCCCAAGCCAGCCCCGGCGCATTGACTGGCTTGGGGCCTTATCGCCCGATGCGCCCAGTGACGACGATCCGGACATGTTGGACTCAGCCGCCGCCCTTCTGATCGAATTTCAGCACCAGCGTCCGCTCGAAAGCGTGCGCGGCCTCGTCCCGGCGATCGCCGCGGGCTTCATGGTGCTGGAGTTCTTCCTTGCGCGGCTCGCCCTGCACGATACGCATGACGCCCGCGAGACCGCGGCCTCGTTCGGCATCGCCGTCGGCAATGGGCTGATCCGCTCGGCGGAGGCCGGCCTCGTCGCCCTGCCCTTCGTGCTGGTCTATCAGCATCGCCTGATCACCATCGAGCTGAAGTCCGCGCTCGCCCTCGCCGGCCTGTTTCTCGGCACCGAGTTCTTCTATTACTGGCAGCACCGGGCCGCGCACCGCATCCGCTGGATGTGGGCGACGCACGCCGTGCACCACTCGCCGAACCGGCTGAACTACACGTCCGGCATCCGCATCGGCTGGACCGGCGCGATCTCGGGCAATTTCCTGTTCTTCCTGCCGCTGGTCTGGATCGGCTTTCACCCGCTCGCCGTGCTCGGCATGCTCGGCGTCAACCTCACCTACCAGTTCTTCGTTCACACCCAGCTCGCGCCGCATCTCGGCCTGCTCGAATGGGTGCTCAACACGCCGCGCCACCACCAGGTGCATCACGCCTCGAACGCGTCCTGTCTCGACATGAACTACGGCGGCGTGCTGATCGTGTTCGACCGGCTGTTCGGTACGTTCACCGAGCGCCCGGCGGGCGAGCCGTTGCGCTACGGCCTGGTCAAGCCGATCACCTCGAACAACCCCTTCCGCATCGCGTTCGGCGAATGGCTGCGGATCGGCCGCGAGGTCGCCGAAGCCCGGTCCTGGCGCGACCGGCTGCGGGCGATGTTCGGCGCGCCCTGATTTCCATCCACGGCAAAAGGAGCCCCCATGTCACGATTGATCCAAGCCGTCACACTCGGCGCGTTCGTTCTTACCGCACCCGGTCACGCCTTCGCTCAAAGCGGCGCGCAGCGTCAGCAGCTCATGAATGCCTGCATGACCGACTATCGGCGCCATTGCTTCGGCGTGATGCCGGGCGGCGGACGGATCGTTGCCTGCCTCGGCAAAAATATCGCCGATCTGGCACCGGCCTGCGCCACGGTGGTGAATATCGGCCTGCAATGCGTCGACGACTACAAGAAGTATTGCGCCAATGCCGCGCCGCAGAACGATGATCTGAAGCACTGTATGGAAGCCAATATCGCCAAGCTCACCCCCGGTTGTGCGCGCACCGTCTCGGCGAGCGCAACCAACGCCGCCAGCGCCGTCCCGCCGAAATGATCCCCTCCGGCTCGGCTCCCGGCGCAAAACGGCACCGCTGACGGAATTGTCGAACGCCCGTGCCATATTCCCCCTGCTGCGATAGACTTTGCTTCTCGCGTCCATGGACCCCGCAGCGATTAGAATGCCGCCCGAAACCGATTGCGCGGGCGGCAAGGCTGTGCCATGGCGGATGGTGCCGATCCGGCGAAACGAGGGGGACGGGCATGAATTGGGACGCGATATCGTGGCAGCTTCCGGCCGGCATTTTGCTGCTGGCGTTCGGCGGCGATCTGCTGGTGCGCGGGGCGGCGACCGTTGCGGAGCGGCTGAACATGTCGCGCATGTTGATCGGGGTGACGCTGGTCGGCTTCGGCACCTCGATGCCGGAATTGATCACCAGCGTGCGCGCCGCATTGGTCGGCTCGCCCGGCATCGCCATAGGCAACATCGTCGGCAGCAATATCTCCAACGTTCTGCTCGTGCTCGGTACAGCGGCGCTGGTCTACCCGATCGCCACGCCCCGCGAGGTCGTGCAGCGCAACGGGCTGATGGTGCTTGCCGCGACGGCGATCTGCGTCGCGGTGGTCTATAACGGATTCCTCGACCGCCGCGTCGGCGTCGGGCTCGTCGCGCTGCTGCTGCTGTATTTCCTGTACAGCTACGTTCGTGACCGGCGAACGGGCGCGACGCGGGCCGGGCTGCCCGAGGCAATGCACGGCAGGGGCAGCCTGTTCGCCGCACTGCTGCTGGCGATCGTCGGCATCGGACTCGTGCTGCTCGGCGCGCGTTTGCTGGTCGACAGCGCGATCGACCTGGCGCGCTCGTATCATATCTCAGAGAGCATCATCGGCCTTACCGTCGTCGCGATCGGCACCTCGCTGCCGGAGCTGACCACCTCCGTCGTCGCCGCCTTCCGCAAGGAGACCGCGATCGCCCTCGGCAACGTGCTGGGCAGCAACATTCAGAACATCCTCGGCATCCTCGGCGTCACCGCGATCGTACGGCCGATCCCGGTGCCCGCCGAGATCGCCAATCTCGATATCTGGGTGATGGCGGGCGCGACGCTGGCATTGTTGCTTTTCGCGTCGACGAACCGGCGCATCAGCCGTTTCGAGGGTCTGCGGCTGCTTCTCGGCTATATCGCTTACGTTGCCTATCTCGCCCGCCTCGCCTTTAATGAGGCATAGCCCGGACATCGCAACCCAGCCGCGAAATCACCATCTTTGATCTGGCTCATTGCGGAAACCTGACGGCGGGGGAAACGTTGTCCTCATAGGCTCGACGCCGCCGCGCACCGCCTTAGGCAAGTGCGGGCGCAAACGGCCAGAGAAGATCAGACGGGACCGGAGAAGCACATGGAAGACATTATGATCAAGGCAGGCGCCTGGGTGGTGGTCTGCGACGGACGCAAGGCGCTGATCCTCGAAAATCATGGGGACGCGAAATTCCCCAATCTGCGCACCCGCGAGACGCTGGAGCATGAGGACGCAAAGACCAGCGATCAAGGCACCGACCGGCCGGGCCGGGTCAACAAATCAACCAGCTCCTCGCGCAGCGCCGTGGAGCAGACCGACTGGCACGACCAGGCGGAGCACGATTTCCTGAAAATGATCGCGCACAAGCTCGACGAAGCCGTCCGCAAGGGCGATGCGAAGTCGATCGTCATCGTCGCGGCGCCGCGCGCACTGGGCGTGCTGCGGCCGGCCTACAGCAACGACCTGAAAGAGGCGATCACCGCCGAGGTCGACAAGGACATGGTCAATATGCCGGTCTACGACATCGAGAAGCATCTGACGCATACCGCCTGAACCGGGGCGAACGCCGGGGGCCGGGTCCATCCCTAGAGCGGGACCTTAGATAGCAACAACTTCGCTTTTGGCCCGCTCCAAAATTCCCTTGCTGATCGCGTGATCGGACGGAAATCCGGTTTGCACTTTTCCTGATCACGCTCCAGCGCCGCCGGCCGCCGAAAACGCGCCCTATGCCGTCAACGGCAGCGACACCTTGCACAGGCCGATGTCGTCGGGGTCGCAGAACACCTCGAAGCCGAGATTGCGGCACATCGACAGCATTTGCGTGTTCTCCTGCAGCACGTCGCCATGGATGCGCTGCAGCCCTTCGGCTTTGGCATAGGCGATGAGCTGCTTCATCAGCGCCCAGCCAAGGCCATGGCCCTTCAGCGCGCTGCGCACCATGACCGCATATTCGCCGCTGACATAGTCGGGATCGGCGATCAGGCGCGAGCCGCCAAGCATGGCCCCGGTGTCCGGATCGAGCGCGACGAAGGCGATGGCGCGTCCGTAGTCGATCTGGGTGAAGCGGGCAATGAACTCGTCGGAGAAATCGGCGCGCGGGCTGAAGAAGCGCAGGCGCAGGTCGGACGGCGTGATCGAGCGCAGGAAGTCGCCATAGATGGCGTCATCGCTCGGGCGGATCGGGCGGATGAAGATGGTTCGGCCGGACGGCAGCTCCATCGTCTTCTCCCAGCCCGCCGGATAAGGCCGGATCGCCAGATAGGGATTGGGCGCGGGCACTTCGGCATGGGCCCAGTCGACCTTGATCCGCGCATCCAGCGCGATTGCGCCTTTCTCGTCCGCGAGCAGCGGATTGATGTCCAGCTCGGCGATCATCGGAATGTCGGTGATGAGCTGCGACACCCGGACCAGCGTCATGGCAATCGCCTCGATATCGGCGGCCGGACGGTCGCGATAGCCGCGCAGGAGCTTGGCGACACGGGTTTGCTCGATCAGATTGTGAGCGAGCTTCAAATCCAGCGGCGGCAGCGCGACGGCCGTGTCCTTGATCACCTCGACCGCCGTCCCGCCCGCGCCGAACAGGATGGTCGGGCCGAAGATCGGATCCTCGCTGACGCCGATGATCAGCTCATGCGAGAGCGGCCGCCTGACCATCTCCTGCACGGTGAACCCGGCGATCCTCGCATCCGGCAGAAGCCGGGAGATCCGCGCCAGCATGTCCTGCGCGGCCTTTGCAGCCGCCGCGCCGCTTTCCAGGCCCAGCGCCACGCCGCCGACATCCGATTTATGCGAAATGTCCTCGGACAGGATCTTGAGCGCCACGCGGTCGCCATTGCTGATCAGTTCGCCCGCAAGCCGTTCCACCTCGGCCGCATCCCTGGCGATCCGGGTCCTTACCGTCTGGATTCCGTAAGCCGCCAGCACCGCCTTGGCCTCCGGCTCGGTCAGCACGGCCCGGCCGTTCTGCTGCGCCGCGGCCATCGCGGCCTTCGCCGCCGCGGTATCGACGGTGAAATCCGCCGGCAGGCTCGGCGGCGCGCGCATCAGCTCGTCCTGCGCCTTATGATAGCCGGTGAGATAGGAGAAGCTGCGCACGGCATCGTTCGGGAACTCGTAGGTCGGCAGCTCCGCCGCCGAGAACCGCGTGCGTGCGGCGTGGGCCGTGCTCTCTCCGAGCCAGTTGGTCAGCACCGGCTTGACCCGCCGCTTCTCGGCCCGGCGCGCCCAGATCGTATGGATGACCGCTTCGGCGGCATCGACCGAGGAGGCGAGCGCGGTCGGACAGTTCATCACCAGGATGGCGTCGGCCGCCGGATCGTCGAGCACGGCGTTCAGTGCTGCTTCGTAACGCTCCGGGCCGGCGTCGCCGATAATGTCCACCGGATTGGCGTGCGACCAGGTCGGCGGCAGCACCGCATCGAGCTTGGCGACGGTGTCCGGCGACAGCTCGGACAGCTCTCCGCCGAGCTGCATCAGCGCTTCGACGGCGAGCACGCCCGCACCGCCGCCATTGGTGACGATGGCCAGCCGGTCGCCGCGCAGCCGGCGCAGGCGCGTCAACGTCTCGGCGGCGTCGAACAGCTCGCGCAGGCCTTCGACCCGCAGAACGCCCGCCCGCTTGAACGCGGCATCCATGACGCGGTCGTTGCCGGCAAGCGCGCCGGTATGCGTCGCGGCGGCCTTCGCCCCCGCCTCGCTGCGTCCGGCCTTGACGACCAGCACCGGCTTGGCGCGGGCCGCCGACCGTGCCGCGCTCAGAAACTTCCGGGCGTTGGTCACCGTCTCCAGATACATCAGGATCGCGGTGGTATCCGCGCGCCCGGCGAGATAGTCGAGCATGTCGCCGACATCGACATCCGCCATTTCGCCCATCGAAACGACGTGGCTGAAACCGATCTCGTGGCTGGCGGCCCAGTCGAGCATCGCGCCGGCAACCGCACCGGACTGAGACAGCAGCGCCAGCTTGCCGGGCCGTGCCGGAATATGCGCGAAGGAGGCGTTGAGCCCGAGCGAGGGCACGAAGATGCCGAGGCAGTTCGGCCCGATGATCCGCAACGTACGGGGTTGCGCGGCGCTGAGCATCGCCTGGCGCAGGCCGTTGGTCTTGCTGATCCCGGCCGTGATGACGACTGCGGCCCGCGTCCCCTTCTTGCCCAGTTCGGCGATGACGCCGGGCACCGCGGGGGCCGGCGTTGCGACGACGGCGAGGCTCGGCGCGGAAGGAAGCGCGGCAATATCGGGAAAGCAGCGCTCGCCGCCGATCGAGGCATGCCTGGGATTGACCAGCCAGATCGGTCCGGAAAAGCCGCCTTCCTTCAGATTTTGCATCAATTTGAGGCCGACCGAGCCCGGCTTATCGCTGGCACCGATCAGCGCGACCGACTCCGGTATGAAGGCGGCGTCCAGATTCCGAATGGTCATTGCATCCCGTTCGTTGGTTGCGGTTCGCTCGTCCGATACTTACCGTTTCGGCGCCGGGCCAGCCACCCGGGGCGCCATCTTACTGACAATTGTTACAAAGCCCTTTTACCGCGGCGTGACGAATGCGGGCCCGGCTTGCGGCCTTCAGCCGCGCCGGATGGCGACCGCCGCCGTCTCTGAGAACGGTGCGGAGAGCGTCAGGCCCAGGCAGCAAAATTCGTACCAGCGCGGATTGGGGCAAATGCCGGCGTGCCGGGCATGGGCGGACGCGGCGGCGGGCGTGCGTAGGGCGCATCGGTGCGGCGATTGGCGGGATCTCGCCAGAAACACTCATATATTGTATGATTTTAGCTCCCCTCAATCGAAGGGACGGCCGACGACAAGAAAAGACGGGCCGAAATGTGTGGGAGAAACGCTATGAGACATAAGACGCTGCTACTGGCGAGCGTGTTCGCGCTCGGCTTCGGCCAATGGGGAGCCTTCGCGGCCAACGACAATCTCGAAAAGCTCGGGAAGTTCGAAACCACCGGCACGACCGATTTCACCGTGATCGAGCAAGGCGGCGAGAAGGCGAAGGCCATCAACGAGACGCTGCAGAAGATCAAGATGCCGAAGGGCTTCAAGATCAAGCTTTACGCCATCGTGCCCGACGCGCGGCATATGGCGATCGGTCCGCAAGGCATCGTCACCATCGTCGGCACGAGAAAGAAGAAGGTCTGGTCCGTGACCGACCGGGACAAGAACCGTGTCGCAGACGAGGTGAAGGATTTCGCGCCTTCGATCGACTTCACCATCCCGAACGGACCCTGCTTCTCCAAGGACGGCATGCTCTACATCGCGGAGCGGAACCGCGTGTTGCTGTTCCCGGCCGCGGAGTTCTTCTATGAGAGCCCGGACGTCGCCGCATTCAACGTCGTCAAGGAAGGCGAGTTGATCCCGCCGGCGGACGAGAGCTACAACCACACCGCCCGCGTCTGCAAGATCGGCCCCGACGGCAAGCTCTACATCACCCTCGGCCAGCCTTTCAACGTGCCCGCAGAGGAGAAACTGGAGGGTTTCGCCAAATGGGGTCTCGGCGGCATCGTCCGGATCAACACCGACGGCACGGGCCGCGAGGTCTATACGCGCGGCGTGCGCAATTCGGTCGGCATGGATTTCGCGCCGAACGGGGATCTGTGGTTCACGGATAATCAGGTCGACGGCATGGGCGACAAGATTCCGCCCGGCGAGCTCAACCACCAGACCAAGGCCGGCCAGAATTTCGGCTTCCCCTGGTATGGCGGCGGATCGGTGCGCACCGCCGAGTACAAGGACGCAACGCCGCCGGCCGACGTCGTCATGCCGGCCGTCGAGATGGACGCTCACGCGGCCGATCTCGGCATGATGTTCTACTCGGGCAAGCAGTTCCCGAAGAAATATCGCGGCGGCATCTTCTCGGCTCAGCACGGCTCCTGGAACCGGACCGATCCGGTCGGCGCGCGCGTGATGTTCACGCCGGTCGGCGAGGACGGCAAGGCCGGGCAGACCACGGCGTTTGCCGAGGGGTGGAACGACAATGGCGAGTATCTCGGACGGCCGGTCGACATCGCCCAGTTGCCGGACGGCTCGATCCTGGTGTCCGACGATCTGGTCGGCGCCGTCTACCGGATCTCCTACAGCAACTGACGGCTGTCGAGGACATTGAACGGCACGGCCGGGCGGAGCATTCCGTCCGGCCGAATTTGATCGAGAGGATGGAGGGTTTCGATTGCGGGCCAGATTTTCGAAGGTTGCGCTCTTGCTGGCGGTCGCCATGGGCGCAAGTGCGGCAATGGCGGCGCCGATTGCCGCCGCCGACATCGCGGCGGGCAAGAAGCGCGCCATGCAATGCGCCGTCTGCCACGGCAATGACGGCATCGCCGTCAACCCGGATGCGCCCAATCTGGCGGGCGAATCCCCCGGCTATATCGAGCGGCAGCTCAAGGCGTTCCGCTCCGGCGAGCGGACCCATGAGCAGATGTCGATCATCGCCAAGGACCTGTCCGACGACGACATCGCCAACCTCGCCGCCTGGTTCTCGGCGATGAAGGTGACTGTGGAGCTGCCGGACGTGAAATGAGCGTGCCGCGCGGGCACGCCCTTGCTTGTCTCAATTCTCCGCGAAGCAGTAGAACAGCCCGGCCCCGCCCGTGCTTTTGAGCGCGTCCTGGCTGCAGCCGCCGCGGCTCGGATGCGAAGAGTTCCATGACTTCGCCGGCGGCTGGTCGTCCAGCCCCATGCGGTCGTGATGGCCGAGCATCGCCGCGCCGTCCGCCCCGCTCTTCACCCAGCCGCCGCAAGTGCGGTCGTCGCCCGGTCCGAAAGCGTTGCCGTCGGGCTGCGACCCGGTCAGCATGTCGTGCATGTTCGGCTTGTCGCCGCGCCCGTTGACTTTCGCTCTGTTCTCGGTCAGGGCGGTTTCCTTGTTGATATTGTTCTTGTCGCTGTGCAGCTCAGTCGACATCCTTGGCGATCAAGACGCCCTCGGCGTTATACCAGGGCCCCTTGCCGATGCGGTCGCGCGCGTTGACCGCCGTCAGCCCTTGCGTCGACAGATAGGCCCGCCAGGTCTTGCCCGTCGAGCCGGCCTTTTCCGCCAGCGACTGGCAATGCTTGTCCGCCCCTTCGAGCCCGCCGAGATCGGCGCCCTTGCCGGATCCGACGCTCGTCACGAAGAAGCTCATCGGTTGTTCCTGGGCCGATGCGGCACTGCCGGCAAGGCCGAAGGCCACGCCGAACACGACCGCGGCGGCAACCCAATTCCGTTTCATGGCGATCCTCTCTATGCTGATGGTGGTGCCCCGTTCTGAAGCGGGGTTGACCAAATTAACGGAATTGGGAACGGCTCAACAAAGGAAATGCGCCGGGTGGAGGCCCCATCCCGGCGCTTATGCGATCACTTCTGCGCTACCATCCGCCCTGGAAGATCAGGCTGAATTTGCCGTCGCCGGTCTGGGTGGTGTTGGTGCTGGTGTTCTTGCCGAACTGGAAAATGCCCAGCGTGTTGTCGTTGCCGTCCTGCGAGGCGACCGCCGTATGGCCGCTGCCGCGCTGGAAGACGCCGACCGTATTGCCGCTGCCGGCCTGGCTGACCTCGGCGGTGTTGCCGCTGCCGTTCTGGTCGACGCGGGCGCGGTTGAGCCGGTCCTGGAATGCAGAGAAACGCTCGAAGCCCCTTCTTCAGCGCCTCGGCCTTCTTGCCTTTCGGCGTCAGCGTGATGGTCACGCCTCCCGCCTCCGCCGGCGATAAGCCGTACACTGCCGGGGCAAAGCCGATCGTCAGGGCCAGGGCCGCAGCCTTCAATCCTATGCTTGTCATTGATCCTCTCCGCGTGTGTCGAGGCGGCACGGACCGACGCGCGCCGGCCTTCGCCGGCGACGTCCCCAACGCACCGCTTCGTTGTTTCAAATGATCGAGGGGCGCCCCGCAGCGTCCACGCGGGCCGGCCGGTCCGCAGCGCCCCCAGACGCTGCGGCGTCTCAGTGACCGGCCGGCCCGGCGGATCGCCTCCCGGCGAAACGATTCAGGCTGGCGGGATGAGCCTCACAGCCAGCCGCCGACCGTCTTTTCGCATTCCACCTCGTCGCCGTTCCACATCACCTTAAGACGGGCGCGGTAGGAACCGCCGCCGCCGAGCTGGATGATGCCGAGCTTGGTCGGGCCATCGGCCTGGGCCTGAAAATCGCCCGCCTGATCGATGCTCGACCGCCCGCCGCCGCCGGAGCTGGTCACCACCAGCTTGTAGCTGCCCTGAACGGCCGCGTTGGCGAAGACGATGCCCTGAAGCTCGACATTGTTGCCGTGCTGCTCGACCTGGATCTTGCAGCGGAGACCGCCGCCGCCCGCATACACCCGCATTCCTTCATCTCCCGCCTGGCCGCCCATGATCATGACGCCGAGCCCGAGGGCCAGCATTACGATCCGGCGGCCATGGGTTCCCCAGTTTCTGGTCATGGTCTGCCTCCTTGATCGTGGGGAAGAAGGCGCGGGTTGCGCCCCCTCCTCGCACGACATTTGATTTTCGTTAGTCCTGAACGATCACGGACACATTGCCCTTGCCGACCTGGGTCGCGCTGGCGCTGTTGTTCTTGCCGGCCTGGATGATGCCGATGGCATTACCCGAGCCGTCCTGGGTGGTGATCGCGGTATGGCCGGAGCCGAACTGCCCGACGCCGACGACGTTGCGGCGGCCGTTCTGATAGGTGTCGGCGTAGTTGCCGCGGCCTTCCTGGCCAACAACGGCGCGGTTGTGCGAGCCCGATTGCGTGCTGATCGCGGAGTTGCGGCTGCCGTCCTGGTAGACCGTCAGTCGATTGCGGTGACCCGTCTGACCGCCTCCCGCGGAGTTCTTGTAGCCATACTGCTCAACATTTGCAGTATTTCCTCCGGCATAGGCCGAAGAGGCGCCCAAGCCGAGCGACAATGCTACTGCGCTTACCATGAGAATTTTGGACATCATCGGTTCTTACTCCCGTTCTTCGATTTGGTGTTTTGCTCTTTTGTCTTGAGCCGATGATTAATTTTTAAACCACGCGCAATGAACCCGTTCTGCTGGGCCCGTTATTTTCTATTTATTTTTGTGTCAGGTTGTGCTGGATGATACAAATGAGTGGGGAGCGCGGGATCCAGACCTTGCGCCGGCAGACATCAGAGGGAAGATCGTTATGACCGGCACGGACGGCCTTTTCCGCGCCAGAACCGAGGGCGGCCCCGCGCATGGCGAGGTGAAATTCGTCGAGCTGTTCTTCGACCTGGTTTTCGTTTTCGCCATCACCCAGCTCTCGCATCTGCTGATCGGTCATCTCTCGATCGTTGGCGCGCTGCAGACCGCGCTCTTGCTGCTTGCGGTCTGGTGGGTGTGGATCGACACGTCCTGGGTGATGAACTGGCTCGACCCCGACAGCTCACCCGTCCGTATACTGTTATTCGTCATGATGCTCGCCGGGCTGCTCCTGTCGGCCTCGATCCCCGAAGCCTTCGACGAACGCGGCGCGGCTTTCGCCTTTGCTTACGCGTTCATACAGCTTGGGCGGTGCGGGTTCATGCTCTGGGCTCTGCGGTCGCACAGTGAACGGAACTTCCGCAATTTTCAGCGCATCGCCGTCTGGTGCGGATTGTCGGCAATGGTCTGGATCGTCGGCGCGTTCGTCGAGCCGTCCCAGCGCCTGATCGTCTGGGCCGTGGCCGTCGCCATCGACACCGCCGCCCCGTCATTGGGGTTCTGGGTGCCGGGCCTCGGCCGGTCGACGACGGCGGATTGGGACGTCGCCGGCGACCACATCGCCGAACGCTGCGGACTGTTCGTGATCATCGCGCTGGGCGAGTCCATTCTGGTCACCGGCGCCACCTTCGCGGAGCTGGTCTGGTCGGAGGTCACGCTCGCCGCTTTCATCGTCGGCGTCGTTGGCAGCATCGCCATGTGGTGGATCTATTTCCATATCGGCGCCGAACGGGCGCGGCGGCAGATCCGCAATTCGGACGACCCTGGGCGTTCGGCCCGGCTCGCCTACACCTATATCCACGTCGTGCTGATCGCCGGCATCATCGTCAGCGCCGCCGCCGACGAAATCATCATGAAGCATCCGCTCGGCCATGCCGATCCGACGACCGTGGCCGTCATGCTCGGCGGGCCGGCAGTTTTCCTGCTCGGCAATCTGCTGTTCAAATGGGCGACGGCCGGCTGGCCGCCTCTGTCGCATATGGTCGGGCTGGCCATCCTGGCGGCGCTCGTCCCGGCGGCTCCGGGGCTCGCGCCGGTCGCGCTCGGCGCGGCGACAACGGCGGTGCTGCTCATCGTGGCGGTCTGGGAGGCGCGGTCGCTCGCGTCCTCGAGCGCTCGTGAAGCCGAGTGACCGAACGCGTTGAAGCTTGCACCAATGGAGGCCGAAAAATGAAACACGGGGCACGAAACGACATTCCGGCGAAAGTCACCGAGATCAAGCGCGGCACGGTCATGGCGCAGATCGACGTCGTGCTGGACGGCACCAGCTATAAGATGAGTTCTGTGATGACGCTGGACTCGCTGGGCAGCATGGGCCTTGAGATCGGCGACACGGTCCATGTGCTGGCGAAGGCGGTCAACGTCCTTCTCATCAAGCCATAGGCACACGATGGTACAGAGGTGTGTTCCAAGGACTGCGCCGCCTGAATGGCCCGCCCCTCAGAGTGACACCCGTTCTTAAGTTAGTTGGCCACCGAACACCATCCGAGCCTTGGGGATGAAACCGCATCCGGAATGCTCGCCCGTCCTGTGTGCGGTCCTGCACAAAGCTTGTCCCCGCGGAGGCGGGGATCGCAAGACCAGACATGCCCGCCCCTTTTAGGCCCAGGCTGTGTGAAAAGGCACCGACGGTGATGGACATGCTCGGATGCGCGCAGTTTGTCGGCGCCGGCCGCATCGCCGCGATTGCCGACTTTATCAACCCGATCGGGCCACGACGAGCCTCCTGACGACCGCTCAACACTCAGGAACGGACGCGGTCTCTCGCTGCAGATCCCGGCGAGGGAGCGATGACTGGCCCGCCACGCCGGAAGTCGGAGATTTTGGCAGGCGCCTCCTGAGTGCCCTCGGGCGGCTTACCCGAAAAAAGGTGTTGGCCGCTGTCGGGAGGGGCGACGGCCCAACGTCTTTAGGATAACAGCATGCCTCCCCAGGCTGAATGATAAGATGGAGACGAACATGGCGAGAGAAAATCGTTCCAAACCGGCCGCCAGCGCAACGAACACGGTTCGATTGCATCGCATATTGGCGACCAACCCGGAGAAGGTCTATCGGGCGTTCCTTGATCGGGAGGCCATGGCCAAATGGCTTCCGCCCCACGGCTTCACCGGCAAAGTCGATCACTGCGATGCGAGGGTCGGCGGAACCTACAAGATGTCGTTCACGAACTTCACCACCGGCAAGAGCCACGCCTTCGGCGGCGAATATCTGGAGCTCGTTCCGCATGAGCGCCTCCGTTACACCGACACATTCGACGACCCGAACCTGCCGGGTGAAATTGAGGTGACCGTTACGTTGAAGAAGGTCTCCGTTGGGACCGAGGTGCATATCGAGCAGAAGGGCCTGCCGTCAGTCATTCCGGTAGAGGCGTGCTATCTCGGCTGGCAGCAGTCCTTGAACCAGCTCGCCATGCTGATCGAGCCGGATATTACCGACTGATGTAAAGGGGCGATGCAATCAACCAAGCATTCCTGCGTATCGGCCCTTATCGGTCGACAAAATCTTCGCCCGACCTATCTCACAAGCGAAGGGATGCAAAACAAGACGCGAAAGGACAAGCAATGGCCAAGAACACGATTTGCCTATGGTACGACACGGACGCCGAGGCCGCTGCCCGCTTCTACGCCGAGACTTTTCCCGGCAGCGCAGTGAGCGCCGTCCACCGTGCACCCGGTGACTACCCGTCCGGCAAGAAGGGCGATGTGCTGACGGTTAAATTCACCGTCTTTGACATACCCTGCCTCGGCCTCAATGGCGGTCCCATGTTCAAGCATAACGAGGCCTTCTCGTTCCAGATCGCCACCGACGATCAGCAGGAGACCGATCGCTACTGGAATGCCATCGTCGGCAATGGCGGCGAGGAGAGTGCATGCGGCTGGTGCAAGGACAAATGGGGCCTGTCCTGGCAAATCACGCCGCGCGTGCTGACCGAGGCGATGGCGGCCGGCGGCGCTGAAGCAAAGCGCGCGTTCGATGCGATGATGAGCATGAAGAAGATCGACGTCGCCGCGATCGAGGCGGCGCGGCGCGGCTGACGTTCCATCACAGGACCTTGCAGTATTGCCATGGTACCGGACTGCACTTCATTGCACCACAATCAGTCCGGTGTTGGCACTTCGCTGCCGTTAGCCGCTCGGCAGGACCTTCCGCATTCCAGACGGCGGCGCTCCAAAGCTTTCTTTCGCCGGCCACGGATACTCCGCGCGCATAGCGGAAGTCGGACGACCACCCGGCTTCCGTTCACACACGCATGCACCGGACGACATATTGCGGCGGCGGCGGGACATACGCTGAGGTCCCAGGGCGCCAAGTGGCCGACCCAGTTCCGGCTCCTGCGAAATTTCCCCGGATCTTGAGTTTCGCCTCGCCCACGCTTGAGCATCGCAGCGAGGCTGGTCCGCAGCTGAAACGCGGTTGCGCCGCGACGTCGACGGATGATTACGCCGGACAATCCCACGCGTAACGCCTGGAAATCCGCAACGCTCGTCTCGGCGCGCAGCCCTTGCGCCTCGCCCGATTCTTGTTGGCAGAACAATCAAGTGATGCAAAGCTGCGCAGGTATATTTGGTCGGCCACCGGATGACGATGGAGGTTTGACAGTCGTCGGTAGATTGTTCGGAGTTCGGCAGGCCGTCCAGGGCGTTTCATTGTCGCTCGATACAACTTAGTTAAGCGCAGCAAAAATGCTGGAAAAAATCGATTTATTCGACAAGCTGGCAGCGTCCACCATGCAGCTATTGCAGCAGCAGGTGCGTATTCGTCGGGTGGGAAAGGGCGCGACCATTTTCAATCCGGGCGATGCCTCCGATTCAATGTATGTCGTCCAAAGCGGTCGTGTCAGAATCTGGACTGTATCTGCAGCGGGGCACGAGGTTACGCTCAATGTGCTTGAGCCGGGGGCCGTCTTCGGTGAAATCGGCCTCTTCGATAGCCGTGAACGGACGGCGGGCGCCTCGCCGCTCGAGGCCGCCGAACTCCTTACGATCTCGCGCGGAACTTTCGAGGTCGCCTTGGATCGAGACCCTCAACTGGCTCGCAACGCGATCGGTTTGTTATGCGAGCGGCTTCGTTGGGTGAGCGCGCGGATGGAAGATTCAGCCCTTCGCAGCGCGCCGGAGCGACTTTCGAGAATCATGATTTATTTGTGCGACGACTACGGCGTTGAGGGCCCTGAAGGATTGGAACTTTCCCTCCAGCTTACTCAAGGCGAGCTGGCTCAGTGGACGCATATGTCACGCGAGACCCTCAACAAAATTATGCACCGATGGTCAGACGGCGGTCTTCTCGTTCTATCTCCCGGGAAGATTACGGTGAGAGATCGGCACAGGCTCCAGGAGATTGCGGAATTCGGTGAAGAAGACCTGTAACGAGCCAGACCTGACCGCCCCATTAGACGAGTGGCGCTCTCGGAACGAAATTGGCAATCAGATGGCTGCGCTAGGCCGACCGTGCTCCCCCAAACAAGGAGCCGGTCTTCGCAAAAAATCATGCGTACGCAAATCGATAGGATCGGGGTCGCCTGCGTCAGAAATGATCCCGATCCGGTGCATCGATCCAAACGGAGGCCACAGCCGGAGCTTGGAAAAATTGATGCATAAACAATGAGCTAGCGCGTCTCAACGAGCCGTTCGAACTGGCTCGGAGTCAGATACCCCGTTTCCGGTGCACCCGATAGTTTTTGGAACTCTTTGATCGCTTCCCTGGTTTGCTGCCCGAAAATCGCATCGGCTCGACCTCGGTAGAGCCTCAAATCCCTGAGACGGCGCTGTATTGCCTGACGCTTCTCCCACGTGAGTAAGCCCTCAACCGCTTCGAGCGCCAGCGTATTGGTGACGGTGACATTGTGCTCCGGCTTGGTTTCTTCCCTCTTGGCAAGCTCCGCACGCTGTTCGGCATCGCTTGCTCGCTTCTCCGCCAGACGGGCTCGCTCCTTCGCTTCGCGCAGCCTTCTCTCTGTGTCGCTGCGCTCGGTTTCGGCCTTGTCCCGCGCCATTGCCGCCTCATGCGCTTTGAGCTCGGCCTCTGCCTGAGCCCGTTCAGCAGCGCGGAGGACTTCGATCTTCGATCCCTCCTCTGCCGACGGCCTCGTCAACGGCTCAGACAGATTCATGTCGGAAACGCTGCCGACAATCTGTCCAACCCCTTCCGCCGAAGCACCATTCACCAGGGCGCTCAATGTGAGAGGGGTCTCTTGCGCGGCCTCGAGCACTTTTTCGGTCGCGTCTTCTGAAACGCGGTCAATTCGCGAAACGGGAACTCTCGACGAACTTGAAAAGACCGTGACGAGGTTTGGCGGCTGCTGTTCGTTCGTCGCCGGTCGTGTGTCGATGCCCGCCATGGTCGAGGGAATGTCCGGAACCGTGGTGAGCAGCAGCAGAGCGCCCGCCTTCGCCTTGGCTCCGATGTCCGCAATGCTGGCCAAAGACAAAGCCCGCGAGAACAGATCGGTCGCGCGGCGAATTCTGGCGTTCTGCGGCAGGAAGAACGAATGGTTCTGATACGTCACGAGATGACCGCTGACCACAATCAAGGCGAAATCTGCTTTTTCTGCCTTGAGTGCAAACTCGCGCAACAACGCCCGGGTCTGGGCATCGCTGCGGTCGGCCGCCACGATCACATCGAAATTGTGCTTTTCCAGCGCTTGCCCCATCTCGCCGGCCCATTTGGTGCTGACGGCTGAGTCTTTAAAGAATTCGTAGTTCTCGCAAGCGAGCACCAATGCAATCCGGTCGCCGGCTTGTGCGCCAATAGAAACGAAGACCTGCATAAACATGGCGATAAGAACGACCGCCGGCCGGCTTACCTTGGAATAGACAAACGATCTGAATCGAGCGCGCCAAGGCGAAAGAGACCAATCTACTTTAACGTGCGCGTACATGTTGGAGTCCGATCCTGGTTAGCTGACTGATGCTCGCGCTTCGCGATCGGGGCGTGATCTCTAGTGCACTGACACATTCACTCGGTTCACATGTCAGCACACCAGCTCTTTGCTTACGCATCAATTTTTCCAAACTCCGGCTCGTCGCCTCCGTTTGGCTCGATGCACTCGTTGTTTGACGGCCTGATGAGGCGTCGTGTCATGCGGGGCCCCCGCACATTTATGACGCCTTTTAATCTGACGCCATCCATAATATTGGGCAATGATTTTATTGCCCAATCATCACTGCTGGGTAGGCGGTGTTGCATTGCCGAGTCGGAAAGAGATAGCGCGGTACGCGCGCGCGTCGGACCTCCGTTTGGTGCATACAATTCGGCGGCGCGATCGGCGCTCGGGTCCTTCTCGACAGCCTCGCATCTCACCCGTTCAGCCGCGACGGCAAAAAATGTGCACTTTTCGGACATCAAACAATGGTTATCGGATCAGCGATTGTCTCTGACCGGCGCAGCGAGTAGAATGCCGCCTCAGCAAAGACGTATTGGCCCGATCAGGGCGATGGCAAGGCTTGACGACGGCAGAACATACCGCATACCACCTAATCTAACCGCTCAATATATGGCCTAGTCTAACTGCTCAATTTAAACCTTGGGTTGCAGCGGCCGTATCGCAAACATCGGCAAATTCCGGGATACTCGCAATGGGCTTACGGCTCAAGTTCAATACTATCTTGATGCTGGCATTAATTCTTGGCCTCGCCGCGTCATCTGCAATCTTTTGGCGGGTGGCAGAGAATAATGCGCGCGAACAGCTCCATTCGCAAATTGCTGTACTGCGTGCACAGGCGCTCGCGGTGCGACGTTACACGTCGGAAGAAATCCAGCCGTTGCTCGCGGATATGTCCAATCTGCAATTCCTGCCTCAGACCGTTCCGTCATTCTCGGCGCAGACAGCTTTCAGTAACTTTCGCGATCAATTGCCCGACTTCTCGTATAAGGAAGCGGCTCTCAACCCAACAAATTTGGCCGATAAGGCCGTCGACTGGGAAGTAGAATTGATCGAAAAACTGCGCGCCGAGCCCGGTCTAGATGAATTGTCCACGGTTCGGTCTACGCCCATTGGCGAACAATACACCGTCGCCTTCCCGTTGCAGATTAGTTCAGATGATTGCTTGAGCTGTCATTCGACCCCGGAAAAGGCGCCACGATCGATGGTCGCGCTTTACGGCAACAAGAACGGCTTTGGCTGGAAGAAGGGCGAAATTGTCGGCGCCCAGATATTCTCAGTGCCGCTGAGCGCAGCCCGGCAGCAAATCTGGGACAACTTGATCGTTCTCATTGGCTCGGTGGGCGGGATATATCTGGTGCTGCTGGTGCTGCTCAACATCGTGCTGGGCCGGCTCGTGATCAGCCCTGTCACGCAAATGTCCGAAATTGCCCAGGCCGTGAGCATGGGCGACACGTCGCGGCCCGAGTTCACCTCCGAGAGCGCCGACGAAATCGGAACTTTGTCACGTTCTTTCAATCGTATGCGGCGCAGCCTCGACAATGCGCTGAAAATGCTGGAGAGTTAGACCTCTAAATACATGATATCAATTGAGTGTTACCAGAACTTGAGCAACTAGGTTTTGCGGGAAAACCATGTTTGAGATAGAATGCTTTCCGGACATATAACGAACACAAAAGAACGTCAGGGGAACAGCTATGGTGAATTCAGGGCGCACCGATGCTTCCCGCGGTGTCCCGCCTGATCCGCAAAGCGGCAAGATACAGACCCACGTCGGCATCATCACCCGCGTCGGCAAGTATCGGGTAGACGGTTTGATAGGTCGAGGTTCGGTTGGCGTGGTCTTCAAGGGCTACGACGAGCAAATCGATCGGCCGGTCGCCATCAAGTCGCTGCGTCTTGATATTTTGTCATGTATTGCGGATCGCGATCATCTTCTGAAGCGTTTTTCAACTGAGGCACGGTCCGCGGGACGGTGCGTTCATCCCAACATCGTGACGGTGTTCGATTACGTCGAGCAGGACGATACTCCCTACATCATCATGGAGTTCGTCGACGCAGGGACGCTGGAAAACGTCATAAATTCCGGGACGATGCTGCCACTTCGCCAGATCGGCGAGATCATGGTCCAGCTCGTCTCCGCACTTGAGCATGCGCACTCGAAAGGCATCGTCCACCGCGATGTCAAACCCGCGAACATTCTTTGTCCGACCGCGACTTCGATCAAGGTCACCGATTTTGGCGTCGCGCGCTTCGACGCGATCGGCCTGACCAATCCGAATGGCATCGGCGCGATCGGAACCCCGAACTACATGTCACCCGAACAGTTCCTCGGCCGGCCGGTCGACGGACGCTCGGACCTTTATGCAGCAGGCGTCATTCTCTTCGAGATGCTGACGGGAGCCAAACCGTTCGTCGCAAGAGAGCTGACGGAGCTGATGCGTAAGCTGCTCAATGATAGACCGCCGCGTTTGTCGACATTGCGCCCTGGCCACTGGCAGCACCTCGATGAAGTCGTTCAGCGCGCCCTGGCCCGCAATCCGGACGACCGTTATCAAACCGGCGGCGACCTCATCGACGCGTTGAATGCGGCAATCGAGGCGACGGGAAGCGATAACCGGCCATCGCTCGATCTGACCTCAATCTCGTTGACGCCTAAACCCAATAGCCGCGCAGCTCATTCCGGTTCGTCGCAGAATGCCAGCGATCATTCGATGACCATGTCGGCCAAGCTGACGTCGGAAACGCTGGACGCGGTAGAAACCGCACTCGCACGTTGCATCGGCCCGATTGCGCGCGTCGTCGCTCAAGAAAGCGTCCGAGCAGGCGATGGATGCGGACACGCTGCTCTCCTCGCTGTCGGAGCAGATTCCGGTTGAGTCCGAAGCGACCCGTTTCCGGCAACTCGCCGAACGCACGATACGGGCCGACACGGGGATCGCCGGCCTGCAATTGGACGCGATGATATCGAATGCCGACGCGGATGCGGCAAACACGGCCCTTCTGCCGATCATCGGTCCGATTGCGACAGTGCTTGTGAAAAGAATTGCCCAGAAATGCATGGGACACGAGGACTTTCACCAAATGCTGGCCCAATATATTCCCGAGGAGGCTCAGCGGACGGAGTTCCTCGCCAAGATGAAGAAGCGTGCACGGAATGAGATCAGGTAATGGCGCCCTCAGACACAGGTCCAATTGATCAAGGGCACGGCCCGGGACAAACGCAAAAGACCAGCCGCCGTCGCTTGCGCGCGGTTTTTGCCGCCGACATTACCGGTTTCAGCGGCCAGATGTCGGCGAACGAAACCGGGGCGGTCAATTCGCTCAATGAAGTACGAGTGACCGTTATTCAAAAATTGCGAGCCCATGATGGCTGGCTCTTCGGGATGCCCGGAGACGGAGTGTTCGCCCTTTTCGAAAGCGCGGTGAATGCCGTTCGGTGCGCGCTCGAGACACAACAGCAGCTGGCTTTGCGCGGCCAGGCCGACGATATGCGCTTGCGCATCGGCATTCATCTCGGGGATGTGCTGTTCGAGGACGATTTGCCGTACGGAGAAGCGCTCACGATTGCCGCACGTCTCGAAGCCTTGGCCGATCCGGGCGGGATCTTGGTTTCGGGCGCGGTCATGGATGCGGTTTCGGCGCGAATTTCGGCGACATTTGACGAGCGCGGCGTGCCGCGTCTGAAGAACATCCCGCGCCGGATTGTGACATTTGCGGTGACGCCGCCGCCACCACGCACCTCAGCCGATGAAACTCGGGTGGGCCTGTCGATTCTCGACCGTACGACGCAATTGGATCTCGACGCTCTCCGCCAATTCCGTGATCAACAACTCGCTGAGCAGATGCAACCGCAGACGGCGAACGGGAGTTTCTCCCCGTCGCCCCGCGAAGCGCGCCCCAGACCGGAAGAACTTGTCGGCGCGCAAGCGCAGCCAGACAGGCCGTCCAAGGATACCGGCAAGCCGGCCGGCCATGAGCCGGGGGAGCGGCAGGCTGGTCAGACAGCGATGCCATCCGGCAGTTCTGGCTCTGTATCGGAAGCGGACGCAAAATCGGGTGTATTGGCCGAGCCGGCGAAGTACCGCCCGTCAGCGGAGTGTATCGAGTCCTTGACTGCTGCACTTGCGGTTCATTTGGGTCCGTTTGCTAAAGTGATTGTCAACCGCTGCCTGAAGGATGCATCGAGTACCGAGCAACTCGTTTCGCTGCTTGAGGGACAAATTCAGAGCAACGAAGAACGCTTCCTGTTCCGGATTCGCGCATCGCACATTTGCATGACGTTTGCCGATCATCAGACTGATCCGTCGTAATTGGTGATCTGCTCTGGCGTTTCTTTCGCGAGCCGTATTCGAATGGAATGCGGCTCGCGACGTTCTGACGTATAGCGCCGCAGTGCAAGATCCCGTTGCTTGCACGTCCGGTCGAACCCGAAGTGCGATATTTGACCATACCCACAGACGTTCCCGAACCGCCAAGACATTTGCAAATGGAACATGCCAATTACTTTGAGGTCGAAGGGGCTGATCCGGTCCAACTCGGTCGGGCGCTCGGCACAAAATTCGGACACAAGCTCCGGGAGTACGTTGCGGAGTTGGAGGACCTCGATGACGCCGCGTGGCGGCGCGCGCAGGTTCTTTTGCAGCAAACGGACAAGTATTTCCCCAAATATGTCGCTGAGCTGCGGGCTTACGCGGATGCGGCCGGCGTCGAGTTGTTGGATCTTTGGGCGGTCACGATCGAAGATGAGCTTTCAGCGGAGGCATCGGAGAGATGCACGACCGTTGTCACGAACGAAGGGCGTCTGATCGGGCACAATGAGGATTGGGATCCGGATGCATCAACGGAAATCTGCATCCTGAAGAAGCGGACCGGGAGTGCGACCTCGTTAGAGCTCTATTACTATGGCTGTCCATTGGGCGGGGTCGCGTTCAGCATCTCTTCTTCCGGCTACATGCAGAGCATCAACAGTATCGCTCATACGGATACTCAAGATGGCGTTCCCAAGCATGTGATCGCACGCTCATTGAGCGATCTTCGGTTCGGCGCATCTGATCTGGAAAGGATTCTCGCGGTCCCGCGAAGCTCCGGATTTGCCCACACGCTGATCGATCGCACCGCAAGGCTTACCAGTATCGAGTGCACGGCAACGCAGCAGCGAGTGAGCAAACCGAGCACGCCGTTCGTTCACACCAATCATCTGCTTGATCCAGGTCTTGCCCGGCTCCGTGTCATCTCCAGCGGCGGCAGTACCGTTCAGCGATTTGACGATGCAACTGCGATGGTGTCGGAAACGATGGACCTCACCTCAATGATGGGGCTGGTCGGCGACCACTCGCGCGGGAAGTCGAAGAGCGTCTTCAACAGGGACACGATCGCCCGTGTGATCGTCGATCTCGACAAGCAAACCGCCTATTTTTGGCTGAAACAAGAAAGCGAGAAGGGCTGGGTCCCCTACTCGATTGACTTCCTGTTCAGTCATGGATCGTGAGGGGCCATTTTCTGACCAGCGGAACGATCACGCAATGGTGCAGGTGAGAGGGGAATCCTCGAACCGAAATCATCGCGCGCAGGGTTGGCGTGGCGGCTGCGCGCAAGTAAAAATGGTGCCCCGTAGGGGAGTTAACTACTTGTTGAATTTCAATAGGTTGGGCTTCTGAAATTGTGGCCCACGTCTCTCTGTCTTATTAGATTTCTCATCTCCGTGGCCCGCCGCTTTACCGTAAGTATGCGCAGGTCCGGATTATGCGCAGTTGCCGCGCTGCCTGCGCCGAATCGTCCGTGGATAGGCCTGTGCGTGACGCGCTGAGCCGATCGAGCTGCACATAATCCTCCGGATCTTCCGCACGTGGCTAATCACGTGAAGGGAGAACATCATGGAAGACGGCCTGCGCTTGCAGCCGCACACGCGTGCATGGCTCAAGCAGAGCGCTCTCGAGGCGCATGTGTCGGGGTACTGCGCATACCTGGCGTCTCGTGGCTACGCGCCGAGCACGCGACGCGTCTATCTCGGCTGCGTCGCGCACTTTGCCCACTGGATGCGCCGAGAGAAGCTCGCCTTGAAGCGGCTCGATGAGGACGCGGTGACTCGGTATCTGACCGGGCATCTGCCGCAATGCGGCTGTCCAGAGCCGGTTCGTCGGCTCGTGCACGAGAACCGGGCGGCGCTGGTCCATCTGCTGGCGACCTTGCGGGCATGCGGCGCTGTCGGAGAGCCGCGCAAGCCTCACAGGCGCATCGAAGCCGAACTCGAGCGGTTCGACCAGTATATGCGGCAGGCCCGGGGGCTCGCGGATAACACGCGGGAGCAACGCGTTGCGATCGTTCGGCGTCTCCTGTCCCGCGCGTTCGGCTCAAGACCGGTTGTGCCGGCCCGGCTCAGCCCTGCCGGTGTGCGCCGGTTCATCATGGATCACACGGACCGATGGAGTGCCGGCTCGATGCACGTGATTGCCGGAGCGCTGCGCGGCTATCTGCGGTTCCGGGCGAGCCAAGGCGACCGGGTACAGGCGCTGCTCGCCGCTATCCCCAGCATCGCGCATTGGCGACTGGCGACATTGCCGGAGGTGCCGACGGAGGTCGAGATCGAGCGGCTGCTGCGATCCTTCGATCGGCCGTTCCCTTCATCCAGACGCGCCTACGCGATGGTGCGCTGTCTGGTCGATCTCGGCCTGCGATCGAGCGAGGTTGTGGGCTTGCGCCTCGACGACATCGATTGGCAGGCCGGCACGGTGCGCCTCGCCAAGCCCAAGTCGCGGCGCACGGACATGCTGCCGCTGCCTTGCGAGACGGGTCAGGCGATCAGCAGCTACCTCGTCTCGGAACGGCCGCAGACCGCCAACCGAGCCGTGTTCGTCCGCCATGTCGCGCCATACGGCGAGCCGATCGGAACCGGCGTGGTGCAGCGCGCGGTACGCGAGGCCTATCGTCGATGCGGCTTGCCGCACACGCGCGTGCACATCCTGCGGCACAGCGTTGCGAGCCGGCTTCTGAGCGCCGGAACGCCGCTCAAGGAGATCGCCGACGTCCTGCGCCATCGCAGCCTCGACACATCGGCGATCTACACCAAGGTCGACACCGCTCGCCTGACCGCTGTCGCTCTGCCCTGGCCGGGGAGCGCAGCATGACCGTGTCGATGCAGAACCTGGTGCAGGAGTATCTCGATGAGCGCCGCGGCCTCGGCTTTGCGTTGACGATCCCGGGAGCACAGCTGCAGGCGTTCGCGCGCTTTGCCGACGCGTCTGGACATCGCGGTCCATTGACCCGTCAGCTCATCACCAGCTGGGCTCGCGATGAGGCCAGGCGGGCGACGCCGCTCACGTGGGCGCGGCGCCTCGAGGTCATCCGACCATTCGCCAAGCATCGGGCTCGCATCGAGCCTGGGACTTACGTGCCCGAGGCCGACACCTTCGGCCGCTGCCGGCGTCGCCTGGCCCCGCATCTCTATACCGATCGGGAGATCGTCGATCTGCTCGCCGCCGCCGGCCGGCTCTCACCGAAGGGGACGTTGCGACCGGCGACTTACCGTGCGCTGTTCGGCTTGATCGCCGCAACCGGACTGCGCGTGTCGGAAGCCCTGCGGCTGCAATGCGCCGATGTCGATCTCGATGCCGGCATGCTGACGGTGCGGCAGACCAAGTTCGCCAAGTCGCGGCTGGTGCCCTTGCACCCGACGACCGTGCGAGCCTTGCGGCAGTATCTGGCCCTGCGGCAGCGCCACTTGCCGACGGTATCGGACGGGCCGTTCCTGGCTTCCGCCAGAGGCACCGCGCTCGCCAAGCGCACGGTCCATTGGGTCTTCGACCGACTGCGCAAGCAGCTGGGCTGGACCGCTCGCGGCGGCCATGCCGCCCCGCGCATCCATGATCTGCGCCACACCTTCATCTGCCGGCGCGTGCAGCTGTGGCACGAGCACGGCACCGACATCGACAACGCCATGGTGGCGCTGTCGACCTACGTGGGACACGCCAAGGTCTCGGACACATACTGGTATCTCACGGCAGCGCCGGACTTGATGTCGGTTGCCGGACGCCGGTTCGAGCAGTTCGCGGAGGCCGGCGATGCCTAAGCCCCCGACCGCACCGTCCTTTGCGATGCTCGTCCAGCGCTTCTTCACCGAGCATCTCACCCACCACCGCGCCGTCAGCCCGCGCACCGTCGCGGCCTACAGCGATACCTTCCGTCTCTTGCTGCAGTTTGCCGAACGGCACACCGGCAAGTCCCCGACCGACCTGAAGCTCGTCGATCTCGACGCCAAGCTCGTTCTGGCCTTCCTCGATCACCTTGAGCGTGACCGCAAGAACGGAGCACGAAGCCGCAATGCGCGGCTTGCCGCGCTGCGCTCGTTCCTCAAATATGCGGCCCATCACGACCTGTCGGCGTTGGGCGTCATCGAGCAGGCGCTGGCCGTTCCGATGAAGCGGTTCGATCGGCCGATGCTCGGCTTCCTCACCCGCCAGGAGATGCAGGCGATCCTCGATGCGCCCGACACGGCCACATGGGCAGGGCAGCGCGACCATGCGCTGTTCACGATGCTCTACAATACCGGAGCACGCGTCTCGGAGATCATCGACCTGCGCGTCAAGAGCCTGATCCTCGACACCTCGCCATCGGTCCATCTCACGGGCAAGGGGCGCAAGCAGCGCGCCGTGCCGCTGTGGCGCTCGACCGTCTCCGTGATGCGGGCGTGGAAGCGGCGCATGGGCGAGACCGCGGACAGCGCGCCCCTGTTCCCCAATCGGAGCGGCGCCGCCATGTCACGCTCGAACGTGACGCAACGGCTGGCGCTGGCGGTCGCGGCGGTAGCCGAGCAGCATCCTCAACTGCTCGCCCGCTCGATCTCGCCGCATACCTTCCGGCACACGACGGCAATGCACCTGCTGCAATCGGGCGTAGACATGACCGTGATCGCCTTGTGGCTGGGCCATGAGAGCCCATCGACGACGCACATGTATATCGAGGCCGATCTCGCCATGAAGGAGCGGGCGCTCGGCAGACTGCAGCCACCGGCCAAAGCAGGAGCGCGCTACAAACCGCCCGATCCGCTGATGCAGTTCCTGCAAGGGCTTTGATTATTATGTGCAGTTGCTGAACGTGGAGGCTGCTCCTTGCACAGCGACGGTCGTGCTCTCGTGACCGTCGCCATCGGCAACTGCGCATAATCCAAACCTGCGCATAGTTTCTTGTCAGAGCCACAGGCCTGATGGCGTTTTCGACCGGGTTGGTGTCGAGCTCGAGCCGGCCGTCATCGAGGAACCGGGTGAGGCCCTCCCAGTGAGCGAGGGCGTAGCGGATGTCGGTGGCCAGGGTGGAGCCGGAAGAGATCATCGACAGCTGCTTTTCGAACCAGGGCCGCAGCGCGCTCGATGATCGGTGCCGAAAGGTCCCGGCGCGCGGCGAGCCGGTCTTCCGGCGCCATGCCGCGCACGGTTGCCTCGACCGCGTAGAGAGCGGCGATCTGGCGTACGGCCGCCTCGGCGATCGGCGATTTCGTGTTGCGCATCTGCTTGACGAAGCGGCGGCGCAAATGGCTCCAGCAATGCACGAGCG
Organism: uncultured Alphaproteobacteria bacterium; assembly: GCA_963727575.1. GTDB lineage: Bacteria > Pseudomonadota > Alphaproteobacteria > Rhizobiales > Rhodomicrobiaceae > JAHQVI01. Next base: position 367,392 of record CAVSIA010000007.1, read on the forward strand.
TCCATGGCCCCTGCGGCCGCTCGATGCGGGTGAGCCGCTCGTAACCGTCATAGCCGTCGCATTGCAGGAGCTGTCCGCTGAAGCCCTGCAGGAACTGCTTCGGCAAAGGCGCCGCTGCGCCCCGGCGCATAGCGGAACAGGACGATTGGCGGACTGGTGCCGCCATGCCCTCTGTCATCGGAGGCGATCGCCCAGAAGAAGCCCTTCTTCGTCCTGCCCCGTCCGGGATCGAGCACCGGTGCGGTGGTCTCGTCCATGAACAGGCGGTCGGCCGCGGCCAGATGCTGGCGCATGTGCGCCGCGATCGGCTGAAGATGGAAGCAGGCGCGGCCGGCCCAGTTGCCGAGCGTCGCCCGGTCGAGCCGGATCCCCTGCCGGGCATAAATGTCCGCCTGCCGATAGAACGGCAAATGGTCGCCAAACTTGGCGACGATGACCTGGGCGATCAGTGCCTCCGTCGGCAAGCCGCCGGGCACGACATGTTCGGGCGCATGCGCTTGTGCGACCGCCCCCGAGCAGCGCCGGCAGGCGTATTTCGGCCGCCGGGTGACGAGCACGCGCAGCTGCGCCGGGATCACGATCGAGCCGTTCCGAGACGTCCTCGCCGATCTTCGTCATCTCACCGCAGCCGCAGGGGCAAAGGATGCTGTCCGGCTCGATGATGCGTTCCACCCGCGGCAGATGGGCGGGCAGTTGGCCACGATTGCGGTTGCGGGAAGAGATGTCTCCGGCCGGTTTGCCCTTGATGGCGGCTTCGGCCTTTTCCTGCGCGGCATCGAGAACGCCCTGGGCGATCTCCACATCCTCGAGCGGCAGATTGCATTGGTCGGCACTCAGCTTCTCGGATTTGGCGCCGAACTTCTCGCGCCGGAGTTCGCCGACGATCATCTCGAGCCGGCGCCGCGCCTCCTCCACCTCGGCCAGAGCCGCCTGATGCTCGGCAAGCGCAGCCTGCGTCTGCGCCAAAAGCGCCTTCAGCCTGGCATTTTCTGCGGACAGGGCGGCGACGTTCATGTCCCGCTTCAATCACAGATCGGCCGCCCTCACTACAGGTAAGAACGGGTCCGAGTCATTCCGCCGCACTCAACCGGCAAGCTGTGGCGAACGGCGCCGCTCCGGCCGCATCAGCCGCCAGTCCAGGCCTTCGAACAAGGCGGCAAATTGCGCTGCCGACAACGGCATGACGCCGTCGCGAACCTGCGGCCAGACGAACTTGCCGCCCTCCAGGCGCTTGTGGATCAGCACCAGGCCGGTGCGATCCCAAACCAGGATCTTGAGCCTGTCGGCCCGCTTCGATCGGAACACAAACACGGCTCCGCTGAAGGGATCCTCGCCGATCATCTCCTGCACCGCAGCCGCAAGCCCGTCATGGCCTTTACGAAAGTCGACCGGCCGCGTCGCGACATAGACCTTCAGATGTGCGTCCGGTGCGATCATTGCGCCGCCCGAGCGATGCGGATGATCCGGGACAGGTGACCCTCATCAACGCCAGGCTCGGCCCGGATAACGACGTCACCAACCACGATCTCGATGCAGGCCACCGCGCCCTTGCGCTGCGGCGCCTCTTCGACCACCACAGCCGCAAAGGCGGGAGCTGCCGCCACGCTTTCCGGCAGTGCCAGCCGCCCCTCCCGGCGCAGCCGCTTGCGCCAGTCGTAGATCTGCCAGCGCGTCGCCCCGTATTTGCGCGCGACCTCCGTAACCCGCACACCCGGCATCAGGCTCTCCGCCACGATCCGCGCCTTCTCCGCTTGCGTGCGCTGCCGCCGTCCCGTCGGACCTTCGATCACCTCCAGCCGCCCGGCAAACCCATTGGTGGGGACGTCCAAATGGCCGCCCATTTTGCCGTCTCGTTCCATACGAACACCTCCGTCCAAGTTGGACGCTTCTTCGCATGATCAGCTCAGGTTGGGCAGAAGGGGATCAGGTGAGCGCTTACGATGATCGAGGGGTTTGCAACCCTTGAGTTCAGGAGTTTCCGATGACCGGCAAGACCATAAGCCCGTTGCGCCAGCGCATGATCGAAGACATGAGCGTGCGCAATTTCGATCCGCATACACAAAGCTGCTATATCCGCGCAGTGAAGAGGCTGGCGGCGTTTCTCGGCCGCTCGCCCGATCAAGCCAGCGCGGAGGATCTGCGCCGTTTCCAAATCCATCTGCGCCAGACCGGTGTATCGGCGCCGACCGTCAACGCCACGGTCACGGCGCTGCGGTTCTTATACCGGACCACGCTCGACAAGTCGGAGATTGTGCGTCACCTGGCTGTCGTGCCGAAGGCCCTCCGGTTGCCGGTCGTGCTCACCCAGGAGGAGGTGACACGCCTTCTCGAGGCGACCTCAGAGGTCAAATACAAAGCCGCGCTTGGTCTCGCCTATGGCGCCGGGCTGCGCGTGTCCGAAGTCGCATCCGTCAAGGTGAGCGACATCAACTCCAAGCGCATGATGCTGCGCGTCGAGCAGGGCAAGCGGCGCAAAGACCGCTATGCCATCCTCTCGCCGAAGATGCTGAAGCTCCTGCGTGCGCATTCCGGTGAAGACGACCAGTCATTCCGACGCATGGCGACCACCTGTTGAACGAACCCGCTCTGGCGGGAGTCCCAGCCGATAGGTGATCGGGTTGGGAGAGCATTAGAGGGTTTGGAGAACGGACCGGGCGTCCGATCCTGAGGCGAGGGGGGCAACCCGAGCCTCAGGAGCCCATGATGATCCACCAACAGCCGATTAGTCCGCTGCGCCGTCGCATGATCGAGGACATGACGCTGCGCAATCTCTCGGTATCGACACAACAGTCCTACGTGTACGCCGTGGCCAACTTCAGCCGTCATTTCAGCAGATCGCCAGACGAGCTTGGATTGGAGGAGGTACGCGCCTACCAGCTGCATTTGATCGGCCTCAAGCGATCCTGGTCCCACATCAACCAGGTCACGTGCGCCTTGCGCTTCTTCTATGTAGTGACGCTCGGGCGCAAGGAGGCGATCGAACGCATCATCTCGGCGCGCGAGCCGATCAAGCTGCCGCTGGTGTTGAGCGCCGAGGAGGTCGCCCGTTTCCTGGAGGCCGTGCCGGCCCTGCGCGACCGTGTTGCGCTGGTGACGGCCTACGCCGCCGGGCTGCGGGTCGGCGAGGTCAGCCGCCTGAAGCCCGGCTCGATCGACAGTAAGCGCATGCTGATCCTGATCACCGGCGGCAAGGGCGGCAAGGATCGCTATGTGATGTTGTCGCCGCGGCTGCTCAGCATCCTGCGCGCCTATTGGTGCCTCGTCAGACCACGCCATTGGCTGTTTCCAGGCCGCAATCCCGACGATCCGGTGAGCGTCGGCACGCTGCAGGAGGCTTGCCGCAAAGCCCGGCAACATGCTGGTCTCGACAAGCGGGTGACCATGCACGTTCTACGGCACAGCTTTGCGACTCACCTTTACGAGAGCGGCGCCGATATCCGGCTGATCCAGGTGCTTCTTGGACATGCGCGATTGTCATCGACGGAGCGCTACACGCAGGTCGCGACCAATCTGATCGCCCGTACCCGGAGCCCACTCGACGATCTCGAGGCAAGATTAAGGTCGAGGTCCAAGTAAGGTGCCTGGCACACGTCCGGCTTTCGAGGTGGCGGATATTCTCCGCCGCCACGGTGAAGCGTTCCGCCTCGCCCATGCCGGACATCTGAGCCGCTCCCAGCTGCGGGTGATGAGCGCCATCGAGGCCTGCCGAACGGCAGCGCTCGGCGGACATGTCGAGCGTTGCGCCGACTGTGGCCATGAGCGGATCGCCTACAATTCTTGTGGTAATCGGCATTGCCCGAAGTGCATGGGATCCTCGGCTCGGGATTGGCTGGAAGCGCGACGAGCCGATCTGCTTCCGGTGGAGTACTTCCATGTCGTGTTCACATTGCCGGCGCCGATCGCGGCGATCGCTTATCATAATAAGGCCATCGTCTACGCAATGCTGTTCGAGGCAGCGGCCGAGACGCTCAAGACGATCGCCGCCGACAAAACCCATCTCGGGGCCGAGATCGGCGCCATCATGGTGCTGCACAGCTGGGGGCAGACACTCACCCACCACCCGCACGTTCATTGCATCGTGCCCGGCGGCGGGCTGTCCCCTGACGGCGATCGTTGGATTGCGTGCCGCAAGGGCTTCTTCCTGCCCGTGCGTGTGCTGTCTCGCCTCTACCGCCGGCTGTTCCTGAACAAGCTGATGGCGGCTCATCGGGCGGACAAGCTGCGCTTCTTCGGCGATCTGAGCCACCTCGCCGACGCCCGTGCGTTCAAGGCATTTCTCACTCCCCTGCGCAACATAGAATGGCAAGTCTTTGCAAAGCGCCCGTTCGCCGGCCCCGATCAAGTTCTTGCCTACCTCGCTCGCTACACGCATCGGGTCGCAATTTCAAATCGCCGCCTCCTGGCTCTTGCCGACGGCCGCATCACCTTCACGTGGCGAGATTATCGCGATGCAGCCAAGATCAAGCCCATGACGCTCACAGCGGATGAGTTCATTCGCCGCTTTCTGCTCCATGTGCTGCCCGACGGCTTCCAGCGCATCCGGCATTACGGCTTCCTCGCCAACGGCCATCGCCGCAGGAAACTCGCCTTGATCCGTAGACTGCTTGCAGAAATACCCGCCATCGCGGCGGCCACCATCTGCGAGAGCGAACCAAAGCAAGCGGAGGAGCCGCCAAAGCAACCGCCATGCCCGTGCTGCGGCAGCCGCATGGTGATCGTCGAGATCCTGCCCGGCCCACGCCAGCGAAAACTCGACAGCTCATGACCATGACACTTCCCAATCGACCGTCAGCCGTCTCACCCTCGCATGTCGGAGCGGTGCTTCGCAGGGCTGCAATCAGCGCTACACAAGGACCGGTTACGGCCGATCGAATATCGTTCCAGCGCTCGTCGACAGCACTGTTGAGGCTCCAGCTAAACCGTCGCTCACCAATCGGCGTCCTCGCAAGCCATCGGTCCCTGATACGGCCGATACCTCAATCCACATAGACCGCATCGCGGGCGGGCCGCGGCTTCGTTCAACACGGCTTGGGCTGCGTCGCGCCCGAGTTTGCGGCATGCACTGCCATGCGCGACCCAGCCCAACCCTCCAGATTCCGATCGATGACGACCAGTGTGGCGCGGGTGCAGGAGAGCACCGTTGGATGTGTCTGCTGATCTCAGTGTTTGCGTTTGGGGTCAATCCTGTATTGACAGCTTTCGACTCGCGCGGCTTTGCCTTCGATGTAGCCGCTTGACCAGGACCAGCTCTGGCTGGTTCCGACAGGGTATGGACAATCGGTGAGGCTCGCCCTGTACTGCCCGGCGCGGTAGCCCTCCTGCCAAGATTGAGCGCTCTGTCGGAGTATCCTATCGTGGTTACGCGCGGAGGGAAGGTTGGGTTCGATGGTCATTTCTTCGCCCCTGCCGCCGCCTTCGTCGCGGCCGTGCTGCTCGTGGTGTCTGCGACCGATGCCATTGCCTGCGCCTTGGCGGTCTTAGGATCCCGCATTGACGGCCCATCGAGCGAGAGCCGGTAGGCGTTGTGGACGATGCGGTCGAGAATGGCGTCGGCGAAGGTGGGCTCACCGATCACCTCGTGCCAAGCCTCTACGGGGAGCTGGCTGGTGATCAGCGTCGAGCCGGCGCCGTAGCGATCCTCGACAATCTCCATGAGATCGCGCCGCTGGCTGGCGGTGAGGCGATCGGGTCCCCAATCATCGAGGATCAGGACGTCGACCTTGGTGAGCGTCCGGAACAGCCGAGCGAAGCGGCCGTCGCCGTGCGCCAATTCGAGGTCGGCGAAGAGGCGCGGCACGCGCGCGTAGTGGACGGTGTAGCCATCACGGCAGGCTTTCTGCGCCAGCGCGCAGGATAGCCACGACTTGCCGATCCCGCACGAAACAGCGTCACAATGCCGGGTGTCCGGCGTTCGAGGTGCGGATCCACTATCCGTTCCATCCTCGATGCGGCCAGATGGTGCCGGTCATGTTCCTGCGGCGGTTTGCCGGCGAGGATCACCTGGTCGTGGTCCAGCCGGACGGCACGCTGGCTCTGGTCCCGTGCTGGATGGCCGAGGTGGCGGCTGGCTCTGTCACACTCACCGCGTGCCCTCGGCTATCCGTCGATCGTCTCGTCGAGCTGCGCGCGCGCCTCGATACGCTTTTAGCCTCGTCCCGCGGGGAATCGGCCCCCCGAGGAGGAGGTGATCATGCGCTCACGACAGACCCGGCAGAGAGACCTGTTCGAGACGGATTGGGCCACGGAGACGATTCCGGCGGCGCGGAGAATGACGCTCGTCCGCCTGATCGAGCGTCTTCTGGTCGAGGCGGCGGCCGAATGCAAAGCAGCGGCGCAAGCCGACGGTCTCGTGACGAGGGAGGCCGGGAATGAGCAAGATCACGCCTGAGCACCTGGCCCGTCAGGCCGTCGTCTACATCCGCCAATCCACAGCCGATCAAGTCGCCAACAACCTGGAGAGCCAGCGCCGCCAGTACAATTTGCCGGAACGCGCGCGACAGCTCGGGTGGAGCGATGTCGCCGTCATCGACGACGATCTCGGTCGCTCCGGCGGCGGAATCGCGCGGCCCGGCTTCGAGAAACTGCTGGCCGCCATCTGCGAAGGGCGGGTCGGCGTGGTGATATCGATCGAAGCGTCACGGCTCGCCCGCAACGGCCGCGATTGGCACACGCTGTTGGAGTTCTGCGGTCTCGTCGGCACGCTCATCGCCGACGAGGACGGCATTTACGATCCGCGCCATCCCAACGACCGATTGCTGCTCGGCATGAAGGGAACGATGAGCGAGATGGAACTGTCGGTGTTGCGCCAGCGCTCGCTCGAGGCGTTGAAGCAGAAGGCGCGCCGTGGCGAGCTGTTCATGACGGTCGCCATAGGCTACGTGCGGATCGGCAACAACCGCATCGAGAAGGACCCGGATCGGCGTATCGTCGAAGCGCTCGCTCTCGTCTTCGCCAAGTTCGTCGAGATGCAGTCGGTGCGCCAGGTGCACCTCTGGTTCAGGCACGAGCGCGTGTTATTGCCCGCGGTCACTTATGGCGCCGAGGGCCGCCGCGTCGAATGGAAGCTGCCGGTCTACAACACGGTCCTGCACATCCTGACCAACCCGATCTACGCTGGCGCCTATGTCTTTGGGCGCACCGGCAGCCGCGTCAGCATCGAGGCCGGCCGCAAGAAGGTGGTGCGTGGCTTCAAGAAGGAGCGCAAGGATTGGGAGGTGTTGATCCCGAACACCCACGAGGGTTATCTGAGTTGGGCAGACTACGAGAGGAACCTGAGCCTGATCGCGGACAATGCCAACGGCAAGAACCCGATGAGCCGCGGTGCGCTGCGCCGGGGCGAGGCTTTGCTTGCCGGTCTGCTGCGCTGTGGCCATTGCGGGCGTAAGCTGCATGTCGCCTACTCCGGCACTGACGGCAATACCGGCCGCTATCACTGCCAGGGTGGCTTCATCAATCATGGCGGCGACCGCTGTATCTCGTTCGGTGGCATGCGCATCGATCGCGAGGTCGGTGCTGAGGTGATCGAGCGCCTGCAGCCGCTCGGCATCGAGGCGGCACTCGCCGCGCAGGCCGCGCGGTGCCGCGCGAGCGAGGACAAGCGCCGGCAGGTGGAGCTGGCGCTCGAGCAAGCCCGCTACGAGGTGGGCCGTGCGCATCGCCAGTACGATGCCGTCGATCCTGACAACCGTCTCGTCGCCGCCGAGTTGGAGAAGCGATGGAACGAGCGGCTGATGGTGGTGCGCAGCCTGGAGACGGAGCTGGAGGAACTGAGCACATCACCCGCAACCGATCTCACCCCTGCCGATCGCGAGCGGCTGATGACGCTCGGCGCCGATTTACAGCTGGCCTGGATAAGAGCTGGCGTGGCACCACAGACAAGGAAGCGCATCGTGCGGACGCTGATCGACGAGATTGTCGTCCGCGTCGAGGACAACGCGCTGGATCTCGTTATCCGCTGGCACGGCGGTGACCACTCGGCTCTCAAGGTCAAGAAGAACCGCACGGGCCAGCACCGCTGGAGCGCCGAGGGCGAGACCATCGATCTCGTGCGCGTGCTGGCACGACAGATGCCGGACAAAGCGATCGCCGCGGTGCTCAATCGCGCCGGCAAAACCACGGGACGCGGTAACGGCTGGACGCAATCACGGGTCTGCAGCCTACGGAATCACAATGCGATTCCGACCTATCGGGAGGGCGAGCGCCGGGAGCGTGGCGAGGTGACGCTGGACGAAGCCGCGGCAGCCTTATCCGTCAGCCCGTCGACCGTGCGTCGCTTGATCAAAGATGGTCAACTCGCGGCGAATCAGCTCTGCAAGGGAGCGCCGTGGATCATCAAGGCCGCCGACTTGGATCGAAGCGAGGTAAGGGACGCGGCGACAGCCCGTCGGCTGCGACGTCCGTCGTCCGGAGATCCTCTGCAAAAAACTCTTGTATTTTAACAACATGGACAGGTGAGCATTATGAAGCGGGCTCGCTTGGCCCGGTGATCAGGATATTGCGATGCTCGGCGATCCAGCGGCCGGCGGCGAGTTGCTGGAACAGCGCCTTGTCGAGCCGGCGCGATGCGCGGTAATCGACATCCTCGACGGACGCCTGGCCGTGACGCAGGCGGGCGGAGCGCAGACGGCTCTGGAAGCGCTTGGTGCCGCGATTGGCGGCCTCGCGATCGAGCAGCAGCGCCAGCCATTCGGCGTGATCCAGGTCCTTGGCTCTGTCCTGCGATTGTAGTTCGACAAAGGCGTCGGCCATGCCGTCGAGCTTCAAGGCCCGAAGCTGGTCGATGGTCGGATGCGTCAGCATTGGTGTCTTCTCCTTTAATGGAAGTAACGAGGGCCACGGATATTGGCGTGCGTTATCGCCGGCCCGTCCGTGGCGGGTGCGGGCCGTCGGCGATCGAGGTTGTTCTTGAGGATCGAGGTGACCGAGGTGTAGGAGCGTGCGCCGATATCGAGGGCGCGGTCGCAAGCTGCCTCCAACCGCTCGGCGCCGAAGCTCTTGGCGTGCCGCAGGATGCCGACGCACGACCGGAAGCCCTGCTCGGGATGGGTACGCTCGTGCAGGATAATCTCGACGAGCACCGCCGTCTTCGGGCCGATCTCGCCCGCCTGTCGCTTGATACGCTCGGGCGTCCAGTCGGCGTAGCGCCGGTGGCTCGACGGCATATGGTCACGCACCGTCGTGTGCTTGCGGTTCGAAGAGGACGGGACATGCACCGCCACGCGCTTGCCGCGGTGGAACAGCTCGACGGTCCGCGCGGTGATCCGCGCCCAGATCGTCTCGCGCAGCAGCGTGTGCGGCACGGAGTAGTAATGCTTCTCCACCTCGACGTGGTAGTCGAGGCCGGCGCGGCATTCCTTCCATTCGGCATAGATGTAAGGCTCGGCCGGCAGTGCCTTGAGCGCTGGACGCTCCAGATCCTCGAACAAGCGCGTACGGCTGGCGCCTAGATGCCGCGACGCGCGGGCATTGAGGTCCGTTACGCAGTCACGGATCGCGGCGTTCAGATCGGCGAGCGAGAAGAACTGGCGGTTCCTGAGCTTGGCGATGATCCAGCGCGTCGCCAGCAGCACAGCCGCTTCCACCTTGGCCTTGTCGCGCGGCTTCCTGGGCCTTTCCGGCACGATGGCCGTATCGTAGTGGGCCGCCATCTCGGCATAGCTGCGATTGACCGCCGGCTCGTAAAAGCACGCCTTGGTGACGCCCGACTTCAAATTATCGGAGACCACCATCGCCGACACCCCGCCAATGAACGCAAAGGCGCGGGTATGCGAGCCGATCCAGTCGGCGAGGCCCTGCGTCCAGGTGGCCTCGGCATAAGTGTAATTGGACGCGCCGAGCACGGCGACGAACAGCTGTGCCGTGAGCACTTCGCCCGTCAGCCCGCTGATCACTTCCAGCGTCGCGCCGGCGTAATCGACGAACAGCTTCTCACCGGCCACATGCGGCTGCCGCATGGTCGGGGATAGCAGGCCTTCCCAGGCTCGATACAGCTCACAAAACCGACTGTATCCGTAACCCTCCGGATAGGCTGCTCGATGCTCCTCCCAGAGCAGCTGCAGCGTTACGCCCTTCCGGCGCAGCTCGCGATGGATCGCCGGCCAGTCGGGCTGCGGGCGCCGATCCTTGGCCACCTTCAGCGGCGACGGATAAAGCCGCGCCTCCAGGCTTGTGTCGTCGAGAAACTCCGGCAGCGGCCAGAGCAGGCCCGCCTGCCGTGCCCGGCGGATGCAGTCGCCGGCAGCCGTCGGGCTTACCCCAAGACTGGCGGCGATCTTACGCTTGGACAGGCCGCCGGCGCTGAGCCGAAGCACGTCGCGAATCTTGCGCATGGATAATCTCTCTTGAGGCATGTCCGCTCCTGAAAAAGGAGCGAGGCCATGCCGATTTGAGGATCATCCAACGGAGCCCATCACACTCGTCCACAGGACCGTCGCGGTGGTCGTCATCGTCCGGAACAGGTGGTCGCCATAGATTGGAATTTGGAGGGTTGGGCTGGGTCGCGCATGGCAGTGCATGCCGCAAACTCGGGCGCGACGCAGCCCAAGCCGTGTTGAACGAAGCCGCGGCCCGCCCGCGATGCGGTCTATGTGGATTGAGGTATCGGCCGTATCAGGGACCGATGGCTTGCGAGGACGCCGATTGGTGAGCGACGGTTTAGCTGGAGCCTCAACAGTGCTGTCGACGAGCGCTGGAACGATATTCGATCGGCCGTAACCGGTCCTTGTGTAGCGCTGATTGCAGCCCTGCGAAGCACCGCTCCGACATGCGAGGGTGAGACGGCTGACGGTCGATTGGGAAGTGTCATGGTCATGAGCTGTCGAGTCTTCGCTGGCGTGGGCCGGGCAGGATCTCGACGATCACCATGCGGCTGCCGCAGCACGGGCATGGCGGTTGCTTTGGCGGCTCCTCCGCTTGCTTTGGTTCGCTCTCGCAGATGGTGGCCGCCGCGATGGCGGGTATTTCTGCAAGCAGTCTACGGATCAAGGCGAGTTTCCTGCGGCGATGGCCGTTGGCGAGGAAGCCGTAATGCCGGATGCGCTGGAAGCCGTCGGGCAGCACATGGAGCAGAAAGCGGCGAATGAACTCATCCGCTGTGAGCGTCATGGGCTTGATCTTGGCTGCATCGCGATAATCTCGCCACGTGAAGGTGATGCGGCCGTCGGCAAGAGCCAGGAGGCGGCGATTTGAAATTGCGACCCGATGCGTGTAGCGAGCGAGGTAGGCAAGAACTTGATCGGGGCCGGCGAACGGGCGCTTTGCAAAGACTTGCCATTCTATGTTGCGCAGGGGAGTGAGAAATGCCTTGAACGCACGGGCGTCGGCGAGGTGGCTCAGATCGCCGAAGAAGCGCAGCTTGTCCGCCCGATGAGCCGCCATCAGCTTGTTCAGGAACAGCCGGCGGTAGAGGCGAGACAGCACACGCACGGGCAGGAAGAAGCCCTTGCGGCACGCAATCCAACGATCGCCGTCAGGGGACAGCCCGCCGCCGGGCACGATGCAATGAACGTGCGGGTGGTGGGTGAGTGTCTGCCCCCAGCTGTGCAGCACCATGATGGCGCCGATCTCGGCCCCGAGATGGGTTTTGTCGGCGGCGATCGTCTTGAGCGTCTCGGCCGCTGCCTCGAACAGCATTGCGTAGACGATGGCCTTATTATGATAAGCGATCGCCGCGATCGGCGCCGGCAATGTGAACACGACATGGAAGTACTCCACCGGAAGCAGATCGGCTCGTCGCGCTTCCAGCCAATCCCGAGCCGAGGATCCCATGCACTTCGGGCAATGCCGATTACCACAAGAATTGTAGGCGATCCGCTCATGGCCACAGTCGGCGCAACGCTCGACATGTCCGCCGAGCGCTGCCGTTCGGCAGGCCTCGATGGCGCTCATCACCCGCAGCTGGGAGCGGCTCAGATGTCCGGCATGGGCGAGGCGGAACGCTTCACCGTGGCGGCGGAGAATATCCGCCACCTCGAAAGCCGGACGTGTGCCAGGCACCTTACTTGGACCTCGACCTTAATCTTGCCTCGAGATCGTCGAGTGGGCTCCGGGTACGGGCGATCAGATTGGTCGCGACCTGCGTGTAGCGCTCCGTCGATGACAATCGCGCATGTCCAAGAAGCACCTGGATCAGCCGGATATCGGCGCCGCTCTCGTAAAGGTGAGTCGCAAAGCTGTGCCGTAGAACGTGCATGGTCACCCGCTTGTCGAGACCAGCATGTTGCCGGGCTTTGCGGCAAGCCTCCTGCAGCGTGCCGACGCTCACCGGATCGTCGGGATTGCGGCCTGGAAACAGCCAATGGCGTGGTCTGACGAGGCACCAATAGGCGCGCAGGATGCTGAGCAGCCGCGGCGACAACATCACATAGCGATCCTTGCCGCCCTTGCCGCCGGTGATCAGGATCAGCATGCGCTTACTGTCGATCGAGCCGGGCTTCAGGCGGCTGACCTCGCCGACCCGCAGCCCGGCGGCGTAGGCCGTCACCAGCGCAACACGGTCGCGCAGGGCCGGCACGGCCTCCAGGAAACGGGCGACCTCCTCGGCGCTCAGCACCAGCGGCAGCTTGATCGGCTCGCGCGCCGAGATGATGCGTTCGATCGCCTCCTTGCGCCCGAGCGTCACTACATAGAAGAAGCGCAAGGCGCACGTGACCTGGTTGATGTGGGACCAGGATCGCTTGAGGCCGATCAAATGCAGCTGGTAGGCGCGTACCTCCTCCAATCCAAGCTCGTCTGGCGATCTGCTGAAATGACGGCTGAAGTTGGCCACGGCGTACACGTAGGACTGTTGTGTCGATACCGAGAGATTGCGCAGCGTCATGTCCTCGATCATGCGACGGCGCAGCGGACTAATCGGCTGTTGGTGGATCATCATGGGCTCCTGAGGCTCGGGTTGCCCCCCTCGCCTCAGGATCGGACGCCCGGTCCGTTCTCCAAACCCTCTAATGCTCTCCCAACCCGATCACCTATCGGCTGGGACTCCCGCCAGAGCGGGTTCGTTCAACAGGTGGTCGTCATCAATCGGAAAAGGTGGTCGCCATCACCCGGTGCGCGCAAACTGCCCCCGGCCATCGCCGAGCTATGCCTGAATCTTTTGACGGGGCGGTAAAAAGTCAATTCCGCGTGGGCCTGGGTGCGGTCTATGGTTCCGCATGTTCACTTTGCGCGATCGGCGGACGGGGGATCTTTTCGATCACTGGTCCGTACTTGGAGAGAAACGCCGGCGGCTATTGGAGCGATCCTGGGCCGGTGTTTTTCGGAACCACCTTCTGGAGGCTCTTCCGGTTGGCGACCTATGTCATCACCTTGACGACCGCCTCGGCCGGCCGTCGAAAGATCTCCACATCGTTGTGGGCGTATTGCTTTTGCAGCAACTGCATGACCTGACCGACGCGCACACGGTCGAGGCGCTGGCCTTCAACATGGCGTGGCACTATGCGCTGGACGTGCGCAGCGAGGCGGACAGCTATTTCTGCGAGAAAACCCTTCGGAACTATCGCCGCCTTTTTATCGAGCAAGGTTTTGACGAGGTTTTGTTTCGCGGCTTGACGGATCGGCTGGTCAGGGCTTTTGCGGTGGACACAAGCCGACAACGGATGGATTCGACGGCGCTTCGTTCAGCGATGCGCACGATGACGAGGCTCGGTATCATTGTCGAGACCATTTCGAAATTCGTACGTGAACTCGAGCGCATTCATCCTGATCATTACGAACGGATCGGCAAAGAGATCATCCGCCGCTATGTCGATCGCGAGGGCGAGGGTGCTTTCGCCAATACGACGCCGAGCGTTTCCAAACGGCGGCTGGGCGAAGCCGGACAAGACCTTCTATCGCTCGCGCTGCAATTCCGGGGCACGCCAGCGGCGCAACTTCCCAGCTTTACGATCCTGGAGCGAGTTTTGCGCGATCAGTTCGAGATCGCCGAGGAGGATTGTGCATCTCAAGACAAGCCGGCTGTTCTCGTTCGAGCGCCCGAGGATGTGCCGTGCGATACCGTCGGCAATCCGGCCGATCCCGATGCCAGCTTCAACGCGCACAAAGGCCACGGCTATATCGCGCAGATCGTCGAAACCTATTGCGAAGATGGCGATGAGAACCGGGAGGATGAGACCGCGGCCGCTCCCAACCTGATCACCCATGTCGCCGTTCATAAGATGCATTAGCTAAAACTTAACCGGACATAAGATGACGGTGCATGATGGTCATCGCCTGGCCGGAGCGCTGGACGATCTTGGCGCACGCGCGTTGGCTCCAGCGGTGATGCTGGCCAATTCACATTATGGTTGCAGCGACAACATGACCCTGACGCGCCAGCGGGACATCGACCTCGTGGCCCCGGCGCGGCCGGCCAAGGGCGCCAGCCGCGGACAGTTGACGCTGGAGGACTTCGTCCTCGACGAAGCAGGCTTGGTTGTGCGTTGCCCGAAAAGAGTTGAACCGGTCTCGACCTCGGCCGCCGCAGCCAAGCTGCAGGCGCGCTTTGATCTCTCCATCTGCCGCGAATGTCCGGATATGCGGCGATGCCCGGTGCAGGCGGCCAAGCGCGACGGCCAGTTCGCCCGCTTTCAATATACGCCCGAGCGAGCCGCCAATCAGAAGCGCCGGCTTTATGAGCGCGGCGACGCCTTCCGCGAAATCTACCGATGGCGCGCCGGCATCGAAGCGACCATGTCGCATCTGAAACACCAGATGAAGCTGGCGAAGCTGCGCATTCGGGGCATGTCCAACATGCGCTATGTCGTCAACCTGCGCGCGCTGGGTCTCAATATCCGCCGTTCCGCAGGCGTTGCGTCGTGAAAAGCGGGGCTAAGCCGGCAAAATACGGCACAAACGCGTTCCGCTGGCCGTGGCACAATGAACCGGGGCCCGTATTCGGCCGAAGAACCGCCGCAGGCAATCTGGTTAGGCCGGTCCAAACTCAGACTTTCTACCGCCCCGTCAACTTTCCTGCATAGCTCGACGAACGGGCAAGTGGAGCGGATGAACGGAACACTGAAGGAGGCTACGGTCAAGCGGTATCACTATGACCGCCACGACCAGCTTGAGCAGCACCTGAAAACCTTCTTGGCCGCTTACAATTATGCCAAGCGTCTCAAAACGCTGAAGGGACTGACGTCCTACGAATACATTTGCAAATGCTGGACAGAAACACCGGATCGGTTCAGGCTAAATCCACTCCATCACACAGCGGGACTAAACACCTAGAGCGCGATCGGGAAAAGTGGACACCGGTTTTCCCGAAGCGCGGGCCTGATCAGACACACCCCTGCCGTTGCAGCCATTCGCAGAATGCGGCCATCCGGACATCGCTTCGCATGTCGCTCCGCATATAGGCGCAATAGCTCCGTGCCGTCATCGCCAGATGCGGGAACGGCGCCATGAGCCGGCCCGCGGCCAGGTCGGCGCCGATGAGCGCGCTCGGTCCCATGGCGACGCCGAGCCCGCCCACTGCCGCCTCCAGCGCCAGATAGAAATGGTCCAGGACCAGATTCGCCGCTGCGTCCAGGCCCGGCACACCCGCCATGGTCAGCCACTCGTCCCAGAGCCGCGCCATGTTCGAGCTGTGCAGCAGCGTGTGCATCCGCAGGTCGCCGGGCGTCGCAAGAGGCAGCGTCTCCAAAAGGGCGGGATTGCAGACGGGCTGGCGGGTCTCGGTCAGGAAAACATGTGTCACATAGCCATGGATCGTATCGGGACCGCCGCGAATGATGATTTCAGCGGCTTCCCCGGCACGGTCGACGGCATCGTTGGACGTGGTGACCTCGACATCGATCTCGGGATGGCTCCGCCTGAAATCGGCGAGACGCGGCAGCAGCCATCGCACGGTGAATGTCGACAAGGCGTTAACCCGCAGCAATTTGCGCCGGCGGCGGTTGCGTGCATCGTCGGTCGCGCGGGCGATACGCTGGAAGGCCGGGGCGATTTCGGCGAGATAGGCTTCGCCCAGCTCGGTCAGCACGACGCGCCGGTTGTGCCGCAGGAAAAGCGGCGAGCCCAGCCAGTCCTCGAGCAGGCGGATATGGCGGCTGATCGCACCATGCGTGACGCTCGCCTCCTCGGCTGCCGCTTTCAGGCTGCCGAGCCGCGCCGCCGCGTCGAAGGCACGCAGCGCATTAAGCGGTGGCATTCCACGCGGCATCCGTCAGTTTTTCGCACAAATCATCGCGGATTATAGCCTTGAAGCGGCGTCTCCATGCAAGGAAACTATCATGAGATGATCGGGAGGCAGGGCGGAGATGGCGACAGAGCAGATCGGGGCGGCGCGGGCCGCGGCGCCGTCGCGCGGAAAAGTGCTGGCCGCAACCTGCGGCATTCATGCCGTTCATGACGGCTACACCGATACGCTCTATCTGCTGCTGCCGCTCTGGCAGGCGGAATTTTCGCTCTCCTATGGCGCTGTCGGGGTGCTGCGCGCGCTCTATTCCGCCGTGCTCGCCGCGCTGCAAGTGCCGGCGTCCGACCTCGCCTTGCGCTTTGATCCGGTGCTGGTGCTGGCGGCGGGAACGGCAATCTCAGGTCTGGGCTATATGCTGGCCGGCGCCAGCACGGGGCTGCTCGTGCTCAGTGTCAGCCTGATGCTCGGCGGGTTCGGCGCCAGCACGCAACATCCGATCGGCTCCGATCTGGTCGCCTCGGCCTTTCCCGGCAACGCGGCGCGGCCGGCGCTCGGCACCTACAATTTCGCCGGCGATATCGGCAAGATGGCGTTTCCCGCCGGCGCGGCGCTGGTCCTGACCTTCGCCTCCTGGCGCGAAACGGCCATGCTGATCGGCGCCATCGGCATCGCCTCCGCGTGCGCGCTGCTGCTCGTCCTGCCTCGCAGACGCCCCGGGAAGCACATCGAAACGGTGTGCCCGGCGACGGAGACGAACTTGACGCCACTGGCCACGAAGCAAGGGTTTGGCACGCTCATCGGTATCGGCATCGCGGATAGCGCCACGCGCATGGGTTTCATGACCTTTCTGCCCTTCGTGCTCGCCGCCAAGGACGCGTCGCTGCCGACCACGGGGCTGGCCCTGACGCTCACCTTCGCGGGCGGCGCTTTCGGCAAGCTCGCCTGTGGACTTTTGGGCGCGCGCCTCGGCGTAACGCGGACCATCGTCGCGACGAAAGCGGCGACGGCAGTGCTGATCGCGGCCACGCTGGCGCTGCCGCTGACCGGCGTCCTCGCCATCCTGCCGCTGCTTGGCATGATGCTGAACGGCACATCGTCGGTCGTCTATGGCAGCGTGCCCGATTTCTGCACGGCGGAAGCAAGGCCGAAAGCCTTCGGCGTATTCTATACGGCGACAATCGGCGCGGGCGCGCTCGCACCGGTCTTCTTCGGTACGCTTACGGATCGTATCGGCCTTTCGGCGATGACCCTGTGCATCGCCTGCACCGCGCTCAGTACGCTGCCGCTCGCCCTGATGCTTCCGGAAACGCCGGAATAGGCACGCTTTCGCCTCAACCGGCAAAATGAGGATGAACGCCATTCCGTTACGCCGGGAACAGCACGCTTATGAACGTCATGTCATGAAAGACGGGCTCGACGGATGTCGTCGAAGCGCAACAAGTCGATCAGGAGAATGACGATGACAACGAGCTCGATTACGACCGCAGACAACACCGACCAGCTTCGCCCCTTGTCGCAGGACGAGGTCAATTCCGTTTCTGGCGGGCTGAAGTCCGTCATGGGCGCGCCCGGCGGAGCGGGATGCTTTCCGATCTTCGAGGATGACGGCCACGGCGGCATCATCATCATCTCGCCGACCCTCGGTCCGTTAGGTCGGATCCCGCGGTAAGGACGGTCGTGGGCCCGTGCCGATCCGGGGGCTGCAAGACGCGGCGCCCCTCGGCGGCACGGACGGACATCTCGACCGCCTTTGGGGAAACGCGATGCCGCGGAGCCGCGTCCGCTGAACCTTCGTTTGCCGGCGACGCGCCCAAGGCTGGGGAGCGATATCCCATGCGAAGCGAAGATCGTTGAATTCACGCAGTTTTTCAGAAGCAGCCTGGATCAGGACACCTCCGGTCCGAAAAAAACGTCGACGTGAAGTCCGGGGAGCAGCGAACTGGCGTCGTCCAATTCGATGATGACTTCCCGCACACTTGGCCACAGCGGCCCGCTGGTACTGCTGGCGCCAATTCGGCGCGGCCCGAGCGCACTTGAAACGCTGACCACGCGCCCGGCAAGCGGCTTGCTGTTCACGGCATCACTTACGACGGAGACCCGATCCTCCACTTTGACACGCCCGATATCGAGCTCGCTTAATTCCGCACGTATCCGGAGTTGGCTCTGATCGCCGAATGTGAGAATGGCATCGTCAACCGATGGGCTCGCCATTTCGCCGCGAGTCTTAAGCAGTTTGAGCACCGTGCCGGCGAACGGGGCTCTGATCCGCGTCTTGTCGAGCGCGGCCTGGGCCACCGAGAGTTCGGCTTGTGCAACGGCCAGCACCGCATCGGGCTGGCTGGTCGAGGTGGCGCTCGCGGTATCTTTCAGCTTCGATAAAGCCTGCTTTTCCTTTTGCAGCGCCGCCTGCGCATTGGTCATCGCCGTCCGGGCGTCCGCGAGCCTTTTCTCCCGATCGGGGTCGGTGCGCGGAGCGACGGACACGGCATCATAATCGGCCTGCCGGTCGCGAACAGCCGCTTCGAGCTTTGCCACCGCGTCTTCCGCCTTGCGCCGCTCGGTCGTGTCGGTGTTCTTCGAGGCGCTATCGCGCTCTAATTTCCGGAGCGTCACATTGGCTTCGGCCATGCGCACGCGCGCGGCCTCTTCCTGATCGTCGAGCTGAACGAGCAAATCGCCTTCGGCGACCTGATCCCCCGGTTTGACGGCAATGTTCACGATCCGGGCCTGAATGGCCGACGCAAGCCGGACCTCGGCGACACGCGCCTCAACGATGCCGGGCGCGGCGGTTCGCCACTCCCGCGTTTGGCTCGCCTCCGCAGGCGGGGCAAACTCCGTCTCGATCCATGCCGTCCAGACCAGGACACCCGCACCCAAGGCCGCCGTGAATGCAACCAGCCGCCGAAATGTCGTCTTCAATCGAATAGCCATCAACCACCTACCTGCGGGACGCCGGAGACCGCGCACTTCTTGGGTCTCAATTCGCCAACAACGCGCCCGTCAACGATCTTCATCATGCGATCCGGGCAACGAGCCGCGCCGGGATCATGTGTCACTGCCATTAGAGCTCTATCGTCTTTTCTTCTTGCGACTCCGGCCGCCGGTTCCGTTGCGGCTCCTGGGTTGTCCATGCTGCCCGCCGACCACCGGAGTGCTGGCAACCGCAGGCGGCGCGCTTGGGTCGGGTCTGTAGTCGCCGACGATACGCCCGTCCAGGATCTCGATAACCCGGTCCGCGTAAGCGATCGTGCGGGGGTCATGGGTAACGGCGAGGACCGCCCGGTCGCCTTTTGCAATCCCGGCCAGCAGGGCCATGACGGCAGCGCCGTTTTCGGTATCGAGCGCGGCAGTCGGTTCGTCGGCAAGGATGATGGCCGGGTCACCCGCCAGCGCGCGTGCGATCGCCAAGCGTTGCTGCTGACCACCGCTCAACGTGCCGGGATTGGCGCCGTGTTTGTCGCTCAAGCCCACTTCGTCGAGGGCGCTCGCGGCGAACCGGCTTGCTTCCGCGCCCTCGAAACCGCGAACTTTGAGCGCCAGCAGAATATTTTCGGTCGCCGTCAACGTGGGAAAGAGGTTGTAGGATTGAAAAACGAACCCGAGATGCTGACGGCGCAAAGCCGCGAGGCCTTCGGCCGTAAGGGCTCCGGTCGGGGTTCCCGCCACCGATATTTTACCCGCGGTCGCGCTCAGGATACAGCCCAGGATCGATATGAGCGTTGTCTTGCCGCTGCCCGACGGTCCCATCAGCAACGTCAATTCGCCGCGATGAATTCGCATGTTGACGCCCGACAAGGCGCGGACCTCGCGCGCGCCCCGACCGAATGTCTTCGAGACATTTCTGGCCTCGATGGCAATGTTCTCGTTCATCGTGCGAACACCGTAGCCGGGTCGATTTTGTTGACCTTGAGAATGGCGGCCAGGGCAGCGACGGCGCACATCACAAGCGTCACGAAAAACAGCGCGATCGCCATCCATGGTGTTACGACCACACTCATCGCCGTGGCCTGGGTGGCTACGACGACCAATGTCACGATCGCGGCTCCGGCAACGTAGCCGGCAATGCCGCTCATCGCGGCCTGCCACAAGATGACTTTCTGGATGAGGCGGGCGGGAGCGCCGAGGGCTCTCAGTGTGGCGAATTCGGGCAAATGGTCTTTGGTCGTGGAAAACAGGGTTTGTCCGACGACCGCGCAGCCCACGAGCAGCCCGATCAGCACGCCGACGAGCAACGCGCCGCCTGCGCCGGTGGCGAACAGCCAGTAATGGAAATTTTGCTTACGGAAGGCGCCCAAGGTCATGACCTTGGCGGTCGGGACCCGCGCGGCAAGGTCGCGGCGAACCGCCTCGATGTCCGCTCCCGGACTGACCTTGACCAGCAGGTAAGCCACCTTGTCGCCGGTCGCGCCCTGATAGGATTGCGCCTGATCCAGCGCCGCAAAGACGTATGGGATCGTCGTGAACGAACGAATCCCCTTCGTAAATGCGACCACGCGGGCAGACTGCCCATCGATCTGCCCGATATCGCCCTCGCGATTCACGCCGAGGTCATCGCCATAGGTCGTATCGAGGATCACCGATCCTGGCGTCGTCAGCCGTTTGGCGTCGGACGCCGGAATGTTCCAGGGAACCAGGTAGGTCTTCCGCGGATCCGATCCGAGCAGCATGATCGATCGCGTGCCGCCGTCGGGTTTGCGCCACTCGGCGCCGGTGACGACCAACCGCTCGACGGATGCAACACCGGGAACGCCGAGCGCCCGGTAGCGCTCCTCGCCAGATAGGACCGATACGTCGTCAAAGTTTTCCGTCGCTTTCGGCATGATGATGATGTCGGCGTCGATATGATCGATCACGACCGAAACCATCCGCTCAAAGCCCAGAAAGAGCCCGGCCTGCACGGCGATCAGCACAACGGAAAACGCAATGCCGACCAGCGTGACGGCAAGCCGGCCAGGCTCGTGAAGCAGGTTCCGTTTTGCCAGCGTGAAAATCATGGGCCCTGAAATACCAATTGCCGATGCTCGCGGCACGCCGCCCACATCGCTCCCCCAACATACCGTGCAGAGCGTAGCCCCGCGGCCCTCACATAAGCAGCCGTCGGGCAGAGGTCAATATTGCAACCTGAACTGGCGTTAACGTCCGTGCCGTGACGCACCAGCCCGATCTCACGTCCCTGCTGCGCAGTTTGGGCCGGAAAGGTGTCGGTCGAAGGCACGGAGCTCTACAAATGCGTCAGGAATATGTACAGCTCAGCAAGGTTTCGCCCACTGCTACTCACCACGGACCTTCAGTCTACGTCTAAGGTCCATTGCTGAAAGAAACGCTTATTCTTATCTTCACCTTCGCGGCCGCTTATTAGCTGGTGTGTAAGGTGTTCTCGGGGATTGTCCGGACTTGCCCCGGAATGCCCGGAGAAAAAATGCCTATACGTCCGGAGCGGTCATTCGCCGCACGCGGGACCGGCCAAGCCTCGTTCCTTTACGCTCGGTCACGATTCCACGGCCACGATCGCCTCGATCTTGATCCCGAGCTTCTTCACCCGATGCCACAGGCTCCGCTCGCTGATGCCGAGCATTGCGGCAGCCTTGACCTGCACCCCGTTCGTGCGCCGCAGCGCTTCCACGATGATGTCGCGCTCGATATCGGCCATCTCGGCGTCGAGATCCGCAGGGACGACAATGGCCGACTTTTCCCGCGGCGCACTCTCGAACACGTAGCGCGGCAGATCCATCACATCGATCAGCGAGCCGCGGCTCACGATGACGGCGCGTTCGACGCAATTCTGCAGCTCACGGATGTTGCCGGGCCAGGAATAGGCGGTCATGGCGGTTTCCGCCGCTGGCGTAAAGCCGGAGATCTTCTTCGCCATGTCGTCGGCATGCGAGCGCAGGAATCGCTGCGCCAGAAGCTGCACGTCCCCGATACGCTCGCGCAGCGGCGGCAGGGTGATCGGAAAGACGTTCAGCCGGTAGAACAGATCCTCCCGGAAGGTCTCCGCGCTCACCATGCCGCGCAGATCCTTATGCGTGGCCGCGATGATCCGCACGTCGACCTTGACGGTCTTGTCGCTGCCGACCGGCTCGAAGGCCTGCTCCTGAAGCACGCGCAGCACCTTGGCC
>CAVSIA010000008.1:0-118181 GCA_963727575.1 uncultured Alphaproteobacteria bacterium
CCGTCGCGTGCTGGGCAGCCCGCTCTCGTACAGGGTCGGGCCGTGGCCGGCAATCCTGGGGTGGACGAGTAACTTGTACTCGTCGATCAGATCCAGCCGGTCCAGCTCGGTCGCGAGCTTGCCGCTGCCGAGGAGCACGCCGCCTGGGGTCGCGTCCTTAAGCTTCTGTACGCCCGTGCGCAGGTCGCCGGCGATGTGGTGGCTGTTGGTCCACGGGAAGTCCTTTCGCGTCGAGGACACCACGTACTTCGGCTTGGCCTCCAGCTTGACCGCCCACTCGCGCATCGCCGGCGGTGCCTCCGCGTCGCCGCGGGCAACCGCTGGCCAGTAGCCCTCCATCATCTCGTAGGTGACGCGGCCCCACAGCATGGCCCCGCCCTCGTCCATGAGGCGGGTGAAGAAGGCGTGTGTCTCGTCGTCGGCGATTCCTTCCTGATGGTCGACGCAGCCGTCCAGGGTGACGTTGATACTGAAGGTCAAGAGTCCCATGGTGTCCTCCGTTCGAGATACGCGACGAGTGATGCTTCTCTATGAAGCGGCAACCACGCTGCTGAGCCGCACGACGCGTTGGTCTTCGATCAAAGCCTGGGGCGTGCGCATGGCTGCGCGCAATGGGATCAAGAAGGCGCGTGTCGCTGTTGCGCGAAAGCTGGCTGTGATTTTGCTCGGTATGTGGAAATCGAACACGCTGTTTCGCTGGTCCTCGTCAGCACCGGCTGCATAAATTGGCAAGGAGGCTCGCTCAGGTCCACCAAGAGGATGGCCGCCATCCTCCGTCGCACCATCGCCCGCCAGCTTTAGATGAGCGAGCGATGGTGGCTCCGAGAGGATGGCTTTGAGCTCCATTGCTGAATACTGCGGGTAGTTGACACCAGCAGCGTTGTCCCGGGCAGGGACGAAGGTTGAACGAGGCCGCATCTGCCGGAGTGACTTGAGCACGTGGTAGAGATTTGTCCCGTTCGACCCTCCTTAGACCGCATCACGTTGACGGCATTGCCGATCACGGACAGAAGCCTGGTCCTGCTCGTCGACAAGCGCTGTTGACATCTTCCGCCCGATCACAGAAGCGGCAGGTGATCGCAATATTTGGCGGTCAAGACATGAGCAAGCAGGGCTGGCGAAGGCTTGCCGCGCTCGATCGGCGCCGAGGGCATCGCTGCGGTGATCTCGGTATCGCAGCCCTTGCAGACGAACCGCGGCTGGACATGACGCAGCACTCGGAACGAGGCCGGCACATAGTCCAGCATCTCGCTGACCGCCGCGCCGGCCTTGAGGAAGTCGCGGCCGCCGCAGGTCGGGCAGGCGCAGTCGCCAGCCTCGTGCACCACCTCATGACGAGGCAGGTGATCGGGCAAGGGCTGGCGTGCAGGCTTGGCCTTTGGTGTCTCGCTCTGCGTCGGCAGGATGGGCGGCGCGGTCTCGGCGGCGGCCGCCTCGATGTCTTCCAGCGCCAGTTCCAGTTGCGCGATGGTGCGCTCGATCTTCTCCGAGGAGGCTCCGAAGCGCGCCCGCCTCAGCACGGCCAGCTGCGCCTTCAGCTTCTCAATCAGCATATCGCGGGATTGCATGCCGCGCGACAATCACGATGAGAGCACAGCGTCAATCAGGATGAGAATGTGCCGGGGATGGGCTGACGGAGGGAGGGCGGAGCCCGACTGACGGCGGCCCATCCCCGGCGGCGTGTTTTTTAAGACCCCGTCTGGTGGCTTTGAGTGACCGGGTCAACTGACTGATTCGTCTCAACATTGAGGGATCAGCATTTGCCCGGCCTCCACATCACCGATCACCAGATGAGATCCTATGGGCGTGGATAGCGATTGACGCTCTGGCAGAGTGAGGTCGCCTTACCCAACTCTGGAGAACAACCATGCCAGTTGCAGGTGACCGCCCACGAGCGTCGACCGCCATCCGCACAGATCTTGGTGCGATTTTCGTCTCATTGGAACTCAGCCGATCGACCTGGTTGATCACATCGTTGTCGCCAGGCAGCGGAGAAAAAATGTCGAAGCATCCGGTGCGCGGTGGCGATGTGGCCGGGCTGTTGAGACGTTTTTCTCAGCTCCAGGAGAAAGCGCGAGTGCGTACCGGGGAGAGCTTTTCGTTCATCGTCATCCAGGAGGCAGGCCTCGACGGCTTCTGGATCCATCGCGTGCTTAAGAAGGAAGGGATCGAAAGCCATGTCGTCGATCCGGCCTCGATCACGACGTCGCGTCGGAATCGGCGCGCGAAGACCGATGGGATCGATGGCGAGGTGCTGGTTCGGACACTTCTCGCATACAAGCGCGGCGAACCGCGCGTCTGTGCGATGGTAAGGGCGCCCACACCCGAGGAGGAAGACCACCGGCGTCTTTGCCGCGAACGCAAGGTGCTGACCGCTGAGCGGGTTCGTCACGTCAACCGGGTCAAGGGGCTTCTGTTCTCTCAAGGAATAACGGGGTATCAGCCGCTCCATCGCGACCGGCGGGCACAATTGGAGGAACTCCAAACTGGAGATGGCCGCGCACTACCAAAGCACCTCAAGGCGCATGTTCATCGTGAACTTGATCGGATCGAGCTGCTTCTCGAACAGATCAAGGCGGTGGAAGCCGAGCGGAATACGCTCCTTGCCGTGAAGGGAGGCGGCACTGCGCCAGCCCAGGCTGCGAAGTTGCTCGACATCAAGGGCATCGGGCCCGAATGTGCCGCGGTGCTCTGGTCGGAGGGACTGTTCCGACATTTCGACAATCGACGTCAGGTCGCCGCTTATGCAGGCTTGGCGCCGACACCATGGCAGAGCGGATCAATCGATCGCGAACAAGGTGTTTCCAAGGCGGGAAATCCCCGACTGCGAACAACGCTGATTTCAGCTCTCCTGGCTATGGCTGCGCAATCAGCCCCACTCGGCGCTAACTCTCTGGTTCGAGGCGCGGGTCAGGCGCAACGGCGGCCGGATGCGTAAAACGATGATCGTGGCGCTGGCGCGAAAGCTGCTTGTCGCGCTCTGGAAATACGTGACAGCGGGCGTCGTCATCGAAGGCGCCACGGCCAAAACTGCCTGACGATACGTCCTGAACAAATCTCGAAATCTTCCGGGAACTGATCACTCCTGGCGGATCCAGGTGGACGAACCGATGTATAGCCTGGCCTGAAAGCCGAAGATGAGAATGGCTTCGTCCGCCTGAGCCCTTGCCCGCCGCAAGCGGGATCATGGTGCAGCCGTCATGGACGGCGACCGCATATAAGGTTGATCGTGCTCGGAGACGGGCCGCGTCACGCAGTCGGGGCTCAGACCGTGGATCTGAATCAACTACCGGAGATCTACCAATGTCCCTTTGATCCAGGCGCTTGACTTTGTCGTGCCCATATAAGGCTGTATATGAGTAACCGACCCACCCACGACACCACCGTTTCGTCAGCCAAGGCCGGCTTTTCGACGGCCACTGGCTACCGGATCGAGGCCGATCCGCGCCTGCCGTCGCAGAAGAAGGCACCCAGAGGCCGGCGGCGGCCCGACCCACTCGCCGAGGTCTGGGATACCGAGATCGTGCCGATCCTGACGGCCGCGCCCGGCCTGCGTGCTATCGCCGTCCTGGCGGCGATCCGGCGGCGCCATCCCGAGATCGCCCCCGGCGTCCGACGGACGCTGGAACGGCGCATCCGAACGTGGCGGGCGTTGGCCGGGCCAGAGCAGGATGTGATGTTCCGGCAGGAGCATCCGCCCGGCCGTCTCGGCTTGTCCGACTTTACCGACACCACCATGCTCGCCATCACGGTCGCCGGCGTCGTGCTCGATCATCGGCTCTATCACTTCCGCCTCGCGTTCTCCGGGTTTGCTCATGCCCATGTCGTGCTCGGCGGCGAGAGCTTCGTGGCCCTGGCCGAGGGTCTCCAGAATGCGCTGTGGACGCTCGGTGGCGTACCGCGGGAGCATCGCAGCGATAGCCTGTCGGCAGCGTTCCGCAACCTGGATCGCGACGCCCAGGAGGACCTGACGCAGCGCTACCAGGGTCTGATGCGCCATTACGAGATCACACCGTCGCGCAACAACCCGGGCGTCGCCCACGAAAATGGTTCGATCGAAAGCGCGCACGGCCATCTGAAGCGAGCGCTGGAAGACGCGCTGCTGCTGCGTGGCAGCCGTGACTTCGATGATCTCGATGCCTACCGCCGCTTCATCGACGAGATCATCGGCCGGCAGAACGCCCACAACCGCAAGCGGATCGAACTGGAGCGGCCGCATCTCGCAACTCTGCCGAAACGGCGAACCGCCGATTACGAAGAAAAGGTCGTCACCGTCACGTCGAGCGGCGGCTTCACTCTGCGGCGCGTGTTCTACACCGCGCCGTCGCGGTTGATCGGGCATCAACTGCGCGTGCATCTCTATGATGACCGGCTCGATTGCTTCCTGGGTTCGACGCCGATGATGACGCTGCGGCGCGGGCGGCAGCTTTCCGCCGACAAGGGTGGCCACGTTGTCGACTATCATCACGTCATCCACGCCCTGCGCAAAAAGCCGATGGCGCTGAACAATCTGGTCTATCGTGATCAGTTGTTCCCGCGTCCGGCCTATCGCAAAGCCTTCGAGGTCATGTGCGCCGAGTTGGGCGACAAACGCGCCTGCAAGGTCACGGTCGAACTGCTGGCGCTGGCGCACGATCGCGCTTGCGAGGCCGAGTTGGCCCATGCCGTCGAGACCGATCTCGACGCCGGCCAGTTGCCGGATCTGGCGCTCTTGCGCGAACGGTTCGGCCCCAGCCCCGGCAGTGCGCCGGTGATCTCGGTCGATCTCGTGCCACTCAGCACCTGTGACGAACTGGCAAAGGTCTACACCGTCGTGCCGACCACGACCTCCTGCCTGGAGGCCGCAGCATGACGACCAAAACCACAGTCGACGCCGCTCGGGTCGAGTTGCTGCTGAACGAGTTGCGTCTACCCGGCATCAAGCTGATGTGGGCCAAGCTTGCCGAGCAGTCCGACAAGGAAGGCTGGCCGGCGGCTCGCTTCCTCGCAGCCCTTGCCGAGCACGAGGTGGTCGATCGCGGCCGACGCCGGATGGAGCGTAAGCGGTGCCGCGAGGCCCTTGGATTGTTCGTAGCGGCGCAAGCTGGGATCGCGTACGGACGGTCCCATGCAACGGACAGTGCTCCAATCTGACGACAGATCTGACGACCCCAGGCGGCATGCGCCGCGGCGCATGGAGCTGTTCACTGGTGCGCCCGGCCGGCGTCGCTGGCCCGACGCGTTGAAGGCGCTCATCGTCCTGGAGAGCCTGGCGCCGGATGCGGTGGTCACTCAAGTCGCGCAGCGCCATGGATGCCGGCCTCAGCAGATCCATGACTGGCGGCGTCTGGCGCGAACGGGCCATCTCGCGTTGCCGGCGCCGGTTGGCGGGGAGCCGGCACCGGCATTCGTGCCGATCATGGTCAACGCCGATGCGCCAGGACCAGCTTTGCCTGCCGTATCGGCAGCGTTCGACCTGGAGGTGGAGATCGCTGGCGCAACGGTGCGCGTGCGCGGCTGCACCGACATCGGGATGCTCACCGATGTGTTCACCGCCTTGCGCCGGAGCCGCGAATGCTGACGCCGCCGGCGGGGCTTAAAGTGTTCGTGGCGACCAAGCCGGTGGATTTCCGCAAGGGCGCCGACGGCCTTGCTTTATTCGCCAAGGAGGTTCTCGGGCAGGACCCGCTGTCCGGCGTGGCGCTGGTGTTTCGCAGCCGGCGCGCTGATCGGGTGAAGATCCTGGTCTGGGACGGCAGCGGGCTCGTGCTCTATTGGAAGCGGCTTGAGAACGGCGCGTTCAAATGGCCTCCGATCGTCGATGGGGTGATGCGGATGAACGCGGCGCAGTTGGCCGCTCTCCTGTCCGGAATGGACTGGACCCGAATGCACGCGCCGCGCACGCTGCGGCCAAAGGCGCTTGCTTAATGTCCTGGAGCTTTTGATTTCCGATGGGCAGCAAGGCCCGAAGCATGGCATGGAGTGTCGCCATGATCGAGACCACGCCCGCCCCTGAGGATCGTTCCCCGCAGGCTCTTCCGACCGATCCGGAAGCCTTGCTTGTGCTGGTGCGCGAGGTGATCGCCGAGCGCGATGCCGCCATCGCCCGCTGCGCCCGGCTGGAACATCTCCTCGATGTCGCGCGCAACGCCCGATATGGCCGGTCTTCCGAGAAGCTCAACGACGACCAGCTGCATTTTGCGCTGGAGGACGTCGAGCAAGCCGTCGCGGCGCTCGAGGCCGAGGAGGACAAAGGCAGTCCAAAGAAGCAGCGCGAGCGCGCCGCCGCCAGGCGCGGCAACCGCGGCGCTCTCCCCGAGCACTTGCCGCGCGTCATCGAGACGATCGCGCCCGAAAGCACGGCCTGTCCCTGCTGCCAGGCGGCAATGCATGAGATCGGCGCCGACGAGAGCCAGCGCCTCGATGTCGTTCCTGCTCAGTATCGGGTGATCGTGACCCGCCGGCCCCGGTTCGCCTGCCGCGCCTGTGCCGGCAGTGTCATCCAGGCGCCGGCGCCGGAGCGGCTGATCAAGGGCGGCTTGCCCACCGAGCGTCTGGTCGCCCATGTGCTGGCGGCAAAGTACGCCTGGCACCTTCCCCTCTATCGCCAGTCGCAGATGATGGCGACGCAGGGCCTCGCCATCGACCGCTCCACGCTTGCCTTCTGGGTCGGCTATGCCGGCGCCGAGCTCGCGCCCATCTACGAGCGGCTGAAGGCGAACCTGCTGGGCTCGTCCAAGATCCTCGTCGACGAGACCACAGCGCCGGTTCTCGATCCTGGTCGCGGTCGAACCAAAAAGGGGTACTTCTGGGCAATCGCCCGTGACGACCGGCCATGGCTCGGCCCCGAGCCGCCCGGCGTCGCCTACACCTATGCGCCGGGGCGCGGCGCTATCCACGCCCTGAGGCTGCTCGAGGGCTATGCCGGCATCGTGCAATGCGACGGCTATACCGCCTACAAGACGCTGGTCGATCCGGCGAAAGAGAAGAACTGCGCAGACCGCATCACGCTGGCCTTCTGCTGGTCGCACCTGCGGCGGCGCTTCGTGGAGATCGAACGCCGCGGCGCTGCCCCGACGGCGAAGGAGGCGCTGCAGCGTATCGCCCAGCTCTATGTCATCGAGCGCAGTTTGCGCGGTCGCCCGGCCGATGAGCGGCGGGCCGGCCGGCACGCGCACTCCAAGGCGCTCGTCCTGGCGCTGAAGGCCTGGTTCGAGCAGCGGCTCACCATCTTGTCGGGCAAGAGCCTGACCGCGGAGGCGATCCGCTATGGCCTCAACCACTGGGAAGGCCTCGCCCGCTTCCTCGACGATGGCCGCATCGAGATGGACACCAATGCTGTCGAACGGGCCATGCGGCCCATCTGTCTCAACCGCAAGAATGCCCTCTTTGCCGGCTGTGACGAAGGTGCCGAGACGTGGGCGTGCGTGGCTTCGCTCATCGAGACGTGCCGCCTCAATGCGGTTGATCCCGAAGCCTGGCTGGCCGATGTATTGGAAAAGCTTGTCGGCGGCTGGTCGATGGCTAGGATTGAAGAACTCATGCCCTGGGCTGCGGCATTCAAGAGCGCCGGCGCCGTGGAGCAAGAGCGATCCGCCGCATGAGCATCGCCAAAACTGCCGTCCGCCTGAAGGTGACGCTGGATCGTGTCGAGCCGGAGGTGATGCGCCGGCTCGTCGTTCCGCTGACGATCCGGCTCGACCGGCTGCATCTCACCCTGCAGGCCGCATTCGGCTGGACCAACACCCATCTCTACGCCTTCACCGCCGGCGGTATCGACTGGGGCATTCCCGATCCGCACTACCCCGCGCGCGGGCAGCCGGTCAATGCACGAAAAGCCCGCCTCTACGACATCGTCAGGGACACCGGGGCGAAGACCATCCGCTATCTCTACGACTTTGGGGATGATTGGCAGCACGTCATCAAGCTCGAGCGCTGGTTCGAAAATACCGATACCGCCGGCATGCCCTTCCTACTTGAGGCATTCGGCCGTTGCCCGCCTGAGGATGTCGGCGGTCCGGAAGGCTATGCTACGCTTCTGGCCGCGATCACCGACGCTGCTCATCCCGGTCATGCCGAAGCGCCGGAAACTCCTCCGGCAGGCTTCGATCCCACAATCGTCAATCAGGCTGACCTGGAACGCCACGTCAATGCGCTCGCGCAGAAATGGCTGCCGCGCTCCGCGCGCAGGTGACCTACGTCAAGCCAGACCTTTAAGGGCCACACAGCACCGCTTACGATGGAGCGCCATCTGACCGAGGCCAGATTGCCTGCCGGCAAGACGCTGGCCACCTTCGACTTCGACAGCGTGCCGATGGTCTCCAAGGCGCAGGTGATGGCGCTGGCATCGGGCGACGAATGGCTTGCCAAGGGCGCCAACATCTTGCTGTTCGGCCCGCCCGGCGGCGGCAAGAGTCATTTGTCGTCAGCGCTCGGTCTCGCCTTGATCGAGAACGGCCGGCGGGTGTTCTTCGCCCGCACCACCGATCTCGTGCAGCGGCTCCAGATCGCACGGAGAGAGTTGGCACTGGAAAGCGCGATTGCCAAACTCGACCGCTACGACCTGCTGATCCTCGACGATCTCGCCTATGTCACCAAGGATCAGGCCGAGACCAGCGTGCTGTTCGAGCTGATCGCCGCGCGCTACGAGCGGCGATCCATGCTGATCACCGCCAACCAGCCGTTCGGCGAATGGGGCAAGATCTTCCCGGACCAGGCGATGACGCTCGCGGCCATCGACCGTCTCGTGCACCACGCCACCATCCTGGAGATGAACGTCGAGAGCTATCGCTGTCGCGAAGCTCTCGACCGGAAACGGGCGCGCGGACGGCCGGCGACGCACGCCACAATCAAGAAAACCGAGAAGTCCGAAGACTGATTGACGTTCCGCGTCAATCAAGGCGCTTGCTATCCCGATGGCCAGCGTCAATCATAATCCCGCTCGGCCACCGCGTCTCATCCAGATTGTCGCGCCGTTCTCACCCAGATTGACGCGTCATAATTGCAGCCGCTCGGCCTGGTCGGCCAGTTGATGGGCCTGCGCGGCGATGATCGCGTGAAGCGTCTCGACATTATCGGGCAGATCGGCGGCGGCGCAGCTCATCAGTGCTTGTCGCTGATTTGCCGGGCGTTCGGCAACCGCTATGCGGTTCTCGCCGGCGGGGATGACCAGGATGGTCGCCGCCAATCGATGCCCTCCCAGAGCATGGCCAATTGGGCGCTGGTCAGCCGCGCCGTGCCGTCCGCTCCCGACGGCCAGGGAAAGCGACCCTCCTCCAGCACTTTGTAATAGAGGCAGAAGCCTTGCCCGTCCCAGGTCAGCAGCTTGATCCGGTCGCCGCGTCGTCCCCGGAAGGCGAACACCGCGCCCGAGGTCGGCTTCTGGCGGAGGCCGCTCTGAACCAGAGCGGCCAGACCATCGATGCCTTTGCGCATGTCCGTGACGCCGCAGGCCAGATAGACCCGGACATTTGCTCCCGGACCGATCATGCCTCCTCCACCGACCGGATCAGCGCCCGCAACATCGCCGGGTCGAGGTCGGCCTGGGATCTTGAGAACCCGCCCGCCTTTGCGGCGGATCTCGATCCGGCCCGGACGCGCCACAATCTTGGACTTCTCACCGCTGGCGGCGCGCTCTTCCCGGGGCGCTTCGGACTGTTCCGGCTCGGCAACGACTGCAACGGGAAGAAAACGCGGCGGGCCGCCATACGCATCCGCATCGGCTTTGATCTTGGCAAGCAATTGGCGGCGCCAGATATAGATCTGCTGCGGCACTACATCATGCCGACCGGCGACATCCGCAACGCTCAGGCCGCTCGTCGCCGCCTCCTGGAGGATCTCCAGCTTCTTCTCGTCCGACCAACTGCGACGGCGCTCGCGCCCCGTAATAATCTCCATCCGTGCCATCGGCCACTTCGCTCCGTCGCTAAGTACGAGTTAGCGACGTAACTTCAGCCGATTGCGCGAAATCCAAAAGCCCGCACCACCGGACGCTTACGAATTTATGCCGCTATTTCCTTTCCATCGCACGAAATGACGGCAGCTGCCAATGGAGGTCTAGCTAGAAGCGCACAAGCGCGCTTCATTGTCGCCTCCATATGCGCTTCCATTGCTCTGATCGTCTGTGTGTTGTCGCCGCGCTTTGCCATTTGAATGATTTTCATTCGTTCCTTGGCTGAACAAATAACGTCATGAATGCGAGGCGTGCCTTGGGAGAGTCTTATAATGTCCAATTTAAGCTTGTTCACGCGATAGATGTCACTGACGATCGCATTATCCAGAGTCGCGACAAGCAAGTCGTGAAGGAGATCCTCCGTCTTCAAGGCCTTGGCGAAGAAGGCTTTATCCGGTGAACGAGGCGCGTGAACGATCAGGTCCTGATGCGTGTGCTCCAGATTATCGAAAGCGTCGGCGGAGGGAATTTCGCTCAACCTTTCTGACGCTGTCTTCGCCAGGATAAGCCAAAGCTCGAACACCTCCCGGACCATCCTGAAGTCCACCGTCACTATCTGCATGCCTCGCTGCGGAATCGTTACCAAGAGCCTTTCTGCTTCCAGGCGCGGAATGGCGTCTCGAATGGCGGCAAGCGGCAAACCAGTGATCTCCACGAGCTCTCGTTGCGAGACGAATTGGCCCGGCTGCAGCTTTGCCGTCGACAGGATCTCCGTGAGGCGCTCATATGCGACGTCTCGAAGGTTTGGCTTCCTCTGAGATCGGGCGACGTGACAACCATCTGGCATTGGGAAATCCTCCACCTCCGGCCAATTGGCGAGCACTGAACGAGAACCAAAGCCAAGAAAAACAGAAACTCTGTGGTTTGCCGTTATGTGGTTTCGATTAGGCCAATGCCGCTGACGCGGGTAAGCCAAGGCATCGCATGTTCTTGAGTGAATAGCCTGGTAGGCTCGCAAGACAATGACCGCTCCGCAACAAAATATTCTTGGAATATTTTGTTTCATTTATTACGCGTGCAACCCGGCAGATACTATGCACATTAATGGGCGGTTTGCCTGAAGCCGTTTTCCATTACAGCCGGTCTGGCGCATCCTAACTCGGTAAGGATGCAGCCTACCGCCTCCACCACTGCAGCCATGTCCTTCTGAGTCAGGTTACCCATGCAGCCGAACCGCAACGTGTTAGGCACGGCGGTTCGACGCAGGGAAAGGTGGAAGCCGCGATCGGCCAAGAGCTGAGCGAACCGGTTTGGAGCGGATCCGACGACGTCCGGAGGATAGAACGTCGCGACCATGGGAGCAGCGGCGGCGCCCTGCAAAAGCGGCTTAAATCCCATGCGGCAAAGCCCGCTGACAAGGCAATCGTGATTCTGCGAATATCGCTGTAGACGGGCCTTCTGACCACCTTCCTCTTGATACTCGCGCAGCGCCTGTGCGAATGCGGCGATCACATGCGTTGGAGAGGTGAATTTGAAGCTCCGATTGAGCTCCAAATGCTGCCACTGGTCCCAAAGGTCCAAAGTCAGCGATCGCGCATTTCCCTCACACCGGCGCAGCGCTTCCTCATTCGTGATGACCCAGGCCAAGCCGGGCGGACCTTGGAGGCATTTGTTTGCTCCGAGGATCAGCGCCTCGCAACGCATCTTTTCCAGATCGATGGGGAGAGCACCGAACGATGAGACGGTATCGATCAGGAGCTTCTTGCCGGCTGCTGCGCAAAGCTCCGCAATCTTCTCGATTGGATTGATGATGCCGGAACTGGTCTCGCAATGCACCGCCATCACATGCGTAATCGAGGGATCGACATCTAAAAGTGCCGACAGGTCCGAAACCTGGAGCGGCCGCACCGACGATCGGCGCAGGACGCGATGAGGCATTCTCATGGCCTGGCAAATCGATGCAAGGCGGTCGCCGAAAACGCCATTGGAACAGACGAGCAGCTTATCGCCGGCGCCAACAAGCGTTTGAACGGCGGCTTCATTGGCGGCGGTCGCACTCCCGGCGAGAGGGATCGCCGTTCCGATGCCCTTCGCATTCGCGATCTGCAGCAGAACGTCTCTGCAGAACGCCAGCTCAGTCTCGATATGCTGCCCATCCATCCCATGATCGACGAGCATCTGGCATTTCGTTGTGGACGAGAGGCTCACGGGACCGGGCGTGAGAAGAATTGAAGAGATTTGCTGTGGTTTCATCTGCATGATCCGTGTTCGTGATATCGCTAAAGACACGCCGCGATGGCGACAGACGTCTATTTGATCTCGATATTCATCCCACCGTTTCGGGAGAGGCAGCGGACCGTGCCGCTTGTGCATGCACACGCTCATCGATGGGCACGTATCGCCTTCCTTCCTCGCCGACATAGTCCAGCATTGGGCGGATCAATATGTTGTTGCGATATTGCTCGATGATCTGCGCTGTCCAGCCTGCCAAACGGCAAAGCGAGAAGACTGCGGCGCACAGATCTGCGGGAATCCCGAGCAGCTTGTAGGAGACGGAGCCGTAGAAGTCGTCATTCAGGTGAATGCCATGCTTTGCGTAAGGCTTCATCTCCTCGGCAAGAGCGTCCAGGATCTGGAGATAGTGCGGTTCGCCTCTCAGCCGACACAGAATCTCGACGTGACGCCGCAGCCGATGCGCGCGCGGGTCGGTGGTGCGATAAATTCGGCTGCCGAAACCCATCAGTCTTTCGCGTTTGCGCCGGCGCTCCTTCACGAAGGCAGCGACCCTGTCCGCCGAGCCGATCTGTTCGACCATTTCCGCCACGCCATCCATTGCGCCGCCATGCAATGAGCCCTCGAAACAGGCAAGCGCACCAGTGATCGCCGCGTGATAGCCCGACCGTGCGCCGGCGACGACGCGGGCTGCAAAACTCGATGCGTTTGAACTATGCTCCGCATGAAGAATGAAATCTTCGTCCAAACATTGCACCTCCTCTCCGGAAGGCAGCTCGCCGTTCAGAATCCAGAGAAAGTTGGCCGTATGCGGCAGGTTGTCATCCGGTGGTATGATCGGACGCCCCTGTCGGAGGGCGTGATGTGCCGCGATGGCCATCGGCATCTGAGCCAGCAGACGAACGGATTTGCGCTGCACAGCCTCGATTGATTGATCCGCGCCATCGGGATCGAAGGCGACCAACGCGGACACCGCCGTACGAAGCGCATCCATCGGATGGGCGTCTTTCATCGCCGAAAGCAGATCGACGACCTGGCTCGGCAGCGAGCGTGCCAGCCGCAGCTCGTCGGTAAACCGGTGCAATTCGGCGGCAAGAGGGAGGGTGCCGTAGATGAGAAGGAAGGCCGTCTCCTCGAAGCTCGAATTCTCCACGAGCGTGTCGACGGAATAGCCACGAAAAGATAGGCGGCCCTGCTTCCCGTCGACCATCGATACCGTCGTACGATCGAAATAAATCCCCATCAATCCACGATGAATTTCAATCGGCTGAGACCTGAGACCCGCTGTCATGGCCGGCACCCCTTAAGGCTGGAGATCAACTTCGCCTGGGCCGAGGAGAGGTTTGCCGAAATTCGATCCGGATCGGGACCGAAATGCTCCGATAGCGCTTGAATCCACCGCTCGACACCGAATCCGACGCAGCCGGTGTGGGCCGCTTCATTATCCAGCGCGATCTGGCAGCGTTCGCCGAAGAAGCGTCGATGATAGTTGAGCGAGGCGATCGCGAGCTCTCCGCGATAGAGGATTTCCTCTTTCGTCGGAAAAATACGTGCTGCCCGGGCGGCTGTCCCACCCTTGTCGAAAAACGGATCGGAGGCGTGTTCCGTCGAAACAGGTAGCCCTAGATTGGAGAGGAACTCGAGAACGACGCCCCGGTATAGCCGCAGGTGAGCCTTAACGGCTTCGGCGCTGCCGACGCAGACGATCTCGCGCAAGGTGAATGCACGCAGCCGGCGGAGCCGATCGTAGTAGTCTTCGTTACGGAAACAAGTTGCAACCGTCGTCACATAGCGGGTTTGGACCAGTTGCTGTCCGCGCAGACTGAGATAGACGTTGTAACAGGCGGCCGGCGGGAGACAATATGCGGCGTCCTGGAGGTCGCCCTTGTCGAGGGAAGCTACGCTGTGTTCTCGGTCGGCATGGCCGGCATAGGCGGCGCTGTCCATGGCGCAGGCGCAGAAAACCAGGTGCGGGAAATTCCGGAAGTAGTTCAGACAATCCAGATCGTTGACGGGAATGAGCGCGGGATAGCGGATGCTTTCAGCCTGCTTCGCCGATGCCCATTGCAGGAAAATTGCCTCAAGCTGCTGGTAGATAGCGTGTCCGCGATCGGTCAGTGTGGCCAAGCCGTGCGAGGACGAGAACAGAGTGCTCTCCGGCAATTCATGCAGTGAGGTTTGGCTTTTGCTCAGAAGTGAATAGTGCATATCTCATACCCCATTTCCAGCTCGGTTTAAGATCGGGGAAGTGAGGGTATACGAAACGATCAGATTGATTTGCGAACATCGTGTAAAAATTTTGTAAAACCGATATTTCATTATCGGGCATTGCAGTTAGATTAAGAATACGGACGCTCAAATCCTTTGTGTAATTACAAATTTGGCCTTGGATCGATTAATAGATGTAGCGTCGATCAGCTGTCTATCTTGCCGAGGATGTGTCATCAGGCGGGCGCGTCTGGTCATCCGGAGCCCGTGACTGAAAACACACGAGAAACCCAGCCCCAATGATGATGGCGGAGCCAATCACGGTCTGGATGTCGGGGATCTCTTGAAAGATAATTGCACCGAGGATCGCCGCCGAGATGATTTGGGTATAGATGAAGGGGGCGAGCGCCGAAGCCGGAGCGATCTGAAGCGCCCTGAACCAGAAATAGTGACCGAGGCCGTAGAGTACGCCCGAAGCCACAAGGAGCAGCCACCCGAGCGCATTGGGGGCAATCCAAAAGAATGGCATGAACGCGACAGTTGCCACGGTCCCCACCATCGCGGTGATCAGGATTACCGAGAACGGGTGGAGCGACAAGGTCATCATTTTGGTGATGATTTGGTAGATGGCGATGAAGGCCGCTGCAATGAGAAGAAGCAATGCGGCCCATTGCCCGGCCTCCGAGCTCGGACGAAGCACCACACCAACGCCGATGAATCCGAGAACCACGGCGGTCCATTGCGGAACGCCCACCCGCTCATGAAGGAGGAAAATCGATAGTATGGTGATGAGCAAAGGCGAGATGAACATGATCGCCGTCGCCTCGGCAAGAGGCACATATTTCAGCGAAATGAACATGAACAGGCTGGCAAGCAGGGGAAGCACGCCTCGCCCGATCTGCAGCGGCAGCATGGCGAACTGAAGTGGAGGAGACGATCTGAAGGAAAGCACAACCAGCATCATTCCGAGCACGAGGACAGCGTTCCTGGTGCACAAGATCTGAGCCACAGGATAATCCTGCACCAGATATTTGGCGAGTGCTGCCGTACCGGACTGGGCGGTCGCCGCAAGAAGCGCAAGAGCGATTGCAGGTCCGAGCCCGGGCCTGGAATGCAGATATCTCGCCTTCATAGGACTTTGAGACATCTCTCCCTCATAAAGGGAGACAAGATAACCGGCATCGCTTCCGATTTCTGAGACGTTCTTGTGAAGATTGTTTAACGGATTTGTAAACGCTCAGCACACTGCTGAACGAATGCTGCCGAAGTTAGTGCATCTTGGAGAACCGCTATCCCGGCTTGCAAAAGCGGTGGGACAGGATGACAGGCTTGCTCTTCGCCGCGACCGCGACGGATCCCGATCGCCTTACAGGCCGCGCAGATGATCGAGCCTGCCGTCTCCAACCATGGATTTCTGCGGTTGGCTGTCCGTCCGCAATCCGAGGATGATTGCGCGAGATCGCTCGATATCTTCCGCGATCAACCGTACCGCCTCGTCGGCATCGCGCTTTGCGCACGCGTTCAGGATCGCGACATGGTGCTGCAATGCAGCCGGCAGGAACTCCTCGGGCTGACTTGTGCTGGAC
This sequence comes from uncultured Alphaproteobacteria bacterium, assembly GCA_963727575.1. GTDB lineage: Bacteria > Pseudomonadota > Alphaproteobacteria > Rhizobiales > Rhodomicrobiaceae > JAHQVI01. The sequence goes on from CAVSIA010000008.1 coordinate 15,898, forward strand.
CGGAAAAGCCGGATTCGTGCCGAGTTCAATCGGTAATGATGGCTGATGATGCTGTTGCCCTGGTAGTCTATGATCACCTCATGGAAATCCCACGCCGTCTCGAGCGCCGACTTGATCGCATCGTCCGCAGGGGCGCGTCTCAAGGCTTTAATCGCCGCCTCGGTTTCTGTCCGCACAAGCCTGATTTTCTCCAATGGCGCATTCGAAGCGAAGGCGCGAACGGCGTTCACTTCAAGGAGCAGCCGGTAATCGTGCCCGTCATTGATCGTCTTGGGGTCAGCCTCCACGATCTGAATGCCGCGCTGGGGAAAAACCCGGATCAGCTGCTCGCATTCCAGCTGCCGGATCGCCTCGCGAACCGGTGCAAGAGGCGCTCCCAGAAGTGAGGCGAGCTCGCGCTGCGAGACGAATTGGCCGGGCTTCAGTTCGCCGGAGAACAGGCATTGCTTGAACTGACGGTAAACCTCAGTTCGCATCATTTCGACGCCTTTGCCTCGTTTGGTCGCCATGTCCCATCCGTCAAGCTGTCTGCCGCCGCCTCTTATCACGGTCGTGCGGCCCCTTCATTGACGCATATACTCGCTAACATCCCCCGCCGTTTCCCTGCCGCGCTTGGAAAGGGCCGCACGGACCTTTGCCCTGGGCTCGCGGAGCGGAACGCAGAATAAATGACGCAAAACCGTCGCTTGATCAGGCGGTGGCCGGCGGAGGCTTGTTGCAGCCCGCTCTTCGCTACCATACCCCGGCGCCGGATGCTATTTTCTCATCGGCTGCGGCCTGGGCACGCCTGGCCCTGCGCCTCTGCGCCAGCCTGCCGAAGCCACCCCATGCGAACGTCAAGACCAGAGTCGTAAGGATAACGAGAGCAAGCGGGCGGGTGAGGAACGCCCAATACCAGTCATCGCCGTAGAGCTGCACGATCCTTATCAACTCGTGGTCGGCGATCGGCGCCAGGATGACGCCCATCACCAGAGCCGCAGTGGAATAGCCGGTCCGTTTCATCAGGAACCCGAATGCGCCGCATGCAAGCATAAGAAAAACGTCGAAAGCGGCGTTTCGGGCGGCGTAGGCTCCAACGACCGAAAACAGCATCAGCACCGGCACCAGATAGCGGGTTGGCACGACCAGCGTGCCGGACAGGCAATAGGCGCCGAAGACCGCCGCGGCGACCATGATCGCCTGGGACACGATCGCGGCGGCGATAATGCCGTAGACCAGCTCCTGTTGCTGAGCGACGAAATTGGGGCCGGCTTGCAAGCCGTGCATCGTCAGTGCACCAAGCAATACGCTCGTCGTCACGCTGCCGGGCACTCCAAGCACCAGCGTCGTCATGATCGCGCCACCCGAGCAGGCATTGTTGGCGGCTTCGGACGCGACGATGCCCTCAAGGCTGCCTTTGCCATACTCATGGCTACGCTTCGAAAGCTTCCGGGCGAGCGAATAGGACGCGAAGGACGCGGCCGTTCCGCCCGCGGCAGGAATCAGCCCCACGACCATGCCGATCAACGAGGAGCGGAAGAGCGTCGGTAACGCGTAGCGGGGCAGGCGGAACGCTCCGAAGATGTCCCGCGCGCTGCGCTTAACCGTGATCCTGGAATCTATGACGTGGTCACGGAAGGCCATCAGCATGAGTTCGGAAAAGACGAATGTCCCAATCAGTACGGGGACGATGGGGAGGCCGTCAGCGAGATAGGGATTGTTGAAGGTGGCCCGCCATTCGCCCGTGGGTACGATGCCGATCGTGCCGAGGAGCAATCCGAAAGCGCCAGAGGCGGTGATCTTGAGGACCGATCCTGACCCAACGGCTCCCAACACGGCGACGCCCGCAATGGCGATAAGAAAGATCTCCACCGGTCCGAAACTGAGCGAGATCGAGGCGATGTAGCCGATGGAAATCAGCATCACGAAATAGGACATCAAGCCGCCACAGACGGAGGCCGAAATGGACGTACCTAAAGCGTCGGCCGCGCGTCCTTGCTTGGTCAGCGCAAAGCCGTCGAAGGCGGTCACGGTGTTTTCCGGCGAGCCGGGCGTATTCAGCAGGATGGCGGAGAGCGCGCCGCCATAGGTCACTGAAACATAGATGGAGATCAGGAAGACGATCCCGTAAAGCGGGCTCATCGTGAACGTCAGCGGCAACAGAAGAGCAACGGCCATGCCGGACGAAAGGCCCGGGATGATGCCCACGATTGTGCCGATGGACGTGCCGAGCAGCATCATCAATATGGACTGCATTTCCAGAGAGCCCAGCAAACCCTGCTTCATGGCGATCAATGCATCCATGCCATCCTCGCAAACCTATGTCGGGCCGCGCCGAGATCTAGCCAATTCCCAAAATTCCCAGTGGAAATCTGACGTAAAGAAAATATTTGAACAGCAGATAGACCGGCGTCGTGACTGCAATCGATACGAGAAAGCTTTTGAAGGGTGTCCGAGCACTGAAAATCAACTGACCGCCATAGACGAGCGCAAACAAGGCGACGAACGCTCCTAAAAATTTGAGCGAAAGGAACAAAATGATCGGCAGGCCTACCAGAAACCAAGGTCTCTTATCGAGAATGGCGCCATCCTCATCGACGCCTCTGCCACTGTCGAAACTCTCGCCAAAGAGTGCCGTGCCGGCCAACCAGATGAACGCAGCGAGAATGACCACGATGAGCACACCTGGAAAAATCAGCGCTGTGCTCGAAAGGCTGGCTGAGGCGTAAACATAGGCGCTGATCACGCCGAGCATGATCGCGGGAACGACCAGTTCCCTAAGCCGGTGGAGGCGTGAGCGCGGCGAGGGCGTGGTCATGACGCAGCCTTTCGGGGGGAGAGGCATGGCGGACCGGTATGGTCCGCCCGCCATATGCGTGCTACTGGCCAATATTCGGGATTTCCGCGAACTGGTTTGCGAACTTGGCCTCAAGGTCTTCCCCCGGCTTTCCGATCGAGAGGTCCTGAAGGTTGTTCTTGTCCAAATAGGACTGAAATTCCGGGGAGGTCCGCGCTTCAAGTAACGCCTGCTGCAGCTTTTTGTAGCCTTCGGGGTTCTTTGCTGTGAACGCCGCAGATACTACGTACACGCCATAGCGCGACAGGAAGTCGGCAGCGGGCAGAGTGATCGAGGACGGAAGCACCGAGGCGAGGGTGGGAGCCTCAGGCCAGCGCGGGCTCTTCTGCTCGGCGGCAACGAACAGAGCCTTGGACTTGTCCCGGATGTTCATGCGCGCGAAGTCGTCGCCGATCGTTGCGAGCACATCGCCGGCGAGCATGGCGTTGGCCGCCGTGCTGCCGCCATTATATCCCACCAAGCGAACGTCGAGACCAAGCTTGCCGAAGAGCCATTTGGCGAAAAGCTCCTGTGCGCTGCCCTGGGCGACCGATACCGCGACCTTTCCAGGTTCGGATTTCGCCTTCGCAACAAAATCGTCCAGCGTGTTGATATGGGCGTCCTTCTGAACGAGCATCACGCGCGGATCCTGAAGGTCGACCAGGATGGTCTGGAAATCGCTCTCCTTATAAGGGGGATCCTTGAACACGGTGCTCATAAAGAGGTCCGGCTGGTTCGTGGCCAGGATCGCCGAGCCGTCTGCCCCATCGCGAAGCAATGTCGCGGCCGCCACCTGTCCGCCGCCGCCGGGCAGGTTCTGAACCACCACCGGCTGACCGAGTGCGTTCGAGAGCGGCGTGGCGAGCAAGCGCGCCAGCGTATCGGTTCCTCCGCCGGCCCCGTATGCAACCAGGATCTGGATTGGCCCGCTGGGAAGATCCTGGGCCAATGCCGGCGCCGATATTCCGAGGGTCATGGTGACGACGAGTCGCGCAGACTTTACCGAAGCGTCTTGTCAGGCTGCTTGTGAGTGTCGACATGGTCTTCTTCCGTGTTGGAGTTGAATGCGACCTTCCTGGATTTCGAAGCCTCTCGCTTCGAGAGGCGCCTGTTCGGCGTCAAGCTCACTTCCGCGGCTCAACCAAGCAGCCGCTCGTCGTAGCCGGTGGTGTTGAGCTGAGCGCAGCCTTCAGCCGTTACCACAACGACATCCTCCAGATGTGCGCCGCCGACATCCGGCCGGTCCGGCAATACGATCCGCGGCTCCAGGCACATCACCATGTTCTCGACGACGTCGAAGTCGGTACTGACGTCGACCAGTGGCTCGCCATGCAGGCCATAGCCCAGTTGGTGACCGGTATTGCCGCCATAGAGATATTTGCCCCAGCCCGCGTCTTCGATGACTTCGCGAGCGCGCTGGTCGATCTGGCGTCCGTTGACGCCCGGCTTGATGATCCTTTTCGCTTCCTGCAGAGCCAGATGCGTCGCTCGGTAAATCGCCTTCTGCTCAGGCGTGGGATCGCCGCAAATGACCGTGCGGCCAAGATCGCCCGTATAGCCGCGACGAACGGCGCCGATGTCGAGGATAACCATCTCGCCGCGTTCGATGATCTTCTCTGTGGCCACCCGCTCGAACATGGAGGTGTTGTAGCCGGAGGCGACGAGCGGAATAAACGGTTCGAACTCAGAGCCGTTGCGGCGCATGGCGTAGACCGCTTCCGCTGACACGGAGTGCTCGGTGACGCCGGGGCGGACCGCCGAGATGGCGGCGCTCACGCCGAGGTCGGCAATGCGGACGGCTTCCCGGATCAGGTCGACCTCGATCGGATGCTTGATTGCGGTCAGCTGCGACCAGATCCGTCCAGCATCGGAGATCTGAAGCTTGGGGAACTGTCGCTTCAATCCGTCATGGACCATGTAGGGCATCAGGTCGGTGCCGATGCGTCCGGCGGACAATCCGTAGTCGGCAATCATTTCGCCGATCGTCGTCGCCCAGTCCTGCACGGCGGGAAGGCGGCGCGCATCTTCGATGTCCGACTTGAACCGGATCCTGAGATCGTCGCTCCCGGAAATGTAGCCGACGGCGGGCGTTTTGCCTCTCGCTACCAGGACCACATATTCCGGCTCCATGAACGGCCGGAAGCCCTTGACATAGAAGTCGGTAACGTAGCGGACCGCCTCTGCCTTGAAGAAGAGAAAGGCATCGAGGTCGGAGCGCTCCAGCGCTTTCTGGACCTTGTCTTGCTTGATGCGGTGAATTTCCGCGCCGGCATAAAACTCCGGGTCGCGCTTCTGAAACACGTAACTGTCCTTCGAACTCGGAGCCATCGGACTCAAGCCGCCTTCTGAAAGGGCTGAATGACCTCAGCGAAACGGTCGACCGCCGCCTCGACGGCCGCCTCGTCGATATGGTAGTGAGTTACGAAGCGGATCTTCGTTCGCTTGCTGTTCGCCAGCACGCCACGTTTTCTCAAGGCCTGGTTGATCTCGCTGGCATTGCTCGCAAAGCGGTCGACAAAGCAGTTCACGATGTTCGTCTGCACACGGCCGACATTGACGAGGCTCTCATCGATGCCGGCAAGCCCTTCCGCAAGTTTTCGCGCAAGCTCGTGATCCCGCCTGTGAACGCTGTAGGGATCCTTCAGCGCAACAAGCCCCGGCGCCGCAATCACGCCGGCCTGGCGCATGGCGCCGCCCAGCATTTTCGCAGCACGGCGTGCTTCGACCATGAAGCTTTTCTCGCCGGCAAGGATCGCACCGACCGGACAGCCGAGCCCTTTGCAGAGCGCGAACCAGACCGAGTTGACATACTGGCAGATTTCCTTGATCGGGACGTCAAGATAGGCACCGGCATTGAACAATCGTGCGCCATCCAGGTGTACAGGAATGCCGGCCGTCCGCGCGATGCTCCTGATTGCCGCCATATCCTCAAGCGGAATGACGCATCCCCCCGACGCATTGTGGGTGTTCTCGAGGCAGATCAGTCTCGTTGGCGCGAGGGCCAGATTGGCGGTGTCCATAATCGCGGCTTCAACTTCAGCCGCGTCCAGAACGCCATAGTCGCTCTTTAGCGGGCGGGGAATCGCGCCCGCAAGGGCTGACAGGCCGCCGCCTTCGGAATTGTAAATATGAGCGGTTTCCTCAAGGATGACCTCTCCGCCGGCCACCCCGTGCCCGATGAGAGCGGCCAGGTTGGCCATTGTGCCGGAGGGCACAAACAGTGCGTCGTCCTTACAGGTTAATTCGGCGGCAAGCTCTTCCAGCTCGTTGACCGTGGGATCATCTCCTCGGGCAGAATCGCCAAGGCGGGCGGCCGCGACTGCATTCATCATTTCGATGGTCGGCAGAGTGACCGTGTCGCTTCTAAAATCGCAGATCGTCATCCGTTCTCACCCTGCTGATGTCCGACTAACATCACTCTAACATGTTAGTGCGTGTTGTCAAACGCGGGTGTCATCTCTCACCGCTCCGACCGGAACATGCCGGGATATGCAGGGGACCAGACGCTACGTCACGGTGACGTTTTCGGAGACCAAAGGATTCCGGAATGCCCGGTGCTGAAACAGCGAGCCGCGACGCTGCGGGCATCGTGCGAGCCAGGGCGCCCTGGATAAATCCGAATGCAGATCAATTGCTTGTCGAGGCATCCGTGACCGCTTCCATCGACAGGGAATAGCCCACCGATCTCACTGTCCGGATGACGTTGTTTTTGCCGCCCAAGCGCAGCGCTTTCCGCAATCTTCCAACATGCACGTCAATCGTTCGCGGACCAACGTGGATATTGTCCAACCAGGCAGCATCCTGCAGCTCTTCCCGCGTGATGACTTCCTCGGGGCGCTCCAGCAAATGCCTCAGAAGCTTGAACTCGATCGGGCTGAGACGGACCGTGTCGCCATCGCGTTTCACCCTATATGTCGCGAGATTCATCTCGATGCCTGCGTAGCGCACCACGGCGCTTTTTTTGCCGAGACAGGGTACGGCGGGAAGCACCGACCGGAGCCGCTCTATGAGTGTCGATGGGAGAATTGGCCGGACAAGAATATCATCGATGTCGGACTGGATCAGCTGATTGTAGTGCTCCTCGGGGCTCGAATTGGTGAGCGCGATGATCGGGATACGCTGTGTTGCCACGCCCTGCTTGACCGAAGCGCAAATGTCGGACGGGCATATGTGGCCGCGGCAGTCGAGCAGAATAGCGCCGGGCATCAATCTTACAGCGGCAATCCGGGTCTCCTCCGCACCAATGGCCAAGCGCGTTGTCAGCTTTTCATTCTGCAGGACGTGATCGATAAAGAGGTAGAAATCGATATCCCTGGTGCTGACTAAAATGAGAGGCACGACTGCGTCCATCTGCGGTACTCCTTTTCAGCGACTCGCTCCGTAAGGCTGTCTCTCATGGTGAGCGAGTCGAGACGCCCTGATGTAAACGCAGGGCAAATTGAGCCGAGCGTTTGCACTGACCTCGGTGTTTCCTGAGCAGAGAGGTCCGATCACCTGGACACGATTTTGGGAAGTATGCCTGTCGTTGCCTTTATCGCATCAGGAAGACACTCAAAATTCCCGCTGCCCGGAATGTCGCACGACCGCTATCAAGCTGGCCCTGGAGCAAGAATGTTGCCCTGAAGCAGCGGGGGCATGGTGACGTGTTGCGTCTCTCCCTATTCAGCAAGGTAATACGCGGTGCACGCGAATGTCCTTGTCTATGATTGAGGTCTTTCCAGCGTTTCTCTAATGTCTCCTTTGTCTTTTGTTTGCGACCTCGAATGCTAATTCGGATTTTGCCTGCTATATAGGTAATATTTCTAGGATATTTGTATTTTGTATGCGAACGGCGATGATCGCCTTCCTGCACGATCTCGAGCATCAGCGCTTTGCGCAGATCTCCTCGGCCGGCGAGACGCCCTCGCCGAGAGTGGGTAACCCCTTGATGGAGAGGCGGCCGGAGCCGGCTCAAGGACGAAATCGCTTTCGCGATACTTGCGGCAGCCATCTGGCCTGCCCCTCAGAGTGACACCAGCTTTTAAGTTAGAATCCGGCGTTCATCGGCCAGTGTTCGATCTGACCGGAGCGCAGCGTAGGACAGGTCGAACACTGGCGGCAAGATCGTTTCCGGCGCCGGCGGACGATAGCCGAGAGAGGAATGCGGCCGGACGGCATTATAATGACGCCGCCAGCGATCAGTACCTGCGCCTCGCGGAGCGTCGTGAAGATCTCCCCGTTGAGCAGCTCGTCGCGTAACTTCGAATTGAAGCTCTCGTTGTACCCGTTCTCCCACGGGCTGCCCGGCTCGATATAGAGCGTTTTCACGCCGATCCGGCCAAGCCAGCCGCGTACCGCTTTGGCGATAAATTCAGGACCGTTGTCTGATCGGATATGTTCGGGTGGTCCGTGGACGGCGAACAGATCCGTCAGGCAATGCAGGACGGCGTCCGAGTTCAGCTTTCGTGCGACCACGATGGCCAGACAGCGGCGCGTAAACTCATCGATAACGGTCAGCATTCGGAATGACCGCCCGTCCTGTGTGCGGTCCTGGACAAAGTCATAGGCCCAAACATGCCCGACGCGCTCTGGTCGAAGACGGACGCAGGATCCGTCATTCAGCCAAAGCCGCCCGCGCTTGGGTTGTTTCTGTGGCACTTTAAGCCCCTCGCGCCGCCAAATGCGGTAGACCCGCTTAAGGTTTACCTGCCAGCCTTCCGTGCACAGAAGAGCACGCACCCGCCGATAGCCGTAACGGCCATAGGTCGTGGCGAGGCGGACGATCGCCTTCGTCAGCACATCCTCATCATCCCGGATGACCGGCTGCCGGCGCTGCGTGGCACGCGGTTGGCCGACGACGAGGCAGGCACGGCGCTCCGAGACCTTGGTCCGGGAGCGCACATGCTCGACGCAATCACGACGGCGCGAAGGGCTCAGTATTTTCCCTCAAGAGCCTCCTTGAGAATAAGCTTGTCCAGCGTCAGCTCCGAGACCGCCTTACGTAGGCGATCGTTCTCACGCTCAAGATCCTTCAATCGTTTGGCCTGGTCGAGCTTCAGCCCGCCATAGTCGCGGCGCCATCGATAATAACTTTGCTCCGAAATGCCAAAACCTTTGCAGATCAAGCCGATCGTCTGTCCCTGGCTCAGCCGAACTTCGGCCTCGCGAAGCATCCCGATGATCTGCTCCGTCGAATAGTGTTTCCGTGCCATTCCTCATCTCCCTCAACAGGTTGAAAATGGCCGGATTCGCTTAATCAATTTGGTATCGTTTCAAGGGAGCAGGCCAGAGAACGTGCCGTCCTGCCGCTGCGAGCGGTCCCAGACCGGAATATGCGGGTCGATCTTTTGCTCATCCACCAGCCAGCCAAGGAACTTTCCGGTTCCGTAGGCGGTATCGGCGGCGAGCCGATCCGGCTTCAGCCCGAAGGACGCCTCGGTTCGCTCGATCATGGTCTTGGTCGCCGCGACCTCATCATAGGTGCGCGCAGGCGTGGCCTCCACATCGACGATCACGGCATGCTCGGTATCGATGAGATAGTTGAGGCCGTATCCGAACTGGGCGCGCTTATGGGCCTTGGACGTCCAGGCCGACGCAGGATCGGAGGGAGAGATCATCTTGGGCTGCTTGCGTCCCGGCGCCAAGCCACCGGCTTCATCGAGAGCATCGAGATAGTCCCGCACGGCACGCGTCGGCTTTTCGATTTGGCTCCAGTCGATCGTTTCGGGCGCCTCCTTGTGGAAGCGGCTGGCGTCAGCCTGGATGAAACTGGCATCGACGGCAAAAGTCTCGCCCGTGACCAGGCCTTCAGCAATGCAAAGGCCGACGACGCGCTCGAACACACGCTCTCGCGGAAGCGGCCATGGCGGTTCTTGGAAAATGTCGAATGATCCGGCACGCCGTCGTCGAGATCGAGCCTGCAGAACCAGCGATAGGCCAGGTTCAGTGCAACCTCCTCGCATAGCCGCCGCTCGGATCGGATGCCATAGCAATACCCAACGATCAGCATTCGAATGAGCAGCTGCGGATCAATCGAGGGGCGACCGGTATGGGAATAGAAGGCTTCGAGTTCTTTATGGAGATCGACAAGCGCGGCGGTAGCGAAGACATCAATGCGCCTGAGCAGATGGTCCGCCGGCACCCGTTCATCGAGATCGAATTCGTAGAACAACGCCCGTGATCCGCCGTTTGCCGCCCCATCATGGTATGGCCCTCAGATCCTCTGCCGCTTCCGCCAAAATGAATCACGGTTCGCCGACGCTCTCAAACGGGTTTTTCAACATGGTGTAATTCCGGGATCGCGCCTCAGTAAAGCGCGGGGAATCAGCTTTCCAAAGGCAACAAGGCTGGCGCGACTTGAGCTGGCGCAGCGAGTGAGGAGAGCGATGGAACGCTATGTTGGATTGGATGTGTCGTTGAAGACGACGGCGATTTGCGTGGTGGACCGGAACGGCAAGATCGTCAGTGAGGCGATGGTCGGCTCCGATCCGGATGCGATCGCGGCCTTTGTGAAGGCGAAGGCGGCCGATGCTGTCAGGATCGGACTTGAAACGGGGCCTACGGCGACCCGGCTGTGGAGCGAGCTCAAACAGCGTGGGCTACCGGTTATCTGCATCGATGCCCGGCATGCCAGGGGCGCGCTGAAGATGCAGATCAACAAGAGCGATCGCAATGACGCCTTCGGCATCGCGCGCATCATGCAGACCGGTTGGTTCAAGGCGGTGCATGTCAAAACGCCAGAAAGCCATGCGATCAAGGCGTTGCTGGTTAGCCGAGCGCTGCTGGTGAAGATCAAGCGGGATCTGGAAAACCAAATCCGCGGTCTGCTGAAAAATCTTGGGCTCGTCATCGGCCGGGCGAAGATGACGGTTTTCAGCTCCCGTGCCGAAGCACTGATCGCGGATCGACCGGAGATCGCCGTTGCGGTTCGGCCGCTGCTTGAGGCGCGCAAGACCATCGAACGCCAGATCATCGATCTCAGCGGCAAGGTGATCAAGCTCGCACGCCGCGATAGCCAGGTCCGGGCGTTCATGACAGCACCAGGCGTCGGGCCGATCACCGCCCTGCTGTTCAAGGCGACGATTGACGATCCAAAGCGGTTCGAGCAATCGAGAAATGTCGGCGCCTATCTCGGATTAACGCCGCGGCGCCATGCCTCGGGCGAAGTCGACTGGACAGGACGAATTTCGAAATGCGGCGACGCACTCATGCGCTGCTATCTGTTCGAAGCCGCCGGCGTGCTGCTTACCCGTGTGCCGAAATGGTCGCCACTAAAGGCCTGGGGCATGCGGCTGGCCAAGCGCAATGGGCTGAAGAAGGCCAAAGTGGCAGTCGCGCGAAAGCTCGCTATCATCCTGCACCGCATGTGGCTCGATGGCACGCAGTTTAACTGGCAGACAAAGGAGGCGGCGGCCTAGACAGAGAACACCAAGCTTCCCGTAAAGAGCGGGAGACGCTGTCCCTGCCGGGACGATGCGGTGGCGAGATCGTCCGATTCCTTGCGAGCGCTCCCGGGCGACCGCGATTTCAACATAGATCCGCCAACGTCATCTTACGCCATCATGCGGAGGGCAGCGCCCCTACCGCGGAGAGACCAAGGGCTCGGCAAGGACATTCGTGGAAAGCTTGACATCCAGACCCGGAATTAGAGAACGGTATCAGTCGAAACTCACCGCCGGTCTATTCTGCGGGGTAGCGGAGAGAAGGAGGCGGTAACCCGCCGTCGCTGTTGGCCCAACGAGGTCATTAGCAGATGAGCGTTCACGGCCCGGATGTGATGTTTTCCGCCGCAGCTTGACGTTCAAGACGGGCTTGGCTGCAAGAACAAATCTGTGAGTGATCACCTCATGGTGACAGGACCCGTTGGCGGTAACCGACCGCATTGCTGCAGCTCAGCTCCCCACGACGGCCAGCCCGAGTTCTTTCTCGAGAACCTCGAAGTCCCTGTCGGCATGCAACAGCTTCAGGCCGTGCGCAACGCAATAAGTTGCAATGATCATATCGATTGTCTTTCTTGGCGTGACTCCGCGACGCCGCAAACGCCGATCATTGTCTGCCGCCGCCAGAGCAATTGCTTTTCCCCCGAGCGGGCGTAACTCAAGCGTATCGAGAAGGGCTCTTGCCTTTCGGTAATCGGCGTCGCGGCGAAAACCCTGAAGAACCTCGGTCAGGATGAGATCGCCGATCAAGACCGGCTCCTGACCGAGACGATCGTTCAGCGCGCCCGTCTGCCGCGTTTCGAGCCCGTTGAAGAAATCGACCCAGACCGAGCTGTCGACAAGGATCATCGATCCGTCCGCATAGCTTCCAGATCGCCCTCCCATTTCAGCTTGCCCCTGGCGGCCTTGATCGCTTCCTGCGACTTCAGCCGGATCAGCAACGCCAGGGCAGCTTCCACGGTCTCGCGTTTGGTCCGATGGCCCGACAGCGTCATCGCCTTCGCCATCAGATCATCGTCGATTTCGATGTTGGTGCGCATGTAGCCTCGATGTGTATAAACTTACACTATCATACACACCCTGGTCGCCACGAGCAATCCCTCTCGCTGACCTCCCGTTGCGGTATGATGGAAAGCTTGTGCCGAGGCGAATGCCGAGCAGATGGGGGCGATAGGAGATGCGCCCATGTCTGTAGAGATCGAAACCAAGAGATGCCGCCGGAATGCAGATCGACACCTGAAAGGCCAGAAGCGTCCGCTGAACCGAAAGAGGTCTGGGCCATCCGGATCAGACTTGAAATGGCGGCCGAGCCAAGGAACCTTGCCCTGTTCAATCTGGCTATCGAAAGCAAACTGCGCGCCTGCGATCTCGTTGCCATCAAGGTTGAGGACGTCTGCATGAGCGGACGTGCCCGCGATCGCGCCATCATCATCCAGCGAAAAACCGGGCGGCCGGTGCAGTTCGGGATCACCGAGCGGCTACCTTTTCCCGAGCCGCCATCGCGAAAGTCCACACCTGTCGAGGCGCCAATATGCCCGGATCGTCGATGATTGGGTCAAGCAGATCGGGCTTGATCCCGCCGCCTATGGCACCCACTCCATGCGCCGCACCAAGGCGGCACAAATCTACCGGAAGACCGGCAACCTGCGCGCGGTTCAACTTCTGCTTGGCCATTGCAAGCTGGATTATGTCCCGCGCCGGACTACGTCCCGTCGCGTGTCGATGTGTTTGATTTTCCGTGCGAATGGCTGGGCGTCGGGACATAGTCCGTGCTGTCACAGGCTTCTGAGGAAGGCGAGAAGCTTGTCGTCGGGGCGATACCGCCCGGGCTTTCCGTTGAGAGGCGCGACCGCGTCGAGGACCTGCTGCTTCAACGCGAGGTCGGCATCCAGATAGACCTGCGTGGTCTCAATCGACTCATGACCGAGCCACAGCGCAATCACGGACTGCTCGACACCGTGTTGCAACAGATCCATCGCTGTTGTGTGCCGCTGCACATGCGGGCTCACACGCTTGTGCGTCAGCGATGGGCAAGCGCTGGTCGCGGTGGCGACGTGCTTGGCCAATAGGTAGTGCACGCCGTGGGCGCTCAAACGACCGCCACGTGCATTGGGAAACAAGGACTGATCCGGAAGCTTGAGCGGCTCTTTTACCCATGCGGCGAGGACGGTTCGCGTGTTCTTGCTCAACGGTGTACATCGTTCCTTCCGCCCCTTGCCGATCACGCGCACATGCGCGCCTGTGGCCAGATGCAAATCCTGCCGCTGAAGGCCGGTGAGCTCCGACAAACGCAGCCCGGTCTGCACCGCGAGCAGAATGAGGGCGTGATCGCGCCGCCCTGACCATGTGCGCTGATCCGGCGCCGCAAGCAGCGCATCGACTTCTGGCCGGCTCAGGAACGGCACCAACGCGCGCGTGAATTGCTTGGCCGGGATGGCCAGCACGCGTTGGATCTGCGCGGCATGCGCGGGTGCCTCGAAGGCAACGTAGCGGAAGAACGAGTGAATGGCGGTGAGACGAAGGTTCCGTGTTCTCGCCGTCACCTTGCGAACTTTCTCAAGCTCATCAAGGAAATCAGCCACCAAGGCCGCGTCGATGTCGTCGAGTGCCAGCATAGACGGCGCCCTATGCAATCGCTTCTGCGCAAAGCGCAGCAGCAGCCGAAACGTGTCGCGGTAGGACGCAATCGTATGGGCGCTCGCCTGACGCTGCTGCATCAGCCGCTGTGTGAAGAAGCCCTCCAGCAGGGTGGGGAACGTCGGCTGCCCCTTCATGATGACTCTCCCCAGCGCCGCTCCAGCCGCGCCATCGCTTGTGCCATCAGTTCCGGCCAGCTGCTGAGATACCAGTAGGTGCCGGCGACGCAGACGTGCCCGAGATATGTCGACAGCACCGGCAGGCGCCGCGCCGGGTCTTCACCCGACTCGTACCAGCGGGTGAGGACTTGAACCGCAAAGCGGTGTCGGAAGTCGTGCAGCCGGGGGCCGTTGCGCGCACCTGGCGCCCTCAAACCCGTTTGCCGTGACAGCGCGTAGAAAGTTCGACGAACCCGGCCGCTGTCGAGCCGCGTGCCACGATTGGAAACAAAGACACAGTCCGAGGCAGGCGTTGCGCCGAGAAACTGTTTGCGTCGTTGAAGGTAGTGGGCCAGCACCGTGCATGCGGTCGGATGGAGGGGGACCAGGCGGGATCGACCGAACTTGGCGGCCTGGATCGTGAGCACGCCTTGCTCAAGATCGACATCACCGAGCTTCAGCTCAAGCGCTTCGGAGATGCGCAGCCCCGTGACGCTGAGCAAACCCAGAAGGCAATGAAAGACCCAGGGCCGCAACGGCGTCGATGGCCACGCGATCGGCAATTTTAGCGCCGCCGCCAACAAACCCTGCACATCCTGCTCAGTGTACAGATAGGGCCGGGCTCGGGTCGATGAATACGGCAAAAGCTCCAGCGGGCCTGCTGCGTCCACTCAAGAGCCAGCCGTGTGGTGATATACGGCGCCTGGTGCTCCTCTGTCAACGGCGGAGCAATTTCCGGCCATCGTGGCGGAGTAAAATCAGGCCAGTTATGGCGCTGACGCTTGAAGCAAAAAGCCCCCTTCGCGAAGGGGGCTTTTTGCTTTTCGGCGCTTTCTCCGCTGGATCGTCAGGAGGAGATCTCTCCGGTTTCGGGATCTATGGTCTCGGCTGGCGGAGCATCGTCCCTGGCGGGCGCAGGCTTACGTCGCCGGCTCTTGGATTGCTTGAGCCGGTAGCTGTCGCCGTTCAGCTCCAGGATATGGACGTGGTGGGTGAGGCGATCGAGCAGCGCGCCGGTGAGCCGCTCGGAGCCAAAGACAGAGGTCCATTCCTCGAACGGTAGGTTGGAAGTCACTATGATGGAGCCACGCTCGTAGCGCTGGCTGAAGACCTCGAACAGCAGCTCGGCGCCGGTCGGGGAGAGCGGCACATAGCCGAGTTCGTCGATGATCAACAGCTTGCAGGTCGCGAGTTGGGCCTGCAGCCTCAGGAGCCGCTTCTCCTCACGGGCCTCCATGAGTTGATGAACAAGGCCCGCCGCGGTGATGAAGCTGACGCTTACGCCGCGCTGACAGGCGGCGAGGCCGAGCGCCAGGGCGACATGCGTCTTGCCGGTGCCGCTATTCCCCAGCGCGATAATGTTCTCTCTACGGATAATATATTCGCCGCGCGCCAGTTCGGTGACGAGCATCTTGTTGAGCGAAGGGATGGCGGTGAAGTCGAAGCTGTCGAGGCTCTTCACGGCCGGGAACCTAGCCGCCCGGATGCGGCGCTCCACCGTTCTCCGTTCGCGTTCGATGAGCTCCAGCTCGGCCAGGCGCAGCAGATACCGGACATGATCGACGCCACCCTGGGCGCATTCGTGAGCCTGCTTCTCATACTCGGCAAGGAAGGTCGGCAGTTTGAGCTGCTTGAGATGATGCTTCAGAAGAAGCTGCGGTTTTTCCACGGTCGTGTTCATGCCGCTTCTCCATGTAGAAGCGTGGCATAATCCGCCGCCCGCGTTGTTCCGACATTGGCTTTGGGCAGATAGGGATAGGCGCTGAGATCGAGCCGGGGCGGCCGCCGCTCGATGCGGCACAGGATCAGTTGCTTGACGGCGTCAAAGCTGGCAGCCCCGAGCCGGATCGCCTGGGTTACGGCGGCGGCAACCTGTTCCTGTTCGAACACCTCCATCAGCCGGAGGATCTGGATGAACTCGCGCTTGCCACGATTGCCCATCCTGGCCTCCATGAGGTGGCGCAGATGCTCAAACTGGTCGGGCAAAATCCAACCTTGGAGTGGTCGTGCCTGATCCAGCGCATTCGGCTTCTGCTCGATCAGCGCCAGATAATGCAGCGGATCGCAAACGAAGCTGCCGCGCTCGTAAGACCGCTTGTGCCGGGCTATCTCCTGACCATCGCAGGTGATGATAACCTGGTCGACGAAGCCCTTCACGATGACATCGCGATGGCCATAGACGGTCGGCGCCGAATAATCGCTTCCCCGATAGCGGACCAGCGCCGTCGAGGAGACCCGCCCCGCTCGCTTCTCGCATGCCTCGAAGGCGCCCGATGGCAGCGGGCGGAAGACGCCCAGATCGGCTTCCAGCCGCGCCCCGATCGTCTCTCGATGACCGCTCACCTTGCGATCGAGTTCGGCCAGGCAGTCCGCTTCGAGTTTGGCGTTCAAAGTTTCGAAACTGTCGGCGATCGGCACTGGTGTCAGGAAGCGGCGGCGGCCGTTCTTGACGAGGTTCTCGACTTTGCCTTTGTCATTCCCTTTGCCGGGGCGGCCGAACCTGTCCCGGAAGAGATAATGGCTGATCAGTTCACTGAAGGCGCGCGTCCGCTCGCGTTTGCCATCGCCGCAGATCCTGGCCACAGCCAGCTTGGTGTTGTCGTAGAGGATCGACAACGGCACACCGCCGAAAAAGGCAAAGGCGCTGACATGGCCGTCGAGGAATGCTTCCGTCGTCTCTGCCGGATAGGCCTTCATGAACGATGCATCCGAGTGCGGAACGTCCATGAAGAACACATGGATCTTCTGCCGCACACCACCGATCACCGCAATCGCCTCGCCGAAGTCCACTTGAGCATGGCCGGGCGGATGCGCCAGCGGTACAAAAGTCTCCTTGGCGCGCAGCTTCGCGCTGCGCACGTAATCCTTCACCACCGTGTAGCCGCCGGCAAACCCGTGCTCCGCTTGCAAGCGCTCAAAAATCCGCTTCGCCGTATGTCGCTGCTTCGGCGGAGCCGTCACATCCGCAGCCAGAATTGCATCGATGACCGGGATCAAAGGGCCGAGCTTCGGCTTGCCTGGCGGTTTGTTGCGCACATAACCCGGAGGCGCCGAGAACCGGCAAATCTTTGAAATCGTGTCCCGGTGCAGACCGAAAACACGTGATGCCTCGCGACGGCTCTTACCCTCAACAAAAACGAACTGTCTGACCGCGGCATAAGTCTCCACCGCATACATCCCCCGCCAATCCCTCCCTCCTCGGAAAGGATCAGCCTAACCAGTGGCCGGTTATTACTCCGCCACGCAGCAGCACAATTGCCGCCGCTCCACTGGCCCACTTTTGCACCGCCGCTTACAGCCGGATGCGATCAGCGACGGCATGCCGCCGTATGACAGCTGCGATGGCTGCGTAGCTATCGTCGCCTTCCGCCGCCAGTATGGTGCGTGCCGAAACGGCATGAATGCGCTCCGCTCCGGCGCGGTCGAACCGCCGAACCATCAGGATGTGGTCGATACCTCCGGGAAGGACATGAGACGATGCGACATCCAGGCCGGCTCGGCGGCCTAGCTCCATGCAGGCGTGCTCGACAAGGAGCTGGTCGACATTGCTGCCACGCGGAAACTTGGCGATCCACTCTTCACCATCGGCCTCGATCAGCATCTTGGGGTGGGCGCCGCCCATGCTGCCTGCACTGGCGATGAGTTGCCTCTCGCGTTCGTTGAGTGGATCCCGCTCGATGACGCGCGCGATCAGCGCCTCCGCTTCAGGAAGGGACTCTACGCTCATGAGCGGCTGCACCTCGACGGGCCGGTATTCGTCGAAGCTGGAAGACATTCCGAGTGCGCCGAAACGGCGGTCGCCCGCATACCAGAGCTTATCCAGGGGAACTCATGCGGGACGGACGCGAAACCACCCGGATCATGCGTTCTCCCCAGCGGTCCGGCATGGCATCGTCGAGCGCGCCGGGAGCCACCATGTCCTTCAAGGGGGCATGCACCTTCCTGTCATGGGTGAGATCCGGCGAAAGTGTGAAACCCGACCGCCTCCAGCCATCGTCCAGTTCGAGAAGGCAGCGCCGATTGCTCGCCTCAAGCTTTACCCGTCCGACGAGGCGCGGGTCACAAGGGTTTTCGAGATACCAGACTGCAAGCGAATTTCCTCGGAAGTCGCTCATGTCATGCTCTCTTGCGGCTCGCCCGATTAACGTCGAGCATCGTGGCGTATTCGTCGTCGCATGGTTTCAGAATTTCGGCGAGGGTTTCGGACTTGCCGAAAATCCAGAGCGCCGCAGCATAGACACCGATCGACACTCTTGCATCGCCGGCCTCCATCCTGCGCAGCGTTGGAATCGAAGTGCCCATTCTTGCAGCCATCGTTTTCAGACTATCCCCTCGACGCTCGCGGGCGATGCGCAGATGCGAGCCGAGCGTCTCCAGCGCCGACACCGCGGTTTCAGGAAGGATATCAAGCGATGCAGAGCTTTTGGACATGAACGTAAATTTTCTTTATATCCAGATTATGTGAACATATATATTCCCGATGAGGAGTTTCAAGGGCTGTCGGCACTGTGAGTAGCCGAGCACAGCAAGGCGGGCCCCTGGAACGTCAGATTTGCGCAAAGCTTTCAGCGCTACGGTGCCTCGACGCGATGTCGAGCAGGCCCAGGGTGTCCGTCGTCGAAATTTTTGAGACAGATGGCGTTTTGATTTAGCGGAGGCTCTTGCTCATTCAAGTTTGATTTTAAGCTGCCGCCTGCGCGTGTAACAAGCGGCGTTTTTCGATGGTCTGTTTCTTGATCCTTTCTCTCTCCAGCAGAATGGTTTGGCCACGTCCGAAGTAGACATCGGCAAGTGAGCGCTTGTCGCTCACGTTAAACGTTCGCGAGTGTCAGATTGCCGAGACTTTCATGATAACGCCGGTGGTTATAATGGCCGACAAAGTTGTCGATCTGCGCTTCAAGATCGCCCGGCAGAAAATAGTTCTCCAAAAGGATGCGGTTCTTCAGCGTCTGATGCCAGCGCTCGATTTTCCCCTGCGTTTGGGGATGGTTGGGAGCGCCACGAATGTGGGTCATGTTCTGCGCCTCCAGCCAATCGGCCAGATCTCCGGCAATATAGGATGAGCCGTTGTCGGACAATAGCCGAGGCCGATGGACGACATTGGCGCTGTCGAGCCCCGAGGCATGCAGCGCCATGGTCAATGTTTCCGTCACATCGCTGGCTTTCATGGTCGTGCACAGCTTCCAGGCAACGATGTAGCGTGAGAAGTCGTCCAGGATGGTGGAGAGATAGAACCAGCCCCAGCCGATGACCTTCAGATAAGTGAAATCGGTTTGCCAGAGCTGGTTCGGCGCGGTGGTCTTGTCCTTGAAGGCATCGGCAGCCTTGATGACCACGAAAGCCGGGCAGCGCAACGCGCGTCCATTCGGACGCGGACCGTTGCGCTTCTCTTTTAAAACAGATCAACTTGACCTCGTTCAATCAGGATCGATTGAACGAGGGTTGACTGGTGATCAGATCATGGGCTTTCAGCAAGCGATAAACCGATGCTTCGGACACGAAGTATGCCCGCTCATCGGTAAATGTGACCGCCAACTCGCGCGGGCTGAGTTCCGGGCGATCGAGCGCCAGACGCAAGATCTGCTCACGCACCGTGTCCGGGATCCGGTTCCATGAGCGACTTGGGCCGGATCGCCGGTCCTCCAGTCCGGCTTCGCCGAACCGCTGATAAGATCGTACCATCTATAAAACGTCGGCCGCGATACACCGATTTTCGCCAGTGCGCTTCACCGGCAGATGGGACTGCTCGACGATGCGGATGATCTCAAGTTTCTCAGAAGCCGGATATCTCATTCGTGGTCGCCCCCATCCCCGATCATGCTTTTTTTGAGCAGGCGGTTTTCAAGGGTGAGGTCCGCGACCAGTTCCTTCAGATCACGGGCTTCCCGCCGAAGATCCTTCACCTCATTGGAGGACGCCTGGCGCTGCGTGTCGCCCGCCAGACGCTTCTTGCCTGCTTCCAGGAATTCCTTCGACCAGCTGTAGTAAAGCCCGTCCGCGATCCCCTCGCGCCGGCAAAGCTCGGCGATGGAATACTCCCCGCGCAAACCGGACAGCACGATCCGGATTTTCTCTTCGGAAGACCATTTCCTGCGGGTTGCCCGGCGGATATCCCGCACATGTCGTTCGCCCGTTTCGGGCCGATCGGATTTCTCTCTCATCTGCGCTCCTTACGTCGCTACGATGAGCAAGAAATCCTCCACTTCTCGTTAACCCCGATTTGTCTCATGAATGCTGATGCCGGACATTCGAGATCACCGAGGCGACACGGCGCTCGGTGCAGACCTGGATCGATGCCCGCGACCTGTACAGCGGCTACCTTTTCCCCAACCGCCATCGCGAAAGTCCGGGGCCATCGCCGCTGCGCCGAGCCGGATTGAGCCGCCATGCACCACGAACGCAAGTGCAAGCATGTGACGCTGTCTATCCTGTGGGACGAATATAACGAGCAGTACCAGGATGGATTTCGTTATTCCCGTTATGTTGCGGCCAAATTTATGGTGCGTATGCGGGTTTCTTCCGCATGTTTTTCGCCGTCGTGGCGTTCTTGACGCAACATAATCCGATGGCTGGGTAGCAAGCCTTTTCCAATGGAGGTTTGCTATGGATCAGACGACTGATGTGCCACTCCACCTGACGCTATCATAATGACGCGTCATTTGCCGAAGAGCGGAACAGTTACCTTCGCCACTGTGCGGAATGCGGGGCGACCACAGCTTGTCTCAAGCTGAAGCGCAACGAGCTGTTGTGGATTGCCGTGCGTCTCGCCCCGGATGCTTCGGACGGCATCGACATCGAGGCGCTCCAACGAATCGCGACCGAGCGGCAACACCTTCACGGGGCTGTTACCGCGGCGCGAAGAGTGGTCGACATCGGACGACTGTGGCTTCGATTTCTCGGTTGGTGGCGTGAACCGACCGTCGCGTTCCAGTACCAGGGCCAACTCGATGAGTATGTGAAATGGATGCGCGATGAGCGCCGCTTCACAGCATCGACGGTCGAGCAATGGACCCGTGTGATCGGCAGGTTCCTGCGCTGGTGCGAGCAGACGGACCGGCAACTCAGGGATCTTCAGCCCGAAGACGTCGATGCCTATTTCGTCGCCCAGGCGACGGGGCGATGGTCCCGCGTGTCAGTGGCCCGCACGGCGTCGGCCTTGCGTGGATTTCCGCGCTACGCAACCCCAGCCAGCTCCGCGCACCGCCCCGGCTATCTCTGTGCCGTGGAGATAGAACACCATGTGTCAGGTTAAGTCTTAGCTAATGCAGCTGACCAATGTCGTCGACGCCTATCTGGCCAAGCAGCGGTCATTGGGCATGCGTTTCGAGGTCCGCCGAGGTTCTGCTTCGCCAGTTCTGCCGAGCGATGGGCAATGGAAACATCGCCGAGGTCACCCCCGAGGCGGTAGCCGCGTTTCTCCAAGGCAGCGGATCGTTCAGTGCCACCTGGATGGTGCGTTACAGGGTCCTGGCTTTTACACTATATGTTTGAAGAACGCCGTGCCGCGTCCTATTCCACAGCGCCGAAAACCGGTTTTCGCGTGCTTCAAAATGACCAGTTTATGGATACGTGCAGTTAGAATTTAGGTAAGCGTCCGGTCAGGCAGCTATCGGGCTGATTTCAAGGTTCCACGGCAGGAGTTCGCCGATCCTTGTGATCGGATGATCTGCGATTTTGGCGAGGACGGTACGGAGATAGGCTTCCGGATCGATGCCGTTGAGCTTGGCGGTCTCGATCACGGACAGGATGCCGGCGGCGCGCTCACCGCCTTTGTCAGATCCGGCGAACAACCAGTTCTTTCTTTTACGCAAAGCTTTGCATAAAAGAAACTATGCGCAGGTTTGGATTATGCGCAGTTGCCACGTTGCCTGCGCCGAATTGTCCGTGGACAGGCCTGTGCGTGACGTGCTGAGCCGATCGAGCTGCACATAATCCTCCGGATCTTCTTCCGCACGTGGCTAATCACGTGAAGGGAGAACATCATGGAAGACGGCCTACGCTTGCAGCCGCACACGCGTGCATGGCTCAAGCAGAGCGCTATCGAGGCGCATGTGTCGGGGTACTGCGCATACCTGGCGTGTCGGGGCTACGCGCCGAGCACGCGACGCGTCTATCTCGGCTGCGTCGCGCATTTTGCCCACTGGATGCGCCGAGAGAAGCTCGCCTTGAAGCGGTTCGCTGAGGACGCGGTGACTCGGTATCTGACCGGGCATCTGCCGCAATGCGGCTGTCCAGAGCCGGTTCGTCGGCTCGTGCACGAGAACCGGGCGGCGCTGGTCCATCTGCTGGCGACCTTGAGGGCATGCGGCGCTGTCGGAGAGCCGCGCAAGCCTCACAGACGCATCGAAGCCGAACTCGAGCAGTTCGATCAGTATATGCGGCAGGCCCGGGGGCTCGCGGATAACACGCGGGAGCAACGCGTTGCGATCGTTCGGCGTCTCCTGTCCCGCGCGTTCGGCTCAAGACCGGTTGTGCCGGCCCGGCTCAGCCCTGCCGGTGTGCGCCGGTTCATCATGGATCACACGGACCGATGGAGTGCCGGCTCGATGCACGTGATCGCCGGAGCGCTGCGCGGCTATCTGCGGTTCCGGGCGAGCCAAGGCGACCGGGTACAGGCGCTGCTCGCCGCTATCCCCAGCATCGCGCATTGGCGACTGGCGACATTGCCGGAGGTGCCGACGGAGGTCGAGATCGAGCGGCTGCTGTGCATTAGCTAAAACTTAACCGGACACATGGTGTTCTGGCCCCACGGCACAGAGATAGCCGAGGCGGGGCGCGGAGCTGGTCGGGGTTGCGGAGCGCCCCGCCTCGGCGGACAGGAGAACACCATGACGAAAGATCAGAAAGTCATTCGCGCCAAACTCGGATTGCTGGAACTGGCCAAACAGCTCGGCAATGTCAGCCAGGCGTGCAAGATGCTGGGTTACAGCCGCGACAGTTTCTATCGCTTCAAGGAGCTGTACGACAAAGGCGGTGAGTTTGCGTTGCAGGAGATTTCCAGAGCCAAGCCGCTGCTGCGCAACCGGGTCGCCGAGGAGGTCGAGGCGGCGATCGTCGAGATGGCCATCGAACAGCCGCCCTTCGGCCAGCTTCGCGTCGCCAACGAATTGAAGAAGCGCGGCATCACCGTGTCACCGGCCGGCGTTCGCTGCGTCTGGCTGCGGCACGATCTGGAGACGATGAAAAAGCGGCTCAAGGCGATGGAGGCCAAAATCGCGCAGGAAGGCGGCATCCTCACCGAAAGCCAGCTCGCCGCGTTGGAGAAAGCCAAGGCGGAAAAGGAAGCACACGGCGAGTTCGAGAGTGAACATCCCGGTTATTGCGGCGCTCAAGATACGTTCTACATCGGCAATATGAAGGGCGTCGGCCGGATTTACCAACAGACCTTCGTCGACACCTATTCGAAGGTCACCTTCGCCAAGCTCTACGACCGGAAGACGCCGATCACCGCAGCCGAGATCCTCAATGACCGAGTGATCCCGTTCTTTGAGAGCCAGGAGATCAAGCTCCAGCGCATCCTGACCGATCGGGGGACGGAGTATTGCGGCAATCCAGAGCGGCACGAATACGAGCTCTATCTCGCCGTCGAGGACATCGACCATTCCCGGACCAAGACCAAGAGCCCGCAGACCAACGGCATCGTCGAGCGCTTCCACAGGACGGTGCTGAATGAATTCTACCGGATCGCGTTCCGAAAGAAGCTGTACCGTTCGATCGATGAGCTGCAGGCCGACCTCGATGCCTGGCTCGAGGCGTTCAATCGCGAACGCCCCCATCAGGGACGATGGTGCTTCGGCAAAACGCCGATGCAGACTTTCCTTGACGCAAAGCCCATTGCAAAGGAGAAAATGATCGCAGCCTGACCACGTCAGGCAATCGAAACCCGACAGCTCTCCAGACACCGTCTGTCAGCTCGAGTCTTAGCTTTTACATCTGAGCGCCGGAACGCCGCTCAAGGAGATCGCCGACGTCCTGCGCCATCGCAGCCTCGACACATCGGCGATCTACACCAAGGTCGACACCGATCGCCTGACCGCTGTCGCTCTGCCCTGGCCGGGGAGCGCAGCATGACCGTGTCGATGCAGAACCTGATGCAGGAGTATCTCGATGAGCGCCGCGGCCTCGGCTTTGCGCTGACGATCCCGGGAGCACAGCTGCAGGCGTTCGCGCGCTTTGCCGACGCGTCTGGACATCACGGTCCATTGACCCGTCAGCTCATCACCAGCTGGGCTCGCGATGAGGCCAGGCGGGCGACGCCGCTCACGTGGGCGCGACGCCTCGAGGTCATCCGACCATTCGCCAGGCATCGGGCTCGCATCGAGCCTGGGACTTACGTCCCCGAGGCCGACACCTTCGGGCGTTGCCGGCGTCGCCTGGTCCCGCATCTCTATACCGATCGAGAGATCGTCGATCTGCTTGCCGCCGCCGGTCGTCTCTCGCCGAAGGGGACGTTGCGACCGGCGACCTATCGTGCCCTGTTCGGCTTGATCGCGGCAACCGGACTGCGCGTGTCGGAAGCCCTGCGACTGCAATGTGCCGATGTCGATCTCGATGCCGGCATGCTGACAGTACGGCAGACCAAGTTCGCCAAGTCGCGGCTGGTGCCCTTGCACCCGACGACCGTGCAAGCCTTGCGACAGTATCTGGCCCTGCGGCGGTGCCACTTACCGGCGGTATCGGACGGGCCGTTCCTGGCTTCCGCCAGAGGCACCTCGCTCGCCAAGCGCACGGTCCATTGGGTCTTCGACCGGCTGCGCAAGCAACTGGGCTGGACCGCTCGCGGCGGCCATGCCGCCCCGCGCATCCATGATCTGCGCCACACCTTCATCTGCCGGCGCGTGCAGCTGTGGCATGAGCACGGCACCGACATCGACAACGCCATGGTGGCGCTGTCGACCTACGTCGGACACGCCAAGGTCTCGGACACATATTGGTATCTCACGGCAGCGCCGGACTTGATGTCGGTTGCCGGGCGCCGTTTCGAGCAGTTCGCGGAGGCCGGCGATGCCTAAGCCCCCGACCGCACCGTCCTTTGCGATGCTCGTGCAGCGCTTCTTCGCCGAGCATCTCACCCACCACCGCGCCGTCAGTCCGCGCACCGTCGCGGCCTACAGCGATACCTTCCGTCTCTTGCTGCAGTTTGCCGAACGGCACACCAGCAAGTCGCCGACCGATTTGAAGCTCATCGATCTCGACGCCAAGCTCCTTTTGGCCTTCCTCGATCACCTTGAGCGTGACCGCAAGAACGGGGCGCGAAGCCGCAACGCGCGGCTTGCGGCGCTGCGCGCGTTCCTCAAATATGCGGCCCATCACGACCTGTCGGCGCTGGGCGTCATCGAGCAGGCGCTGGCCGTACCAATGAAGCGGTTCGATCGGCCGATGCTCGGCTTCCTCACCCGCCAGGAGATGCAGGCAATCCTCGATGCGCCCGACACGGCCACATGGGCAGGGCAGCGCGACCATGCCTTGTTCACGATGCTCTACAATACCGGAGCACGCGTCTCGGAGATCATCGACCTGCGCGTCAAGAGCCTGATCCTCGACACCTCGCCATCGGTCCATCTCACGGGCAAGGGGCGCAAGCAGCGCGCCGTGCCGCTGTGGCGCTCGACCGTGTCCGTGATGCGGGCGTGGAAGCGGCGCATGGGCGAGACCGCGGACAGCGCGCCCCTGTTCCCCAATCGGAGCGGCGCCGCCATGTCACGCTCGAACGTGACGCAACGGCTGGCGCTGGCGGTCGCGGCGGTAGCCGAGCGGCAGCCTCAACTGCTCGCCCGCTCGATCTCGCCGCATACCTTCCGGCACACGACGGCAATGCACCTGCTGCAATCGGGCGTAGACATGACCGTGATCGCCTTGTGGCTGGGCCATGAGAGCCCATCGACGACGCACATGTATATCGAGGCCGATCTCACCATGAAGGAGCGGGCGCTCGGCAGACTGCAGCCACCGGCCAAAGCAGGAGCGCGCTACAAACCGCCCGATCCGCTGATGCAGTTCCTGCAAGGGCTTTGATTATTATGTGCAGTTGCTGAACGTGGAGGCTGCTCCTTGCACAGCGACGGTCGTGCTCTCGTGACCGTCGCCATCGGCAACTGCGCATAATCCAAACCTGCGCATAGTTGCGCTTATGCAAAGCTTTGCATAAAAGAAAGAATGCGCTCTTCGCCGGTCATGAGGTCGGAGCCGAAAACTGGGCGCTGCTCGCCTCCATCGTGGCGACCTGCAAGCTCAACCACGTCAATCCCGCCGCAACGCTCGAGGCCATCCTCAACGGTCATCCCCAGAGCGGGATCGAAGACCTCATGCCCTGGCGCTTCCGTAAGGTGTCAAGCACTGGCGCATAGGGGATCGCCGAAGCGCTTACCTACAGACATGGGCGCATCTCCTATCGCCCCCATCTGCTCGGCATTCGCCTCGGCACAAGCTTTCCATCATACCGCAACGGGAGGTCAGCGAGAGGGATTGCTCGTGGCGACCAGGGTGTGTATGATAGTGTAAGTTTATACACATCGAGGCTACATGCGCACCAACATCGAAATCGACGATGATCTGATGGCGAAGGCGATGACGCTGTCGGGCCATCGGACCAAGCGCGAGACCGTGGAAGCTGCTCTGGTATTGCTGATCCGGCTGAAGTCGCAGGAAGCGATCAAGGCCGCTCGAGGGAAGCTGAAATGGGACGGCGATCTGGAAGCGATGCGGACAGATCGATGATCCTTGTCGATAGCTCGGTCTGGATCGATTTCTTCAACGGGCTCGAAACGCGACAGACGGACGCGCTGAACGATCGTCTCGGTGAGGAGCCGGTCTTAATCGGCGATCTCATCCTGACCGAAGTTCTGCAGGGATTTCGTCGCGACGCCGATTATCGAAAGGCAAGAGCCCTTCTCGATACGCTTGAGCTCCGTCAGCTGGGAGGAAAAGCGATCGCTTTGGCGGATGCCGGACAAAGCGATCGCCGCGGTGCTCAATCGCGCCGGCAAAACCACGGGACGCGGTAACGGCTGGACGCAATCACGGGTCTGCAGCCTACGGAATCACAATGCGATTCCGACCTATCGGGAGGGCGAGCGCCGGGAGCGTGGCGAGGTGACGCTGGACGAAGCCGCGGCAGCCTTATCCGTCAGCCCGTCGACCGTGCGTCGCTTGATCAAAGATGGTCAACTCGCGGCGAATCAGCTCTGCAAGGGAGCGCCGTGGATCATCAAGGCCGCCGACTTGGATCGAAGCGAGGTAAGGGACGCGGCGACAGCCCGTCGGCTGCGACGTCCGTCGTCCGGAGATCCTCTGCAAAAAACTCTTGTATTTTAACAACATGGACAGGTGAGCATTATGAAGCGGGCTCGTTGAGTGCCGCCAAGGGCCACGTCACCATGGCGTGGCCCATCTTGAATGTCGCGCAGCGGCAAAAACCATCACATCCGGGCCGCTGAACGCTCGATCTGCCAATGACCTCGTTGGTGCAGGTTTGTCGGACGCCTGCGTGATGGACGCGCCAGATGCGCTCCCGGCAGGCGTCCGAGAAGCGCTCAAGCAGGAAATCGCGGGGTAATGGTCAAGGCGGAGCAGCGGCTTATGGCGATTCAACAATCGCGGCGTTGATGACGGTCTACATTGTATCGGTTCCAGCGCTGCACCCTTGCGTCTTTCGACGCCTTCACTCCGCCTGACCGGTCGGAATGTCCGTCTGGCGACGTCGTGATGGCCATGGCTAATGATGCGCGAGGCGCTTCGCAGCAAGTGGTGCCGTTGCCGGTCGATAGGCTCTGGCAATCAGCGGCGGTATTTATTGCTCGGCGCCGGCAAAGTGGGCTCATGAGGTGTCGAGCCTGATGATTGGAGTAAGGGGCGCTCGATAATTCGGCTTGCTGCCGCGGGCGACGATCTCGATGACGATCATGCGGCCGCCGCAGCGGGGACAGGGACAAGGCAGCACGTCCGGCATGGCGGGTTTGGCGGTTTGCTCGTCGTCGGGTTCTTTCTCGCGTGGGGCCATGGCAAGCAATTCACGAGCCTTGGCGATCATGGCGGTGCGATTGCCATTGGCGAGCAGGCCATAATGGCGGATGCGCTGGAAGCCCTTGGGCAGCACATGCATCAGGAAACGCCTGATGAACTCATGCGTCGCCAGCGTCATGGTCTTGTGCCGTCCGGGGCCTTCGACCCGATAGTCCTTATAAGTGAAGCTGACGCCGTCCGCGTCGGCGGCGATCAGCCGGCGGTTGGATATGGCGACACGGTGGGTATAGCGGCTCAGATAGGCAAGCACCTGTTGGGGGCCGCCGAACGGGGCCTTGGCATAGACCACCCATTCGGCGCGGCGCTGCCGCTTGAGGAAGGCGGCGAAGGCACGGCCCTCGGCGAGCCCCTCGCGCTCGCCGAAGAAGGCGAGCCGGCCTTTGGCATGGGCTGCGGCGAGCAGCCCTAAGAACAGCCGGCGGAACAGGCGCGAGAGCACCCGCACCGAGAGGAAGAAGCTGGGCCGGCAGGCGATCCATCGGGATCCGTCGGCGGACAGGCCGCCGCCGGGCACGATCATATGCACATGCGGATGATGCGTCATCGCCGAGCCCCATGTGTGCAGCACGGCGGTGATACCGATCTTTGCGCCGAGATGTTTGGCATCGGCGGCGATGGTGAGCGTGGTCTCGGCGGCCGCCTTGAACAGGAGGTCGTAGATCACCGCCTTGTTCTGCCGGGCGATGTCGGCGACCGGCGCGGGCAGCGTGAACACCAGGTGGAAATAGCCCACCTCGAGTAGTTCCGCCTCGCGTTCGGCGAGCCATTTGCGCGCCGCTGCCCCCTGACACTTCGGGCAGTGGCGATTCCGGCAGCTATTAAAACTGACGGCCATATGCGCGCAGCCTTCGCACTGCGCGACATGACCGCCGAGCGCTGCGGTGCGGCAGCGCTCGATCGCGGACATCACCTTCAACTGACCAAGGCTGACATGGCCGCGATTGGCCGCACGCCATGCGGGGCCGTGGTCGCGGAAGACGTCCGCAACCTCCAACGCTGGACGAGCCACGGCCGGCAGGCCGCTATGCCGGCTCCGTTTGCCTGCGCCGCGTCTTGGACTTTCCGCCCTTCCCGGACAGTCGTCCGATCGGGCTTTTGACCGCGGCAATGATGCCGGTCGCCACGCGCGTGTAGTGCGCTGTCGTGTTGAGCTTTTCGTGCCCCAAAAGGGCCTGGATAATCCGGATGTCGGTGCCGTCCTCAAGCAGATGGGTGGCAAAGCTGTGCCAGAGGGAATGGAAGGTGACGGGCTTGCGGATGCCGGCCGCTTTGACCGTCTGCTGGAACAACCGCGAGAGTTGCCGCCTGCCGAGATTGGCTGACTGCCGGCTTGGAAACAGCAGGCGCTCTTCTTTCGGCACACCCGCATCGTATTTTGTCGGACGCTTGACCCACCATTGACGCAGGATGGCGAGAACCTCCAGAGGCAGCATGACGTTGCGATCCTTGCGGCCCTTGGACTGGACGATGCGGATAATGTCCTGGGCACTGTCGATGTCGCGCGCCTTCAGCCGGACGACCTCACCGATCCTGAGCCCGCAGCCGTAGGCCAGCGAGAGCATCGCCTGCAGCCTCAGCGTTTTGGCTGCGGCCAGGAGGCGCTCGACCTCATCCGGGCTCATCACCAAGGCGATCTTGCGAGGATCTCGAACCGAATAGAACTCAGCGGCCAGCTCATGCCGGCGCAGCGTCACGCGGAAGAGGAACTTCACGCCCGTCACGATGCCGTTGCGGTTGCCGATGCTGATGCCGCTCTCGGCCAGATCCAGCTGAAACCGGCGGATATCGTCTGCGGTCGCCGTCTCGGGCGAGTGCTTGAGGAACGCGGCGAACCGCTTGCAGCTTCTGATGTAGCCTTGCTGCGTATGTGGGCCCAGATGACGCCCGGTCATGTCATCGATCATGCGTAGACGCAGTAGGCTGATCGTATCCGTACTCATAAAAAACTCCTGTTCGGATCGAGGTTGACACCTCAATCTCAGAACCGGAGTTCCACGATTGTCAGCCCACTTAGCGCGTCCGGGCGATCACGGGGACCGGCCGCCGCAAATATCGCGGCAGCGATTTAGTGCTAGGGCCCACAGCGGTCGCCTATCGCTCAGCGCACGAATGGCTGCTTTCGGGCGCAGTGTAGTCGCAGCTATTCGGGAGCGGTGTTCTTCCGCGGTGATTGGCTGTTTTCTACCGAAATCCGGCTGCCGTCAGTCGCTTTTGCTGGCGCCCCCTGTCATCGGCTGTGACAAATTCCGAGCACCTGCGCACCTCCTCGGATGTGGCCCGCGGGTTAGCATGGATTCCGTCCCAGCAATTCGTTGTGAATTTGACTTAAGTAACTTTCTATTTCCAATTTCAAAGCAAAATCAAGCACGTCACCGCCTCTCGTGCTCTGTTTGGTGACCTTTTCTGGAATTTGGTTTCCTTACAGATCGATGCGGCGGCGGACTACGCACGTGGCGCGTTTTGTCGAGGAACACAGGTTAAGCCGACAAGGTCGTTTTTCGGGCGAGCGCTCGGGCTGTGTTGGCGGATATCTGCGCACGAAACACATTACCAATCAGGGACCGTCACATGGCCACAGAGCGCAAAGCGACCACTAAACCGGCTTCCAAGCCGGCAGCCTCCAAAGCGGCAGCTGCGAAAGCGGCAGCTCCCAAACCGACAATCACGCTGAAAAGCATCACTGGGGATCTTGCTGAGAAATATGAACTCAGCAAAAAGGACGCGAACCTGCTGATGAACGACTTTGTCGCGCAGGTGGTCAAAAATCTGAAGAAGGGCAACCGCATACGGATCGCCGGTCTCGGCAGCCTCCAAGTCCGCAAGCACGCCGCGCGCAAGGGCCGCAATCCGGCAACCGGCGAGACCATGAAGATCCGGGCGAAAAAGAAGGTCGCCTTCCGCGCCGCCAAGGAACTGAAAGAAGCAGTCGGAACATAATCGCCGGACCATCGAATGGCAGTGATGCCTCCGGAGGCATCACTGCGCGCTCGGTGCATTCAGCCGCTCGCGCAGCGTCGACCAGCGGCGCCGGCCACGGCTGTTACGCATCGCCATGGCAATGGCCTTTTTGTCCGACGACCAGCCGCTTTCCGCGGGTGATGCTGGTATAGATCAGGTTCCTGGCCAGCATCGTGTAGTGCTGCGTCAGGATCGACACCATGACGGCCGGATATTCTGAGCCTTGCGATTTGTGGATCGTAGCGGCGAAGCCGGCGTCACTTCATCGAGCTCACCGAAGGGATAGGTGACCGGGCGGCTGTCGACGTCGATGGTCAGCTCGAATTCTCCCTGGTCGATGGCGGCGACGAAGCCGAGATCGCCATTGAAGACGTGGCGGTCATAATTGTTCTCGGTCTGCATCACCTTGTCGCCGACGCGGAATACGAAGCCGAAGCGCTCGACAGAGGAGCGCTTGGTCTCGCCCGCGTCCTGCAGCGCGCTGTTCAGCGCCCGGGCGCCTGCGCTGCCGCGATTCATCGGGCAGAGCACCTGGACGTCGCGGGCCGAAACGGGCTGGGATGCGTTCGGCCACCACTTTGACGATCTCGGCCGCCGCGTCCAGCGTTTGGTGTCGCTTTCCCCCGATGGACATGCTTCACCTGCATCGTCCCGTCGCCGCTTCGTGGCCCAGCCCTTTAACCCTTCTGGCCGGGTTCGGCGGCTTCGTGCTCCGCAAGCCAATTGCGGACAACGAGATAAATCAAATTCGAAATCGAGCGGCTCTCACGAGCTGCGATCGCCCTGAGCTTTTCCAGGACCTCATCGTCCAGGCGAACGCTGACTGGATGAATGCGTTTTGGTGGATGCGTATCAGATGTCGGCATAGTGACGACATTGTAGTGAGATGGCGTTGACCATCCACTCGTCTCCGTGTATCAATTTGACTCCAAATGAAGTGATATGTAGTGAGTTACGAGTCAGCGGTGTTCCCGAGAGTGAATGTTGCTAATCCGTGCGAGGGACCTGCGGCTTGGATGCTCCGCCATCCTAAAGTTGTGGGGCGCTCGTTGGCATCTCAGGC
Organism: uncultured Alphaproteobacteria bacterium; assembly: GCA_963727575.1. Taxonomy (GTDB): domain Bacteria; phylum Pseudomonadota; class Alphaproteobacteria; order Rhizobiales; family Rhodomicrobiaceae; genus JAHQVI01. The sequence goes on from CAVSIA010000008.1 coordinate 47,968, forward strand.
TGAGTTTGGCGCGCCGCTAAGTCCGGGCCGACGCTCGACAACACGCCTCTAATGCGAATATCCGATGCGAGCGGTAACCGAGTGACAATGACCAGCAAAGATTGCGAATGTGAAATCGTCCAGAAGTTGGGCGTTCCCCTCTGCGAATGTCGTCTCACCATCGAACTTGTGTGCAGCCTTTTACAAACGATGACATGGAGGAATACGGGGCGGCATCTCGCGCCAGAACTTGCGGAAATCCGCCGTCTCCTTACCGATTGCGAGCAAAGACTTGAGGTCATGAATTTGCGGCTGAAGGAGATCATCTAGTAGGCTGCTTCTGTGGTTGCCGCCGGTAGTGCAAGACGCTTCTGACCGTTTTGGCGCGTGATCGCGTGCGGTGCACGACGCTGCGTCAGGAGTTCTCCCGCCTGCCTCGGCAAGTATTGCCTTTGATCCGAGACAATGATACGTGCCGACGCTCGATGACGATTCCGGGCATCGGCCCTGTCACATCACCGGCGTTCACCACGTACAATCGATGGTCCGGCTGGCTTCCGGAAGTCCCGGGCCGTCGGACCGGCACTGGGCTTGACCCCGGCGCCCGATCAATCCGGCGAAGGCCATCGCATCGGCCGGGTGTCGCTTTGCGGTGGCGGCATGATGCGCGCCCTGTTTTACGAAGCGGCGCAGGTGATGCTGAGCCGCGCAAAGAAATGGTCATGGCTGAAAGCCTGGGCTATGAACATCGCCAAGCGATAGGCCCGGCAAAAAGCCATCGTTGTCCTGGCGCGGCGCCTGGTAGTGGTCATGCATCGCCTGTGGAGTGACGGCACGGCGTTCCAATGGACAAAGAAAAACCCTGGCCCGCCCGCATCATGAACGCTGTTGCGATGTAAGATGACGAAGCGAAATGGCGTGTCCTTTGTCATCCCCGTAGCAGGCTTCATCTTGGTCAAATCCCTCCACCCTGGCCTCGTCAGCCGATGCTGTTCGACAGGAACTTCCAGGAAGAAGCATCCCATGCGCCAAGGACATAGCTGAATTTTTGGACGATCGGCGGATCGATAGGTCTAAGCCTTTGAAATCACCCGCGCTGGGCGTTGCCGCCCAAAACGCAAATCCAGGATCGGCGGCTCTCGAACTCACGCCACTCACACAACTCATGGGAATCTCGGCGCCAGCTATGCACTCTGCTCATGGAAAACTATGAGTAGGAAGAGTTAAACGGGTCCGCCAGCATCAGATCGGAAAGATGAATCGAGCGGAGCCCTTCACGTCCGCCATGCCCTGGGCCATCAAGCGAGCATGAGGAGAAGGTCGCCCCACACAGCAAGGCTGCCACTTTCGCAGCGCCGCAATCAGGCGTGACCTGGATGATCATCTCCATGCGTCGTTCTTTCCGCCAGCGGAACGCAAGCAGGAGGTCAAATGAACCGCGCAACCACCATCTTTGCCCTGGCGGCCGCTGTCCTTTTCTGGGGCGCAGTCCTGCTCGGCCATGCAAACGGCTTTCGCATAAACCACACGCGCTCGCTTCCTGTCGGGCTATGGCGCATCGAGCCACCAGGCGGTCCGATCGAGCGCGGACAAATCGTCAGCTTTTGTGCCCCCGCCACGCCTTTCTTTCGGCAGGCCTTAGTGCAAGGATGGATCGGCGTTGACAGCCGATGCAGGGGCGGATCGGAGCCTTTGATCAAACCGGTCATTGCGATCTCAGGCGACCATGTCGCACTCGGCGCGAACGGGGTTGTCGTCAACGGCCGGACAATACCGGACAGCGCGCCAATAGCGCTTGGCGCGGGCGAGATCCCAACCGGCTCATACGATCTGCAGGCTGACGAGCTCTGGGTCGTATCAACATTTCATCCGCGCAGTTTCGACAGCCGCTATTTCGGGGCGATCACCGAAAGCGCAATCGAGGGGATCGCAACGCCAGTTTGGATCTGGCCCTGAGTTGCCGACACGCGCTTGATGCGTATCCCCATTCCACGAGATCGGAATGGGCGCGGCGGGGGCGCATTGCTGAGCAACACCCGCCTGGTGAGCACCAGTCTGGGAAGAGTTTCCTTGCCGCCGATGAAGTTGATGCCAAGCATGTTTTCTCATTTCGAGGAAAACCGATTAAGCGGATGCTTAAATCCGCTTGGGATCATGCGCGAGATCGAGCGAATTTGCCTCAGGTTCGTCCATGACCTGAAGCATACATTCGACCGAAGGCTCCGGGCAGCCGGCGTCAGTTTTGAAGATCGTCAGGACCTGCTCGGTCACGTGTCCAGTCGGATCACGACCCACTATTCAGCGGCCGAACTTTCCGGGCTGATCGAGGCTGCAAACAAGGTCTGCGAAATTGATGGAAGGCGGCCCGAGCTGGTTGTCTTGCGAGGCGTTATCCGCAACCCCTCCCGCAAAATTCCCGCAAACTCCGCACATAAGCCTCGCCTAAAATCATCGGAAGCAGGAAAAGATGCGCTAAGTCATTGAAATCATTGGTGCGGACAGAGGGACTCGAACCCTCACTCCCAAAGGGAAACGGATTTTAAGTCCCGAAATGCCAAATAACGTGTAGTAATATCAACGACTTAACCAGACGCCCGTTGCAACCTCTTCACCACAGTGCTGCATAGTTTGAGACTAATCTCCGCAAAATTCCCGCAGTGAATAGCTAGCCAGAATCGAAAACTATATAACTCGTGACGCTCCGACAAGATAGACGAAAGCTGCGCGCAATGCCGATGAGCATCCGGCATCAGCGGGCAACTCGGCATTGGGCAAAAGCTGGTGCTGACCGCGGGACCGCTCGCGGCGAACCGGTTCGCGTTGGTATGGATTGCCGCCAATCTCCGGTTCGGCGTTTCGCTTGCTTCGACGCCATTTGACCGCATCATCTATGAAACGCTCTCGATCGCGGCCGATCTGATGAAAATCGCGCTTCCAATCATGGCGGCGATCTTGTGGCGGAGAGAGAGAGAGCTTCATTTGTGTTAACGGGAGCGGTTTTCTCGATCGGCACGGTTGCATTTTCGATATGCGCCGCGATCGGCTTCGCGGCGTCGACGCGCGGCCACATGGGGGCCCAACGAAAACCTGCTCGAAGCCAGCAAAACGCGGGAGCCAAGGTTACCCGCGTCGAGGGACGGCTCGATCTGCTCGGCGCGCATCGGTCTTCGAACATCATCCAAGCCGAAATCAATGGTTTGCTCCGCACGCCAGGCGCCGACGGCTTCGGAGTGATCAACGACTTGATCACACAAGACATTTGCCCGAAGGTTGAAGGGCACCAATTCTCAATGCCGGGCAGCAACGGTTCCTCGCGACCGCTGAAGGCATTCGGCCGAGTTCCGCACTTGGTCTCACTTACCTGCCTATTTTTTTGCTCTTGATGGTGTTCACAAATGTCCCACTGCATGGCATCAATTCGGTTGCCGCACTATTGACCGTGGCATTGATCGCTGTTGACATGCTCCCCAGCAACGATATCGAGTTGCTTAAGAGAGACCGGCTATTTTCATGCGTAATCTCCCGATGGGAGAGCAGCGTAAAGAGGCTCCTAAAGCATCCTTGAGCGGGATTTCATCCAGCGATCTTAACATCGCGACGATACGCTTTCGCGTATATTTCGGGAAAATACGCATAGTCGTATAAAAACAAGCGATACGCGATCTCGTATATTGACACACCATACGCGATGCGTATGGTAAGTGGATGGACATACCCACCCAGATTATCGCCAGAACGCCCAGCCAGATAGGGGCAGCCCTTCGGCGGCTGAGGCGGAAGCAATCGCTTACGCAGGCCGAGCTGGGGGCGAGGATGCACGCACGGCAGGCCACGATTTCCAAACTCGAAGCCGGCGAACCGGGCACCCAGCTCCGCGTCTTGATGGACGCGCTTACGGCGCTCGATATGGAGCTGGTCATCCGTCCGCGAAACGCGACGCCCATTGATGATATCGAGGCATCGTTCTAATGGCCCGCCGTCCCGCCAGCGTGCCGCTGAACGTGTATCTCAACGGCAAACTCGTCGGCAGCTTTCGTCGCCAGCGCAGCGGCGCGGTGGATTTTCAGTACGATGAGACCTGGCTTGGCTGGGACAAGGCAATCCCGGTCTCCTTGTCGCTGCCCTTGCGCGAAGACCGCTTCGTCGGCGATCCGGTGATCGCGGTGTTCGAGAATCTGCTCCCCGACAATATCGGCATCCGCCGCCTGATCGCACAGCGCACCGAAGCGAGAGGCGAGGATGCGCATAGTCTTCTCTCGCAGATCGGGCGGGATTGCGTCGGCGCGTTGCAGTTCCTGCCGGAAGGAATCGAGCCGGGAGACGCCGGCGCCGTGGATGCGAGGGCGGTGAATGAGGAAGAGATTGGCCAGCTTGTCGCCAATTTGGGGCGCAATCCCCTTGGGATTGGCGAGGAGGAGGATTTCCGCATTTCGCTCGCGGGCGCGCAGGAGAAGACCGCGTTGCTGTTCTGGAACGGCGGCTGGCATGTACCGCACGGCACGACCGCGACCACGCATATCCTGAAACCGCAGATCGGCCACGTTCAAGGGGTCGATCTATCGCAAAGCGTGGAGAACGAGCATTTCTGTATGTGTTTCATGGCAGCGCTGGGGCTGCCGACAGCGCAGACGGAGATCACCGATTTCAACGGCCATCGCGTGCTGGTGGTCGAGCGCTTCGACCGCCAATGGACGCGCGACGGGCGCCTCTTGCGCGTGCCGCAGGAGGATTTCTGTCAGATTCTCTCGATTCCGCCCAGCCGCAAATATCAAAGCGACGGCGGTCCCGGCATTCGCGACATCAGCAATGCTTTGCAGGGAAGCGATGCGCCGGACGAGGACAAGCGCGTTTTCTTCAAGGCGCTGTTGGCATTCTGGCTCCTGGGAGCGACCGACGGCCACGCCAAGAATTTCAGCGTCCGACTGTCCTCGGGTGGGCGGTTCCGACTGACGCCGCTATACGACATCGTGTCGACCCAACCGGCTCGGGATGTCAATCACATCCGGCAAAACCAATTCAAGCTGGCGATGTCAGTGGGCAATAATCGTCACTACGTCGTGGATCAGATCCAGGCTCGGCATTTCCATGAAACCGCCGATGCATGCGGGCTCGCCGTTGGTTTGATGGACGCGTTGTTTCAGGAATTGGAGGGCACCGTCGCGACCGCTATGGAAAGCACCCGCAATGCGATGCCGGACGACTTCCCCGATGAGATCGCTGAGAGCACTGCGAATGCGATGATGCGGCGGCTGCGGATTCCGGCACCGCGCCCAGCAGGATGAGTTTTTCGTCCGTCGGATTTAGGGTTGCACAGCGCAAAGTCAAAACCGTGCCGCCTTCAAGTAGCGGGCTTCGGCCTCGGTGGGTGGGGTGTCGCCGATCGATAAAAGAAGCCGGCGGTTATTGAATTTGCGGACGGAACCTCTGCAATTGCAGATCTGAGACCTGTTCAGCGTGGCGACTGTGTGTCGTGCATTCGCCAACAACGCGCAACGATCCATGGAAACCTTTGGTTTTCAGCTGTCGCCAGATCTCTGCTCAGTTGCGGCGACCCTAGTGTCCTGTTTCGGAAATTTCTAGCCAGTTATTCGTCGTCGTGATTCCCTGTATTGGATCAGCGATTCCCTGGGAGCGATGATGGTGAGTGGAAAACCGAGCCCGATCCAGCTGAGTGCGGATGAGCAAGCCATGCTCAATGGCCGTGTCCGCCGTCGCAAGATTACGCGCGCGGATGCACAGCGCGCGGAGATCATCCTGCGCGCGGCGGACGGGGAGAACAACTGCGAGATCGCGTCTGGGGTGGGCGTTACGCGTCAGACCGTCCGGCTGTGGCGCGAGCGGTTCGCCAGGCATCGTCTCGATGGCCTCGACGACGAGCCAAGATGCGGTGCGCCACGCAAGATCGGCGATGACCGTATCGAGGAAATTGTTACCAAAACGCTCGAGGCAAAGCCCTCGGACGCGACACATTGGAGCACGCGCGGCATGGCGAAGGCGTCGGGCATATCGGCGTCGTCCGTGCATCGGATCTGGCAGGCCTTCTGCTTGCAGCCGCATCGCACCGAGACGTTCAAGCTGTCGACCGATCCGCAATTCGTCGAGAAGGTGCTCATGTGCATCTTGGCAGATTACCGGCGCGCGGATGCATCCCGCTTGAGATTGGCGGCCGGCAAGGCGTTTTTTGCGGTTAAAGGGGTGGGCTCGTTCGGGGGCATCGGCGCCCCGGCGTTCAGGTGACGAGCCGCGGCAGCCGGCCAAGGACGGCCCTCAAAATGGGTTGGTAGGGACAGGCGGTCGGCAGGTGCAGCCGGATCTGGGTTTTCATCTCGACCACCCGGGCGGCGACCTTGATCAGACGTAGGCGCAGAGTATCGAACTGCGCAACGCGCCAGATCGAGCGTTTCGGCATCATGGCGCGCAGCCGCCACATCAGCCAATAAGCGCCCGCATGCAGGAACAGGCGGAACTGGTTGGCGGTCGCTTTTGAGCATGACGTGCGATCGGCGGCGAGATGGGTCTTCCAGGATTTGATATGGTTCTCGGCTATGCCGCGTCGGCAGTAGAGGTCTTCGTAGAGCGCCTTGGCCCGGCCGCCGGCGAGATTGGTGACGATGAAGCGGGTATCGGTGCCTTGCTCGCCGGCTTCGACCCGCGCGATGATGCGTTCGACCCGGCTCCAGCTCTTTGCGCCATCGAAGAAGTCCTTGAAGCGGCGCAGCTTGGCCGTCTTCGCTCCGGCCTCGAAACGGGCTTTGGTGCTGGCTTCCAACTCTTCGATATGGCGGCGCAAGGTCGTGGTCGGCGCGACGCCGAGGATGAAGTCAAGCCCCCTCGCCCGGCAGACGTCGATCACCTCGGGACAGCAATAATGGCTGTCGGCCCGGATCAGGATCCGGGTGCTTGGCCAGTTGGCGCGGATCGCACGGAGCAGACGGCGCAGGAACGCGCCGATCTCGGTGCCTTTGGGGCGCTTGGCCGGACGCAGCATGGCGGTCACGAACCGCCCATCACCGTCAAACACGACCATTGGCTGGAAGCCATATTCGTCGTGATGAGCATTGAACAAGCGTAATTGCTGGCCGCCATATGCGGCATCGAACGTATCGTCGATATCCAGCACGATGCTGTTGGGCACCCGCCGGAAGGAGGCGCAGTAGAGATCAACCAGCGCCTGCCCCATGCGCAGCAGCGAACGGCGATCAGGCAGGTTCTCCAGGCGCGAGAGTGTGGGCTGCGAGGCAAGATCTGCGCCGGATGGCAGCGCGCCCTGCGCCAGCTTGAACGCCGGATCAGATCGTAAGCGCGATGCATCGTTGCCGTCCTCATAGCCGGCGGAGATCATCAGCATGCGGAACCGGATCATATCGGCGAGGCCGTGGACGACCTGATTTTGTGCCCGTGGATCCGCGATGCAGCCCGCCAGACGTTCGGCCACGTCAAGGCGTTGCTCGACCTCTCGCAAAACCAAAACGCCTGCGTCCGACGACAAAGCCCCACCATCAAAACGCGCCACGACCGGTTTGCCAAAAACCGGTGACAGACCAGGCAACGGCAGCATAGGATCGATCATGGCGGGTGGGCTCCCTGCGAAAATGGCGCGGATCGGCTTTAGCAACCAAATCCTAAGCCATCTCAAAGGCTTGAGCTACACCCGCCAAACCACCGTGAATTTTCCGGGCTAGCACGGTTCAGCTTGCATAAATTCCATATTCCGTAACCTATTTCGATGACTGAGCGTAGTCCCACGCCGAGCACGCCAGAGGCGGCAGACGCCCAGCCGAAGCGAAAACTCGTCCTGTTCATTCATGGGATCGGCAGCAATCCGGACTCCGCATGGGGCGCCTTCCCTCGCCTGATCGGAAGCGACGCCTCGCTCGGCCAGCGCTTCGACGTCAAAACCTTTCAGTACAAAACCGGCTTTACCGGAACGACGCCGTCAGTCTCCGAAGTGGCCGAATATCTCCGCGCACAGATCGAGACGGAGTGCCGCGCCTACGATGAGATCGCCGTCATCGCCCACAGCCAGGGCGGGCTTGTCACACGCCGCTACATCGCCGATTGCTATCGCGATGGGCGGCCCTGCAAAATCCGCCGGGTTCTTTATTTCGCCACGCCGCACATGGGTGCGATCGCCGCAAAGCTGACGGCGAAGGCGCCGCCAGTCGTACGCAACCATGCGAGCAAGCAACTGCTGGGCCTCGCTTATGATTCACCCGAGCTGCAAAGGCTCTATCTCGACGAGCGCGCAACCGACGCCCATCGGCGCGTCACGGCGAAATTCGTCGTTGCGGCGGAGGACGGCTGGGTCGGCAAGATGAGCGCATGGGGCTCGCACGGCCCCGGCGATTACATCGTCCTGGAGAATGAATATCACGTCACGCTGACCAAGCCGGCGGACACGGATCACCCCAGCTTCAAAGCCGCGCTGCATTTCCTGCAAGAAGACCCGGCGGGCGGCATCGTCGAGGCGGATCATAAACAGCCGCTCCTCAAGCAGAAATGGAGCGCGGACCGGACCTTTTCTGATCGCGACCGTTTCATCTATTGGGCGCGGTCCATCCCCTTCATCGGACGCGAGGTCGAAACCGAGACAATCGACGCCGTCCTGAACGATCCGGAGCGCCGCTTCGCCTGGATGGTGCTGCACGGGCCAGGCGGCATGGGCAAAAGCCGGCTGGCGCTCGAAATCATCCTCGCCCAGCAAGGCGGCTGGTGGTACGCGGGATTTCTGGATGAGGACCATAAAGGCCCGGACTGGACCGTCTGGCAGCCCGCTCTGCCGACGCTGATGGTCATCGATTATACGGGCCGCTCTCCGGACCTGGCCGCCTCCATTATTAAAGGTCTCTCGGAGCGCGAAGGGGCGCATCTCCTCAGGAAACCCGTCCGCATCATCCTGATCGAGCGAGAGCCGAAAGGCCCGTGGCTCGATAAGATCTGCGTCGAGGCCCGGTGCCGCGAGACGCGCCGGGACGATCTCGAACTGAGGAAGCTCGAAATCCCTCTGGCCGATCTTCGAGCATGTCTGGGCGGAACAGCCTCCGCCGGGCGGCGCTCCGGACAAAGACGAGACTTTGCAGCGGCTCCGACAGATCGACTCCAGGGAACGCCCACTCTTCGCCTTCCTCATGGCCGACGCGATGGCCCGGCACGACAGCGCGCGTCGGTGGAGCCGCGAGGCGCTGCTCAATGACGTCATCAACCGGGAGCGGGAGAAATTCTGGCGCCGGGCTGCACGAGAAGCGGGCTTCGGCGACGGGCCGCTCGACAAGGAGGAGCGGGCGCTGGCGCTGGCGACCATGATGAACGGCTTGCCGGTCGAGATGATGAAAGCGTCTGACGGCGACCTGATCCCTAAATGGGACCGGGACCGTCATGAAAGGCTTTTCAATGCCATGACCGGCGTGGTTGACGGGGTGCTACGTCCCCATGAGCCAGACATTGTCGGGGAATACTTCGTGCTCGACCTCCTGACGAGGCAGCCGGACTCCGCCGAGGAACTGGTAAGTTTTGCCTGGCATAACTCGTCATCGAAATTCGCAATTGCGCCATTTGTCGATCGCTGCGCGCAAGATTTCCCGGAGCATAGCGCGCTTCGCAAGACCTTCGACATTCGACCGGAAAGCGCTCCCGCCCGAACGGCCTGGGCCATGCTGGCCGTCAATCTCATGAATCATCTTGGCGCGAGCAACATCGACGCCGCCAAGGCCCGGTATCGGGAGCTGAAGGCCCTCGCCGCAAACCATCCCGGAGAGCCGGAGCTGCGGCTTTGGCAAGCCAAAGCGGCCTTCAATCTCATCCATGATCTTCGCGCGAGCGGCGTCGACGCCGCCAAGGCCCTGTATCAGGAGCTGAAGGCCCTCGCCGCAAACCATCCCGGAGAGCCGGAGCTGCGGCTTTGCCAAGCCAAAGCGGCCTTCAATCTCATCCATGATCTTCGCGCGAGCGACGTCGACGCCGCCAAGGCCCTGTATCAGGAGCTGAAGGCCCTCGCCGCAAACCATCCCGGAGAGCCGGAGCTGCGGCTGGAACAAGCCAAAGCGGCTGTCAATCTCATCTATCATCTTGGCGCGAGCGACATCGACGCCGCCAAGGCCCTGTATCGGGAGCTGAAGGGCCTCGCCGCAAACCACCCCGGAGAGCCCGAACTTCAGGAGCCGTTATCGCGGGCGCGTCGATTGCTCGACGGCGATTAGGACGTTCGCCCTGCCCATAGGCAAAAAAATGCGCCAAGCGAGCCTGGCGCATAGAGTCCGACTTCCGCCGGATTACCGGCCCGGACGGAAGCAGGTATTTGCGGCCTTACGCGGCCGCTGACGAACGCTCTTTGGGATCGCGCAGCACGTAGCCGCGCCCCCATACGGTTTCGATGTAGTGTTCACCGCCGGTTGCCGACGCCAGCTTCTTGCGCAGCTTGCAGATGAACACGTCGATAATTTTCAGCTCCGGTTCATCGATGCCGCCGTAGAGGTGATTAAGGAACATTTCCTTGGTCAGCGTTGTACCCTTGCGGAGAGAAAGCAGCTCGAGCATCTGGTATTCCTTGCCGGTCAGATGCACGCGCTCACCTTCGACTTCGACAGTCTTGGTATCGAGATTGACCACCAGGTCGCCGGTCTGAATGACGGACTGGGCATGCCCCTTGGCGCGGCGGACGATCGCGTGGATACGGGCGACCAACTCGTCCTTGTGGAACGGCTTGGTCAGGTAGTCGTCGGCGCCGAAGCCGAGACCGCGGACCTTGTCTTCCGTGCCGGCCATGCCGGACAGGATCAGGATCGGCGTTTTCACCTTGCTGACGCGCAAGGTGCGCAGGACCTCATAGCCGCTGATATCAGGCAAGCCGAGGTCGAGAAGGATTATGTCGTAATCATAGATCTTGCCAAGATCGACGCCTTCTTCGCCTAAATTGGTCGTGAAGACGTTGAAGCCTTCGGAGAGCAGCATAAGCTCAATGCTCTGAGCCGTGGCGCTGTCGTCTTCGATAAGCAATACCCTCATCCTGATTCCTCTTTTTTAGTCTCGAGGCCCAGCGAGCCGGTTCGCTTCGCATCTTTTTGCTGCCAGCGGATGCGAGTGGGCAGAGTTAATTCCAGGTCAAAAGTAAACGGAACAGGTTAACAAAAGACTGCTTTACAGAGGTCTGGACGGAGGTTAATTCGCCCTTGGCACCAGAATTACACGTAAAACGTGCATCCAACACCTACGCAATACCGACTGGAAGAGGACTATTTTACGGAGGACCTTGGCCTTACGCGGGCAGAAGCAAATCACCGAAGGCAAAGATGATTCTAACATCAAGCTCAGGCCGGATAAAGCCCGGTAGTCGTGGATTTGGCTGGGAAAATCGAATAAAAATCGTTCACAGCGCGTCAACTCACGATAATCCTGGCAAGTGAACGGAAAGTGGCTCACCCGCCGATGGGTGGCCGCGTGCTACGTCGCGAATCACCCACAAATGGAAATTAGCAGATTTTGTGACGCATCCATAGGTTGCGCACGGCTTTTTCGCGGTAAGCTGCCGTCATGTGGCTTCAACGCATCTGTACGTGGTTTACCGCCATTTAATGTCTCTCGGGCATAGTAGTCGTGGGCCATCGCGCGAGCCGCCACGTCTGACGGGGCGATCTCGCCAAGAGAGGAGAGACTTGCCTCCGCTTCTTGCGGGGCGGGTTGGTGCACGCCATGAGAACAAACGAAACTCACCTGAAGCTGCAACGGTTTGAAGTCAACGAACGGCAACAGAAAGTCGCCGACATCGAGATGATGATCGCCGACTTCCGACGCCTGGTCGACGACCTCAGTCACCAGATCGAAGTGGAGGAGGAGACGAGCCGCATCCGCGACGTCAACCACTTCTCCTATCCGACCTATGCGAAAGCCGCGCGCAAACGCCGCGACAACCTTCTGTCTTCGATCAGCGACCTCGAAGGCAGGCTCGAAGGCGCCAAGGCCGAACTGAACGAAGCCATCGAAGAGCTGAAGAAGGTCGAGATGGTCGAAGAGCGTAGCCACATCGAGCACGACCGGTCCGGCGCCCGTCCGCATCGGCTGGAAGTGCCCGGCGGCCATCCGACCCACGCATTCGGCGGCCGCGCCTGAGGCGTCGCGCCGCGCTTGCTGCCCATGCCGGCGGCCTTTTTGCCGCCACGCTCGCGTTCAACTCTCCTACCATCCGGAATCGCCGGTCTTGTGAAAAGTCCGGCGATTTCGCTTGAAGAAACGCGCCGGTTTTCCACACTGGGCCGGGCGGAGCGTTGTAAGTCGATCACTTCGCCCGTTGGTGCGCTCGCCGCCCCTTTGCCTTGTGGCGGGCGGACGATATAAAGAGCTCGGTTTTCGATGGTGACCGGAATCGGGCGTCGATAGGCCTGCGCCCAATCTGCGGCAAGCAAGGGCAGTCATGCCGCGGAGCGCCGGTCGATCAGGAGGGAAACAATGAGCATGCAGGGGGCAGCCAGACTTTGCGGCATTGCGCTGATCGCGGCTCTGAGCGGTTGCGCGCAAGGCTCCGGACTGGCGCAGATATCCCTTTTGGGCTCGGGCCCGAGCGCGGACGCAGTGCCGGACGCCGCCGCGACGACGCCGGAGACGGACGACCCGCACATGCCGCCCGTGCCCGACCGCAATGCCCGGAGGGTGAAGGGCGGCGCGACCAAGGTTGCCGCTGCGTCGGACGGATCGCCATCCCAATCGGGCGGCCTGTCGCTCTCGGGCATCGCCAACGTCAAGCTGTTCACGGCGACGGCCTCCAATGCGCCGGACACCACGCAATGGGAGCAGGCGCCGATCGCCGTGTACACCCAGCTTGCGCAACAGATCCATGCCTGCTGGCTCACGCCCGGCTCGCCCAAGCTGACCAATCACGGCTTCCACGCCGATGTCGCGCCCGGCGGCTCGAACACCGCGACCATCATCCTCTTTCAGAAGGATCCGAACGGTAAGCGCGGGCTTCAAGCGTTCCGCATCTCGATCGACGGGGCGCTTACCGGTTCGACGGTCCGGGCCGAGAACCGCCGGCTCGACAAGCCGCTTGAGCTGTCATTCAAATCCGATCTTGTCCGCTGGTCGCAGGGCAAGCTCGACTGTCACGGCTGAAGCCGCCAACAAAAGCGCCTGATCACTCCCCGCGGATGAAATTTTGACAATTTCGTCAATTATGCAGAGGGTTAGGGGCATAAGGGGACTTGGGGGGCGAAATTGCGCAGAGCGTATGCCGGCGTCGCATGCCTGATCGCGCTGCTGCTTTGCGGCTGCGCAAGCAAGGATACGACGATCGCGCGCCTCGAAGGCTCGGAGCCTCAGCGGCTATCTTTCGGCGCTCCGGCGGCCGTGCAGCAGACTTTTGCCGCCCAGATGAAAGCATGCTGGTTCGACGGCCCGACCGCATTGCTCAGCGGCTACCAGTATGACACCGCGCCTGCAACGCTTGAGACCGCCAACGGACTGACGCAGCTTCCGCAGATCACCATCCAGTCCGGACCAGGGCCGAGCGCGCAGAAATTCCTCGTGCAGTTCTATCCATTCAATGACAACACGCTGATCTCCACGCGCAACCTGTCCTTCCCGGTCGATCTGGCGGCCAAGCTGAAGCGGGATGTGGAGACCTGGATTTTCGGCCGGGGCGGGTGCGAGCGGTCGACGGGCACGATCCCGGTCGCCGCGTCGAGCGTGCCGCCGCAGACCGCAGCCGCGGTGGGGCAGCCGGCGCTTGCGGGCGCGTGGACGACGAGCCAGGAAGCCGGGCCGTCGATCGCGCGCGCTTATTGATCGATGGCCTCTGGAACGCGACCCGTCCGTCGAACCGCCGCGGTCGAAATCCCCGTGAGCGCTTCCATGGCGGCCGATCTGGCTCTAGAACTCGAAAGCGCCCTGCGCCGGATGGGCCTGACGCGCATGCACCCGCAAATGTTCAACGCTCACACCCGACATCGGCTCCAGCCGCGCCGCGACCATCGAGCGATGACAGTGGCTGGCGGATTTCTCGAAGCACATCATGCAGACCGGCTCCGCGGCGGCGAGCGACAGAACACGCTCCAGCCCCTTCCGCCCGTCCGGCCCGTTGAGATGGGCCGTGAAGATTTCGCGATAGACCGCCATGTGCCCGGCCCGCGCAGCCTCCCGGCCGGCTGGCGGATTGCCGAGCTCGCCGATATGCGTATAGGCAAGGCCGTATTCTGCGAGGGCGCCGGCAAGCTCCTCCCTGGAGAATTCGTGGCGACGCGAATAGGGAGACTCGCGGATGTCGATGAGATGGGAAACGCCGGCGGCCTTGAGCGTCGCGATCAGATCCTCGACCGAGGCGCCCTCATAACCGATGGTGAAGATGTTTGGCAGAGTCACGGCCTCGCGCTCCCCTCGCCTTATGGCGCAAGCAACGCTAGCGAGGCACGGACGGGCTGTAAAGCCGCGGCGCGCGGCGCGAGCGGCAAGGCGGGCGGTTTTCCAGCGAAATTGCCGCCGCCCGCATCAGGTGCGGTATTGCTGGAGACGCGTCGCGCGCAGACCGGGCAGGCCGTGGCGCTCGATCGAGCGCTGCCAGCTCAGAAACTCGTCGATCGTCAGCCGATAGCGATTGCACGCCTCGCCGAGGCTGAGAAGCCCGCCGCGCACCGCGGCGACGACTTCGGCCTTGCGGCGAATGACCCATCGCTTTGTCGAAGGGGGCGGAAGATCGGCGATCGTGAGCGGGCTGCCATCCGGCCCCATCACATATTTAACCCGCAGCCTGAACTGATCGGTCATCGGACTCTCTACACACAACTTGACCACTCGAAAGTAACTTAGCGCAGCTCACTTAATGCTGGATTAAAGAGTAGAGTTAATGAAAGATACAAAACTGTAACTTTTGCGCGAGTTTGTAAATGAAATACACCAAATACGAGAACATCTTCGTATTCGTGCTTATTTCCGCTGATATCGCGGAAGTGTTTTTCAAATCGTTTCCTGCCCAGACCGTCCTGATCTGTTTCAAATTCAGACAACGAAAAGTCGGCGCGTTAGTGCCGCCCGCGCGGAAACCGGGGAAAACCCGCTGCCGGGCGGGAGCCGATCGGCTAGTGTGGAAATGAAAATCCGGGAGGCCCGCCCATGTTTCGCCGCCGCATGCGGAAAATTGTCCTGTGGCTCATCGCGCTGGTTATCGTTGTGCCGCTGCTCGGCGCCGGCGCCGGCTATATCTGGTGGAGCCGAAGCCTGCCTACACTCGACGGCACGGTGCGGCTCGCGGGACTGGGCGGCGACGTCCGCGTCATCCGCGACGCACACGGCGTCCCGCACATCTTCGCTGCGACCCTGACCGATGCCGCCCGCACCCTCGGCTATCTGCACGCGCAGGACCGCTTCTTCCAGATGGACATCTCCCGCCGCGTGCTGACCGGCCGGCTCGCCGCAGCCATCGGCCCGCGCGGGCTGCGGCTCGATCGGCTGTTCCGCGCCCTCGATTTCGAAAGCCGCAGCCGCGACAGCCTGGCGGCGATGCCGGCGGACCTCAAGCGGGACCTTGAGGCCTATGCGGACGGCGTCAACGCCTGGCTCAGCGAGAGCGGCCAGGCGTTGCCGGCGGAGTATACGCTTCTGGGCATCAAGCCGGAGCCCTGGCGGCCGGTCGACTCGATCGTCTGGGGCAAGGGGATGGCCTGGAAGCTGAGCGCAAACTGGCATCACGACGCGACCCGGGCGCTGCTTTCGGAGAAATACGGCCGCGAGCGCACCGAACGGCTGTTCCCGCCGAAATTTCCCGAATGGCCGGTGACGCTGAAGCCGGAGATCGGGCGCGGCGAACAGCACGGCGCATCCCTGTTCCCGAACCCCGGTCGTCCGCTCCGCTTTGCCGAGGGCGGCGATCTGATGCGGCGCCTGCTCGAGCTGCCGTCCATCGGGGCGGGCGCGTCGAATGAATGGGTGGTCGACGGCAGCCGCAGCGAAACCGGAAAACCGCTGCTGGCCAATGATCCGCATCTGGAGCTGGACATCCCGATCCTGTGGTATCTGGCGCGCATCACCACACCCGACATGACGATATCCGGCGCCACCGCACCCGGCGTGCCGCTGGTGCTGCTCGGCCAGAACGGCCATATCGCCTGGGGCTTCACCACCACCGACAGCGACACCCAGGATCTGTTCGTCGAGACCGAGGCGCCGGGCAATCCCGGCCGTTATCTGACGCCGGACGGCGATGAGGCGATGCGAACCGAGGCGGTGAAGATCGAGGTCAAGGGCGGCGCGCCGGTCGAAATCACCCGCCGCGAGACGCGGCACGGCCCGATCATCTCCGACGCCACCCCCGAGATGGAAGCCATCTCCACCGGGGGACGCCTGATCAGCCTCGCCTGGACCGGGCTGAGCCGCGCCGATACCACCGCCGAAGCGTTCTACCGTATCAACCGCGCCCGCAATTGGCAGGAATTCCGCGACGCGCTGCGGCTCTACAAATCACCGGCGCAGAACATCGTCTATGCCGACCGCGAGGGCAATATCGGCTTCGTCAACGCCGGCGAAGTGCCCGTACGCAAGAGCGGCGACGGGCGCTACCCGGCGGATGGCGCCACGGGCGACGGCGACTGGACCGGCATGGTCCCGTTCGACGGCTGGCCGACGCTTTTCGACCCGCCCGCAGGCGCCATCGTCAACGCCAACAATGCCGATATCGACGCCGATTATCCCTATTGGTTCGGCCGCGACCAGACAGCGGGCTACCGCGCCATGCGCATCATCGAGCGGATCGCCGCCAAGCCCAAACATGACCTCGCCAGCATCGCCTCGATCCAGATGGATATCGAGGCCGCCCATGCGCGCGATCTGGTGCCGTTCCTGCTGAAGCTGGAGCCGGAGACCGATCTCGAACGCCAGGCGCTCGATCTGCTGCGGAACTGGGATTTTGCCGCCGACCGCAACCGGCCCGAGCCGCTGATCCTCGACTGGTGGCTGCTGCGGATCAATGAGGAGCTGCTGCGGTCGGGGCTCGACCCGCTTGCGGGAAGCACCGGCGCCTTCAATGCCGCCGTCGTCGTCTCGATCCTGCGTTCGCCCGATGGTTTCTGCGATGCCGAGCGCGGGGGGGCGGACTGCATGAAGGCGGCCCGAACCGCATTTCGCAGGAC
Organism: uncultured Alphaproteobacteria bacterium; assembly: GCA_963727575.1. Taxonomy (GTDB): domain Bacteria; phylum Pseudomonadota; class Alphaproteobacteria; order Rhizobiales; family Rhodomicrobiaceae; genus JAHQVI01. Next base: position 65,049 of record CAVSIA010000008.1, read on the forward strand.
GCTGGACGAGCTGTCACAGCGCTACGGCAACGACGTGTCCCAATGGCGCTGGGGCGCCGAGCATGTCGCGGTGATGAAAAATCAGGTGATGGACAATGTGCCCGGTTTCCGCGAGCTGTTCGGCGTCGCCTTCCCGAGCGATGGCGGGTTCTATTCGGTCAATCGCGGCGGCAGCCTCGGCGCGCCGGAAAGGGACCATCCGCTGCTGCGCAAATCGGGGGCCGGTTTTCGCGGCGTCTACGATCTGGCCGATCCGGCGCGCTCGCGCTTCATCATCGCCACCGGCCAGAGCAGCCATCCGCTCTCACGCTTCTATGCCGATCAGCTCAAGCTCTATAAGAAAGGCAAGAGCATCCGGCTCAATCTCACCGAGGAGGAGCTGGAGGCGCAAGAGACCGGCGAGCTGGTGTTCAAGCCGTAGCCAGGCAGCCGTGGGCGTCATCCCGGCGGCCTTTCCCGCATCGTCATTCCCGCGCAGGCGGGACTCCAGTAATCCGCTTATGATTCATCGGTGAATACTGGATTCCCGCCTGCGCGGGGACGACGTTATTCCATTTGGAAAAGGTCGCTCTTAAAGCTGATGCTGTTTAGCAGGCGCCACGATGAACGGCAGACGAGCGATCCGGACGCCTCGGCTCAGTGACCGGCGGTGGACGGCGCGACGGCAGGCTCGGTCGCGGCACGCGAGGCCGCGGTGCGTTCCGATCGTCCCAGCCGCTGCCGCAGCGCGATGATCTCGCCGACGATGCCGCGCCGGAACAGCAGCACGCAGGCGACGAAAATGATGCCCTGCGAGATCGACACCCACGCGCCAAAGGCTGCGAGATATTGCTGGATCGAAGCCACGAGGAAGGCCCCGACCACCGGGCCGAGCACCGTGCCCATGCCGCCGAGCAGCGTCATCAGAACGACCTCGCCGGATGTGTGCCAGTGGACGCTGTTGAGCGAGGCGATCTGGAAGGTCAGCACGAACAGGCTGCCGGCGACGCCCGACAAGGTCGCCGAGATGATGAAGGCCAGAAGCTTGTAGCGGTCGGCGTTGTAGCCGAGCGAGATCGCCCGAGGCTCGTTCTCGCGCACCGCCTTCAGCGTCTGGCCGAAGGGCGAGTGGATCGTGCGCTGGATGATGACGAAGCAGATCAGGAACACCGCCAGGACGAAATAATACATCGTCAGGCTGTCGCGCAGGTTGAGCACGCCGAACAGATAGCCGCGCGGCACCGCCTGAATGCCGTCCTCGCCATGGGTGAAAGGCGCCTGCACGCAGAAGAAATACAGCATCTGCGCGAGCGCCAGCGTGACCATGGCGAAATAGATGCCCTGCCGGCGGATGGCGAGGCCGCCGAACAGCACGCCGAGCCCCGCCGCGGAAAGCGCGCCGAGCAGGATGGCGATCTCGGGTCCCAGACCCCACACCTTGGCGGCGTGTCCGGTCACATAAGCGGCAAAGCCGAAGAACGCGGCATGGCCGAAGGACAGCAAGCCGACATAGCCGAGCAGCAGGTTGAAGGCGCATGCGAACAGCGACAGGCAGAGCGCCCGCATCAGGAATTGCGGATAGAGCAGGAACGGTCCGGCGATTGCGAGCGCGACGAGCACCGCATAGAGCAGAACCGTCGCGGTGTCGGTGCGTTTGGTCACCATGTCGTCAGCTCGCCCTTCCAAACAGGCCCTGCGGCTTGATCAGCAGCACGATGGCCATGACCACGAATATGACCGTATTCGAGGCCTCCGGGTAGAACACTTTGGTCAGCCCCTCGAGGATGCCGAGCATGAAGCCGGTGATCACCGAGCCCAGGATCGACCCCATGCCGCCGATCACGACCACGGCAAACACGATGATGATCAGGTTGGAGCCCATCAGCGGGTTGACCGAGTAGATCGGCGCCGCCAGCACGCCGGCAAAGGCGGCAAGACCGACGCCAAGCCCGTAGGTCAGCGTGATCATCGCCGGCACGTTGACGCCGAATGCCTGGACGAGCGCGGGGTTCTCGGTCGCGGCGCGCAGATAGCTGCCGAGCTTGGTCTTCTCGATCAGCAGCCAGGTCCCGAGGCAGACGATCAGCGACGCCACCACCACCCAGCCCCGATAGACCGGCAGGAACATGAAGCCGAGATTGTAGCCGCCCTGCAGAGCCGCCGGGGGCGCATAGGGCAGACCCGACACGCCGTAAAGCTCGCGGAACACACCTTCAAGGATCAGCGCCAGGCCGAAGGTGAACAACAGGCCGTAGAGATGATCGAGCTTGTAGAGGTGCTTCAGGAACAGCCGCTCGATGACCATGCCGAAAGCGGCGATGATGATCGGCGCCACGATCAGCGCCGGCCAGTAGCCGATCCCGAGCTGGTCGAGCAGCAGATAGGCCGCGAAGGCGCCCAGCATGTAGAGGGCGCCATGCGCGAAATTGATAATGTTCAGCATGCCGAAGATCAAGGCGAGGCCGAGCGACAGCATGGCATAGAAAGCGCCGTTGATCAGTCCCAGCATAAGCTGGCCGAACAGCACCTGTATGGGCATGCCAAATATCATCCCGGCCTCCGTGATCCTTGAAGCGTGCCTACTTCACCAGCGGGCAGCCGCCGTCTTTGAGCGGACGGAAAGCCTCGTCGCCCGGCGTGGTGCGAAGGATCTTGTAGAAGTCGTAAGGGCCCTTGGATTCCTCGGGCGACTTGACCTGAGCCAGATACATGTCGTGGACCATCAGGCCGTCTTCGCGGATCTTGCCGTTCTTGGCGAAGAAGTCGTTGACCGGCATTTCCCGCATCTTGGCGACGACGGCCTTGGCCTCATCCGTGCCGGCAGCCTTGATCGCCTTCAGATAATGCATCGTGCCGGAATAGACGCCGGCCTGGACCATGGTCGGCATGGCGCCGCCATTCTTCTCGGCGAAGCGCTTGGAGAATTCGCGGGTTTCGTCGTTCAGGTCCCAGTAGAAGCCGGTGGTGATGACGAGGCCCTGCGCCGTCTTCAGGCCGAGGCTCTTCACGTCGGTGAGGAACACCAGCAGACCGGCAAGGCGCTGGCCGCCGGCGACGATGCCGAATTCATTGGCCTGCTTGATGGTGTTGACGGTGTCGAGGCCGGCATTGGCGAGGCCGACGACTTTGGCGCCCGAGCCCTGGGCCTGCAGCAGGAAGGACGAGAAGTCCGTCGTGCCGGGGAACGGATGGCGCACCGCGCCGACAATCTTACCGCCCGCCTTCTTCACCGCTTCCGACGTGTCGCGCTCCAGCGCGTGGCCGAATGCGTAGTCGGCGGTGATGAAGAACCAGCTGTCGCCGCCTTCCTTGACCAGCGTCGTGCCGGTGCCGTTGGCCAGCGCGAAGGTGTCGTAGGTCCAGTGAATGCCGGTCGGCGAGCATTTCGGGCCGGTCAGGTCGGAGGTGGCGGCACCGGAATTGATGTGCACGCGGTTCTTGTTCTTGGTGATTTCCTGGATGGCCAGCGCGACGGACGAGGTCGTCACGTCGGTGAACATGTCCACGCCGTCCTGGTCGATCCACTGGTTGGCGATGTTGGAGGCGATGTCGGGCTTGTTCTGGTGATCGGCCGAGAGCACCTCGATCGGCTTGTCGAGAACCTTGCCGCCGAAATCGTCGACCGCCATCTGCGCGGCGATCACGGAGCCTTTGCCGCCGAGGTCGGCATAGATGCCGGACTGATCGTTCAGGACGCCGATCTTGACGGCGTCGCCGGAAACCTGCGCATGCGCCGCGCCCATACCGGCGGCCAGCGCGCAAGCGGCGGCGAGCAGTGTCAGTTTTTTCATTGAGTGTCCTCCTTGGATTATACATTGGTCCGGCGCGGGGGCCGGACTAAACGCCGAGATAGGCTTGCAGCTTCTCCTTGTTCGCCGCCAGCGCGGCGTCGCTGATCATGTCGATAACGTGGCCATGCTCGACCACATAGTGACGATCCGCAAGGGTCGAGGCAAAATGAAAGTTCTGCTCGACGAGCAAAATCGTAAAGCCTTTTTCCTTTAAGGTCCGGATAATTCCGCCGATCTGCTGAACGATCACCGGAGCCAGACCCTCGGTCGGCTCGTCGAGTAGCAGAAACTTGGCGCCGGTGCGCAAAATTCGTGCAATTGCCAGCATTTGCTGCTCGCCGCCGGAGAGCTTGGTGCCCTGGCTGGCGGCGCGCTGCTTCAGGCGCGGAAAGATTTCGTAAATCTCATCGACCGAAAGTCCGCCGTCCTGCACCTTGGGCGGCAGCAGCAGGTTCTCCTTGACGGTCAGGCTGGCGAAGATGCCCCGCTCTTCGGGGCAGTAGGCGATGCCGAGCCGCGCGATGGCGTTCGACGGCATGCCCGTCGTCTCCTTGCCGCGGAAGCGGATGGTGCCCTCGCACCGGTCGAGCATGCCCATGATGGCGCGCATGGTGGTGGTCTTGCCGACGCCGTTGCGGCCGAGCAGCGTCACCACTTCGCCGTCGCCGACATCGAAGGACATGCCGTGGAGAATGTGAGATTCCCCATACCAGCCGTTGAGGTTCTTGACCGAGAGCATCGGTTCAGACATTGCCGGTCCCCATATAGGCGTCGACCACGTCCGGATTGTTGGAGACCTGGTCATAGGTGCCCTTCGGCCAGGATCTCGCCGCGCGTCAGCACCGTGATCACGTCGGACAGGTCGGCCACGACTGACAGATTGTGCTCGATCATCAGCACGGTGCGGCCCTTGGCGACGCTTCGGATCAATGCGGAAATGCGCTGAACGTCCTCCCGGCCCATCCCCGCCATCGGCTCGTCGAGAAGCAGCACGTCCGGCTCCAGGGCGATGGTGGTGGCGATTTCGAGCGCGCGCTTGCGCCCATAAGGCAGCTCCACCGCGAATTGCTCCGCAAAGCCGGTGAGGCCGACGCGTTCCAGCAGTTGAAGCGCCCGGTCGTTCATGACGTCGACGGATCGCTCCGACTTCCAGAAATGGAACGAGGTGCCCAGCTCGCGCTGAAGCGCGATGCGGACGTTTTCCATCACCGTCAGATGCGGAAAGGTTGCCGAGATCTGGAAGGAACGGGCGAGGCCCTTGGTCGCGATTTCGTAGGGTTTATCGCGGGTTATGTCCGCGCCCTTATAGTAGATACGGCCGTGGGTGGGGGCGAGAAATTTGGTGATGAGGTTGAAGCAGGTGGTTTTTCCGGCGCCGTTGGGACCGATCAATGCGTGGATCGTCCCCGTGCGCACTTTAAGATCGACGCCGTTGACCGCCGTAAATCCCTTGAACTCCTTCGTCAACCCTTCGGTTCGGATGATGTAATCGTCTGCCGTCAAATTGACTATCCCTCCCGCGGACCGTCCCGCGTGTTCCCCCGATTTGGTTTGAAACTGTAATACAACAGGTCATACGCCGCCAGCAAAAGACAAAATATGACAACCACGGCCAGATCGATGCGATTCACGTAGGTGACGAGGAGGCCGCAGAACATGACCACCAGCGCGAGCGACACGAATGCGAAGAGCCTGTCGAGCATGGTTTGTTATCCGTAAATGACCTTGGGCAGATAGAGCGCGATGCCCGGGAAGATGTACAGCAGGATGATGCTGACAAGGACCAGGGCAAGGAACGGGAACGACCCTCGGAAGATCTCCGTCAGACGCACGTGGGGTGGCGCCACACCTTTCAGATAGTAGGCGGCCATTGCCATGGGCGGCGTCATGAACGAGGTCTGCAGGTTCAGCGCCACGATGATGCCGAAGAACAAGGGGTCGATGCCGAATTCCGGCAGCAGCGGCAGAAAGATCGGCACGAAGATGATGATGATCTCCGACCATTCCAGCGGCCAGCCGAGCAGGAAGATGATGATCTGGGTGAGGATCAGGAAGGTGAGCGGCGACAAATCCAGCGAAAGCACGAACTCCTTCACCAGTTGCTCGCCGCCGAGATAGGAGAACACCGACGAAAACACCCAGGAGCCGACGAACAGCCAGCAGACCATGGCGGAGGTGCGCACCGACAGATAGACGGATTCGCGCAGGCGCTGCCAGGTGAGCGAGCGGTAGAGGACGGCGAGAACCAGCCCGCCGAGCGCGCCGATCGCCGCCGCTTCCGAGGGCGTCGCCAGACCGAACAGGATCGCGCCCAGCACCGAGAGAATGAGAACCGCCAGCGGGGCGAACGAGGTCAGCATCATCCAGGCGATCTGGCCCGTCGGCAGGTCGCCCACCTCTTCCTTGGTCGGCTTCGGCGCGACGGACGGATCGATCATCGCGCGCCCGATGACGTAGACCATATAGAGGCCGGCGAGCATGAAGCCGGGAATGATGGCGGCCGCGTAGAGCTTGACGACGGAGACGCTGGCCGCCGCGCCGTAGACGATCAGCATGATGCTCGGCGGGATGAGGATGCCGAGGCACCCGCCGGCGCAGATCACGCCTGCGGCGAAGCTGGTGTCGTAGCGCGCCTTGAGCATGGCCGGGAAGGCGAGCAGCCCCATCAGCGTCACCACCGCGCCGACGATGCCGGTCGCGGTCGCGAACAGCGCGCAGGTCAGAAGCGCCGCGACCGCCATCGAGCCGGGCAGACGGCGGGCGGCGATGTTGAGCGTGACGAACAGCCGGTCGACGATATTGGCGCGTTCGACGATATAGCCCATGAACAGAAAGAGCGGGATCGCCGTCAGCACGTCGTTCGACATCACCGAATAGGTCTGATTGACGAACAGGTCGAAGATGCGGTTGTCGAAAATCGAGTGCATCCGCTCGGGGTCGTAATAGGCGTAGTAGCCGAAGCCGATGCCCATCGCCATCAGCGTGAAGGCGATGGGGAAGCCGAGCATGATGACGAGGACGAAGATCCCCAGCATGAAAATCGCAATTTCAGGATCCGTCATTCCGTTCCCCCGAACCCAAACTGCTTGCGAAGCGCCGCGTCATCTTCCACGCCGTGGACCAGCATGGTTTCCGTTTCTTCGACGTCTTCGAGATGTGACGGCCAAACTCCCGTCTTTATACAGAGGATACAGCGCATCACCTGGGCGACGCCCTGAATGAAAAGCAGCGTGCCCGCTGCCGGGATAACCATTTTGAACTGGTAGATCGGGACGTTCGCCGGGCTGTAGACGCTGACCTCCTTATATGAAAAGGACAGCGCGGCATATTTCCAGCCCGCGAAGATCAACGCGAGAATGCCGGGAAAGAAGAACAGGAAATACAGCAGCAGCTCGAGACGCGCCTGGGTCCGCGGCCGCAGCAGCCGGTAGACGACGTCGCCGCGCACGTGTCCGTCGCGCGACAGCGTATAGGCGCCCGCCATCATGAACAGCGTGCCGTACATCATATAGCTGAGATCGAAGGCCCAGGGCGTCGGATCGCGGAGGATATAGCGCATGAACACTTCGTATGAGATGCCGAAGGTCATGATCATGATGGACCAGGCGAAAGCCTTGGCCACCCAGCCGGTAATGCGATCGATTAAATATATGGCTTGCAGCACCTCGGTCTCCCCAGCGGTAACAGGGCAGATAGGGGCGGCACGGTCGCGCCGCCCCAAAGGCTATAGGGATGGACGGGCTTAGCTTGGAAGCTTGCCCGGGAAGTAATGGTTGTAGGCGAGTTTGTAGTCGGCGGCGTTCGTGATGTCGTAGAAGGCGACGCGCTCGGCCCAGGCCTTCTGACTGTCGACAACCTTCTTGAAGAACGGATCCTGATTGAGCTTCTCCAGGGTCTTGTCCCAAGACACAAGCTGCGCTTCCATGACCGAGGTCGGCGTGCGATACACCTTCACGCCGTCCTTGTTGATCAGCTCCTGCAGATCCTTGGAATATTGATCCATGGCGAGACCGTAATTGGCCGTGCTCGCCGCTTCGGCGCCAACTTCGAGGATCGCCTGGATTTCCGCCGGAAGGCTATCGAATTTGGGCTTGTTGAAGATGATCTCGAAGAACTCGGCCGCCTGATGGTATGAGCCCATCATATAGACTTTCGACACGTCCGCCGCGCCGAACCGCTTATCCGACGTCGGATTGTTGTACTCGAACGCCTCGATCACGCCGCGCTCCAGGGCCGGAACGATTTCGCCGCCCGGAAGCTGGGTGACGCTGACGCCCATGCCCTGCATGATGTCGGTGGCCAGACCCACGGTGCGGTATTTCAGGCCCTTCAGATCGTCGGCGCTCTTGATCTCCTTCTTGAACCAGCCGAGCGGCTGGGTCGGCATCGGCATGGCGAAGAAGCCGACGAGGTTCAGCTTCAGGACGTCCTGAATCAGCTCGCGATACATATCCTTGCCGCCGCCGAACTGGATCCAGGCCAGAATCTGGTTGGCGTTGCAGCCGAACACCGGTCCGGTGCCGAACAGCGAGGCGGCCTTGTTCTTGCCGTACCAATAAGCGGTCACCGTGTGGGCGCAATCGATCACGCCCTGATTACAGCCGTCCTGCACCTGGAAGGACTGAACGACGGCACCGGAGGGCAGCAGGTCGATCTTCAGTCGGCCGCCCGCCATCTTCTCGACGCGGTCGACATATTGCTTGGCCATGTCCTGGAAGATGTCCGAGGCCGGCCAGGAGCTCTGCATCTTGAGCGTGACGGTCTGAGCGCGGGAGACCTGCGGGAATGCGACCGTGGCCGCTGCTGCCGTGGCGGCGACGGCGCCGCCCTTCAGAAATTTACGCCGGCTGGCAGACGTGCCAGCTTTCGTTTCCTTATCAGACATATCGTTCCTCCATTTGTTTAATTTGGCCCGGTTTTTTGGGGCGTCCGGGCGTCTTCACGCGCCCATGCTTTATTTTGATGGCTGCCCGCGCACGTGCCTTCACAATGCCGAATGAACCCGGCCTTTCGCCATCAAATCTAAAATATAGGCTGAATATACCTCCAAAATTGGCGGAACTCGGCTCTGCCCGGCAGACCGCATCCGGTTATACGACCCCGTAAGGCGGCTCGCGGCCGGACAGCACCGCGTCGATATTGTCGAGCGCGGCAAATCCCATCTCGTTGCGCGCCTCAATGGTCGCCGATCCCAGATGCGGCAACAGAAACGCATTCGGCAGATCGTAATAGCCCTCGTGGATGCGCGGCTCTCCGCGGAACACGTCGAGCCCGGCCGCAGCAACGCGTCCGGACTTCAGCGCCGCGATCAGATCCTCGTCGACGACCAGATCACCTCGCGCAGTATTGACCACAATCGCGCCTTCGGGAAGCTTTTCAATCGCCGCCGTGTCAAGAACGGCCTGTGTTTCGGGGGTAGACGGAGCGTTAAGGGAGATGACCTCGCTGACCTGCAACAGGCTGTCGAGGTCCTTATGGTAGATTGCGCCGAGCTCCATCTCGGACGGCAGCCGGTTCCGGTTGTGGTAATGGATGACCATGTCGAAGCCGCGTGCCATCTTGGCCAGGGCGCGGCCGATCTTGCCCATGCCGAGAATGCCGAGGCGCTTGCCGTCGAGCCGGCGGCCGAGCAATTGCATGGTGTTCCAGCCGGTCCATTCGCGATTTCGCACCATCGCCTGGCCCTCGGTCGCGCGGCGCGCCGCTGTCAGGATCAGGAGCATGGCGATTTCGGCCGTGGCCACGGTTACCGCGTCGGGCGTGTTGCCGATCCGCAGGCCGCGCGCTTTCGCCGCCTCCAGATCGATATGGTCGAGCCCGGCTGAGAATGTGGAGACGATCTTCACGCTTTCGGGCAGACGGCTGACGATGTCGGCGGTCATTTTTTCGCTGCCGCAGATCATCAACCCGGCAGCGCCGTCGGCGAGAGAGAGCAATTCTTCGGCGGGAAGCACGCGGTCATCGGGATTCAGGACGGCGGCGTAGTCACGCTTGGCGCGCTGTTCGACGAGCGGCGGATAGCGTCTGGTCAGGACGATTTTTTGCCGCTCCGTCAAATTTCACCTACCCTATCGCGATGCAGACGGCTATTTTCCACGATACGGAAAGCGTTACCGTACCGCCCTTGGTGATTAACATGAAAATTCATAATCGCGTAGCAAAAAACAGCCGATCGAGACGGAAAAGCCCAATCCTCCGAGCCTCGTTCCGATACGGTACAATCTCTCAGCCGGGCTCTTAACCTGCTGAATATGCTAGCGAAATTCGATCAAGGTCTTGGACTCAGTGAAGTGGCGCAAAAGGTCGGCCTTCCGATTTCGACCACACACAGGCTGCTAAGCACCTTGCAGCAGGAAAATTTTGTCCGCTACGAAACCGAGCGCGGCGTCTGGCTGGTCGGCGTGCAATCTTTCATCGTCGGCAGCGCCTTCCTGCGCTCGCGCGAGTTGACGGCGATTGCCCGCCCATTGATGCGCGAACTGATGGAACGCAGCGGCGAGACCGTCAATCTGGCGGTCGAGGATCGCGGCGAGGCCGTCTATGTGGCGCAGATCGAGTGCAGCGAAACCATGCGCGCGATCGCCCGCCCCGGGGGCCGCGCCGCGCTTCACGCGTCGGCGATCGGCAAGGCGCTGTTCGGTGCGATGAGCGAGGACGAGGTCGATAAAATCCTTGCCGCGCAAGGGATGTCCAAGGAAACCGAGAAGACCATCATCTCGCAGAGGACGCTCTGGGCCGACCTGGAGGAGGTGCGCAAACGCGGCTTTGCCATCGATGACGAGGAGAACTCGCTGGGCCTGCGCTGCGTGGCCGCGGCGATCTTCGACGAATATGGGCGCCCGATCGCGGCGCTCTCGCTGTCCGGGCCGACGGTTCGGATCACCTGGGACGAGGTCCCCCGGCTTGGCCTGTCCGTCAAGCAGACCGCGGATCAGATCACCGCGCGGCTGGGCGGGTCGCTGCCGCCCCGCTGAGGAGCGGCCACCCCCGAAATTTCCATATCGCGGAATTGCATCTTATTCCGCTTTTGGATTAGAGCTACTATCACTCATGTCATAAACGGTTAAATGCGGAGGCACCCCATGACCGATACGCAAAACACCTCTTCAGGTCTTAGGCTGCCCGCCGGTGTCGAGATCACGGGCCCGATCAAGCCCGGCTATGAGCGCGTACTGACGACCGAGGCGCTCGAGCTCGTCGCGGCGCTCGCCCGTCAATTCGACGCACGCCGCCGGGAGCTGCTCGCCGCGCGCGACACCTTCCAGCAATCGCTGGATACCGGCGCATTGCCGAATTTCCCCGCCGATACGCGCAGCATCCGCGAGGGCAAATGGAAGATCCGCGGCGTTCCTGACGACCTTCTCGACCGGCGCGTGGAGATCACCGGCCCGACCACCCGCAAAATGGTCGTCAACGCGCTGAATTCCGGCGCTTCCTGCTTCATGGCCGACTGCGAGGACGCACTGTCGCCGACCTGGGAGAACATCGTCGAGGGCCAGATCAACCTCGCCGACTACTGGCAGGGCAAGATCGGCTTCACCGATCCCGAGACCGGCAAGGACTACAGGCTTACCGGCAAGCCCGCGGTGCTGATCCTGCGCCCGCGCGGCTGGCACTTGATGGAGGACCACATCCATATCGACGGCAGCCCGGTCGCCGGCGCCTTCGTCGATTTCGGCCTGTATTTCTTCCACAACGCCAAGAACGCCCTGGAACAGGGCAGCGGCCCGTATTTCTACCTGCCGAAGCTGGAGCACTATCAGGAAGCCGCGCTCTGGGACGACGTGTTCGTCCAGGCCCAGCAGGCGCTCGGGCTGCCGGTCGGCACCATCAAGGCGACGGTGCTGATCGAGACGCTGCCGTCCGCCTTCGAGATGGACGAGATCCTGCACGCCATGCGCGACCATATCGTCGGGCTCAATTGCGGCCGCTGGGATTACATCTTCTCCTTCATCAAGACGCTGCGCGCCAAGCCCGAATATCTGCTGCCGGACCGCAGCCAGGTGGTCATGGGCAAGGCGTTCCTGAAAGCCTATTCCGAGCTGCTCATCAAGACCTGCCATAAGCGCGGCGCCTTCGCCATGGGCGGCATGGCGGCGTTCATCCCCAACCGCCGCGATCCGGAAGCCAACGACAAGCGCCCTCGCCGCCGTTCGCGAGGACAAGCTGCGCGAGGTCAGCGCCGGCCATGACGGCACCTGGGTCGCTCATCCCGATCTCGTGCCGGTCGCAGCGGAGGTGTTCAACGAGCACATGCCGCAGCCCAATCAGCTCGACAAAATGCGCGACGAGGTCGATGTCGGCCAGGCCGAGCTGCTGGAGGTCCATGAAGGGACGCGCACGGAGGAAGGTCTGCGCACCAATATCCGTGTCGGCGTGCAGTATATCGAGGCCTGGCTGCGCGGCAACGGCGCGGTGCCGCTCTACAATCTCATGGAAGATGCAGCGACCGCGGAGATTTCGCGGACCCAGGTCTGGCAGTGGATCAAATACCGGCGCCAAGCTCGAGGACGGCACCACCGTGACGCGGGAGCTGTTCGACCGGCTGCTGGACGATGAAATGACCAAGCTGCGCGCGGCGCTGGGCGCGGAGACGTTCGACCAGGGGCGCTTCGGTGAAGCGATTGCTCTGTTCAAGGATCTGTCGACGTCGGAGAAGCTGGACGCGTTCCTGACGCTGCCGGCCTATAAGCTGATCTTGTAACCGGGGGGCGGCGAAGCGATCCGGATATCTTCGGGGGGAAAGAGGATTCCCGAACCGCTTCGCCTTACGCTCCAGGGGGCTTTTGGAGCGGGGGGCAATGAGTAAGACGCATTTGCCGTCTAATTGGTTTTAACAGTCTCCGATGAATTGGCCGTCTACGCCATTCCCGAAAATGTACTAGATCGCGAAGATTTTTGATTGGCTCAATCCAAAATCATGGACCGTGATCTAGCCCAACCGCCTAGAGCGGGATGATGCGAGGAAAACCGGTTGCCGCTTTTCCTCATCCTGTTCTAGTAGCTCTGCTGCGTCTTATTCTTATATTGGTCTGCTCTCATCGATTTGCGCGTGCGCTCCCAGACGTTGGAGTTCAAATTTTCGGCATCCTTGAGATTGCGCTTGGAGAGCTCCTTGAGGGGCGCCGCGGCTGCCGACGGCAGCTTGTCGGCCTGTTCCTTCAGATAGGCTGCGTTCTCCTGCAACACGCGCTTGGCCTCGTCGGTCTTGCCGCTGTCGCGCAGGGCCACGGCCTTCTCGCTGCGCTCGGTGGCGATCTGGGTGGTGACCGATGCCAGCACGTCCTTGTCGACACTCGCGCGGATGTCCGCATCGGAGTCGCTGAAGCGCAGTTCCGCCTCGCCTTTCAGTGAGGCGCGCTGCTTGGACGCGAGGTCGGTGTAATTCACCTCGACCTTTGCCGCCTGCGCACGGCCCTTGGCGCGGGCTTCGCTCACCTTCAGCTCGACGACCAGATATTTCTCCTGCTTGCCGTAGACCTGATTGAGCTTCAGGCGGACCTTTTCGCCGTCGATCTTGGCTTCCCGGCCGAGCACGCGCACGGGCTCGAAACCGTCGGGGCATTCGATAATGATCTCGACATCGCCGCCGACCGCGGCCAGCACGTCGCCGAACTCCTCGTTGAAGATCTTGACGAGATCGGAGGGGTTCTCGACGAAGGCATGATTGCCGTCGCTCGCCAGCGCCAGCCGCGTCATCAGGTCTTCGTTGTAGCCCAGGCCAAGGCCGATCGTGGTGATGGAGATGCCGTCCTTCGCCGCCTCGCGGCCGAGCGCCTCCAGCTCGTTCGGCGAGGACGGGCCGACATTGGCCAGACCGTCCGATAGCAGGATCACGCGATTGACCTTATAAGGATCGGTGAACTCGCGGAGCTGGCGAATGCCCTGGCTGACGCCGGCATGAAGCGCCGTGCGGCCGTTCGCCTCCAGGCGATCGATGGCGCTGCGCACGTCGCCCGGCTTGGTCAGCGTCTCGGCGGGCCAGATGGTGCGCGCGGCATCGCTATAGGCGACCACGCCGAGCACGTCATGCTCGTCCAGCCGGTCGACCGCCATCAGCGCGGCGTCCTTGGCCTGGTCGATGCGTTCGCCCTTCATCGAGCCGGACTTGTCGATGACCAGAATGACATTGGCCGGGACCCGGTCGGCCTCCTGCTCGGGGGCAATGCCCTCCAGTCCGACGCGCAGATAAACCTGCCCGGACTGACCTTCGCGCATGACGCCCTGACCGAGCTGGGTCTGCAGCTTGATCGACTGGCCGGCATCGGCGGTCGCGAACGGAACCGTCAGCAACCCGAAAGCTACAGACGTCGTCAAAAAGATGCGCCGCATATTCCTCCCCCTTGACTGTTGCAGTCTCGCCACTCACTCCGGCGACGTTAGGCGGTGCGATATGAACGCAAAATTAACATTTCCCCGCCCTCCCCCATCACGGCTTGCCCCGCCCCCGAAACGCCGCCGCCCATGAGCCTCCGCGCCGGGCGATTCACCCTTTCACAAACACTTGCCGCTAGTCTGGCCGGAGCGTTCCCTGTTCCGCGATGCGTAGTATGACCGATGTAAATCAGCGCCTGGCGTCTCTGCACGAGGCTCGTGACACCTTCTTCAAGGCGTTGAAAACGCACGAGCATTCGATCTACAAGCTCGGCTATGAGGATGGGTTTCAGGCGGGCTGGGAAGCCGCGCTCAGCCAGCTTTCGCAATTGAAGCCGGAGGTCAATTTCGTCTCCAATGGTCCGACCGACCTCGGCCATCTCCTGCATCGCGAGGCCGACGAGATCCCGACCCGGGACACGATCCTGCGCATCCTTTCGCAGAATCCGGGAATCAAACGCCAGGACCTCGTCGAACTCGCCGAGAAGCAAATGCCGACGCTGAACGAACGCAGCGTTCGCACCGCCCTTCAGCGGATGAAGAATGCCGGCGAGTTGAAGACCGTCGAAAATAAATGGTTCCTGGCGGAAAAGCGGGTCAACATCGGCAAGGCGACGACGGCAGCGGAATAACACCGCGGCTCGCGGAACGACCCGCATCCCACGATCACAATCCGAGCAATTCGGCGGCGCGCTCCGATGTCGCCGCCGCATCCGCATTCGCATCGGCCCGCTGCCAGCCGCCGGGCGCGCGAACGCCGCTTTCGACCTGCCTCCGGACCACCTCCATATCCGCATCCGAGGCATCGTTGCTGCGTGCAGCGACCCGCTTCGCCATCCGGCTCTCATCGGCTTCGAGCCATATGCCTTCCAGCACCACACCGCGCCGCTGCGCCACGCCAGTAAAGAGCAGGCGGTCTTCCTCGCGCAGGAATGTCGCGTCGACGATCGCGGAATGGCCCGCTGAGAGGATGGCGTCCGCCTTCGTTGCCATATGCCGGTAAACACGCCCGCTGGCAGCCTGCGTATAGGCTTCAGCGCCCAGTCGCTCGGTCGGCTCGGCGCCGAACAGGCGCTTGCGCTCGACATCGCTGCGCAGATGGATAGCGCCCGGCGCGGCGCCGATTCGCCAGGCAAGCGCGCGGGCAACCGTGGTCTTGCCGGTGCCGGACAATCCGCCGATCAGCACCAGCCGGGCGGGCGCCGGTGCGATCAGCGCCTTGGCAAGCGCCGCATAGCTGCGGGTCTCGCTCGATAAGGCGCTTGCGGGCGCCGCCCTCCGCGACGGCAAGCCCGTCGAGCCCGACCATCGCGCGAACGCCTGCCCGCAGGCTCAGGAACAGCGGCAGCACCGAGAGCCCCGCCCATTCGGCCGGCTCCGGGTCGCTGGCGACATAGTGGTTGAGGAGCGCATTCGCCTCCGCGCGAAGCCCGCGGTGCCAGAGATCCATCAGCAGAAAGCCGAGATCGTAGAGAATGTCGATGGTGGCGAGGTCCTCGTCGAATTCGAGCGCATCGAACAAGCGCGGCTCGCCGTCGACCAGCACGATGTTCTTCAGATGCAAATCGCCGTGACAGCGGCGCACGAGCCCCGCCTCCCGGCGCGCGTCGAGCAGCTCGCGCCGGTCGGCAATCGCGTTCCAAAGTCCGGCAATGGCGGGCTCGAGCTCCAGATCGGAGAGCAAGGGATGAGCCAGCGCGTCGGTCACCGTGCGGATCACCTGGACGAGGCTCTGCGGCCAGGCGCAATCGCGGACACTCGGCGCTTCGGCGTGAAACCGTTCGATGGATCGAGCCAGGCGCTCCAGAAGCGGCCCGGTCAGAGCCCCTTGCACGGCGAGCCGGTCGAAAAGCTGATCGCCGTCGAAGCGGCGCATCTCGATCAGCCAGTCCGCGACCTCGCCATCGCCGCCGAGAGCCAGCCCGCCATCCTCGCCCCTGGTCACGGGGATCACGCCAAGATAGAGGTCCGGCGCGGTGCGGCGGTTGAGCTCCAGCTCGCGCGCGCAGACAGCCTTGCGCTTCTCCAGCGTCGAGAAATCCAGATAGGCCAGCTTCACCGCGCGCTTCAGCTTATAGACGCGGTCACCGGCGAGAAAAATCAGCGCGCCATGCGTGTCGATCCGCTCCACGTCCTTCGGCCGCTGGGGATAGCTCTGCGGCCGCATCAGAAATGCGATGACGTCGGATTGATCTGTCGCGACTGCATCCTCAGCCATATTGCCCTACCCGCCGCTCGCACCTACCCGCCGCTCGCCACCGACCGCCTTTTCTGCCGCATCCGCGTCGCCGCGGCCTTGATGGCGGTCAAACAGACCGATCAAAAAAGAATTTCCGCATTAAATTCTTTCATAATCTTTGTGCGTATTGTGAATGAAAGTTCGCGTCAAGGTTGCATCCATTTGCCATAGGACCCTGCCGCAATGTGGGACATCTTAGAAGACGGTTTTACCTATCTGAGCCAGCAGAGCCTGAACAGCCTGATCGCGCTGTTCTGGTTCGTCATCCTGTTCGAGCTGCCGCGCTATTCCATCACCTATATGACCGCCGGCGTGCTCCTGCCGTTCCAGAGCTACAAGCCGCTGAAAAAGCGCCCGAAAATCTCCGTGCTGATCGCCGGCCACAATGAGGCCGACGTGGTCGAGCGCTGCGTTCACGCCTTGCAGGAGCAAAGCTGGAAGCCGGACGAAATCATCATGGTCAGCGACGGCTCGACGGATGCGACGGCCTCGCGGCTGCGCGATCTGCGCCAGCGCGGTCTCGTCACCGAGGTGCATTCGACCGGCCTGCGGTCAGGCAAGTCGGCGGCGACCAACCTGGCCCGCAGCCGTGCCAGCGGCGACGTTATTCTCAACGTCGATTGCGACTGCACGCTCGACCGCCATGCCTTCGAGCGGATCTGCGAGCCGTTCCAGGACCCGAAAGTCGGCGTCGTCGCCGGCAACGTGGTCGTGCGCAATCCGGACCGCAGCTTCATCACCGGCTATCAGAGCGTCGAATATCTGGTCATTCTCGGGCTCGGCAAGCGGGGCGGCAACATCACCGACCAGGTCACCTGCGCGTCGGGCGCGTTCGCTGCGTTCCGCCGGGAGGCCCTCAGCGAAATCAGCGGACTGGACGCAGGCGGCGGCGAGGACCTGGATATCACCCTACGGATGCGCAAGGCCGGCTGGAAGGCCCGCTTCGCGCCGGAAGCGATCTGCTACACCGACGTTCCGGAGACCTTCAAGGCGTTCATCCGCCAGCGCTTCCGTTGGGAGCGCGACGCGGTCCGCCTACGCTATCGCAAGCACAACGATCAGTTCAGCCCGTTCTCGAACCAGATCCAGCCGCTCGAATTGCTGCATCAGATCGAATTCCTCACCTTCGACGTGATCGCCGCGCTGGCGATGCCGTTCTACCTGATCTGGCTGTTCACCACCTATGGCGACACCGCCCCGGCGGTGCTGGTCGCCGCGCAGACCGGCATGTTCGCCTTCGACCTGCTCTCGGTCTGCATCGCCGCGCTGGCGACGCCGAAAGTGCTGACGATGCGCCATTTGCTGTTCATGCCGGGCTATAGCGTGCTGAACACCTATTTCATGCGGTTCGTGCGGCTTGGCGCCTACTTCCAGGAATGGATCTTCGACGCCTCCTATCGCGACAGCTACGTCCCGGCGAAGGTGCATTTGCAGCGTTATTAGACCGCGGGCGTCTCTCCCGCGAGCACCGAAGCGAGCACCGGCGTGTCGATGTTGCCGCCGCTCATCACGAGGCCGATGCGTCTGCCGCGCACGGCCTCGTTTTCTTTGAGAAGTGCAGCGAGTGGGGCGGCTGCCGCGCCCTCGGCGATATTGTGGGTGTCGGCGTAGAGCGCGCGGATTGCGGCGGCGATCTGGTCCTCCGAGACGGTGACGATCCGCGCCGCGCCGGCTGCGATGATCGCGAACGCCTCCGGGTCGGGATCGCGGCAGGCCATGCCGTCGGCGAAGGTGGCGGCGCTGTTGGACGGCAGCACCCTGCCCGCTTCGAAGGACCGGGCAATCGCCGGCGCAGTCTCGGCGACGACGCCGACGATCTCGGTTTTCAGCCCGAGCAGGTCGCGCACGCCGATCATGCCGCAGATCCCCGAGCCCATGCCGATCGGCACATAGACCGCGTCCAGCTCCGGCTGAGCGGTGAAAAACTCCAGCGCATAAGTGGCGACGCCGAGGACCAGGTCGCGGTGGAAGGATGGAATCATCGAGGAAATCCCGCTCCTCGGCGAGGCGCGCCGCATACCCCCGGCTCTCATCGAAATCGCGTCCCGCCGTCGTCAGCTCGGCGCCGAACGCCCGCATGGCGGCGTTCTTCTCCAGTGAATTACCCTCCGGCACGACGATCGCCGAGGCGAGGCCGAGGCGGGTGGCGGCGAGCGCGATCGACTGGCCGTGATTGCCGCGCGTCGCGGTGACGACGCCGGCCAGATGCGGGTTCTCGCGGCGCAGGCGGTCGAGATAGACCATGCCGCCGCGGACCTTGAAAGCGCCGGTGGGCGTGTGGTTTTCATGCTTGACCCACACCTCGCAGCCGGTGCGTTCGCGCAGCAGCGGCCAGGCATATTGCGGCGTCGGCGGCATGGTCCGGTGCACCAGATCCGCGGCGCCTTCGAGGTCTTCGATGCTGAATAACGGCATGTCTTGCGGTCTCCTTTCGGCTCCGCTGCATTCTGGCCGATCAGCGGGCGCGGCGCTTTCACCAAATTGACGCAAAACCGCGACCACCGGGGTGGCGGTCTTGCGCCTCGCCGCAGCGGCGTTCATCCTGGCACGATGAGTGAAGCGCAAGCCTCATATCCCTCGATCTCCGTCTGCGGCCTGACCCTGCGTCTGCTGCCGCCCGCCCCCTATTGCGCGCGCTACACACCGGAGACGCCCGTCGCCGGCTTTGCCTTCGAGAGCCAGCACGGCGTTCACGCGTTCGCCTCCGACCGGGTCCGCGCCTTCCACGCCCCGGCGAACGGCCTCGCCTTCACGCCGGCGGGATGCTCGATCTATTCCGAAGCGCCGAAGGGCGGCGAGTATCTCACCATGGGCGGGGCGCCGGATGCGCTTGCCGCGCTGCTCGTCGAAGAAGATGCATCCCTGCCGCAGGATTGTTTCACCGGCCGCGTTCACCCGGCCGCCGTCAGCGCCGCTCACGCGCTGCGCCGCCTGATGATCGCCGGCGAGAGCGACGCCGCCGAGTTGCAAAGCTGGGCCGCCGCGTTCCTCGACGCCATGCGCGAATGCGGTCACGACGGCTGGCATCCGCCCGCGGCGTCGCGCTCGCTGACGCAGCGCCGGCTGGCCATCGTCGAGGACCTGATCGAAGCCCATCTCGAGGCGCCCTTGACGCTTTCCGACATGGCCCGCTCCTGCGGCCTCTCGCCCGGCTTTTTCCTGCGCGCCTTCAAGGCAGCCACCGGCCAGACGCCGCACCGCTTCCTCATGGAGCGCCGGGTCGCACGCGCCCGCCGCCTGCTGCGCGGGCAAGGCACGACCGCCACCCAGGCCGCCCATCTCGCCGGATTTTCCAGCCACGCCCATATGGCCACCGCCTTCCGGCGCGTGCTCGGCATCGCACCCTCCGCCTACAGGCGCGGCGTTAATGCCTAGTAATTCATCGCAAAAATCGGTTGTTTTCACCCGGTGATCGCGGTTAATTCGCACCGTTATGCAATTCGTTAGCAAGGCATACTGAAGGGGGCGAATTATGAGCGCAAGCGATGCACCGCAATCGGCGGAAGAAAACAAGAAGAAGGAAAGAGACAAGGCGCGGGGCGGCTTCTTTTTCTGGCTGATCGGGCCAGGTCACTATCTAGCCAGGATCGCGACTATTATATTCCTGCTGCTCGTCATGGGCGGCATTCTTTACTTGTTGCTGATGCGCAACCCGGCGTTGATGGCTAAATTGTTCCCGACAGTGGAGACCGTCTCGACCCAGCAATGGGGTAACTCTGCGGTCGTTTACCCGATCGACGGCTATGACGCCGCCGGCAAGCATGCCGCATTCGACGTCGCGGTGCTGCCCAAGAGCCTGAGCTGGGCGCATAAGAGCACGTCCGTGCTGGCGATCGACGGGCTGACCATGATTGCCGAGAGCGAAGTGCCGGACCGCGTGTTCACGCCGGAGTTGCGCGACGGCCTCGGCCGGTCGAAATCGGTGATCGCGGTCGGCCTCGCCTCCCAGGAAGGACAGGTCGAGGTCGAAACGCAGCGCGCCAAGGACCGGGCGAACAGTGCCGCCGGCTGGCTTACCGCCGTTGTGAAGCCCAACTCTCCGATCTGGATGCTCAATCTCGGCCAGTTCAAGGGTGATTGCAAAGCCGCCGCGACCGCGGACGGCACCGGCTGGCAGCGGCCGCTGATCGTCGTCGGCGTCCGGTCGGAGGACGAAGGCGTCAACCTGTCGGAAGCCTTCGCCAACGCCATCAACGACAAGACCAATCTGCCCAGCCGGGACTGTTACAGCAATTTCGACCTGGTCCGCTTCCGCTAAAGGAACCGACCGAGCGGCGCAACCGCCTCGGATTGAAGGTCCGCCGCTTCAGGATACAAGCAACGGGAAGGCGCGCGTCAAACCACAACCGGCGGCGTACGCCTCCCTAAAAAAGTCCCTGATTTTCCGCTATTTTAGCCGCATTTTCTTCCCATCGTTTTTTTGAGGGAACTTTATTTCAGCGCGCTCGCTTGGCCGTCTCTGGCATGGGAGTCTTATTGGTTCATGGTCGTTCTTGTCACGGGTGCGTCGGGACTATTGGGGCGTGCTGTCAGCAAGACCTATCTGGCCGCAGGCGCCGCGGTTCGTCTGATCGGGCGCAGCCGCGAGCGATTGCAGCCGATCTACGACGCCTACGGTTCGAACGCCGAATTCTTTGCCTGGGATGCTGAACACGAGCCGTTCCCGCGCGATGCGCTGGACGGCATCACCACGGTCTTCAACCTGATGGGCGAGCCGTTCGGCGGGCGCTGGACGGATGCCAGGAAGGCAAGCATCGTTTCATCGCGGGTGACGAGCACGGAAAAGCTTTCCGAAGCCATAGCGGGCGCACAGATCCGCCTCGTCTCGGCCTCCTCGTTTGCCGCCTATCCGGGCCGGCGGGGCGAAGCCTATTCCGAGGACACGCCGCTCGGCGGCGCGGATGAGACCTTCGTCCAATCCACGCTGCGCGCATGGGAAGCGGCGGCGCTGGCGGCCGAGAGCGGCAATGCCCGCGTGACCGTGATCCGCTTCGGCCTCGTGTGCGCGCCCGACGGCTATCCGAAAAAGCTGGTGCGGCTGTTCCGGCGCGTGGGCGGAGCCATCCTCGGCGACGGCGAGCAGATCGTGCCGCTGGTGGATATCGACGACGCCGTCTCGTTGATGCGCTGGGCGGCGGAGGGCCGCGCCGGCGAGGGCATCGTCAATTGCGTCGCGCCCGAGCTGCCTCGCTTCCGGGACGTCGCCGAGATCATCGCCGCAGCGCTCCACAGGCCGGCAAGACTGAGGATTCCGGAATGGCTGGCGCGGCCATTGCTCGGCGGCAGCGCGGATTATTACCTGAAAAGCTATGACATCCGCGCGGTGCGGGCCTTCGAGAGCGGCTTTGCCTTCAGATATGTTAACGCGCAGGCCATTCTCGCCCGCGCGCTCGCCTCGCACACTTTCGCCTGACGCCCGCCAGAACGCTGCCTTGAACGGCGACGCTAAGCGGTCTGCTGGTCCGCCGCGGCAATGCCTGCCGGGCACGACACGCCGGTGCCGCCGAGACCGCAATAACCGGCGGGGTTCTTGGCCAGATATTGCTGGTGATAGTCCTCGGCGAAATAGAAGTCCGGCGCGTCGACGATTTCCGTGGTCACCGGCCCGTAACCGCGATCCTTGAGCGCCGCCTCATAGGCCGCTTTCGACGCCTCGGCCTTGCGCTTCTGCTCCGGCGAAAACGTGTAGATGCCCGAGCGATATTGCGTGCCGACGTCATTGCCCTGGCGCATGCCCTGGGTCGGGTCGTGCCCCTCCCAGAACGCCTTCAGCAGGTCATCGTATGAAATCCGCTTCGGATCGTAGACCACCAGGACCACCTCGTTGTGTCCCGTCCGGCCGCTGCAGACCTCCTGATAGGTCGGATTGGGCGTATAGCCGCCGGCATAGCCGACCGCGGTCACGTAAACGCCGGGAATTTTCCAGAACGCCTTTTCCGCGCCCCAGAAGCAGCCCAGCCCGAAGACCGCCTTCTCATAGCCCTCGGGATAGGGGCCTTTGAGCGGCGCCTTGTTGACATGGTGCCGCTCGGCTGTCGGGATTTCCTCGGCTCGACCCGGAAGTGCCTCGCTCGGCTGCGGCATCTGCTTCTTTCTGCTGGTGAACAGTCCCATGGCATGTTCCATTCGCAAGTTGACGGGATTACCCATAATGTAGGGTGCCATGAGGGAAACGTCAGGTCCAATTGCGCCCGTTCAAGCGCTTTTGATCTTGACGGCATCGGGCAGGCGATTAGCTTCCGCGCGCACACTCGGCGGCGGCAGCTTGTGGCGGACTGGAGCAAGCGCACGGCCAGGAAGCCGGTTTCCATTTTTCCTGATCGTGCTCTGAGGCGTAAACGAGGGGAAGTCTGACATGACCAGCGTTGATGGTGAGCAGGACGTTGTGATCTACAAGCCGCCGCGCGGCCTGCAGACCGTGCTGGGCGTGAGCTTCTTTTTCATGCTGCTGTTCATGGTCAATGCGATCGCCGGATCGATCTGGCTGGCCACCCGCCATCTGCCGACCGACGCGGTGATTTTCTTCGCCATGTTCCTTCTCGGCACCGTCCTGCTCTTTTATGCCGGCATCTTTCTGTTCGCCGCCTCGCATTCGGAAGTCCGCGTCGGTCCGGACCGGGCCTCAATGGTGCTGCCGAACTGGCGCGGGCCAACGCCGCTGTTCCCCTATACGGAGTGCCGCATCCCCTATCAGGACCTTTCGGCGGTGGAGACGCGGTCCGAGATCTATCGCTATTTCGTCGTGCCTGTAATCGTCCGCTCCGCCTGCCTGGTGCGCAAGGACGGCCAGCGCCTGACGCTCGGCTATGTGCAGGACGATCCGACCGATCCGTGGATCCCGTTCCATACGATCGCCGAGCAGATCGCCGAGCGTGCCGGTGTGCCGATGGTGAACAAGGGCTTCGTGGAATGCAGCTCCGGTCTGCGCGCGCTGGTTCAGGACGAGCCGGCGTGGGATGCGCCCTCGATCGCGCCTGAAAAGGTCGAGCGCATCCGCCGCCTGGAGCAACTCGGCTGGACGGCGCTGATCGGGATCCTGGTGCTGGCCGTTTTCGCGGCGGTCGGGTTCCAGGTCATCCGCATGTTCGGATAAGCGGGCGGAGGCAACACGCACCTATCCGCCAGACCGGACGCATCGGGCGCGCGCGGCGCGAGACGTGTGCAGCCCCGATTCCTCACTCAATCTCAGCGAATTATCACGGGCCATCACACGCCTATCAAAGGCAATCACGCGTCCGGCAACGCCTCTTTTTCCCGGCGCAAGCGCATCCATCTTCGATGTCGTGGCCAGCAACGGACCACAAAGCAGCGAAAAGCTGACAACGAATTGGAGATGAAAATGAGCACGTTTATCCGTTCCGCGATCCTTGCCGTTACCCTCATCGGCACCGTTTCCGCAGCCGCCTCGGCCAGTCCGAATCCGGCCGCCGACGCCAAGACCTATTTCGCCCAGATGCAGCAATACGGCAACTGAGCGCGCGGGTGCGGGCCGCGACGCCTGCACCTGTTCAGCCTTCCGAAGACGGGCAAAAGCCCGCCCGAAATAGACAGCATACGGAGATAATCATGAGCATATTCGTCCGCTCGGCGCTGGTCGCCCTCGCCCTGAGCACGGCCGTGGTTTCGGCGGCATCCGCCCACCCGACCTATCACTTCGACGCCGACAGCTTCTTCTCGCAGCTGCAGCGCGATACGCCGTAATCGGTGAAAAGCGGCCCCGGTCGTTGCGGCCGGGGCCCGCGCCCGCTTAGATGCCGACCGGAATCGAGGGGCGCGGCGGCCGGTAGCCGGCCAGATAGATCAGCGTTCCAAGCCCGCCGAACACCACCCAGGCCGGCAGTATCAGCACCGTCATCAGCAGCGGACTCCAAAGATAGCTGTTGATATGCTCGACGAAGGCGCGCGCCGCTTCGAAGCTGGCCGGGGCGAGGGTGATCCAATGCTGTTCGACCGACGTAAAAGCAAGCCGGCCATTATCCGCGATCATGCGCATGCCGTCATAGGCAAGCGCGGCAATCGCGACGCACAGAAAGAAATACCCGACAAGCCGTAAAAACATGGCGCCACAACGCCCTTTCTCCAAGCCGGTCTATTGCTAACAAAGCGCTTGGCCCGGCGCAAGGAATTCGCTTTGAAACCCGCCTCACGCCGCTTGCACTCAAAAAAAGCAACGCTATAGTACGCCCGTCTGGAGAGATGGCCGAGTGGTTGAAGGCGCACGCCTGGAA
This sequence comes from uncultured Alphaproteobacteria bacterium, assembly GCA_963727575.1. Taxonomy (GTDB): domain Bacteria; phylum Pseudomonadota; class Alphaproteobacteria; order Rhizobiales; family Rhodomicrobiaceae; genus JAHQVI01. Next base: position 89,660 of record CAVSIA010000008.1, read on the forward strand.
CGCGTGTAGGCGGGCAACCGTCTCGAGGGTTCGAATCCCTCTCTCTCCGCCAGCACTCAAATATGCGACTGGATTGCCTTGGTATTTTGGCCTCGGTTTTTCGTATCCCCCAATTTATCCCCCTGGCGGTCTAAACATCATTTCCAATGGTTCAGTCTTAACGCCACCGGCACGTACACCGTTATTCTCATCAGATAAAGGATTGGCCAGCGGCTTGTGTTGTCCCCTTAGAGGACACTCGTAGAATGGGTGCGCAGGCGCAACCAGTGCTTTCTGGCTGCCACTTGCATGCCTCTGAAACCCTTCTACGAGTAGCGATGCCTAAGTGATTGAAACGGCTACCATCCCCGCGACATTAGCTGAACAATATCTCGGCGAGAGAGTACACGCTCACACGTCTCCCAAGCCGGCCCGGTGGGATGGACTGACTCGGAATATTTCAAATCAAATGAATTTGCTGCAGTGTCTCTTCTGGATGTGAACTCGCGCAAGCGTTCGTTAAGCATCTCGACATCCGAGATCCATTCATCCTCAATTGTGTCGGGGAGAGATCCAAAGATGTCGTAAACATTCTCCATTCTAGCGGATAGCGCTGCATAAATCTGTTCGTCTCTTGTGCCTTGATAGACCAAATTCAGCATAGACACGCGATCACGAACCTGTCCGAAACGCTTGATGCGCCCAAGTCGTTGCTCGAGCCGCGATGGATTCCACGGTAAATCAATGTTGATCAGTGTCCCCAAAGTCTGCAGGTTCAAGCCCTCACAAGCGGCATCAGTAGCGACGACCAAACGCAGTCGACGTTCTTTCACCTTCGTTTTAATGATTTCACGCTCAACAGAAACGAATTCCCCGCCGCTCCATAGACCGGATTTGCCAAGCCCTGCATATATTCCGATAGGCTCGGTCTGAAGCTCCGCGGCGAGATGCTTGGCGACCCATTCCGCCGTATCGAAATATTGGCTGAAGATGATGCAGCCTTTGTCGAGCCACCCGTCATCAATCAGCAACCGCTTCACAGTTTCGAGCTTAGGATCGCTCGGCATCGGCTCCAACAACTCGATGATGCGTGTGAGCTGAGCGCGTTCCGCGTCAATGAGATCCGGTGCGGCGTCTTCGTCGATGAACTCATCGGCGTCTGCCTCAGCTTGCAGGGGACGTTTCGTCAGGAGCGCTCTGGCAGTCGCGAGGCCGCTTGCAAAGCTAGAACAAATGCGTTGCTGCATCAGCTTCTCTGTGATCCCTGCCGCTCTATCGCGCTTGCGAAGCGCTTCACCGAACGCGACCGCAGCCCGATATGCTTCGTCAAACGCTGCAGAGGTCACTAAGGCGCGTCCCTCGAAACCTGGCATCGCAATGCTGCCTTGAGGATAAACGTCCACGGCAATTTTCTTCAACAGTCCCTGATTTTCGAGCGTCCTTCGCTTCCGCAACACAATATGGCGAACGAACGGATTGTGCTGCTGAAAGAATGCAAGCGCCCGCTGTCGCTCGCGAAGAGCATCTTTGAGGTCGGCTCGTAGATCCTCGCTGAGGTCGACATAGGATTTGTCTGTCCGGAACTCCCGTTTTGGAACCGAGAGCTCACTTCTCATCTGATCGAAAAGGGCAAGCTCACATCCCGGCGGCAAAGGATTTCGGATGAGTGCCCATCCGCCGGATTCATCCGTTATCTGTCTTTCGCCCGTGCACAAGATCTCTGGAACTCTCGGGTCTCATCCAATCCGTCGACATAGGTCCGCCCAGGACGTGCGACGCACCCGAGTTCAGAACGCCCATCAGGTCCCATAATTCGGCGACATGGGTTTGAATGGGCGTGGCGGTGCCGAGCAGAACGTGACGCGCCCGCTTGGCGATTTTGGTCATGAATAGCAAAAGATTATTGGCGGTACCCTCTGGGTCGCTCAATCCGCGCGATTTGCGAGCCTTGTGGGCTTCGTCGAGCACCACCATCCCGTATTTCATCTTCAAGAGCTCAGCACATTCACGATCACGGACATGCACGCCCTGGTGAGAAACGAGACCGGTGGAAACGATGCCGATCCGATACGGACAGCGCACAATGTCCGTATCCATACGCCAGAGGCCGCCTTGTGGTGCGCGCTGGATATAGCTCCTGTTGCTCCCTGTTGATGCAACAAGGGATAGGTCTGGAGCTATGTCTGGAGACAATTTTTCGCGGCGGTATTCGGTGGTCGCCGAGGCGCGGCGGCGGTGGAGCGAGGCGGAGAAGCAGGCGGTCGTCGCAGAGGCTGAACGGCCTGGAGTGAACATCTCGGCGGTGGCGCGCCGGCACGGGATCAAGCCGAGTTTATTGTTCCGTTGGCGGCGCCTGGCGCGGGATTTGCAGGATCAGAGCACGCCGACCTTCGTCCCTGTCACCCTGGCGCTGCCCGCGACCGAGACGCCGGCGCTGGAGGCTGCCGCCGAAGCCGATGCCTTGCCGGTCTCGCCGCCACCTGCCGCCAGCCGGGAGCCCGCCGAGCATCGTATCGAGATCGCACTGGGCAATGGGCGCGTGGTGCGGGTCGGCGCCGGTATCGATGCGATGAGCCTGCGGCGCATCCTCGATGCGGCGGACGGCCGATGATCCCGGTTCCGACCGGCGTGCGAGTGTGGTTGGCCACCGGCCATACCGACATGCGCTGCGGCTTCCCAGGGCTGGCGCTCAAGGTCCAGGAGGTGCTGAAGCGCAATCCGCTGGGCGGGCATCTGTTCGTCTTTCGCGGGCGCAGGGGCGACCTGATCAAGGTGATCTGGCATGACGGCGACGGCGCCTGCCTGTTCACCAAACGGCTGGAGAAGGGGCGCTTCATCTGGCCCTCACCGGCGGATGGCGTGGTGGCGATCTCACCGGCGCAGCTGGGCTATCTTCTTTCTGGAATCGACTGGCGGCACCCGCGCGCCACTTGGCGCCCAACTGCGGTCGGATGAGTTCTGCGGACTTGGCAGCGGCGGGCGAAGCATGGTGATGTCATGGGCATGCCACCCCGCTTCGCCCCGCTGCCCACCGATCTCGCCAGCGCCCATGCGCTGATCCTGACCGAGCGCGCCGCGCGTCTTGAAGCCGAGGCCACCGCGACGCAGGCACAGGCCACTGCGGCGCGCGCGCTGGCGATAAACACCAGCGCCGAGGCGCTGATCGCCCACATGAAGCTGGAGATCGAGAAGCTCCGCCGCGCCCTCCACGGTCATCGCTCGGAGCGCACGGCCCGTCTACTCGAGCAGATGGAGCTGCAACTTGAAGAGCTCGAGACCGCCGCCACCGAGGACGAGTTGGCTGCGGAGAAAGCGGCGGGCAAGACTGAGACGGTCAAGTCCTTCCAGCGCAAACGCCCCGCGCGCAAGCCGTTCCCCGAACACCTGCCGCGCGAGCGCGTCGTGATCCCGGCGCCGGCCAGTTGCCCGTGTTGCGGTTCGGCGAAGCTGTCGAAGCTGGGCGAGGACGTCACCGAGACGCTCGAGGTCATTCCGCGCCGCTGGAAGGTCATTCAGACCGTGCGCGAGAAGTTCTCCTGCCGGGCCTGCGAGACGATCACCCAGCCGCCGGCACCGTTCCATGTGACGCCGCGCGGCTTTGCCGGGCCAAGCCTGCTGGCCATGATCCTGTTCGACAAATTCTCTCAGCATCAGCCGCTCAACCGGCAGAGCGAGCGCTTCGCCCGCGAGGGCATCGACCTCAGCGTCTCGACGCTGGCGGACCAGGTCGGCGCCTGCACGAGCGCGCTTGCGCCGCTGCATGCCCTCATCGAGGCGCATGTGCTCGCCGCCGAGCGCCTGCACGGCGACGACACCACGATCCCGATCCTGGCCAAGGGCAAAACCGTCACCGGCCACATCTGGACCTACGTCCGCGACGACCGCCCGTTCGGCGGCAACGCGCCGCCGGCCGCGCTTTATTATGCCTCGCCGGACCGGCGCCGGCAGCATCCCGAGCGGCATCTCGCCGGCTTCGCCGGCATCCTGCAGGCCGACGCCTATGCCGGCTACAATGTGTTGTACGATTCCGTGCGGCCGCACGGCGCCGTCACGCCGGCGCTATGCTGGGCGCACGCGCGGAGGAAATTCTTCGAGCTGGCCGACATCGCCAGCCACGCGCGGCGCGGCAAGAGCGCACCGGCAATCTCGCCGATCGCGCTGGAGGCGGTGAAGCGGATCGACGCGCTGTTCGATATCGAGCGCACCATCAACGGTGCGAGCGCCGGGGAACGCCTGCGCGTCCGGCAGGAGCAAAGCGCCCCGCTTCTCACCGCGCTGGAGACCTGGCTGCGCGAGGCGCGCGCGCCGCTATCGCGCTCGTCCAGCGTTGCCAAGCCGATCGACTATCTGCTGAGCCGCTGGGACGGCTTTGCCGGCTTCATCGAGGACGGCCGGATTTGTCTCAGTAACAACGCGGCCGAGCGGGCGCTGCGCGGTTTTGCTCTTGGAAGAAAGTCGTGGTTGTTCGCCGGTTCGGAGCGCGGGGCTGACCGTGCCGCCGCCATGACCACGCTGATCACGACGGCAAAGCTCAACGACATCGATCCGCTCGCCTGGCTGGCCGATGTCCTCGCCCGTATCGCCGACATGCCACTGAGCCGGCTGCCCGAATTGCTGCCTTGGCAGTGGAAAGCGCTGAGCCAAAAAGCCGCCGCCTGATCACCATCGCGCAGGCCGCTCGATGCCGTCAGCCCCTGCGGCCCTCACCGTAGGCTTACGCAGAAACGAGCGCCGAGGTCGCAAGCGATAGCGTTTTCCCGACGCCCGCCCCCCTCCATGGACTATCCGAGCCTCTCATTGTCGATCAGGTTTGCCAGCGTTTCGGCCGAGGCGCCCTCCGCGCCTGTGCGTTTAGAGGCCAGATAGCTAGCGATCGCCTTGATTTGCTCGCGCCGTTCGTAATATCGGGGCGTCGTACGCAATTCCTCGAGCGCGGAGCGTCCGTCGGCTTCGTCATCTTGCAGTTGGGACATAGCCCACAAGATCCGGCGCGTCGGCGCTTCGCCAAAACCTTCACCGAACTGCGATTTGCCGAATTCAACCGAAGTCTTGAGCCGAGAGGCGTTCGGAGTTGCGCTTGCCATGAGCGACAAACCGTCAACGCGAAACGCCTTGGCAAAATTGTCGTAATTGTCCTTCTTCCGCAGGCCGGCGGCTTCGAGATCGACCATCTTGAGATAGAAACGTTCCTCCGACGCGAGATCAGCCCAAACGTCACGCGGAAAGCCGGCCGGTACGAGGTGGCCATTCGCGGTATCGGCGGCGAATTTGATGATCTCTTTTACCGGGTCGGAACGGGCTCGATCCCGCGTTCGGGCAGCATAGGCCGCCATGTCCTCGCCGTCGATGCGAGCATAACCCGTCAACACGCGGAGTGCTGCGGCGTACCCGGCCATCTGCAGGTCAGCATCTTCAAACAGGTTCTCGCTGCGGCCGTGAGCGACCGCACGGTCATTGAGGCCAGTCAGGCTCTCGATCTGTCGGGCGACTTCGGCCGTGATCTCTTGCGTGATCTCATCACGATAGCCGCTCTGACCTTCCTTCCGCTTGCGCAAGACAAGCAGCACCGTGCCTTGAACATAGCCGCCCTTTTTCAATTCGGAGGACGTTTCGGTGGCGATGTACCATGCCGCTGTCACTTGAAGACCTGCGCCCCACATGATGGCAGCCATGTCGGCCCAAACTTCGGCGTCCTGGTGGGTGAACATCACGATCTGACGCCCATCGTCAGGCATATGCGCCGCAAGATTTCTGTAAGCTGCGACCATCTCGGTCTTGAACGCTTCACCGATACCCTTAATGGCCAGGGCTCGTCGGCTATCCCAGACCCAATCCTTAAACGGCTCAGGTGGATTCTTACGCAGCCAAGCGATGAAGAACTCGGTTATCTCTTCGTAGCGGACTGCATCCGCATAGGGAGGATCAGTGATCCAGATCGCTGCTGTTAGCGAAGCCCGCGGTGCCTCGCTAGTGAATACAATACCCGAGCCGTGGAGCTCCGAGTATCTGGGCTCCTCGTCATTCTGATAAACGGAGCCTCTTTCGCCCCAATTCAGAAAAGTATTCAAAGCTTGGTTGTAAAACACATGCTTGATTTGATCGCCATGGAGGGGTTTGCCGTTAAATCCAATGAAGCTGGGAGCCACTGACAAAGTCGGGCATTATTGTTGAGTGCTCGTGCCAATAAAATGCTCTGACCGCCAGCCTCGACAGGATCGTTCCTCATCCGAGCAAGTCTGCCGTTGATTGCCAACAGCAAGATTTGACGTGCTCCGAACAAGTGGTGCCAATGGGTCCATCCGCGCGTGCGGATGGGTTCGTCGGTTTTCGCACCCGCCTCAATCGGCATGTCCGGTACAAAACCCTGGTCCTGCCAGGCGGCGAGGTTCTCGCGGACGATCGCTTCCACCCTATGTTCTCGATCAAGATCTTCCGATGTGATGCCAGCGAAGTAGGTATTTTGGCGGCTCTTACCGAGCGTATCCTTCGTAATCCACTGGATTGCGTATAGCCGTTCCTGAAAGATATCGTCCGGCTGCGGAATGAAATCGTGCTTATCCCAAAGGCGAAGTGCGTTCCCACCATCCGGGCCCCGCCGGTCCACGCAAATCGTCTTAATGGATGTACGGTGGGTTTCGCCGTTCAGCGTTATTACCAACTCGCCGTCATCCACCGTTCCTGTCTCTGCTTTCGCCATTTCCTCGTCGGAAACGTCGCTTTCAACGCGGATTTCGAAACGCTTTTCTTCATGATCCGGAACCAACACGGCAATGGTTCTGCGCGACCGACTAATAACGCGGTTCGGCAACGTCGGGACCATGTAGCCGGTTTTCGGGCATCGGGTTTCGAGACAATAGAGATACGCCTTAGCGCGATCACCGTGTTGATTATGCTCGATCCCGAGCGCAGTGATCTCTGCATCAACCGCAGAAGCTACTTCCTTCTGTGCAGCCTCAATTCGGGCCCGTGTCTCGGCATCCGCGCCGACGATATTCAGCGCGCCCCATGTCAACATGCATGCGATAGGGTTTAGATCACTTGCCACCACATCGCAGCCCAGCCGTACAGCCTCGAAGGGGATCGAACCTCCGCCGCAAAAAGCATCCCCTACAACCGGCCGCTTGCCGAAACGGGCTATCCCCAGTTGCTCAACTAGTTCAGGAAAGCTTCTCGCTTTGGTGCCGAGATGCGCATTCACCGCTGTCCAAATCGGGCCGTAGAGCATCTCCTGATCGACCTGCTCTGCACGATCCCCAAGTCCAACCACTCGACGAAAGGCTGTTGTGCAAGTGCCTCGGCGTATAGTCGCGCTTTTTGTTCCCAGTCAATCCCACGTACCCAACGCAAACTGCCCTGCTCGATAGCGCTCGCAAGCGCTTCAGTTCCAGGAGCCGTGAAACATGGAGTGAGACTTTCCGGCGCGCGCCCTAACGCAAGAAGCGCAGCCGCGACTTTGGATGGCTTAAATTTGGTGGTCTTGGAAAGGGCGATCCGCCGGCCGACGCCCGCGGCGTCCATCGCCATCAACTAGCTGTGGCAGCCAATATCGCTAACAGACAATTCGCACTGGGGGCCGTCCGTGTCCGCTATGTGAAATTGACCGGTCGCTCGCTGGGGTGCTGCTCGGCGACGGCTATGGTGCAGGTTTGTCGGACGCCTGCGTGATGGACGCGCCAGATGCGCTCCCGGCAGGCGTCCGAGAAGCGCTCAAGCAGGAAATCGCGGGGTAATGGTCAAGGCGGAGCAGCGGCTTATGGCGATTCAACAATCGCGGCGTTGATGACGGTCTACATTGTATCGGTTCCAGCGCTGCACCCTTGCGTCTTTCGACGCCTTCACTCCGCCTGACCGGTCGGAATGTCCGTCTGGCGACGTCGTGATGGCCATGGCTAATGATGCGCGAGGCGCTTCGCAGCAAGTGGTGCCGTTGCCGGTCGATAGGCTCTGGCAATCAGCGGCGGTATTTATTGCTCGGCGCCGGCAAAGTGGGCTCATGAGGTGTCGAGCCTGATGATTGGAGTAAGGGGCGCTCGATAATTCGGCTTGCTGCCGCGGGCGACGATCTCGATGACGATCATGCGGCCGCCGCAGCGGGGACAGGGACAAGGCAGCACGTCCGGCATGGCGGGTTTGGCGGTTTGCTCGTCGTCGGGTTCTTTCTCGCGTGGGGCCATGGCAAGCAATTCACGAGCCTTGGCGATCATGGCGGTGCGATTGCCATTGGCGAGCAGGCCATAATGGCGGATGCGCTGGAAGCCCTTGGGCAGCACATGCATCAGGAAACGCCTGATGAACTCATGCGTCGCCAGCGTCATGGTCTTGTGCCGTCCGGGGCCTTCGACCCGATAGTCCTTATAAGTGAAGCTGACGCCGTCCGCGTCGGCGGCGATCAGCCGGCGGTTGGATATGGCGACACGGTGGGTATAGCGGCTCAGATAGGCAAGCACCTGTTGGGGGCCGCCGAACGGGGCCTTGGCATAGACCACCCATTCGGCGCGGCGCTGCCGCTTGAGGAAGGCGGCGAAGGCACGGCCCTCGGCGAGCCCCTCGCGCTCGCCGAAGAAGGCGAGCCGGCCCTTGGCATGGGCTGCGGCGAGCAGCCCTAAGAACAGCCGGCGGAACAGGCGCGAGAGCACCCGCACCGAGAGGAAGAAGCTGGGCCGGCAGGCGATCCATCGGGATCCGTCGGCGGACAGGCCGCCGCCGGGCACGATCATATGCACATGCGGATGATGCGTCATCGCCGAGCCCCATGTGTGCAGCACGGCGGTGATACCGATCTTTGCGCCGAGATGTTTGGCATCGGCGGCGATGGTGAGCGTGGTCTCGGCGGCCGCCTTGAACAGGAGGTCGTAGATCACCGCCTTGTTCTGCCGGGCGATGTCGGCGACCGGCGCGGGCAGCGTGAACACCAGGTGGAAATAGCCCACCTCGAGTAGTTCCGCCTCGCGTTCGGCGAGCCATTTGCGCGCCGCTGCCCCCTGACACTTCGGGCAGTGGCGATTCCGGCAGCTATTAAAACTGACGGCCATATGCGCGCAGCCTTCGCACTGCGCGACATGACCGCCGAGCGCTGCGGTGCGGCAGCGCTCGATCGCGGACATCACCTTCAACTGACCAAGGCTGACATGGCCGCGATTGGCCGCACGCCATGCGGGGCCGTGGTCGCGGAAGACGTCCGCAACCTCCAACGCTGGACGAGCCACGGCCGGCAGGCCGCTATGCCGGCTCCGTTTGCCTGCGCCGCGTCTTGGACTTTCCGCCCTTCCCGGACAGTCGTCCGATCGGGCTTTTGACCGCGGCAATGATGCCGGTCGCCACGCGCGTGTAGTGCGCTGTCGTGTTGAGCTTTTCGTGCCCCAAAAGGGCCTGGATAATCCGGATGTCGGTGCCGTCCTCAAGCAGATGGGTGGCAAAGCTGTGCCAGAGGGAATGGAAGGTGACGGGCTTGCGGATGCCGGCCGCTTTGACCGTCTGCTGGAACAACCGCGAGAGTTGCCGCCTGCCGAGATTGGCTGACTGCCGGCTTGGAAACAGCAGGCGCTCTTCTTTCGGCACACCCGCATCGTATTTTGTCGGACGCTTGACCCACCATTGACGCAGGATGGCGAGAACCTCCAGAGGCAGCATGACGTTGCGATCCTTGCGGCCCTTGGACTGGACGATGCGGATAATGTCCTGGGCACTGTCGATGTCGCGCGCCTTCAGCCGGACGACCTCACCGATCCTGAGCCCGCAGCCGTAGGCCAGCGAGAGCATCGCCTGCAGCCTCAGCGTTTTGGCTGCGGCCAGGAGGCGCTCGACCTCATCCGGGCTCATCACCAAGGCGATCTTGCGAGGATCTCGAACCGAATAGAACTCAGCGGCCAGCTCATGCCGGCGCAGCGTCACGCGGAAGAGGAACTTCACGCCCGTCACGATGCCGTTGCGGTTGCCGATGCTGATGCCGCTCTCGGCCAGATCCAGCTGAAACCGGCGGATATCGTCTGCGGTCGCCGTCTCGGGCGAGTGCTTGAGGAACGCGGCGAACCGCTTGCAGCTTCTGATGTAGCCTTGCTGCGTATGTGGGCCCAGATGACGCCCGGTCATGTCATCGATCATGCGTAGACGCAGTAGGCTGATCGTATCCGTACTCATAAAAAACTCCTGTTCGGATCGAGGTTGACACCTCAATCTCAGAACCGGAGTTCCACGATTGTCAGCCCACTTAGCGCGTCCGGGCGATCACGGGGACCGGCCGCCGCAAATATCGCGGCAGCGATTTAGTGCTTGATCCGATTGCGGACGGTCAAGACGGACCCGGCCGCGGATCGAGTCCTCCTCCGACACCGGTAGAGAGGCGCTGAACAGTCTTGCCTAATTGGCAGATCTCAGACATCCGATTGGTCCCTCGAAAATCGTGGAACTGGATCTTTCTCATGGGCCGGTTTGCGCCATGATGCGCCGATAACACGGAGCGGTGCTATGTATGTACCACCAGCATTTCGGGATCACGAACGGGCCAGCCTCCATGGAACGATCCGCGCAGCACCTCTGGCGAACCTTGTAACGATGACGAGCGAAGGATTGGTTTCCTCGCCACTGCCGCTCTTCCTGGTCGAGGACGAGGACGCTCATGGTGTGCTGTACGGGCACTTGGCCCGCGCAAATTCTCAGTGGCAGCAGCCGCCCATCGGCGAAGCCATGGCGATCTTCATGGGGCCCGATGCCTATGTGACACCGTCCTGGTACGCGACCAAGGGGGAAACCGGCAAGGTGGTTCCGACGTGGAACTACGCAACGGTCCATGCTTATGGCAATGCCGAGTTCTTCGACGAGCCTGACCGGCTTCTTGCCGTCGTCACGACGCTGACAAACCTTAACGAGCGGGGTCGCGCCGATCCCTGGGCGGTGTCGGATGCTCCGGCGGACTTCGTAAGGGCGCAACTTCGGGGCATCGTCGGCTTGCGCTTGCCGATTTCGCGAATCGAGGGGAAACGCAAGATGAGCCAGAATCGCAGCGCCGCGGATCGCGCCGGCGTCATCAACGGGCTCGCGGAAAGTGCCCGGCCAGGGGATCGCGACGTGTCGTCCTCGATCCCCGAATAGGCGCGTAGCGTTGTCCTGCCTGGCGCCGTTCAAAGCCGCATCCCCGGGTCGGCAATCCGTTTGTTCACCTTGCTCCTATCGCATAGTGTCCGGTCAACCGAGGTGATAGCAGGCGCGGCTCAGTGTCGGCGACGGCCTGCCCTGCATGTGAAAGGTATCTGGAGCCGATGGCGGATTTATCGCATTGGAGCGGCGTGCCGCGCCCGGAACGCGTCGTGCTCGAGGGACGCTACGCAAGGCTCGAGCCCCTTGACCCCGAGCGACATGGGCAAGGTCTCCTCGCCTCGGCTTTCGAAGCCGGGGCAAGCGATCGGTTCCGTTATCTTTTCGACGCGCCGCCGGCCGATGCGGCGTCCTTCTCGCCATGGCTCGATCGGGCATCGTCGTCGGACGATCCGCTGTTCTTCGCAGTGATCGACCGGGCGACCGGGCGGGCCGAAGGCCGTCAGTCGCTGATGCGTATCGACCCCGCCCACGGCGTCATTGAGATCGGCAATATCCTATGGGGACCTGCAATCGCCCGCACGCGCGTGGCGACCGAAGCCCTTCAACTGTTCGCCAGCTATGTCTTCGACGCGCTCGGCTATCGGCGCTTCGAGTGGAAATGCGACGATCTGAACGGGCCGTCGAAAAAGGCGGCGTTACGCTTCGGTTTCACCTTCGAAGGCGTTTTTCGTCAGCACATGGTGGTCAAAGGCATGAATCGCGACACGGCCTGGTTCTCGATCATCGACGCCGAGTGGCCAAGGTTGGCAGGCGCCTTCACAGCTTGGCTCGCGCCCGCGAACTTCGATGCCGAAGGTCGGCAAAAGCGCAAGCTGGAGGATTTGCGGACGCTGTAGGCGCGAGTCTACGGCAGGCCAGAAGAGGAATACCGCAGTCTCGTCTAACCAAGCGCTGTCGATCGGTTTTCTAGTCCCTTTGCGTGAACGCTCCTAAGCTGCGAGTCCGCGCGCAGGCAGAGTTCGCAAATCGATGAGCTGAGTCGCCTAATGTGTCTTTTTTTGCACAGGATTTTTCCGAATGATGCTATGAGATTCCAATGGATGAGCCTTCATTAGGGACAGCTATCCTCACCTTCTACGGCTAAATTCATTAGCCTTTTGATGGGTGTCGAACCGGTACCTTCATCCGGTGAACTCTCAGTAATCGAACATTTTGCGATGCCGAACACGAATGGCCAACATCGCTTTCCAGTCGTTGCCATTGGCGCATCGGCTGGAGGGATCAAGGCGCTACAGCAGCTTTTCGACCGGATTCCGAAGGATACCGGCGCCTCTTTCGTTGTCATCGTGCATCTGGCGCCCGACCACGAAAGCCGCCTCGCAGAGATCATCGCGGCGCATTCGCCAATGCCGACGGTGACCGTGGAAGGCAGCGTCAAGCTACAACCGAACCAAATCTTCGTCATTCCCCCTAATCGCCAGCTACAGATCACCGATCACGAGATCACGACCTTCGAATTTACCGAGCCGCGCGGCCGGCGGGCGCCGATCGACTTTTTCTTCCGTTCGATTGCCGAACAACGCGGCGATGGGTTCGCGGTGGTCCTGACCGGCGCCGGGACCGATGGCTCCGTTGGGGCGAAGGCGGTGAAGGAGGGCGGCGGCATCGTGCTGGTGCAGGACCCGCTCGACGCCGAATATTCCTCGATGCCGCGCAGCGCGATCGCGACCGGCATTGCGGACATCGTGCTGCCGCTGCCGCAACTGGCCGATCAACTGGTCGAGCTGATCCGCGGCAAAAGGCTTTTGGAGGCGGACGACGAGACCGAAGACGATTTCGTCCGGCGCATCCTTGGGCTTGTTCGCGCCCGCACGGGCCATGACTTTGCGCAGTATAAGCGATCGACGGTGATGCGCCGGATCGCACGCCGGATGCAGCTTGCGCGCAAGGAGCAGCTTGCCGACTATTTCACCTATGCGCGCGAAAGCCCGGAAGAGTCGCAGGCGCTGTTGTCCGACCTGCTGATTTCCGTGACGACCTTTTTCCGGGATCCCGCCGCTTTCGATCTTCTGGCGGGAGAGGTCATCCCGCGCCTGTTCGACGACAAGGATGCCCGCGATAGCGTGCGCGTCTGGTGTGCGGGCTGCGCGACGGGCGAAGAGGCCTATTCGATCGCGATGCTCCTGCTCGAGGAGGCGGCGCGACGCGAGTGGCCCGCCGAGGTGCAGGTTTTCGCCTCCGACCTCGATATCTCCGCGCTCGCGACGGCAAGGGAAGGCTGTTACCCAATCGCCATCGAAGCCGATATTTCCGAGGCAAGGCTCCGGAGGTTTTTCGTCAAGGAAGCCCAGCATTACCGGGTCAAGCGCGATCTACGCGATATCGTGGTCTTTGCGACCCACAGCCTTCTGAAGGACGCGCCCTTCTCGCGGCTCGATCTGGTTACCTGCCGCAACCTGCTCATCTATCTCGACCGGAATCTCCAGCAACAGGTAATCAGCACGCTGAACTATGCCTTGCTGCCGGGCGGTTACCTGTTCCTGGGCGCGTCGGAAAGCGCCGAGAGTCCGCCGGGGCTGTTCCGCCCGATCGAACGCGAGGCGCGGATCTACAAGTCCCTTGAGCGCACCGGCGACAAGCTGACGTCATTGCCGCGCGTGACGGCTGCGCCACGTCTTCCGGACTGGCCGAAGCCTCCTTCGATGACGGCCTTCACCCAAAGCGAAGCCGTCCTGCACCGGCAGGCCCTGGAGGATCTCGCCCCGCCGAGCATTCTCGTCGATGAAGGGCACCACATCATCCATCTGTCCGAAACCGCCGGACGCTATCTGCTGCATCCGGCAGGTCCGCCGAGCACGGACATAACCGATCTCGTCAGGCCGGAGCTTCGCGTCGATCTGCGCGCGGCGCTTTTTCGCGCCCTGGAACAGGGCCGGTCGAGCCTCAGCCTGCCGATCCCGGTGCAGTTCAACGGCAAGCCGGAACGCGTCTACATGCAGGTCAAAGCCACAACGGCTCGCGACAAGGCTCGCACGGCGCTGGTGATCTTCATCGAAGGCGGCCCGATGGAGAAGCCGCTCACGGACGACGGCGACGCGTCCGAGGGACAAGGCCTCAATGTCACCATTCAGCAGCTCCACGACGAGCTCTCCGCCACGCGGGCGCGGCTGAAGGCGAGCCACGAGGAAGAAGAGGCGGCGAACGAGGAGCTGCGCGCCGCCAACGAAGAGCTGCAGTCGATCAACGAGGAATATCGCTCGACGGCGGAGGAGTTGGAGACCAGCAAGGAAGAGCTGCAATCCTACAACGAGGAATTGCAGACGCTGAACAACGAGCTGAAGGCAAAGCTGGAGAGCGTGTCGCGCGCTCACAACGACCTTCTGAATCTGATGGCGTCCACCGACGTCGGCACGCTGTTTCTCGATACCCGCCTGCAAATCAAGCGGTTCACCCCGCGCGTTGCCGAGATCTTCAACATTACCGCCGGGGATGAGGGGCGTTCGATCACGGACTTCACGCATCGGCTGGACCATGACGCATTGCCCGCCGATGCCGAGGAGGTTCTCAGGACGCTGGTTCCGGTCGAACGCGAAGTCCACTCTGGTGCCGGCGCTTGGTTTCTCATACGGTTGCGCCCCTATCGCACGACCGAGGATAAGATCGAGGGCGTGGTGGTGACCTTCGTCGATGTCACGACGCGGCGTGAGGCCGAAGACGCGCTGCGTACCAGCGAGGAGCGCCTGAATCTGGCGCGAGAGGCGTCGGACCTGGGCATTCACGACTACAATACGAAGACCGGGGAATGCTGGTGGGATAAGCGGGCCCGCGCCTTGTGGGGGGTGGCTGTCGACGGGCAGGTCACGATGGAGCTGGTCTGGTCGCGCGTTCATTCAGAGGACCGCGATGCCGCGCGCGCCGCGTTCGAAAAGGCGCTGCACCCGGACGGCGACGGCGTCTACACCGCCGAATTCCGCCTGCTGCCCGACGATGGCGGCGACGAGTGCTGGATCAGGGCCAACGGGAAGGCGTTTTTTTCCGACCGTGAGGCTGGCCGCCGGGCCGACCGCCTGGTCGCGACAGTTCAGGACATCACCGACAGCAAGGCCTGGGAAACATCCCAGCAGCTTCTGCTAAGCGAGCTGTCGCACCGCGTCAAGAATACGCTCGCCGTCGTGCAGTCGATGGCACGCCAGACATTCCGGCAGACGAAAAACCCGAAGGTGGCGCTCGCCGCCTTCGAGGGACGGCTCAATGCCCTGTCGCGGTCTCACGATCTTCTCGTCACCCATAAATGGCGCGGAGCCGAACTCAGTGACCTGGTACGAAACCAGATCGGCGGCCAGTTTTCCGAGGATCAGGACCGCGTGACGTTCGAAGGACCGTCGGTGATCCTGCCCGCGCACCTCGCCACGCCGTTCGGTCTTCTGTTCCATGAGCTTGCAACGAATGCCTCGAAACATGGCGTGCTCACAACCGAAAGGGGAACTGTGCACCTGACCTGGGGGTTATCCCCCAATAGCGGCAAGCGTATGCTTGAGGTGGTCTGGCGTGAAACAGGTGGTCCGAGGCCGAATGGCGACAGCAAACTTGGCTTTGGCAGCTATCTCATCGATCAGGGCCTGCCAGGAGCAAAAGTCACCCGGACCTTCGGGGATGACGGCCTGACCTGCACGATCGAACTGCCGCTGGAGGATCTTGAGTAACAAGTATAAGTAGCGTTCGATGACCCCAGACCTGAGCGGGACGCGCATATTGGTGGTTGAAGACGAGCCGATCGTGGCGCTCGACCTGCAGACCATGCTCGAGGACGCTGGCGCGACGGTCCTGGGGCCTGCGCAGACCATAGCTGCGGCACAAGCGATCATCGAGACCGGGAATATCTCACTCGCTGTCCTCGATGTCCGGCTCAATCGGGATAACATAGACCCCGTAGCCGACAGGCTGACCGCCTGCGGCATTCCCCTCATCTTTCACACCGGCCACAGCTCGATCGAAACGCTCAGTCTGCTTTGGCCAGGCTGCAAAGTGCTGCGCAAACCGGTCGACGCCGGAGAGTTGATGGCGACTGTATTGAGCCTTATCGGCCGCTTGCCGGCAGCGGTCAACGGGACGACATCCGGAGGTTGAACCGCACGATCGGGCGGACGGCGACGACGGCCTGCGTAGCGACGGGCCGATGAAAAACGCCTCGTTTCTGCCCTCGCGCGTCCGGCAATCCGCCGGATACGGGGCTTTCCGAAATCAGCCGATCTCGCAGCGAGCGACCGCATAGGCGTCGAGTTCCAGCCACGGGTCCTTGAGGCCGGTTTGCAGCGCTTGCAGGGCATGCGGGTCGGTCGTCGCGGGCTCGAAGGCCGGCTCGTCGAGAATGGCAACGGCGCTGGTGCCGTCCGGACATTTCACGCTTCGGGGCCCGCCCGTCAGATTGGCAAGCCAAAGCACGGTTTTGCCGCCGCTGCTGGTTGCAATCGCATCGATGGCCCCGTCGCCGGAGACCTCGACCTTCCGGAGCGGCGTCCCCGACAGCGCAGCAAGCCCTGCCAAAACATGAAAGGCAGGATAGATCGCACCATGGCCGAGTTCGTCGAAATGGGGCTGCCTGAAGTCCATGCGACGATAGATGTATCCGAATGGTCCGGTCGGCGCGGCGAGTGCGACAGCCGCAATGCCGCCACGCGCGAGTGCCGCCACGTAACCGACCATCCAGGCACAATTGAAAAGTCCGCGTTGCCGCGGGTCGATGCGGCTGAGGCATATCCGGGCGTTGTCCGGATTCGGTGCCGTCGCCTTGCCGTAAGGGTTCTCTCGGCAGCCAAGTTGGCTGGGACCGATCCGATAGGGCATTTGGCCGCCCATGAACGCACGAGTTCGACTGGATCTGATAGGGCAACGCTTCGAGCGTCTCCATGACGGACCGATCGTCGGGCGCATGGACATTCGGGCAGGTCGTATGCGTGACATAGTCGAGGAGATCCGAGGGCGGACGTTTCCGGTTCAACTCGGTGAAATAGGTCGCCATGCCGCCACCTAGGCTGACGCCAGGAAAGGCGGCGCGCGCCGCTGCGTAAAGCTCTTCAAAGCCCGGCATTGTCGGCCAGGATGAGCCCGGGAGGACGGATTTCATATCCTCGGCGGGAAAGACGGAGACGGCCGATGGCTGAAGGCCGGCGGCGCGGACCGCATCACCGACCGGCTTAAGATCGCGAACGGGGTCCATCCCGCCGGTGGTTACGATTTCCAGCACGATCTCGGCGCCGGTTTCCGCGCCGAGCCGATGATAGAGGTCCAGCTCCTTGCGGCCGTGGCCTTGACGAAGATCGACCTGACAGACCAGCCATTTAGGGCCAAGCTGCCGGAGGCGATCGACCGAGCGCAGCGCGTGCTCCGCCTCTTCGGCGGGTACCCCGATGCCGATCATCGGCATGGTTCCAATTTCCTCGCCAAGACGGATTTCGGCTGCGTCCTTGCCGTCTCTCGGAGCGGCAGCGGGAACCGGGCTTCCTGCGATGCTCAGCTGAACAGCCTGCTCAACCTTGACGCCCTTCGGGAGCGTATAAGGCCATGGCCGGGCCAGCGGGCGCACATAGGTTTTGTAGGAGGCATCGGACCAGTTGCGATGGTCCTCCATCTCGAACGTGTCGCCTTCCATCGTGCATGTGGCCCAGACGCCCGGCGTCACCTCATGGGACAAAGCGCGGATATCGCCAAACGGGCAGTCCGGATCGATCTGTGCGGGGAATTTCGCCAGCTCCTCGCGGCCGTCGACGTGGAGCACCTTCAGCGGGCAGCCGGCGACGCCCTTCAGCGGATGCAGGACAACGAAGCCGGTGCGGTTGGTCTCGACATCTGTCAGGGGCTCGGCGATCACCTCGAAGGCGAGCGAGCCGTCATTGCGGCCATTAATCCTGGCTTCGTAGACGAGGGTGCGTTTGTCATCCTGACAGGTCGCGCGATAGGTGACGGTGAATCCGCCGACGTGCTCATCGATATTGAGATTTTCGATGACCGGGGTAAACGTCCCCCAGTTCTCATCGCGAACGAGATAGGCGATGGCGCGAAGAACCTCCACGCCGCCCAGCTTGATATAGCGAAGCTGGCCGTTCTCAAGCTCGGCCGACAAAGGCCCTGCCACCAGAAGCCGGCTTGCCGGATCGACCTGTTCCGTGCCGCACAGCTTGACCGCCCGCGAAGCCTCCGTAGCCATATCGTCCTCCTCACAGAATCGCTTTTTCGGATGCAGCATCGAAAAGCGATGCGCGCGTCAGATTGATATCGATCGGAATCTTCTCCCCGGGACGGCTCACATCGTGAGCCTGCAGCTCAGCCATCACGGCCTCGCCGCCGAGGCGGAATGTGGCATAGCTGCGCGAACCGGTCGGCTGGATCAGCTCAATCGTTGCGTCGTAACGATAGATGCCTTCGCTCGGGTGCCCTTGCGAGCGGATCATATGCTCGGGCCGCAGCCCCAGGAGCACGGCCGTATCGGTGCCGGCTCCGTTCAGCTTGCGGCTTCGCGGTAGCGGCAATAGGGGTCCGTCTTCGCCAAGCTGGACCTTATCGCCGCTATCCGCCCGGATCAGCGTGCCCGGCAGAAAGCACATTTGCGGCGAGCCGAGGAAACCCGCGACGAAGCGTGTCGCCGGGCGCTCGAACAGGTCGAGCGGCGCGCCCTGCTGCTCGATCACCCCGTCGCGCATCAGGACGATGCGGTCGGCGAGCGTCATCGCCTCGATCTGGTCGTGGGTGACGTAGATCATGGTCGTGGAAATGTCCTGGTGCAGACGCTTGATCTCACCGCGCATCTCGTCGCGAAGCTGGGCGTCGAGATTGGAGAGCGGCTCGTCGAACAGGAACAGTTGCGGATTGCGGACGATAGCGCGGCCGATGGCGACGCGCTGGCGCTGGCCGCCTGAGAGCTGGCGCGGATAACGGCCGAGAAGCTGGGTGATGCCGAGCATCTGCGCGGCGCGCTCGACGCGCTTGTCGATCTCGCCCTTGGGAAATTTGCGCGCCTTGAGGCCGAAGCCGATATTCCGGCGGGCGGTCATATGCGGATAGAGCGCGTAGTCCTGGAACACCATGGCGACGTCGCGGTCGCGCGGGCGGACCTCGTTGACGACCTCGCCGCCGATCTCGATGTCGCCTTCATCGATGTCCTCCAGGCCAGCAATGGTGCGCAGAAGCGTGCTCTTGCCGCAACCGGACGGGCCGACGAGCACGGCAAACTCGCCGTCGGCGATGTCGAGGTCGATGCCGCGCACGGCGTGCACCCCGCCGAAATGCTTGTGCAGCCCTTTGATCTTCACGCTGGCCATCGACGCCTCCGGTTCCCTCTTCCGTCGAGGATCTTTAGAAAATCGCCTGAAGGGGTTGAACTCTCAGCGTCGTCGCCCCGGACCCGATCCGGGGCCCAATCCATCTGTCCAATTGACCTATGTATCTGCTGATATGCGAATGGGTCCCGGATTTCCGCTTCGCTTCGTCCGGGGCGACGTCTCGATCTGCTTTCCAAGTACCGCATCACAAAGGCTCTGATCATCCCCGCACCGCCCCGAGCGTCAGTCCACGGACGAGATGCCGCTGCACCAGAATGCCGAGCGCGATCGACGGCACCAACGACACAATGGCAAGCGCGCTCGCTTCGCCATATTGCGCGCCCTGGAAGCCGAGGAAAGCGCGGAACACGGTCGGCAGCGTGAAGGCGTTGCGGCTGGTCAGGATCAGCGCGAAGAAGAATTCGGTCCAGCAGGCGATAAAGGCGAAGACCGCGGCCGCTGCAATGCCAGGCATGGCGAGCGGCACGGCGACGCTCCAAAACGCCTGCCAGCGTGAGCAACCATCGACCAGCGCAGCGTCCTCCATCGATTTCGGCAGTTGCCGGAAATAGGCGTACATCATCCACACCGAGACCGGCAGCGTGAAAACCGTATAGGCGAGGATCAGGCCGAGATGGGTGTCGGTCATGCGGAAGGAACGATAGATCAGGAAGATCGGCAGGATGATCGCGATCGGCGGCAGGAAGCGCTGCGACAGCACCCAGAATGACAGATGCTGCCCGCCGGTGTTGAAGCGCGCGAGCGAATAGGCCATCAGCGTGCCGAGGAATGCGGAAAGCGCGGTCGCCGAGAGCGAGATGATCAGGCTGTTGATCAGCCCTTGCAGGCCGCGATAGTTGAAGAGGGCCGCCGTGTAATGGCCGATGGTCGGGCTGTCGGGGAACCAGACCGGCGGCACGGCGAGGAAGTCGTCGCTCGGTTTGATCGAGGTGATGGCGAGCCAGTAGAGCGGCGCCAGCAGGAACGCCAGGAACAGGCCGAGGAAGATGATCTTGCCGATCGGTGGACGGCGCCGGCGGCGCCAAGAGGTCGCGGCCATCAATGCGCCTCCGCTGTCAGCAGACGCCGCACCAGGAAGGTGATGACCAGCACGGTGAGGAACAGGAAGATCCACGCCCCCGCGGTTGCGTTTGAGAGATGGAACTGCGTGAAGCCGAGCGTGTACAGATAGAACGAGCTCGAATAGGTGTTCGTGCCCGGACCGCCACCGGTCATGATGAAGATGGTGTCGAACAGCTTGACCGAATTGAGGAGGCGGAAGGTGATGGAGAGCAGGATCATCGGCGCGAGATGCGGCAGCGTGATCGACCAGAACGCCTGCCAGTCGTTGACGCCGTCGAGCTCGGCCGCTTCGTAGAGGTTCGGCGGAATGGCGGTCAGACCGGCGAGCAGGATGACGAACATGAACGGCGTCCACTGCCAGACATCGGCGATGATCAAAGAAAAATACACGTAGGGGCTTTCCGTCAGCCAGCTGATGGTGACGTCATGGCCAGCGATCTGGCTCAGCAGGTAGTTGGTCGGCCCGAACGGCCGCTGCAGGATCAGCGACCACATCTGGCCGACGATCACCGGGCTGATGAACAAGGGCACGATGATAACCGACATGATCAGGCCGCGGCCTGGGAAGGTCTTCACCATGGCAAGCGCCAAGAAGAGGCCGAGCATGAACTCGATGCTGACATTGGCGGCAGAGAGCATGGCGGTGACGGCCAGCGACCACCGCGCGACGGGATCGCCGATCACCTGCTCGAAGTTCTTCAGGCCGACAAAGGCGTGGCCGGGGATCTGGAAGTCGTAATTGACGAAGGCGACCCAGACGGAAAACAGCAGCGGATAGACGGATAGCGCCAGGATCAGGATGACGGCCGGCGCGATGAGCAGATACTTGAAATTGCGGTCGCTCCATTCGGACAGGGCGGAACGGCGCGATACGGGCGCGACACCAGCCACTGTGCCTATACTCTCCGTAGTCACCGCCATCCGAACCACCTGATGAATCGATCCCTCGCGCTGACCCCAGGCCGTAATCTTTCCTAAAATGCGGCCTCAGCGCAAAGCGAGTGCCGCACCTGGGGTGTCGTCCCGGACGGCCGTCAGACCGAGCCGGGATCCACTCGCATACCGGCAAGCATTGCGCCGGATTGCGGGGCGAGCAGGCCCCGGCTCGATAGCCGGGGCGACGAAGTTTTGGATCGTCTGCGCTTTGACTGTCGCGCCCATTTTGCGGCTCAATCCAGCTTCACGGCCATGCCCATCTTCTCGACCGTATGGTCGGCGGAGGAGCCGGGGAGCTTTTTGTATTCCTCGAAGAACGCCTTCTGCGAATCGACGCCGAGGCGCTGGGTCACGGCATCCCATTCCGCAGCCGCTGTCGTCAGCGCGGCCTTCGGATCAGCGCCAGCCCAAACCGAGGTGCACATGCGGTCTATCGATAGCGCATAGTCCTGCCACCCCGGCATGATCATATCCAGCAGCCCGACATTGGCCGAATTGTTGAGATTGCGCAGATAGTCCTTCGCGCTCGGGAACAGCGCGCCATAGAGGTCCGACTTGAAGTGCGACAGCCGGTACGGGTCACGCAACGAGTAGGGCAGCATGACGCGGGCGAGCGAGACCGGCGGCGAGACGGCCCATTGCATGAAAAGATAGGCCGCATCCAGATTGGCGCTATCGGCGGCGAGCGCCTTGTTGTAGCCGGTCGCGTGCTCCGGATTGCCGGGCACCACCGCATAGCCGACCTTTTCAACGATCGTCGATTGCGGGATGAAGTTGATCGCCTTGTCGCTCTGCGAATAGCCGGCGGTCATGCGGCCGGTGGGCGGCCAGGAGTAGATCATCGCCACCTTGCCCTGCAGCCACGCGGCCCAGAGCGACACGGCGTCGAGCTCGTTATTGCCGGGAATCGAGGCCTTGTTGGCCGCGAGCATGTTGTTCAGCGTCTTGACGCCCGCTTCCGAGGCAAGCTGCGCCTTCATGGAGCCGTCAAAGAACTCGCCGCGATTGGCGCGGAACTGCTGCAGGAAGTCGTACTGGTTGCCGGGGCTGCCTGCCTTGCGGAAGTGACCCGCGCCATAGACGTTCGGCGCCATGTTGTCGGTGATGAACTGCGCGACCTGCGCGTAGTCTTCCCAGGTCTTCGGCACTTCCAGCGCCTTGCCGAACTTCTTCTGGTAGCCCTCCTTCAGCTTCGGGTCTTCGAAGATATCCTTGCGGTAGTAGAGGGCGAACATGTCGCCGTCGTCGAAGAAGCCCCAGATCTTGCCCTTATAGGTGGGCAGGGCCTTATACAGCGGGTGGTAGTCCTCCAGGTCGGCCGTGTTCAGATATTTGGCGATGTAGTCGTCGAGCGGTGCGATGACGCCGCCATCGGCGAGGGACGGCGTCCAGGCCGGCTCGATGTCGAGGATGTCGTAGGCGCCCGAGCCGGCGATGTGCTCGGCGACGGGCTTGGAATACTGATCGGGGTGCGACAGCTCGACGACATCGGTCTTGATGCCGGTGAGCTGTTCCCAGACCGGGCCGGAGAAATTGCGAGGGTCGAGCGCCTGCAGTCCGGCCTCGTAGGTCATGCTGAGCGTTACGCCCTTGTATTTCTTCGCCGCCTGAACCGCTCTGTATGCGGAGCCATCGGCGGGGCCTTCGGTCGAGGCTTTCATCGCGGCGGCCTGGGCTTTGCCGAGCGGCTTCGATCGGATCGGCAAGGTCGACGGCAGCGGCGGCGAGCGCCCATTTGCTGAGAGGCGCCATCGCGCCGCCTGACAGCGCAATCATGCCCGTGAGCTGACCGAAACGCTTGATGAATTCCCGGCGCGTCGGCTTACCCTGAAGCCAGGCATCGACATCGGCCGCGAGACCGGCTTCGAAATCACGTCTTTGGCGATCGTCCATTTTATTATTCCTCCCTTGCCAAGTCTTTTCCGGTTCTGTGAGCCGGTTTGATATCGCTGCCTGCTAACCTCCAAAGCGCCGGGCGTTCTCAGCGAGCCGATTTTTCCAGATTTCGCTTTCGAGCACCGCGCGATTGAGCAGACCGCGCGGCACGCGCCCGCGCTGTACATCGAGCACGGCCGCTACATCCGCCGCGCCGTTGCCGGCAAAGCACTGATCCGTCCAGCACAATGCGTGCGGGGCGAGGATCACATTGTCGAGCTTCAGGATCGGGTCGTTCGGGTCTGGCGGTTCCTGCTCCAACACATCGAGCCCGGCGCCTGCAATTGTGTGCTCCTGAAGCGCTTTGGTCAGCGCTGGCTGGTCGACGATTGGTCCACGCGCGGTATTGATGAGATAGGCCGTCGGCTTCATCAGCGCGATGCGCTCGGCGTTGACGATGTGATGCGTCTCGGGCGACAGCGGCACACTCACCGACAGGACATCGGAGCGCCGGAACAGTTCTTCCAGGCCAACCAGCTCGATACCAAGTTCGGCAGCAGCGTTTTTGTCCGCATACGGATCACAGGCGATGAACCGCATGTCGAAGGGCTTGGCCATGCGGAACATTTCCGCGCCGATATTGCCGATGCCGAGCGAGCCGAGCGTTCGCCCGACAAGGCCGATGCCCATGTGATCGCCGCGCTTGGCGAACCCTGCCGCCGCCTCGCGGGTCAGCCGGTCCTTCACCATTAGCTTACCGGTCAATGCAAGCATCAAGGTGATGATCGACACCGCAACCGGGCGACGCACGCCGTCCGGCGTGATGACAAGCGCAATACCAGCCTGGGTGCAGGCGTCGACATTGACTGTGTCATAGCCGACGCCGAAGCGGGCGACGACACCGAGCCGCCCGCTCTTGGGTATGCTCTCCGGCCCGAAGCGGTGGATGAGCAGAATGAGCGCGTCGAAATCCTCAAGCTGGTCGCCGCGAATCGGATTGGCCGACTCGATGAATTCCATTTCGACGCCCGGCGCGCTCTGGAGCGGCTTCAAGTCGAAATCCGGATAGGTGGGCGAGCCGTCGGCTTTCCTGAAGTCTCCGGACAGCGCGACACGGAATTTGTCTGCCATGCCGCCCCCCTATTTCGGCTTGCAGCCGGCGCGCAACTTGCCGATCGCTTCTTCGAGTGCCTGATGCAGGATCCAGACGTCGCCGGAGTAGCAGCAGAAATCGAAGCCCTGTTTGTAGAGATCGATGCCGAGCTGAGTGGTCGGCACCAGGCGGCCCAGCGCCTTGTTGTGTTTCTTCGTCGCTGCGACGACCTTCTTGATGGCACCGAGGAATTTCGGATGGTCGAACTCCCCGGGAATTCCGAGGGAGGAGGACAGGTCGAAATGACCGACCCACAAACAGTCGACTCCGTCAATGGACGCGATCGCATCGGCGTTTTCGACACCCTCGGCAGTCTCGATCTGGCAGAAGAGCGTGGTGCGCTCGTTGGCTGCCGCCAGCTTGTCCGCCGTCGGCCCGGCGCGGTATCGGTCATGGGCGACCTGGAGTGCAACACCGCGCTTGCCGGCGGGAGTGTACTTCATCGAATTGATGATGTGCCGGACCTCGTCGACATTGCCGACCATCGGCAGCATGATGCCTTCCGCGCCCATATCCAGCGCCCGCGCGATGTGGTGATATTCCCGCGAGGGTACACGGACGATCGCCGGAAGCGCCGCCGCCTCGAAATAGCGCACGGCGTTCTTGATGGTCTCGAAGCCGAATCCGGAATGCTCCGTATCGAACAGCACGAAATCGCAGCCAGCGGATTTCAGAATGTGCCCGATGCCAGGCGTTGCAAACTCGACAATGAACGTGCCGAGCTTGGCCGCCCTGGTCCGCGCCATGGCTTTTAGGCCCTGGGTCTCCATGCTTTCCTCCACTGCTTCGGCACCGCTCTTCGGCGGCGTCCGGTCACTCAACGCTAGCTTGCCGCTGCACCGCCTTCGCAAACGAGGTTGCAGCGGATGACAGATTTATCGATGATCAAAGACGCGCTTTTCGCATCGAACTCGGCGAAATGGGCCGACCCCATGTGGGCCTCAAAGGCGGCCTCATCATTGTAGATCTCATAGAGCCAGACGCGGTCGGGGTGATCATTCGGCTCGAGAACATCGAAGCGCCGGCAGCCCGGCTCGGTCTGGGCCGAAATGCGGGCATTCTTGGCGATCAGACGACGGAATTCAGAGCGCG
Source organism: uncultured Alphaproteobacteria bacterium (assembly GCA_963727575.1). Taxonomy (GTDB): domain Bacteria; phylum Pseudomonadota; class Alphaproteobacteria; order Rhizobiales; family Rhodomicrobiaceae; genus JAHQVI01. Next base: position 115,127 of record CAVSIA010000008.1, read on the forward strand.
TGCCCGGCTGCAGGCGAAACTCGACGATGATCGCCAGTCCGCTCATGCGCGTCCCTCCACAACGTCATTGTAGCGGCGCGCGACATATTCTAGGTGCGCGCGCATGGCCGCCTCGGCGCGATCGGGGTCGCGCGCGGCAACCGCTTCGTAGATCGCGCGATGCGCCTGATAGGCGCGGACATCCTGGCCTGGCGCCAGCGTTGTCCGGCGCTGCTCTTGGAGCCATTCGGAAAGCGCCGTGTGGATCGCAGTAAAGATCGGATTGCGCGGCACAAGCGCGAGTTCGTAGTGAAAGGCCACGTCAGTCTGGACGAAGCGCTTGAGATCGCCGATCGATTGGCGATTGACTTCCAGCGCCTCTTCGAGACTGGCGAGATCCTCCTCGGTCGCCTTGAGCGCAGCATGACGCGCCAGGCCGACCTCGAAAAACAGCCGGGCATTCTGGAAATTTTGCACTCCGTCCGGGGCGCTGATCATGTGCCGCGCGGTGCCGGCCAGGCTGTCGATGACGAATTCCGGGGTCGGCTGGGTGAGGCGAGCCCGCTCGCCGGAGCGGATCTCGATCAGCCCCATCTTCCGTAGGTGAAACAAGGCTTCGCGGATGGCCGGACGGCCAACGCCAAACAGCCGCATCAGCTCGCGCTCTGAGGGAAGCCGGCCACTCTCGGCAAATTCGCCATCGCGGATCATGCGCTCCAGATGGTCCACGACCTCTTCGTAGAGCTTCCGCCGTTTGATCGCGACAACTGGCATGCTGGCACACCTATTATACCAGCTTGAGACTAAGCCCCGCTCGCAGCGGCGTCAATCTGCGTTGCGAATGTGATCTGCCCGCATCTTGGTAGCAGCGCTCAAGTCAGAGCCTGGCGTTCGATGACACAATCAGCCGTCGAGCCGCTTACCGACTGCCCGCACGACCTCTCCGTCCCTCGTGTTCCGGCAACTTTCATGGACAGCGTCACATCAGCGAGGGCAGGAAGAGGCTGATCTGCGGGAACAGTACGATCAGCCCGATCAGAACCACGAAGGCGATCCAGAACGGAAAAACGCCGCGGAAGATGTCGTACATCGGACACGTCCTTGGCGATCGTCGCTATGGCGAAGACGTTGACCCCGATGGGCGGCGTGACCACGCCAAGCTCAACCATGATGACCACGATCACTCCGAACCAAACGGGATCGAAGCCGGCGTTCATGGCGATCGGAAAGAACAGGGGAACGGTCAGGACCAGCGCCGGCAAGGCATTCATGAACATGCCGATCAACACGTAGAACAGGAGAATGGCGCCAATCAGCTGATATTTGCCGAGATGGAGTCCGACGACCAGATCGGCAAGCTGCTGGGTTAGTCCGCTGATTGCGATAAACCGGCTGAAGGCGGTCGCGAACATGAAAATGACGATGATGCCAGCGGACAGGCGCAGGGCTTGCGCGATCGATTGCCGAAATGCCGCCCACGTGAAGCGGCCCGTCAGCAACGAAATCAGCAGCGCGCCGAAGACGCCGAGTCCGCCGGCCTCGTTCGTCGTGACGAAGCCGGTATAGATGCCGCCGAGGACAAGCAGCATCAGCAGCAGAACGGGCCATGTTCCGGCGCTCGACGCCAGGCGATCCCGCCAACTGCTGACTTCGCCCCGTGGGGCCAGCGCCGGATTGAGGGCGGCCCGCACGGTGATCAGCCCGATCAGGATCGCCGCGAACAGGATCCCGGGCAAAATGCCGGCGATGAACAGCTTGCCGATCGAGACCTGCGTGATCATGCCGTAGACGATGAAGGCGATGCTCGGTGGGATCATCACGCCGATCGTGGCAGCGCAGGCGATCGATCCGGTGGCAAGCTTCATGTCATAGCCATAGGCCCGCATCTGGGGCAGCGCGATCGCCCCCATACTGTAGACCCCGGAGAGCGTGTCTCCCACGATCGACGACAGGCCCGCGCAGGCAACCGTGCTCGCCGACGCAAGTCCGCCGGGCAAGTGGCCTATCCAGCGATAGGCCGCGCGATAGAGGTCTTCGGCAAAGCCCGAGGCGACGACAATCAGCCCCATCCAGGTGAATAGCGGCACGACGCTCCAGGTCTGATCGCTGACGACATCGATCGTCGTCGTTCCAAGGCTGGTCAGGCTCGCTGACGCGCCGACCAGCAGGCTGATGCCGATCAGAGCGGTAACCGCCATCGCCGCGGCGACATGGACACCAAGAAAGATAAGGACGAAACACAGGCTGATGCACAGGATGCCGCGTATCTCGCGCGACAGCGTGAACGGCAGGTCTTCCGGGTAGAAGGAGAGAAAAAAAATCGCGGCGACCGCTGCCGCCCACGCCGAAATAATGAGGACGGACCGGATATCGCGGGATCGTGCGACCGCGCCCAGCGCTTCGGCGAAATTGGCCAGCAGAGCAAGAGCGAACAGCACAACGAAGACCGTCGCAGCGAGCACGAAAGGCCATTCGGGTACGCCGAGCAGGCCGGTGACGATCTCGTTATCCTTGAGGTAGATTGCCTGCTTCAGGATCTGCGCGCCGGTGACGATCATCATCGCGAAGGTGAGCAGCAGCCCTCCGGCCGTCATCGGAATACGGACGAACTCGGGCATGGCCCTGAGAACCAGGTCGACACGAATGTGACTTCGCTCGATTTCCACGATGCTCAGTGTCGACAGCGCGACGAGAATCGTCAGGAGGCCGATGATCTCCATGGCGCCCGGCACGACAATCGCGAACAAATTGCGGAGTACGACGTCGGCGACCGTGAGTCCGACCATCACGACGAGGGCTGCACCGCCAACGAGCAAAGCGGCGCGGCTCGGCCAGCAGATGGCGCGGTGAATGACTTTCGCGAACGCATCGAAAAACGCGGATACTCGCCCGTCTTCTATCGCAACTGAGCTAGTTCTGATCATAGAGGTTCAGCAGGCGCTCGGCCTCGTCGAGGATCTGTTTGCCCGGCATCCCCTTGGCATCGGCTTTCTTGACCCAGTCGTCCCACAGCGGCCGCATCTGTTTCGTCAGCCTGGCCTTGTCCTCAGACGACAGGGTAAAGATGTTTTCCCCT